>JAEUHG010000048.1 GCA_016795425.1 Verrucomicrobiales bacterium
TCGAATGCCGGACGTCGCCGCTCAAAGTGGTGAACGGGAAGTTGAAAGTGCCCACGGGGCCGGGATCCGGGATCGATCTTGATCCCGACTTTGTCCGGGAGCATCAACCGGTAAAGGCCTGACTGGTCTGCGTGGGCGGCGCCGCCTTTCCGGTCTGGAATCGCGGTGCAGGGAAAGCGGTAGAGGTCTACCGCACTCCACGACGCTTCGCGCCAGTTTGCACCTGGATCCAGGAGAACGCTCGCCGTCGTGGAGTGCGGGAGCCCTCTCCCGCTTTTCAGCGGAAGCCCGCCTTGATGGCGCGTCGGTACATTCGTTGGGCTTCCACCTTGTCGGCGGGTACTCCCAGTCCGTCTTCGTGCATCAGACCGAGTTCGTAGAATGCTTGGGCGTCGCCGGCTTCGCTGGCCCTTTGGAACCACTTCAACGCGAAGGCGAGATTCTGTTTCATGGGGGCTCTCCCCTCCTTAAACAGTTGCCCAAGGATGCGCATGGCCTGGGGATGTTCGCCAAGGGCGGCCGATTGATAACAGGCGGCGGCCTTGGCGAAGTTGGTTTCCACGCCGCGTCCTGATTCGAAGCACTGCGCGAGCAGGAACGTGCTGGGTGCGTGGCCATATTGGTAGCCGTTGAGTAACAGCTTCACGGCTTCTGATTCGTCTTTGGCCCCTCCGCTGCCGGACAACAAACAACGGGCGAGGTGGAAGGTGCCGTCCCGATTTCCTTGATCCGCGGCTGCGCGAAACCATCGGGCAGATTCGGCGCGGTTTGGGGGAAGGACCT
The DNA here is from genome assembly GCA_016795425.1 of Verrucomicrobiales bacterium. GTDB lineage: Bacteria > Verrucomicrobiota > Verrucomicrobiia > Limisphaerales > CAIMTB01 > CAIMTB01. The sequence continues at coordinate 784 of JAEUHG010000048.1, forward strand.
CGCCGCTTTCAAATTCCTGGGCAATTCGAACTTGGGCGTCGGGCAGGCCTCGATTTGCCGCCTCGAGGTAACAGGTGCAGGCCTGCTTCCTGTCGGCGGGGATGCCCATCCCTTCCCAAAGGAGCTGACCCAGAAGATAGCTGGCGCGTGCGGACCCTCCTTTCGCCGCCGACTCGAGAAGAGCCTTCGCCCGTCTAGGGTCCTTGGTGACTTCGGTACCCTCGAGGCAAAGCTGGGCGATGGTGACGGCGGCCTCGGTGTGCCCGTGGTTGGCAGCCTGGGTCAGCCACTGCATCGCCTTGGGGACGTTTCGATCGACACCATCGCCTTCGAGATAACTCTTGCCGATCAACCAAAGGTCTTCGGCGCCCCCCTTTTCGGCGCGGGCTTCAAGCTTCAGCGCCTGAGTTTGCTGTTCGAAGGGTGTCTTGCCGAAGGGGTACTTCTTGTTGGTAGCGATGAACTCGATTTCGCATCCGACGCGTTGTCCGCGTTGCATCAGTTCGAAGACCGGAAACTGACCGTCGCCAAATCCGGATTGGACGAACGGCAGAATGGCAGCTTTTCGTGCAGTGAGGGCCGCGATGCCAAAGTCAGCCTCGGATTCAAGGGCGGATGCGAGGATTCGGGACGACTTTCTTGGGTCCTGATTCCACGCCTGGGAGAACGTCTCGAGATCGCAGACGCCGGTGGTGCCAGTATCCGTCCAGGTTTTGCCGATCTTCTTGCCGCGAGTCGGTCTGGCGGCTTTGAAAAGAAGACGCATGCGCGAGATGCGTCGGTCACCGCCGAAATTGGCGACTTCAACCTGGACTTGGTAGACGCCTGGCTTCAGGTCGACCAGGAAACCCTCCTTGGAGGACTGCGCGAACTGAGCGTCGATGATGAGCACCTGCGGGCCTTTGAGTTTCAGCGAGCAGAACTCCAACCATTCGGTTCTCTCTCCTGATCTCGGCGTAGACTTCACGAACGCCTCGGGCGGTATTCTAAAGAATTGTTTCAAGTTCATGCACGTGTCGTCATTCGGGCAGGCGGACGTTCGGCCATTGGGGGTAGCATCGGTTCAAGGCAGGCAGGGCAGCGATCTGCCAAGACCTACTCCGTGGGCCATCACGGCGCCTTGGATCCGCGACGTGACCAATGAAACGCCCGTTCGGCGGCGGCGAGAGCGGCGGAATCCCCGTGGGCGATGCCGTAAATCGTGAGTGCGAGAATGACCTCGTTGTAATTCACGTTCTTCGGTTTGCCGTCGTACCCGGGCTCTTTGCCAACCCCGGTGCGGGTATTGCCCGTCACTTTGATCTCCCCTGAATCCGCGACTTTGGAGACCTGCCATGCCACGGCCGCGGGCAGCGCCGCTTCGAACTCGGGCAAGGGCAGGTGGAGCGCCAACACTTCGCCAAACAGAATGGAGACGGCGTTGTAGCTCGAATCCTGACCGCCCTTTTCGAGGAAGACGCCGGCCTCATCGCGTCGAGTAAGCGCGTACTTCATCAGCGAGCGTGCGCGGTCGACGAGATGGTCGTCGCGCAGGACGAGTCCGCAGGTGCCGAAGGCCTTGGCGGCGATGATGACGCGGTTCACCGCGTGACCGTGGTGCGGCAGGATGGTGTCGTAGCCGGAGTCGATGAAGGCGCACGCCTTGCGCAGCTTAGGTTCCAAAGCGTCCACTCGGGATCGGAAATGCGCCTCATGCGGGGACTCGCGGATCACGAGAATGGCGCGCCCCAATTCCTGGAGGAAAAAGAAGGCCGTTTCGACCGCGGCAGGGAAGGGTCGGGCGCTTTGGCCATTGGGACGGGTCTCCGCCTCGAAACCGCCGTCCTCACGCTGGTGCGCAAAGGCCACGTCGATACCGCGCCACGCGTCGTCGGCTCCGGCGAGGTTTCCCGCCACGACAGCGGCGATCACGGCGCGGCAACTGCCGCGTTGCGGACCGGCCTCGAGCCATTTTCCCAGGGTGCGATTGCCGCCCGTCAGACCCTCGGCGTTGGGCCAGTCACCGGCGTGAAGCGCGGCTAGTCGGCCATCCGGAAACGCCTTCAGGATCTCGTACTCGGTGCGACGCGAGGGCGTGGGTTCCGCCGCGCCGAGACTGTCGATTGCCAGGAGCACTGAGAACGCCGCCAACGCGACTCGCGCTCGTGCCATCCACCATTGGGCCATGGCGAGACGTTGGCAGACGATGCCGGGAGTGGCGAGGTTGCGTTCGGCTTACAGAATGGCGTAGCGCAGGAGCAGGAACGGATCGACGGACGCGTCTCGCGGAATCAACGTGGAATCCGCCGCCAGCTCCATCGTCACTTCGTCTTGTGCGGACGGTTCGAAGGTCGGGAACGCCTCCAAACCCAATTCCTGCGGTGACACGGCCACCGGAACGGGCGGGGCGTCCGTCAGGGTGACCAGCGCGAGACTCTGAACGGCGATTGATCGGCCCTGAGCGATGTAGGAGAAGCGATGGCGCCCGATCCCTATCGTCAGTGGATCGCCGCCCAGGAAACGTTGCCACTCCCCGGGGTAATCCTGGCGCAAGCCGAGCAGGACCACCGGTGCTGCGTCGTTGGCCGCGGCGAGTGCGGCGGCAAGGTGCTGGATCGCCGCCTCGCGCAGCTGTGCGCCGCCTTCGCGGGCGGTATATCGCACGTGCAGGACGACATCGGCAATGGTCCCGTAGTCGAACTGGCGAAACTCACCCGGCAATTCGAGCCGCCAGCGCGAAACGGCCCCGCTGCCTTCGAACGGCAGATATCGTTCGTCGCGAAGATTGGTTTCGAACAATCCGCTGTCGTTGTTTGCACCGCTGGTGACGACGGAATGAATGGTGCCGAAGGAATCCAGGAAGCGCGTGGAGTCTTCCCCGTTGCGCGCATAACCGCCCGTCACCAGCGGCGCGATCCGCACACTGCTGCTCAGCAGCGAGGCCGTGCAGTTGACACTCGCGTAGGGGCCGACCACGCAGGGCAGCGACAGGCTGAGGGTTTTGAGGCGGCGAAAGTAGTGGCCCGGGCCGTCGAGGTCGAACAACCACTCCGGCAGGTTGAACTCGCAGCGTCCGGTCGCCTTCAAGGCCAGCAGGGCCAGAGGATCGAGTTGGCGCAGGGAGACGTGTTTGGTCAGCTCATACTCTCGCGAGTTCCGATGCAGGTACTCGGCCTCCAGGCGTTGCAGATCCAATTCCAGCTTCTCACCCGCGAGCAGGCCCTTGCGCAGGCTGTCCCAGTGGCCCGAGCCGATGAAGGCCGATTCCTGCAAACCCAGTTCCCGGCGATAGCAGCGCTCGGCGCGTCGGGCGAGGTCGAGCGCCAGTTGGTGGGCTTGAAAATGTACCGACGAAAGCTGTGCGATCATCCAGCCGTACAGCTCCTGATGGGTGTACTTGTCGCGCAAGTAGGCCTCGACGCTCTGGCTGTTTTGAACCTGCAGGTCATGGTTCTTCAACTCCTGCTCGGCCATGGCGAGCCGAATCCGCGCGGCGTCGATCTGCTTGTCGATTTGGGTTTTCTCTCGTTCTGCCGTATCGGCTTGGAAATCCCATTCCTCCTGTCGGCGATCGTAGCCACCTTCGATCGCCGCCTTGTTGGCGCGATACGACTCGACCGAGGCGGCAAGCTGGAGCGCGCGGCTCACCACTTGGACCGCGGTGCTCAATTGGACACCGCCCACCTCCACCTTCACCACCGGCGTGCCGAACGCGCCCGAGACCCCGACATCGAATTGGGGGATGAGTGCCAGCGCCCCCATCAGCAATTCGAGCGCCTGACTGGTGGTTTGGAGCGCAAAGGCATTCTCGAGCTTCTTTTGCTGGAGCTGTTCCCGCGCGTTGGTGTGTTCCCGGCTCGCAAAGAAGGCGCGTCGGAACTCGACCGTTGCCTTCGATTCGAGCAGCGCATCCAGGTTTGCCCGCGCCTCTTCGATGGCCTTGTCCCTCACCAACCGCGCCACCGAGAGCAACTCCGACTCATGCCGGGCGCGCAGCAGGGCGAGTTCCTCGGCATCCTTTTTCTCCAGAGTGGTCAGCAGCGCCCCGCCGAGCGCCTTGACACTCGAGGCCAGGTCGCGCGCCTTTTGCAGGAGCGTCGAAAAGCGATAGATCGGCAACGGAGCGCCGAGATCGGCGAGAACGCTCCCGAGGTCGACACCGGAGGCCGCCGCCTTGACGAGCAGCGCCGGGTCGATCGGCGGCTCGAACAGCGGCAATTGGCGCACCACGCCCTCGATGTTCATGCAGTGCCGGATCTTGAACAATCGATCGGCAACCGTGTCCCAGTAGCCCACCAGCTTCTCGTTTCGCGGAATGCAGAAGAAGAGCGTGGGCCCCACCACCGCGGGCACGGGGGCGGCGAAATCGAGATCCAGCGCGAGCCCGTTGCCTGCGGTCGATGGTGCGGCGAAATCCGTGGCCTGAACCAGTCCGCCGGAGTTGGACAGGCCTTGATCCGCTTCGCCCGGATAAAGGATGCCTTCCAGGGTCACCAGTGCATTGGAGAATGCATCCAGGTGCGGTCGCAGGTCATTGAAGTTGGTGACCACCTGTCCGTCGATGACTCGCCGGGTTCCCTCGTGCGCGGCGATGTCCCGAGGGCGCTCACCTAGAACCTCTGCGGCGAGGATGTAGAGTTGGCTCGCCTGGTTGATCGACTCCATGGTGTCACGGCGGAACAAGTCGTCGGCCCAGGCAATCAGGTTATCGAGATAGGCCATGACCGCAGCCATCATGTAGGGCTGGATGCGGAGTCGCGCGATCAGGTGGGGCTGGAACGGATTCTTGCGCCAGGCTTTCACCTCGTCGTTCAGTTCGCGGCGGCGCTGTTGATCCGCGGCGGAGAGGCCGGTGGCGCTGAGTAGCAGCATCCATCGTTCGATGGTCTGACCGCGGCCGTGTTCGACGAAGGGTTTGACGTTCCAGGCCCAATCCGAGACCTCGGTCGATTCCGCCTCCGGGTCCGATGGCGCATCGGTCGGGTCGAAGATGAAATTGAACCAGCGATGTGCCTCCTCGAAACGGCGATTGGCGCTGAGGCGCTTGGCGATCAGGAAAGGTGCGTGGAAGAACAGTTCCCAGTTGTAGATCGAGTAGGCGCCGCCGAAGGAGAAATCGAAGTCGTCGCGCGGCTGCAGAGCCGCGATCTGGGCGAGACCGCCGATGCCTTCTCCCACGTCGCGAACGTTTTCGACCACGTCCCGATTGGGGGAGTAATCCGCCCAGAAATAGGGACGAAACAGCGCCTGCCGGCGAAGCGTCTGGAACGTGCCCCCGATGGACGGTTCCATGCGCGCGTCCGGCTTGAGGATCCCATGGAGGCCGAATCGATTCAGTTGCTCGATGAGCAGGCGCACGAAGGGATGATGATGTCCGGCGAAGAGGAAGCGGGTCGTCTCCCAATGTCCGGGCAGCGCGGGACTGCTGGCGGGCGAGGATGCTGGTGTCGAGCCCGAGGCAAGAATCGCCGTGGCGGCGCTGGCATGGAACGCCACGACCTTGGCCGGCAGGTCCAGGGACACATCCGGCGCGGACGTCGAATGAGTCGTGGGCGGGGAGATGGCGAAATCGCTCCCCAGCGAAACGCCGTTGCCTCCGTGGACGAGGTAGCGGCCGTCCGGGACCACGAAGAAGCTCCGGGACGGATCCTGGTAGAAGAAGGGAAGACGGCAGAAGAAGGGGCGTTCCGCCTGGGGATACACGACGGAGAAACGGCCCGGTGAGTTTTCAAGAACCAGTGCTGCCTCGGCGCCATAGATCGATGACGACGTCGTGTGCGCCAGGAATCCCGCGTGCCCGCCGACTTCGCGGACCTTGTTGCGGAACAGTCGGGTCGCCGGAAATCTGCGACTCGTCGCCCACTGTCGGGACTGGGTTTCGAGGGAGTCGACGGTCTCGATATCGCCGATGGGTGTGAGTCGAAAGGCCTGGGCGAGCGTCAGTTCGTTGGGATTGGCTTGAGGATCGTTGCCGGCCAGGCGGATCAAGGCTCCGATCTCAATCGAACCGTCGGAGGCCGTGGATGACACGAACGAGTGGTTGCCGATCGGTTCGTGGAACCGGACCACCTGCGGTGGACCGAATAGGGCGAACATCACCGACGTCTCTATCGATTCCTCGGTCACACGCTTCGGCGACCAGCTGCCCTCCCGGTATTCGCTCCAGGCGAGTTTCACTTCGTAATATTTCTGTGGGTGGGATGGGGTGTCGGGATCGAGTGAGGCCGGTTCTCCCGCCTTTTCCAGGAAGGTGGGCCAGAAGAGGTTGAGCCGGCCATTCCACAGGACGGGAACCAGGTGATCGCCTTCGATGCCAACCTCCAGCGGTTCCCACGCCGTCCAGGCGCTTCCGTCCCAGCGCCGGTAGAAGTACTGACGCGGCGTGTTCCGCGTGCGTGCGAAGACGTGCGCGACATTGGATTCCAGGCCCCATTTGCCGACGTGGAGTGCGGAGATTTCGAGGTTCGCGACCTGGTCCAGCGCCTCTAGATAACGGAGGTACTCCCGTTCCACGCTGGAGGCGCTGATCTCGTCCTGCAGCAGGCCCTGCTCAAGCGCCAGAAAGAACGGGCTCTTGTCGTCGCGCAGTTCCGGTTCGATCCAATTCTCAGGGTAGAGAAAGACCTTCCGATTGGCTTCCCACACCCGGTAGTTCTTCATCCAGTTCCACTGTTGGAGGTCGATCGCGGAGGGCCTGACGTCGGCTTCAAGATTGAGCAGGCATCGCTGGACAAAGAGTTGAACGGACGAAATCGCGAGAACCAGCCGCGAGGTCCGCATGCACGGCGACATCTCCACGTCGACCAGGTAGCGTCCGTACAGGTCGTTCGCCGATCGGGCCCCGTGTTCGTGGACCAGGTAATCCACCAGGGCGGCCCGCTGGCGCTCACGCAGCGGGTCGCGCAACGGCCGGGCGACGCCGAGCCAAGCCTCCTTGTCGGGATATCTGGATCGCGCCGCCTGGACAATGGTGCGCGCCGCCACGGGATCGACGGTTGATCCCGACCAGGACTGCGCGGTTTCCGCGGTGACCCCGAGGCGGTGCAACTGGGCGACGGAGAGCTGCAGGTCGCTAAGGAAAACGCCGCTGCGGAAGTCTTCCGGCCAATTCAGGTCCAGCGCTGAGGCGCCGGTGATGAAACCGATCGACTCCCGGTTCCAGCCTGTCCGCAGGGCCACCTCGTCCAGGTACCGCGCTCGATCGATGCCCGGCGCATTCTGTCGCGTGAGCAATTCAAAGAAATCGGCCAATCCCCCGGGCAACGACCTGCCGGCGCGCAGCGCCCGGGACAGGGCGAGCCACGATTCGAAGGCGGACGGTGCGCCATCCACGGGAGTGAGCGGCAGGGACGCAATCATCGGCCAACCACGGTCCGGACCTTGCTCGACGACGAATCGAATTTGAGTGGGTGCGAGATCGAACAGGATGATGGCCTGGACCAGCTTGTGGATTCGCAGGTGTCCGTCGAATAGCGTCGGGAACGTGGCCCGATCGAGGGGAGGCAAAGTGTCGAGGGGAACGTGGGGCGAGCCGACGAAGTCGTCCTCGAGGAAATCCGCCAGAACGGGGCGTTGATCGTCGGCCGGAGAGCGAACGAGATTTCTCAGGAGCGCCTCGGCCAGGACGTCTTCGATGCCATTGGCTTCGGCCACGGATGCGATGGCCAATCGCTCCCTAGCCCTCAGCCGCAGGTGAGACAGCAGTTGGGTCAGCACGTAGTTGAAACGGTCCGGCGTCTCGGTGAGCGCCTCCGGTCCAACCAGTCGTTCGACGGCTTCATCGGCGTCCGTGAACCGGGCGAACTCCTGGAGCACGAAGTCTTCCGGGTCCGCGGGGGAATGCGTCGGATCCCGGCGGATCAAGGCGAGCGCGCGGTTGACGGTGTCGGGTGGCAGAACCTGGGCGAGGAGAATCGTGGTGCGGGTGCCGTCCGGGTCCGCCTCGAAACCAGGAGCGGTGGTATCGACGCCGGCAGGTGCCAGAGCGAGTTCGGTATCGGCGGCGCGCAGTGCAGTGCGCAGTGCGCGGAGCCGGTCGGCAATCTCCTGGTCGGTCAGGGCGAAAGGCGCATTGGCGACGAATCGCTGGCGCAGCAGGTAATCCAGCAGCGCCAGCGAAACGCCCCCATCGCGCACCTGACGGGTTAGCTCGACGAAACGCGAGGTCGCCGAAGTCGCTGCCGCGGGTCCCACGGGATCGATGCCCGACAGTGCGCGCAGGATGAGGAGCTCGGTGACATTCAGTCCGAGCGCCTTGGCCAAGGACACCGGGGCATGCAACCGGGTCAGGTTCCGCAGATTGAGGCGATCATCGGGAAGGTCGGAAAGCAGCAGTTGCAGATCGGTCGAGCGGATACCCAAGGCGGCATGGACTTGTGGCAGGTGCGCGGAAACCAGGGCTTCCCCCGCCTGTGCCAGTTCGGTCCGTGCGGCATTCAGGCGGAACACCTCGATGACGGGCTGAGAGGCGCTGGGGTCGAGAAAGACGCGGTCGTAAAGCGAGGCTTCGTGGCCGATGCCGTCCGTATCCATTCGCGGCGCCCACCATCCGAGAAGGACGGACAGCGGTACGTGCAAGGAATCGGAGAGACGCTGGACATCCGCCAGCCGAAGCAACCCCTCGTCGTTTACGGTGGACGAGATTTGCAGCCCGGTCAGGAGTGCGCCGAGTTCTTCGATGCTCCACTTGAGTCTATGGTGGAGCCGGGCGAAACGCTGCAATCGATCCGCCGCCGCGGCGTCGAAGCCGGCGATGGTGGCGGCTTCGAGATCGCAGTCGGCGCCTGCGAATACGATGCGAAGGTCCCCCGCGGGATTGACGAAGGTCGTTTCGAGCGTCGCGACGAGTTCGTCATAGGTCATGCGGGAGCGTTCGAGGATGACGCTCGCGTTGCGTTCACTGAGCATCTGATTGAGCTCGGCGGCACTGTCGAAACCCCAGAGTCGCCGCCTGGAGGCGGAGGTGGCGTCGACCAGCGCCTGGCGATCGACGGGCGACAACGTCAGCAACTCGGCCGCGATGTCGATAGACCGGTCGGGGTCGTTCGCGGCCCGAAACCTTTGCATCAACTCGTGGCGCGGCACGCCCAGGTGCTGCAAGTAGGTGCGGGCCATTTCGGTCCACAAGTCGAAGGGCAGGTTCCACGGGTACACCGCGCCGGCCAGGTGATCAGGGTCGTAGGCCGGCACGTGAAGATGTTGCGGGCTGGCCAGCAGGTCGGCGGGATCGCCCTCGGTCTGAAAGGGAAAATCGCCACCCGGCGCCGCGGCATTTTCGAGGATTTCGACGACCAGATCGACATACGGCAGCGTCGTATCCGTGTTGTTGCAGTTGAGATCCACTTCGCCGATGTCCGGCCGGCGTTGGAGCAGAACGTCGAGGGCGCTGCGACCGGGTTGCTCGGAGCGTCGGTTGAGCAGGAAATGCAGGAGGTCCACCAGGTAGGCGGCGGGGCTGTAGACCGAGGCGCAATGCTGGCATTGGCAGCTGTCGAGAGAGCCGAACAGGTCTTCGAGATCGGCCACACCAGGACCCAACAGTTGCGGCGGCACCACGTTCACCAGAGTCGGATTCAGGAACGCTGTCTGGCTCAGCAGCATCAACGACAGGTCGGCCTTGTGCGCGGCGCGGGCGTAGACGGCGCGGGCGTCGTCCTCCGAGCCCAGGGTCGCGGTGGCCTGCTCGATGAAGGCCGACTCTCCGATCCGGCGGATTTGCGTGGCCGATTGAATGCCCTGCGCCACCAGACGCACGGTGCGGTGCTTGTCAAACGGGGGCGCGATGTCCCACAGGCGCTGTAGCGTTTCCAATGATGCCCGGGTGGCGGCGGGATCGGGATCGCCCTCCAAGGCTGCCGGCTGGGTGCGAAGGAAAGCCGCCACGCGTTGCGATCGAAACTCGAAATCGGGATTCCGACGGAGGAATTGAAGCGCGGGCGCGGCTGCCGGTGGAGGGTCGGCGGCTAGTCGTTCGACCAGAACGCGGGTCGGCGATCCGGCTTCGATGTAACGGGCGAGGAACGACGCATACACGGAGAGGCGTTGATCGTCGTCGTTGCCAAAGAACGCCGGTGCGCCAATGCGACGTCCATCGATCATTTCCTCGAGCAGCCGATGCCAGTCCTCGCGATTCAGCCGCGCCAATCCTTCCAGGCGCGGCCCCAGGTCACCGCGATCCCTTCGCCGCAGCAATTCGCGCAGCAGCGGTTCATGATGGAGCGTGAGGGCCGCCAGTCGGACCACCTGCTGCAACTCATCGACCGCTTCGCGGCCGAGGCGCCCGCGTTGGACCTCCCAAAACTCGGCCATGGTTCCCTGGTGTTGAACGTAGTCGGTCAACAGGGGCTCGTGGTGTTCCCGCCGAGTGCCAGCCAATTCGAAGAGTTGACGGAACGTCGCCTGATCGGAGGTGGGTTCACGCAAGGCGAGGCGAACAATGACGGCCTGCAGGGCCGCGATGATCTGGGGCACCCGTGCCGCCAGCGCCGCGTCGATGATGTTGTCCGCAATGGCCCGCTCGAGGGCGAGACGGAGGGTGGCCGGCGATTGGGCGATGAGTCCCTCCAACACTATCGGCATGGTCTGCATGACGAGGCCGAAGAGCGCTTCGTGTTCCCGGGGCAATGGCGCGTCCCGTGCCAGGCGCGCGGCGTCGGCAAACCGGGTCAGCGCTTCGGCATCGAGTTCCAGTCGGCAGGCGAGCCAATCGACATCGGCAGCGGAGAGATCGGCGGCAGACACTCGCTCCTCGGTCAGCCGTGGGCGAAGGGCCGTTTGGAGTCGTGCAAACAGGGGCGCGCCACGGAGCGGTTGATTGCCGGCGACGAGGTCCACCGTCTCCATTGGCCGGGCGTGGCAGATGACGGTTGAGGCGGCGATTTCGGTGCCATCCGGCTGGAGCGCGCGCACGATCAGGCTGAGATCGCCGCTGGCCGGCGCGGTATAAATGACCTGGTAATGGCCGTTTCTCTCGGTGGTGGCGTCACCGAGTCGGTCCTCGCGGCGCAGGTGTTTTTCCAGGGCTCGAACGCGCGCCCCGGCCACCGGACTTCCGTCAGGTCGCAGGAGGCGACCGGCGACCTGCCATCGTTCACGTCCCAGGGCCGCGATAGCCTGATTGATGAGTCGGGCGGTGCGCGCATCGACGATCCCGGTGATCGGAATCCGGTGTTCGGTTTGGAAACGCTGGACGGCGAGCAACGTCGTCGAGCCGAACATTCCCGGAGGATCGGCGATGGGGATGCCGAGTTGGCGGAATTCCGACTGGAGGAGCGCGACGTCATCGCCGCGGAGGTGGAGTTCGAGATTTCGGCCTTGGAGTTTCATGGCGGTCGGCGCGGGACGCCGCTATTGGATCTGAACCCAGATCCAGTCGCGGAATCGTTGGAATGACTTCTGCCAGTCCTCGATGTTGGACGGTTCGATGACGGTGATGGGCATCCCCTTATCAGTGTCGGGGTTGGCTCGCTGGATGGCCTGGTTGATCAGGCCCTCGATGTCCAGATTCTGTGGTCCCAATCTCCTGGCACGGCTTCCGCGCTTGTCCTCGCGGTCGACGAAATCGTAGTTCATGAGGCTCTCTCCCGTTTCGACGTCGGGCAGGCCGAGCAGGTGCAGGTATTCGTGGAGGCGGATGTTGTGCCTGGTGGCTTCGGAGGTGCCGCTCTTCATGGGCCGCATCTGAACCACCAAGTCCAGGTAAGTCGTTCCGCGACTCACCTTTTGGTTTGCCGGCGCGGACATCTCGGTCTCGAGAATCGAGGTCGCATGCTGTTTGGAGATGCCGTTCAGACGATCACGAACCGCTTGCAGATCCTGCTTGCTGAGTCCGATGGACTGGCCGCGCTTCAGGACCGTCTTCTTCAATTCCGCGGACGGTGAATTCTCGCCCAGGTAGATGTTGGAGGACGCTTCACGATGCAGGAACGAGATCCACCAGCGTTGGGCGGCGTTCCGATACTTCTCGCGCCGCACTCCCTGTCGTCCCGTTCTCCAATGCAGGCGCGTACCTTGTTTGGCTTCGAGGATGTCCGCCTCGGGCGGGGCATAGACGGCGATGGCGAACTGGACACGATACTCGACCCCATCCTGGTCAAAGGTCTTGGAGAACTGGTTCAGGGTGGCGGCCGTTTCCGAGGCTTCGGCGAAGCTTTGGGCATCGACGGTGTACACCTTCGCCTCAAACGTCACTGTCCGTGCCTGATGGTCGACCCGGAGTTGGTAACGGAGACCGTCGGGATCCACGAACTTGACCGGGTTGGCGGCGACGAACAGGTAGGAGGAATGCTCGGGATGTTCAGGGGCGACCGGATCGGGAGCCGTCCATCGTCCCAGCCAGGGCGCATAGTATCTGGCTCCGTGGAAGTTCAGGCCGGTTTCCTCATCGCGTTCCTTGGCGCTGAAGCGGTAGCGTTTCAGGCTCACCTGTGCCTGCGTCCGTCCAGCCTGAAACGCGGTGCTGCCGTAGGGATGGTATTCCTCATAGCTGATCACGGCGCCGTCGGCGTCCAGTTCCAGCAGGGAGGAGCTGAGGTGGTTGCCAAACTGGTAACGCTGGAGCGGAGGGCCGGGATTCTCCTCCCCGCGCGTTCGGGTTTCCACCAGGGCCACGCGCTGTTGGTCGTCCATGACATGCAAGGTCTCGCGCTCCAGGGCGATCCCGTCGCCGGCGGGCCCGTATTCACGGTAGACTTCGACCCCTCCGAGGTAGATCCGCTCGCGCAGCCGCGGGGAGGTTTCGCTCGTTCCAGTGTCGCGCACGGTGATTTTTCGGACCCGCCGGCCCGCCGCGTCGTAATGGTAGTAGGTGGTCTCCGGCGCGCCGTCGTTGACGACCTGACGGGAGCTCGAACGCAATTGATCGGTGAAGGTCCATTGCACACTGGCCAGGTGGGCCATGGCCGTCATGTTTCCGTGCGGGTCGTGGGCGAAGAGTTCGTCGACCTGTCCGGTGCGCGCGCGGCTCAAGCGATTGCTGTGCTTCCCTGGCTCGATCGCGCTCGTTTCGTCGTAAAAGAAGCTCCTGCTCCAATTGCCGTTGGCCGCCCGGTGCTCGAGCTGCAGGAAGTTGCCGGCGCTGTCGTATTGGTAGCGCTCGGTATAGCGGCGCAGGGCTTGTCCATCGTGAGGATGGAGGTGCCCTGCGCGGCCGTCGTCGTTCCAGCTCGATGAGGGTTGTGCCAACTGGCCGATGTGCTCGCGGCCGCTCGCCTCGATGAGCCGGTAAAGGGCGTCGTAGGTGTAGTCGGCGTGGGGTTCGACGACCGCGCCGTCGAAGTGGACCGTTTGTTGCGCACTGTCCAGGAGGTCGGTGATGTTCCCCGCCGGATCATAAGTATAGCCGAGGTCCTGAAGCACCTCCGCACCCCGGCGGGTGGTCAATGCGGTGAGTCGCGAGGTCAAGGGATCGTAACGATAGGTCGTGCGGACGCCGTTGCCATAGTCGACCCGGGTGCGCCTTCCCTTGGCGTCACGGTCGATATTGGTGACGAACCCGGTGGATGGGGCCGCACCTCGCACTTGAACCGAGAGCCGCTCCAGCAGGCCGGCTTCGTTGTATTCATGCCGTGTCACACTGCCGTCGGGGGTGACGATCGTGATTGGACGGTTGAGGGCGTCGTAGGTGGTCCGGGTCTCAAAGGTGTCCGGCGCCAGCGCGGGGGCGGCGGACCAGTCAGGATAGGAGCGGTACTCCGATGTCAGTTGTCGTGTCTGCTGCAGCAGGTTGCCCTTGAAGTCGAACGCCACGTTCGTGACGACGCCGGCGCCATCGAAGACGCGTGCCGGCCGGGTGCGCACGTTGCGCGCCCTGGCGTCCGGTTCGTTTTCGCCGTAATCGACGCGGCCGCAGGTCAATTCGGCCGACGGATTCAATGGATCGTGGCCGCGGACGTGTTGGCGCCGAGGCCGTCGCAACGCGTCGTACTCGGTGCGCAGAACATGCCCTCGGCTGTCCCAGGTTCGTATGGGTTTTCCGGCGACATCGTTGAGCACCCAACGTTCGCCTGCGTCCAGGTTGGAACTGTGGATCACGTTGCCAGGCAGATCGTAGTCGTACCGCATCACCACGCGGCCCCGAGGGTCGTCGGCCTGGATGATCGCGTCTCTCGCTGAGCGTTGGCGTCCCAGAATGTCCACTTCCACTCGGGTCGCATGGAACTCCTCGAGGGTGGCGCCGTCGCGGAGAAAGCGGTTGTGGACCACAGTGAGAAAAGGTCGCGCTTGAGCGTCGAAGTGAATGACGGCGGGCGTGCCGGCATGAAGGGTGGTCTTCTCAGCGGCTGCCTGCTCATGTGGGCCCAGCGCGCCGGTGGATCGCTGGGAGCGCCAGGAAGGCAGGTATTCGGCGGTATCGAGGCGCCGGAAGTATCCGCCGACGTCAGGGTCCGTGGACGGATCGTCCACGAGCACGGTGTCATTCAGGTCCCAACGGGTCTGGCGCCACGGGTTGAAGGCGATTTTCTCCCAGGTGTGGTTCGGATGAAGTGTGGCGATCGCGCGGCCCAGCGGATCGTGAAAGACGACCGGACTGACGCCGATGCGGCGATCGAACTCAAACCGATGGGTGTCGCTGAAGAAGGGTTCGTATTGGCGAACGACTCCGCCCTTGTTGTTGAAAACCGTCCAGCCCGTGGCGACCCAGCGAGGGTGGGAATTCTCCTCGGTCATGAGGGGATGTCCATCGGGTCCCACGAGGATTTCCCCGTTCTCATTGCGCTGGGGTACGGGCCCCGCCTCCGCCTGGAACTTGCGCTGGATTTCGCGGCCGAACCCGTCGGAGTAAGAATAACTGAACTGGATGGACGTCGTCTGGCCCGCTGCCAGGTCCGACCTGTGGGTGTGGCGCAACAGGGCGCCAACGACGGGGGCCTCGGGCGACGCGTTGTGTTGGGTGCGGTGAAAGGCGAACAGGTCGTACACCAGGCGGGTGGTCGCGCCCTGCAGCAAGGCCTGCGGATCAGCCAGAGGATCGGCCAGTTGAGCAGCGACAACATCCGCATCGAGGTCGGCGACAAAGTCCGCGAGGGAGTCGCCCAGGCTCTCGGTTGCTTTGCCCATGACCGCGGTGCCGACCACCTGGCCGAGGGCATCCAACGCCACTTCCGAACGGTTGCCGTTGGGATCGATCACCCTCCTGGGCTGCAGGACGCGGTAGTCATTGGTGATCTCGACGATGTTCCCCAGGGCGTCCTCGGTTGTGATCGGCAGCAGCGCGTGGTCGTCCAGGACGATTCGGGACGAATTTCCGAAAGGATCAGTGAATCGTTGCGGCACGAAGAATTGTTGGCGAGCGACGGCCAGTTCCTGTGCGGGTGAATCGTCGAGAGGTGCCGAATAGAACGCGCGGCCTGTCGGTATCCACCAACCCGCCTCCACGGCGTCCTGCAGGTATCCCCCTTCGAGCAACAAGGTGGGATCCACACGATCGCCGAAGACCTCTGTCAGCAGACCAGGCGTGAAGGCGAGCGTGCGCTTCTCGCCTGGCAATCCCATGGCTTCCACGGTGCCGAGTGGCAGGAGTGCCCGCGCATCGCCGGCGGCGGTTCCCAGGTCGTCCGGCCGATAGAACTGGCGCGCCTGCGCGATCAGTCGACGCTGCAACGAGCCATCGGGCACGGTTTCGTAGGCAATGGGCTGGGCCGAAGTCGACACGGCCTCGATTTGTTCCATCGACAACCGCCGCGCGGCGCCAGGAAGCGCGATCCCCGTGAGTTCGAACGTGCGCGTCTCGCTGGGCATGGGGGTGCGATAGGCGTGAGGCGTGTCCACGGCGTTGGTGAAATCGTTTTCGGCAAGCGTGGCGAGCAATCGAGACTGCCGCTGGCGATCGGATGCCAGCAGTGCCGGGTCCTCCGAACGCCTGCCGTAGGCGACCGTGGCCGATCGAAGGACGTTTCCGAACGCGTCGACGGCGAGCGTCCAGCGATGCGTCACCCGCGGATCGGTCGGATCGCGCTCATAGTGGAAAGCAATCGATTCTCGTGGATGTACGAGGAAGACGGCGTGGCGATTGCGGGCGCGGGCTTGCACGACTCGTAGGGTGAAACTCTGTTCGGTCACTGTGTACGGGTGTGCCGACCGCGACGTGCCATCCTCAGCGTAGATTTCCTGCCGCAACATCGAACCCTTCAAGGCCCGGCACGCCTCGCGCGCATCCGGTAAGCTGAGGCCTTCGGGCAGAAGGGTGTCGGGCAGAAAACCCAGCTCCGCCGGGTCGTCTTCCAGCCCTGGTGGGCGATAATACTCCGATTCGAACTGACGACTCATGGCCAGTCCGTCGAGATAGGCGCCGGTGTGGAACCAAGTGCGTGTCAGCGCCGGCGGCACGTAGGAGGCGGAGTCCTCGTTGGCGGGCTGAACGCCGGTACCCGGCAGTGTGCCGATCTCCTGGGTGTCCCATTGGTCGACGCGGCCGAATCCGCGAAATTCCCGTTCAACGCCGTCAAAGTACCCGTGGTGATACGCGTAGCGCGTGACGAAGCGATTGCGGCTGATACGGTCCACCGTCTCGACACGGTCGACCACGTGGACTGGAAACGGGAGCCGTGTGATCCAGGGAGTTCCGGCGGCGCGGTCCTGCGCGTAAAAGCGGGTCGAGGGGGAGTAGTGGATGTGGGTTTCGGCTCCCAGGTTGTTGCGCATCGAGATCAGCAGATGCGGCTTCTGACCGCCCATCAGGTCGATGTAGCGAAGCGACCGTCGGGCATCGGGGCTGATGGGAGTCGAGAAGACCAGGCAGGCGGTGCCGTTGCCGAGTACATCGGCCATGGTGACCGAGGACAGGCTGTGGACGTTGGGAAACTGCCTGAGGTGCCGGGCTGGCGACCAGCGGTTGCCGGATTGGTTGAAGAAGATCCGAACGCCGTCACTGCCTAGATAGACGAGGTCGGCGGCGCCGGACCCGTCGATGTCGGCTAACCGAAGGCGACGCGGGTCGAACAGATCGGGCGCCTCGAACCAGGGCGCCCCATCCATGCTCACCTTGGCGCCGAACCGGCCGTGGCCGAGGTTTGGCCAGTAACAGACCTCTCCATTGCGAACGCGCACGATATCCGTGAGGCCGTCGCCGTTGAGATCCGCGAGAAAGAGCGTTTGGCTGACATCGGCGAAGACGACGCGGGGACCTGTTTGCTCGTCGAGGGAGGTGGCGGCGCGTTGCGCCGGACCAAAACCGTCCTCCGCGAGGGAGGCGTGCCAGCAAAGGGCGTCGTCCTCAGTGATGAGCAGGTCGGCGTGCCCATCGCCCGTCAGATCGATGAATCGCAAATTCGGGTTGCGCCAGTCCACAACAGGCAACGACCGGAACGGCTTCTTGACGCTCCAACCTCCCGGTTCGGTGCGTTCGTGGAATCCCGGAATCGGGCTCTCCAGATTCACCAGGTCAAGTTGCCCGTCGCCTGCCAGGTCGAGCAGCCGCTGGCCGTCCAGCAGCGAACCGGGTTGGGGTTTGGCTGCCAGCGCCTGCAATGGGCCGAAACGCGCGGTGGGCGGCGCCCCGCTCGCGTGGGCGGCCGCAGGACTCTCGTTGCGTCGGTAATACCAATGTTCAGCCTGGTCCGTCAGGATACCCGGCATTCCTTCTCCATCCAGGTCGACCCATCGGTAGTGCCAGTCGTCAACGCCATGGGGTAGATGGCGCAGGGAATCGGCATCGAAGTCCCGGATGGTGTCGTCGAGGGTCGCCTGGCTGTAGGTGAACTCGATCCACGGCATGGCGCGGCGCAGGTAGCCGCCAGTGTCCCGGCGTCGGTAGCCCGCGTGGGTGGCGGCGAGCAGAAACGTGTAGACCGGTGTTTGAGGCGAAACCGAATTGAGGACCGTGGAGAAGGAGAAGTCCGTCGATCGAACCAGGCAGTCGTTACCCACCGCGGGGTCGTCGGGAAAATGGTGAAACATCAGGACGCGGCGACATAGGCGATACGTCCGGACCTCGAATCCCGCGCGATAACTGGAGAACGGATCGAGGCGCACCGGCCACGCGCGCGTCTCGAGTTGGGGACTCGGATCCTCGGCGTCATGCTCGCCGTAGTCGAACACCAGTTCGAAGCACCAATCCTGCGGAAGAGGAGGGCGCGGGGAGGTTTCCAGGTCGGGAAAGTAAGGGGTTCGGTTGCCGTAGCGGATGCGTTTGAGATACCGGTTGGCGGCACGGGACATTTCCGTTCGATGGCGCTCGTGCAATGGCGTGAGGGCCACCTCCTGCGAGTTCTCGGACTTGTAGCCGTAGCTCGAGACCTGGCCTTTGTCGTCATGAGTCTCACACACCAGCCAGCTGAAGATGCGTCGCGGGTCCGATGGGTCGCTGATCCGGCTTTCCGCCGTCCGCCCGTACCACGTCGTCACATTGTCTCGCGACAGGGACCTCCAAAAGCTGTCGGCGCGATCCGCCGCATTCACCCAGCGTTCGATCCGGGCAAAGAGTCCCTCGATGCGAGGCCGATAACGACGAATCTCATAGAGAGCGCCAAACGCCTGTCGCACTTCGAGGTGACGGCGCAGTTCGCCATTGTCTTCGACCAGTTCCGGCACCAGGTCTTCGGCCGCCGAGAGGAGGAATGTGTCTTCGTCCTCGGCGTCCGCGTAGCGCGGAATGCCTTTGTCGGTTTTGCGGGTGATTGCGGGCAGCGCCAAGGTCCAACCGAATCCGAAGGGTCCGTTGCCGGATCCCGAATCGTAACCAAGTGCCAGCGAGGGCCCGAACCCGGCGCGGCCGGGGCTGGCTGCGATGGGGAGGTTTACGGAACCACCGCCGGTGGCGGGATGAGCGGCGAACTTCTCTCCGATGCCGCGGATGGCGCCGCCACCCTTGGGCAGGCTCGCCTGAGGCGGCGGGGAGCCGCCCCAGTGTGCTGCCGTTGCGCCCGAGTTAGGGTCTCGCTCCACAAGGCAATCTTCCTGGCTGCTTCAGTGCGGGCACACCGCGTCTCGCCAAGCCATGGCAGTCCAGCGCGCACGCTTTCCGATGGTGTATTCTCCCCCTCGCTCCGGCACCGCGAATCATCCAAAGCGATCCTTCGACGATCGCAGTTTTGACGTTTCACCCAAGGGCGTCAACCAAGCGCCCTCAAAATGTTGTCGGGTATCATCAGCGTCTCGTGTCGTTGCCGCATCAGTCACCTCGAAGGGCGACCAAGGGGTTGATGCGTGCCGCGCGTCGGGCGGGCAACCACGCCGACGCGACGGCAACCCCAAGAAGGATGATGGCGACGAACGCGAGTGTCATGGGGTCATGGGGCTCGATGCCGTGCAGCTGATTCCTGATGAGACGAGTCATCGCCAGGACAGCGGGCAGTCCGAGGAGGATGCCGCTGGAGGTGAGGAGCACAGATTCCCTGAGAATCGAGCGGGTGACTTCGCCCGTGGGTGCGCCGAGAGCCATTCGGAGGGCGAATTCACTGGATCGACGGGTGACGTTGTAGGCCATCAAGCCGTACAGACCGATGCATGAGAGCAGCAGCGCAAAACCGCCCAGGGCGGCGCTCATCGCCGCCGACAAGCGCTCCTGGCGGATGGTCCCATCGACGATCTGTTCCTGGGTGGCAACGCGCAGGACTGGAACGGCGGGGTCGATTTCCGCCACCGCCTTTCGTACGGCGCCGAGGTGTTCCATTGGCGGCAGTCCGGTGCGCACGGCAAAATAGGCGCCGCTTCGCAGGGGGAATTGCCGGAAAGGAATGTAGATCGTTGGTGCGACCGGATCCTTGATGTTCTGATATCGGATGTCGCCGCACACGCCGACGATTCTCCATTCCGATCGCCAGGTGCCGATCGTGCGACCGATGGGGTTTTCATTGGGGAAATACCGCTTCACGAAGGCTTCATTGGCGACGATGACCTTGGCGGAGTTTTCGCCATCGCCGGCGTTCAGGTTTCGGCCCGCCAGGAGAGGGACCCCCAGGGTTTCCAAGAAGGACTCGCCCACCACCAGACGATGGGTTTGCTGGGCATCCGACTGGTCGGACCGACCTTGGATGGAGAAACCACCCGAAGATCCCTTGTTGTCCAGCAGCGGAAAAACCATCACGCAGGCGCCCTGAACTCCGGGAAGCGACGCGACCGATCTTTGGACTCTTTCATAGAAATCGGCGAGTTGGGCATCCTTGTAGCCGGCGGGCGCTGGATTTACCTGAAACGTCAGTAATCGGCGGGTATCGAACCCGGCCCGGGTGTTTTGGAGGCTAGCGAGGGAACGGAGAAAGAGCCCGGCGCCCGCGAGGAGCAGGAGCGACAATCCAACCTGGATCACGACCAGGATGCGTCCCGTGCGGAGGCTGGGTCCGCCGACGGTACCACGGGCCTTGAGGCCGCCCAGTGGATCCACCGATCCCGCCCGCAGGGCCGGCAGCAAACCCGAAAGCAGTCCGGTAAAGAGAGCGGTCAGAACGGTGAACGTCAGAACGCGGAGGTCGAGCGGGGATTCCATTGGCATTTCCTGCGCCGTGTTTGCCAGGAGGCGCAGAATCCCCTGATGTCCCCAATGGGCCAACACGACGCCAAGGGCGGTGCCAAAGGCCACTAGCAAGAGGTTTTCGGTGAACGACTGCCGGATGAGCCTCCAGCGTCCGGCGCCCAATGCCGCGCTGACGGACAGTTCGTGGCGTCGGGCGGCCCCCCTGGCCAGGGACAAGCCCGCGAGATTGGCGCACGCCACGAGCATCACGAGTGTCACGGCTCCCAGCATGGCCATGAGCGGTCGACGGTAGGCGTCGCGATCGTAGGCGAGTCCACCGCGCCCTGGCTGCACGAGCACGGCAGGTCGCTGCATCTGCTCGCGGGCCGCACGGGCGAAGACCGTCGTCAACATGGCTTCGAGGCGAACGTCGCTCACCTCCGGCCGGATTCGCGCCATCAGGCGCACCCACCAATGGTCCGTCACGCTGACCGCGCGCTCCAGGAACTGCGACTGCGGCGTGAGCAGGACGTAGAATGCGCGCGGGTCTCGCGGGCGCACACCGGGAAAGCCGCGAGGTAGAACCCCGATGACCGTGTATTGGGCACCATTGAGGCTAAGCGACTGGCCGACGACAGCTGGATCGGCACCGTGATGTCGCTCCCACCATTCCGAAGAGATGACCACCTGATGGGCGGCGTCGGGGGCGGAGGATCCGGGGGAGAAGAGGCGCCCGAGGGCCGGCTGGACGCGGAGCGCCGAGAAGAAATTATCCGAGACAATCATCCCGTTGGCGCCCACCGCTTCGCTCTTGGCGCGCGCGATCACATCCTCCAGCGGAGCGAAGGCGAAGAGGTCGGCGAGTTGCGCAGCTTGTTCGCGCATCTCCTGAAAGAGCGCCGGCGACACGCTTTCGGCAATCGAGCGGCCGCCGCTGGTTTCGAATCGACCCGTGATGGAGCGGGGTCGCGCCTCCCATCCGGTCCACTGCAGCACTCGCAGTTGCTGGGGATCCGGCACTGGCAACGCACGAAGGAGGATCGCGTCAACCACGGAGAAAACCGCGGTGCAGGCGCCGATGCCCAGCGCGAGCGACGCCACCGCCACCGTGGTGAAGCCTGGGGTGCGGAGCAGGCGCCGAAAGGCTAATCGCAGTTCAATCATGGGGCAGTTCTCTGGATGAGGGGGTCGGGAATGGAAATGGGGATGGCTTCCTCAGCGTGGCATTTACCTGCCGGGAATCGGTCGAATGGGCGCCCGCATCGTTGACGCCGACGCGTTCTCCCGCAGTAGGGGCGATCCATCCCGCAAGCGGGATGAGGGTGTCCCAATTGAAGGAAGGGCCCCTTCGGAGATTCGGGTCTTGGGCGTTGAATTCATGCGCTTTGATGGCCCGGAACGGCGCGCTCGACTATTGCCACGGTGATCGCCATCGGTTCGCTCCTGATTTTGAAGCAGGTATGAGGCCAAGGAGAATCGCGCGTGGTCCATGGACAAATCGAAGTAGATCCTGTCGCGCTGCGACAGGGGTATCACGGGTTTCCGCCGTGGCGACAACGGGGAAGAATGACACCTGGGAGCTGCGACAGGTCGATCGTCCGGTGATCGTCGGTCCGCTAGTCAGGCAGGTTCGACGGTGCGGAGCTCATTGGCGATGACTCCGGCAGGGGCAGCTGGCTCTTATGGCTTGAGACTCCTTTGATCCACGTTATTCGCCGGATCTCGGTAGTCCAAGTACCGTGTGGGATCGGTGCCGTTGAGATATTCCTCGATCGTTGAATAGCCGTCGCCGTCGTCATCGGCGGTCGTATTCGCGGCGGATCGCTCGTCGAAGCCGTGACGACGCTCCCATTCGTCAGGCAGACCGTCTTGATCCTGGTCCGCCGCTGGCGTTGCTGCGCGGTAAACGGGATAACCACCGGACGGCCAATCGTCGGTCCGACCGGCAACTCGTCCGCCGTTCTCACGAGCGCATTCGGCCACGTAACGTGTGATGAGATCACGGGTTGGAAGGTGGGCGCCGCCCGAACGCAGGATTTCGTGGTAGGCTTCTTGCGCGGGTTGGGTGTCAACGGTCGGCGCCTCGAACGGAACCTGCATGAGGCACTCGGCTGGCACATCCAGGACTCGAGCAGGGCCCTTGGGGCGGAGATCTCTCAGCAGATTATCGGCGGCGTAGAACTGTCCGCTCCGATGTCGGGAGTCGAAGAAGGCCTGCCGGCGAAGGCCATGTTGAAGGACGCAGCCGACGTAATTCAGTTTGAGAAAATCGTCGGTGCTATCGCCATATCCGGAGTCCCAGAACCGGTGGAGGACATTATTCCGGTAGTCCAATTGGAGTCCTGAGACCCGGGGGTTTCGACCCAGCGCGAAGGCCGTGAGGTTGTGGTGAAAGGACGCGAATCCCCAGCCACCCAAGGCGAAGGCATGGGAATGGTTGCCACCTTCGTGCACGGAATTGGTTAAGCCCGCGTAGACATAGTTCCATTGGAAGGAGACGCCGGCCCGGCTTTCGGGTCCGCGCTGCGCGTAGATGTTGACCAGTTGATCGTTGGCGTAGGCGAATTCGCAATGGTCGACCACGATGTTGAGTCCGCTGATGTCGAGGGCGTGGGTTTGTTCGCCCAGGACGCGCGGCTCGGGGCCTGGTCCCTTGATGTCACCGACTCGCCAGCGCAAAAATCTTAGGATCACGTCGTGGGTTTGGATCTCGAGGCCCCAGTTGCGGATCTGTACCCCTTCACCGGGAGCGGTGTTGGCCGCGAGGGTGAGGTAAGGATGTCGGATCTTGAGTTGGGATTTCAGTTCGATCGTCCCGGAGACGGCGAAAACAATGATTCTCGGACCACGCGCCTCGACGGCTTCCCTCAGGCTGCCGGGAATGATGGGTTCCGCGGGAAGATCGGGGATTGCGGGAAGCATGGGAACGGTACCGTCTCGTTTCTCTTCGCCCTGGGTTCCGGCTTTGCGACCGTCGCGGCGTTCCGAGAGATAATCCTCCAGCGTGGTGACGACATAGACTCTGCCGCCGCGACCGCCTGGAGTCAGGGCGCCGTAACCTTTGGCGCCGGGAAAAGCGGGGATTCGGGAAAGTCGCGCGCCCGGGCTGGGTGGCGGCGGCGTGAGTTGGATTTGCACATAGGGTGTGCCCCGGCCGGTTCCCGAGAAGTCACTGAGTGACAGAAGAGTTCCGCCCGGCAATCGGTAATTGCGAATCAAGGGATGCTGGGCGGGCAATGTCTCCGCTCCATAGGGTTTCAGAATCCGGATGACTTCGGCGAAGTGCTCGGCGAGTTCTCGCGTGGCCGTGGCGGATATGGCCGGAAACAGCGCCCGATTCTCCTCGGATTGCGAGTAATCGACGTAGTGCATCCCGGAATCCATCGGGCGCCCTACATGGATTCGAATGACGGGACGGTCCGGATCGAACGAGTAAAACTCCGTCTCGTAAGCGACCTGATTCCAGACTGGCACTCCGGGCCAGTCACGGGTGCGTCGAGCGACCTGGAGCAAGGGACGGTCAGTGGAGCCTTGAGCCAATCGGACGCCCGACGGGACCAAGGTCGAAGCCAACGTAGCCGGGTGCAGGGTCCATGGGGATTCCTGATTCAGGAATTGGAGCAAGAGGGGAAACCCTTGGAGGTGGGAGAGCTCGGCAGGGGCGAGCGTGAACCGATCCGCCGCGAGACCGGGTGCGGCAACGGAGACCCAAGCCATGCAGAACCAACCCACGAGGCACCATTGGCAGCGCACGCTCGCGATTTACGGAGAATGCCTGGCAGTCGTCAACGGCGGGCCGGGGCTGCTCCGGCCGGCCCGTCAGAGGGAGAAGGACTCGGTGATCGGTGGAGAAAACCGGCTCCGGTGCGCTGAGGGCAAGGGCTACTGGATCTGGAAGTCGTGAGTGACGATCCGGGTGCGCTTCGGCGGAACGCTGATGGGCATGTCGGGCAGCACCGGCGTGGTGCCCATGGATCCGTCGGGGTTGAGGCGGAAGAAATTCGCGCTGCGCGTGACCCAGCCCGGATTGAACACCACGAACGAGGTGCGAACCGTGGTGCTGTCGATGACCTTCGAGAAGGCGGCGGTGAAGACAATGGAGGTTTGGTCCGCGTCACCGGAGGTGGTGGTCGCTTTGGCGAGGTAGGTCCAATCCGGGGAACCGTATTCGTCAAATGTGTGCAGGGTGTTCAGGACGTCCAAGGGACGGTACATCGGTGGGAAAGAGCCCTGAGCACCGGCGGGATCGTTGAGCGTCACCCAATCCGACCAGAGCCGTTTCACGTAAGGCATCGGGGCATTGGTGCGCGGGGTGGTGTCGGTGAGGGTGTACGGCTGGTCACCCGGGTTGTAGGGGACACCGGACGCGGCGCAGGCGAGCGCCATGCCCAGCCAGTCAGCCGGCTGGAACAGCGACGACTCGCGCGCGTCCGTCCATTCCTGGCGCATCATGGATCCCGCCCAACGGCGCATGTAATCGGAATTGCGCGTCATGCCCAGGGTCCAGGAAGTGAGCGGGAAGGATTGGATGAATTTGGAACCGGTCGGGAACGCGTAGAAGAAGTTGTTCAGCGACGGGCTGCCCTTGTGCAGAATTGAGGTGCCGGCGCTGGCGGCACCCCCAAAGGCCACCGGGGCTGTGTAGAACGCCTCGGGTGCGGTCTCGACGAAACCGGTGTTTGCCGGCGTCTTCATATTGCCGCCGTTCTGGCCGACCGCCGACGAATCGATGGTCGTCACAGGCACCCAGGAGTACTGATTCGCTGGCGAGCGGGGCAGGTTGTAATTCTTGTCGTGGAAATAGACGTCACCCACGGCGTTGCCGGTGGCGAGCAGGTACATGCCGAGGTCGACGACCGGTTTTCGATCCGTGCCGGCGCCCCAGAGCACGATG
This sequence comes from Verrucomicrobiales bacterium, assembly GCA_016795425.1. Lineage (GTDB taxonomy): Bacteria > Verrucomicrobiota > Verrucomicrobiia > Limisphaerales > CAIMTB01 > CAIMTB01. Next base: position 26,046 of record JAEUHG010000048.1, read on the forward strand.
GCGGACCAGGCCTGGTTGCCTTCCCAGACCGAATTCTCGTTTTCGTCGTCATAACCGGCGTCCATGGTCCCGTAGGAGCGCCAGACGGACATGGGTACAAAGGCGCCGAACTTACCGTCCTCGACGTCGCCGGCATGGCCGGGAGACAAGCCGCTGGCCCAGCCGTGGCCGTTCCATTGGTCGAAGAAGGCGAATTTCTGGTAACTGAACCCGGTCTGGAAATTCAGCGCGGCGTTGAGGTCCACGTTGTCGGGATCGTAGGCCAGGGTCATGACCCATTGATCGATGGCGGTGCCCATTTGCGAGGGATCGGACCAGAGGACGGGCGGGCGTCCGGCCAGGGTGGGTTCCCAGGCGCGATCGAGAATGGCGGCGAGACCGGCGGTGCTCAGGTAGTAGCCATTGAAGTAATGCTGGTCGTTCCATTGGTCCGACACGAAGAAGCCGGTGAACAGTTTGCCGCGTTCCCAGCTCTTGGTGGGATCGGCTGAATTCTCCTCAGCGGGGAGGTCGGGGGGGTTGGCCACCGAACTGACGGCACCGAAGGTGGGTAGCGAACCGCTGGGGTTGATGAGCACCCGGCCGACGCCGGGGTCGTACTGGGCGAAGTATTGGAGATGCCAATCGTCAGGAGCGGGCGAGTTGGTGTAGGGCGGATTCTGGTGGAACAGGGACAAGGTGCGTTGGAGGGCCTGCACGGAGGCCTTGAGTGCGCCGCTCAGGGTGTACGCAGGCTGGTGGGATTGATAGATGGGGAATTCAAAGGAGGACGCTTCCTTGTTCACGGCATTGGCGGCGAATGAACTCGGCAGAACGTCCGCCTGATCCAGTCCGCGATCGGCGTAGTACTGTTGGAAGTTGTAGAGAAGCCCGACGACTTTGGCGGCGGCGGACAGCGTGCCGCCCAGGCCGTAGCCATCCGGACCGGCGCCCCCGATGCCAGCGCCGAAGGGTTTCAAATCGTTTCCGGCCAGGATGGCGTATTCCTGGATCAGGTTGTCGAACATCACTTGTTTGACCGAGAGATCCTTGGGCACGACCCGCGCCACGTAGCCGGCTGCCTGGCCGGGGACTTTGGCGATCGGACTGGTCCCCATGCTTTGCAGGAAAGCGGCAGGCGAATCCGCGGTCGGTCCGGACTCAGTCCCCTGGATGTAGCCGGATCCCAGCGGTCCGGCGATGAGTCCCGGATTGAGTCCGCCATTGCCGTCGAGTCCGAAGTGAATCTCCGCCAGTCGGCCCTTCGCCGGATCGGCATTCTCGTCGCTGCCAGGAACGGATGTGAACGCCATGATGGTGTTGGGCGAGTAACCGGAGCCCGGCGAGAGCACGTCGACCCCTTGGATGACGCCGCCTACGACGCGGATGTTGAATTGAGCGGGAACCGAGGGTTGGGGATGGGCGGCGATGAAGAGGTTGGTCGGATAATGACTGCCGCCGCGCAACACCCGGACGCTGGCCACTTGCCCATTCACAACGACTGGGGCAATGGCGGCTTCGTGCCCGCGTCCCCCGGCGATGGTGAAATAGCCGTCGATGAACCATCCCGTCCCCGGGCTGACGAGTTGCAGACTGGCAGGATCGAGCGTGCCGTCGGCTTTGAAGCCGAACTTGATGGTCGGCATGGTCACGCCGTCATAAGGAATCTCGCCGCCGCTAAAGGTGATATCGGTGTTGTCGCCGTAGCCTGGGACCAGCGTGCCGACCGTTCCCACCGACTTCACGGCGAAGCTTCCGTAGATCTTGGCTTTGGCTGGGCGCGTGGGGTTGCCGCCGGTGAAGGTGACCTCCTTGGGGGCAACCAGGAGTGGCGGATTGACACCACCGGGCAGCACAACGTCGTTCACCAGCCCGTTGGCGGCGTCGAAGATCACCGTCAGGGCAAATGGATTTCCCGATTCGTCCAGAATGCTCGCCGTCGGCGCCGAGGCGTATTTGCCCTTATCAGCGATCGCCGAGTGAATGCCGGGAACGCGATTGATGCCGGTCACGGCGATCGGTTGCGGCGAGACGTTGGGAGCGGGAGACGCGATGTGCACCTGAACCCGCGCCATGTCTGCGGCGTCATCGCCGCTCGATGGATAGAGTCCATCACTGGCGAACCCGCCGATGCCGGTCGATTCGATGCCGACGATGCCGCCTCCGGGAATGATTTCCGCCACGGCACCGGTTCCGGTTCCGAGGACTTCGACCTTGGGCGGCGTCGCGCTGCTGAAATCGAAACCGGCGCCGCTGGAGCGGATGGTGGCCAGTCCGGTGGTCAGGTTTCCGGCGGCGTCGAAGGGCGGTTGAACGATGGGTGCGTCATACGCGACGCCGTCTTGTTGAATGGCGATGGTGGAGTCGTAGCCGGCTCCCTTGTTGTTCATGAAGACCGCGACCACGGCTCCGCCGCTTACCTGGAGTCGGGCGGTGGCCTGGACGCCGCCGTTGGCGGGCGGCGTTTGGGGCGGATCGATGGTGATCCAGACGTCGTTGGTGTTCGGGGGATTGCCGTTGGGATAGCCCGAGCCGCCGTTGACCACGTTCACCTGCATGACGCGTCCGGTGAAGGGTTCGAGCAGCACTTTGAAGGTGGCGCCGGAACCGGGGATGTTGGGTGCCGTGTGGATCGTGGCGCTGAGTCCCGAATTGTCGATGGCACGGTAGCCGGAGCCGGGGTTGGTCACGCGCACGGCTTGCACGCCGGTCATGGGGTAATTCGTCTCGAAGTTGGCCGGCGGCATGACCGGCAGGAAGTTCTGGAACGGATACCGGGTGACGAACGAACCGGTGATGATGGTTTTCATCGTGCCGCGAGGACACCAGTAATCCCAATGACTCGGGCTGTCGGGATCGTTTCGGTTCGCGTTCGGCGGAACGGAGGAGGGAACAGGGAAGTCCTTGCCGTACGCCTGGAGGGGACTCCACACGACTTGAGGGCGGCTCGCCTTGGTGAGATCCGGACCCAGTGTGAGCGGCTGATATTGGTGCGGCAACAGGCTCATCACAGTGTCGGTCGTGCTTGCCGTGAGGCTGGACGCGCTGGGATCCCCGGCGGCCACGTAAGGGTTTTGCACCAGGGCGCGATAGGTCGTGGCGACGGAACTCATGTTGTCCGCGGCATACGAAATGCGCGTGTCCACCAGGAAGTTGAAGGCGTACGCTCCGAGTTGATCGGCCCAGGCGCGAGCGGCCGCGACGCGTGTCGCTTCAGGGTCTTCGGTGACGGCCGAGTGGTAGTAGCTCATGACGGGAACGGCCCCGAGCACGAACCAGTTTTTCCCGGGATTCTTGAACTCCAGGTAAAGGTAGGGATTGCCCTGGAGATCGGTGCCGTTGTTGGCGGTCGAATTCCCGCCCCCATCGCCCAGCGTCACGGGCAGGACGGAATCGGTGCGATAGAAGACCGCGACGTAGGTGTGATTGTGCTGGGCTCCGGGCGGGTTGAAGCCGCCGGGCTGACCGTTGGGCAGATCATAATAGCCGGGGTTTTCGGCATGGTGCCATTGGTTCGGATTGTTGTGATCGCCATAGAGCAGCAGGTAACTGACCCCGGACACGCCGGGCACGGTCCAGGGTCCGCCGGGAACGACCTTCGCGCCGGTCCCGAGATTGTTGGCGATGCGGTTGGTCAGGTTCTGGCGGATGAGATCGTAGAAGATCTGGTATCGATTGTTGTTGGCTTCGCACCAGATCAACGGCGAGCCCTGCGCCACCGTCATTTTCAGATAATTGCCGCTGCCCGGCTTGTCGAATGGCGTCCGACGATAGCGGTTGGTCTCGTAACCGGCCGCCCCCGGGTGCGTGCCTTCCCAGACAATGTCCGCGTCCCAATCTCCCAGGCGATCGGTGAGCAGAGCGAAGGGGGTTTGGTCGCGTGCCGGGAGGTCGGTGTTCCAGACGGGATAAGGGAAGGGCTCGTATTGTCCGGCGGTCTCGGTGACGTTCCAATTGCCGTTCTGGAGGAGGTCATCCGGCTTGAGGTTGCTGGGGACGACGAGAAGCGTTTCGAGCGGGCGGGTGCGTTGGTAGAACCAGGATTCACGCCAGACATCCGGGGTGTCACCGACGCCGACATAGTCGCCGTACTGCTGAAAGAAGGGATTGGCGAAGGACAGGTTGGGGCCGCGGACGATGCGTTTGTCAGCCCAATACCCGGTGTTGTTGCGGAAGGAGAGGAGCGGTTGTGCCTTGTACCCGAAGGTGCCGGGCGGCCAGGCGTAGTTCACGCGGAACGGATTCGCGTAGAGCGGTTGTTGATCGATGCGGATGGGCTTCCAGTCGCCGTGCGCCGAGGACCAGGATTGACCGGGCGGAGCGACATTGGTTCCTTGGGCGGAGAACTGGTACGAGAAGAAATCCCAGGGCTGATTGGTATCGTAGGTGCCGGTCACCGGGTAGCCGGCACTCAGTCCGGGTGGTGGCGTGCCGTTGGCCCAAAGGAACCAGCCCATCCATGAACGATGAGGCATCCGGCGACCGTTCTGCGCCAGGGTGTCCAGAAAGTCGGGTGTCACGGCCACCTGCGAGGCGCCGGCGACTTCAGGATATTTCGTCCGATTGGGAATCTGGATGGTGTCGCTGACGTTGGGCGGTTGCGTGCGGACGTACGCCTGCGAAAGGGTAGGGAAGCCTTCCCAATAGCCGCCGCCGATGTCGCTCCCCACCAGGAAGGTCACCTGATTCGGTCCCGGCGCGGTCAAGAGGGGCACTTTGACCGCGAGTCGGTAAAAGCGAAGGTCGGCAGAGGCATCAAAATACTGCGAGTAGACCGAGTAATCGGGGAAGACCGCTTCGAGGTGAGGCGTGCCGTCGAGTTCGACGCCATGAGAAAGGTCCTCGACCTTCTCGGCTTGGAACACGCGATAGGTGGCTTCGCCCTTGGCGTCGTTTCCGACGGGATAGGTGAAGACGGCCAAGCCGTTGGCGAGTCGAAGGACGGGGCCGAAGGCTTCGGGTTCGGCCACTGACGGGTTGGAGCCGAAGGCATACTCCAGAGCATTGACTCGGCCGTCACCGTCGGGATCCGCCATGACCCCCGCGGCAGCCCCGGAGAGGTTCTTCTGCACGGTCCATTGATGGTAGGTGGAGGCGCCGACCGGCAGAGCCAGGGACTGGAAGGTCAGCAGAATACCCGCGACCCAACCTCGATGGCATGAAGGGCGATAACAATGCACATCCGGCCATACCGCAAAATCCGGGAGAAGTTACATGGGCCCGGAGGTTCATGGGACTGAAACGATGCAAAGCCCCTGGGAATCGTTGTTTTTATGAACTTCACTGAAAGCCGTTGACACGAACTCTAATGGTGTTATGGCTGGCAACGCTCAGCGAGATCGGCCATGGCGCGGACCCATTTCCGTAGAAGTCAGGGTGGGTCGGACGGACGGAAGGTTCCCGAAGTCTGGGGCCCGGGAGTCGTTTTCGCCGAATTGGAGGGTGAAAAGCTACGTCGTTCCAACTCGATGTTTTTCTGGCCGACTCGAAGAGCGCCAGCGGTTCCTGGCGTGCGGGTCCAGCGAGCGCGTGATGGGGGAGCGGCTCACCTCTCCCTGCCTGATTGCGGGCGCGACGGCGGCCCGCTCGGAGGCTCGTGCAAGAACCGTAGAATCCGCTGCGTATTTCTCACGTCATGACGCGTCGAAAACTGGCGGAGCGCCCTCCCTTTCCCATCCCGATCAAGCCGGTGCCGGCCTTGATTCTGGCGGTCCATCGTCACGCGGCCGAGCAGCGGAAGTGGCGCCGGCTGGCGACGGTGATCCTGACCACACCGAGCGTCTCGCGATGACGCGTGGTGAAGGGTGGGTGGACCCGAGACAACTTCCTTGCCGGGCGGCCGCGAGGGATCGATCGGTCACGCCTGACGCACCGTCACGGATTCAAATTCGCCGTCCCCGCATTGATCCCACTTCAGCCCATCGAACAAAGGTAACTCCATGCCCATCGCACCGACATATCCAGGCGTTTACATCGAAGAGATCCCCAGCGGCGTGCGCACCATCGCGGGGGTCGGGACATCCATCACTGCCTTCGTCGGGTTCACCGTCGAAGGTCCCGTCAATGACCCGGTACGGATCCTGAGTTTCGGCGACTACGAGCGCGCGTTCGGGGGGCTGCATCCCGACAGCGAGATTGGGTTTGCCGTGCAGCAGTTCTTTCTCAACGGGGGCACCGAGGGCTATGTGGTCCGCGTCGCGCAAGGGTTTCAGACCGCCAGTGTCTCGATGCGGGTCGGAGCGCAATCGGTGCTCAAGGTGTCGGCGGCGTCGCCGGGAACCTGGGGAAATCGCCTGCGCGTGGACGTCGACTACGCCACCAGCAATCCCGACAGCACCTTCAACCTGGTGGTGACGCGTTTGGAATTGCGTGACGGCGTGCTGCAAGCCGCGGGGCAGGAGGTTCACCGGAACCTCAGCATGAATTCGCAGTCGCCGAACTACGTCGTCAAAGTGGTCAATGCGGCTTCGCGCTGGGTGCAGGTGGATCGGCCGGCGGCGGTCGCCTTCGGTAGCAATGGCTTCAGTCTGAGCGGCCGGCACCCGGCCGTCCCGGCATTGAGTGCGTCGACAACGGCGCTCACGGTGCTGATTGACGGCACCACGACGGCAACCCTTAGCCTGGCGATCCCGCCGGTACCGCCGGACATGGACGCGGTAGTGACGGCGCTGAACTCGGCGATCGCTGCGGCGGGTCTGACCCCGCGCCTGGTGGCCTCGCGGGTCGATGCGTTGGGCGCGGCTTCGCCCACCGGTGAGTTTCTCATGTTGGCTTCCAACGAAACGAACGAGCGCTCCAGCGTCACGGTCGTGGCGGGCGGTCCCAACGACGCCAGCGGTGCGCTCAAGTTCGGGTTGGTGCAGGGCGGACGCGAGAAGGAGGGCGCCAGCACGGTCCGTCCGTTGGCCACCGGCACAGTGAGCCTGGACCTGGCGGACCTCATGGGAACCAACGTTGCGGGGAATCTGGACCTGACGGTCAACGACAACTCGACCGGGGTTCCGGTGGCGATCGTTCCCACCCAAACGCGCCCGCTTCCGGCTACCCCCGTGGGCACGGCGTTGCGAGACGCCGTGCGGACGATTCTGGCCGCGTTTACGCAGCCCGAGCTAAAAGGCGCGACCGTGGAATTGCACGGGACGCTGCTGCGCATCGTGCCCGGCGCGACGACCCCCAATGCGTCGTTGGTTCTGGGCGGAACGGCGGGTACGGCCATGCGATTCGTCGCGGCCGGCAGCAACGTTCAGCAATACGCCCTGGGTGTTGGAGCCACCTTTGCCGGTCAGCAGTTGGCGGTGGCGGGAGTCGACGGCACCGCCCCGGTGAATCCCAGCGATCTGATCGGCGACGTGAGCGCCAAGACTGGTATGCAAGCCTTGAGGCAGGTCGATCTGTTCAACCTCATGGTCATTCCCCGGACCACGATGCTGGCGGATCCCGCCGCCAAGGCGGTATTGGCCGCCGCCGACGCGCTTTGCCAGGAACGACGGGCATTCCTGATCGTGGACCCCGACCCCACCCGCGTCTTTTCCAACGTGGCGGACTACGTCAACAACCTCAACCTCCGCAGCCGGAACGCCGGTGTGTTCTTCCCGCAAGTCATCTTCGCGGACCCGACCGATGGCTTGCGTCCGCGGGCCATGCCGGCTTCGGGCGCCCTCGCGGGGCTATTTGCGCGCACGGACAGTGAGCGAGGCGTCTGGAAGGCGCCGGCGGGGATCGAGGCGGTGCTGCGCGGTGCGCAAGGGTTGGCCATCAAACTGACCGACCGCGAGAATGGGGTGTTGAATCCGCTGGGCATCAACTGTCTTCGGTCGTTTCCGGTGACCGGACATGTGGCCTGGGGCGCGCGGACGCTACGCGGGGCCGACAGCCTGGCGGACGAATACAAATACATTCCGGTGCGGCGCCTGGCGTTGTACGTCGAGGAGAGCCTGTTTCGCGGACTGCAGTGGGTGGTGTTCGAGCCCAATGACGAACCGTTGTGGGCGCAGATCCGGCTGAACGTCGGCGCGTTCCTGCACGACCTGTTTCGACAGGGGGCCTTTCAGGGACAGACCCCGCGCGACGCTTATTTCGTGAAGTGCGACAAGGAGACCACCACTCAGAACGACATCGATCGCGGGATCGTGAACATCCTCGTGGGGTTCGCGCCGTTGAAGCCCGCGGAGTTTGTGGTGGTGAAACTGCAACAAATGGCCGGCCAGATCCAAACCTAGGAGACCCCCATGGCTCAGTTCAGCGTCAATGCCCAACGGTTCGACCCCTACAAGAACTTCAAGTTCCGTGTCAAATGGGACGGTCGTTACGTGGCGGGCGTCAGCAAATGCGGCGCCCTCAAACGGACCACCGAGGTGGTGAAACACCGCGAGGGCGGGGACCCCAGCAGCACACGCAAGTCGCCCGGTCGAACCGAGTTCGAGGCCGTGTCCCTGGAGCGCGGCGTCACCCACGATCCCGAGTTCGAAAAATGGGCGAACAAAGTCTGGCGTATTCAGGCCGGGCTCGGTGCGGAGGTGTCCCTGAAGGATTTTCGCAAGGACATCATCATCGAGGTCTACAACGAGGCGGGGCAGAAGGCCATTGCCTACAAGCTCTACCGTTGCTGGGTCTCCGAGTTCCAGGCCCAGGGTGACCTCGATGCCAACGCCAATGCCGTGCTCATCCAGAGCATCAAACTCGAGAACGAAGGCTGGGAGCGCGACACCGAGGTCGCCGAACCCGCCGAACCGATTCTCACCTGAGTCATTCACGGGTGGCAGCACGATACGGCGCGGCGATCTCGCCCATCGATCTTCCACGCTTGCACCGCATGAACACCGGTCACGAGGCACGATTGCTGGAACTCTGGGAAGCCGGGCTGCCCGCCACGCCGTCCTGGCGCCCGGCCCGATTGCTGGCCGCCCAAGGTTCGGGGCTGGGGGCCGTCCCCATTGAACAGGTACCCATCGGCGTGCGGGACGCCGCCTTGCTGGATCTGCGCGAGGACCTGTTCGGTTCACGGCTCGATTGCGTCGTCGATTGTCCACAATGCCGCACGTCGCTCGAATTCGGTTTCGACGTTGGCGCACTCCGTGTTCCGACTGGCACCGAGTCGGCCTCCGAGGTGGTGGTCACACAAGGCGCGGTGACGGTGCACTGCCGTCTTCCGAATACCGCGGATCTCGCGGAACTCGACGCGACCGCTTCGTCCGAGGAACGCGTGCAGCGACTGCTGCGTCGATGCGTGGTTGCGGTTGATCGGGGCGGACAATCGTTGGAAACCGACCACCTTCCGGCATCGATGATTCCTTCGATTGGCGCAGCCATGGCGGCGGCGGACCCGCAGGCCGATGTTCGCCTGCAATTGGAGTGTCCCGATTGCGGGTTCCAGTGGCCGGCCGCGTTCGATATCGGCGCCTTTCTGTGGGCGGAACTCAGTGCGCGTGCCGCACGGTTGTTGCGGGAGGTTCACGAACTGGCTCAGGCCTACGGTTGGAGCGAGCGGGAGATCCTTTCGCTGACGCCCCTGCGGCGGCAGACCTACCTGGAGATGGTGCGCGCGTGAGTGATTTTCTGACCAACCTCGTGGCTCGCACGCTCCCGTCGGCGCCGTCGGTGCGCCCGCGCCTGCCGTCGTTGTACGAATCGGCTCCGGCCGGAGGTGAACCAGGACCTCTGGAGGTGGTTCGAGAAACCCTCTCGCCGATGACCGCCCCGTTGACCCCAAGCCCTGCGTCGACGAGGTCCGCGGCGACTCCGGACCGTGGCGCTGAGTTGCGGCATGCACCGGTTCCAGCGGCGCCCGGTGATTCATCCGGCGCGGTGGAACGGAACCGGGGCATCGATTCGCCGGATGCGAACACCGTCGCCGCAGCGCCGTCCACCGGTCCGGAACCCTCGGTCGTGAACGTTCCAAGCGCCTTTTCCAGCGGCGAGCCGGTCGCGGTTGTCGACTCGATCCCGTCTCCCCGCACCGCGGATCCTCCCCGGGCGCGCCGTGCGGCGGATGCCGAACCTCCGCGCACCCCGGGCGCTCACACGGTTCGCCCGCGGGCGATGCCGGTTGCGAGGGAGTCCGATCGACCCGCCGCGACGGCACGATCCAGCACCCCCCATTCAGCGCCCTCCCTGGCGTCGCCAGCGCCCGTCCAGGTCACCATCGGCCGCGTGGAGATACGCGCCGTCGTCACGCCGAGCCGGACGGAACGGCCGACGTCACCCACCGGGCAGAGTCTGGATGCGTATCTGCGCCGACGCGCTGGAGGAGTGGCGCGATCATGAGTGATTTTCGAGGCATAGCAGCCGTGACGGGCGCGCTACGGAACCTGCTGCAAACGGGGATTCAGAACGATGTGCCGGGAGGTTTGGTGGTGACGACCCGTGAACCGGACCGGGCCCGGCAGAACAACACCGGCAACCAGCTCAACGTCTTTCTCTATCACGTGATGATGGACGGAGCCTGGCGCAATCAGGAGATCCCTCGGCAGCCCACCGCGTCTGATCTGCATTTGCCGCCGTTGGGCCTTCAACTCTTCTATCTGCTCAGCGCGTTCGAGGCGGAAACCGCGGCTCTCGAGGCGCAGGACCATCAGATCCTGGGGCGGGCCATGAACCTGCTGCATGATCATCCGCTGTTGAGTCCCGCCGAGATCGACAACGCCCTGGCCGGAACGGGCCTGCAGAACCAGGTGGAGCGGATCCGCATCACCTACCAGCCACTCTCGTTGGACGAGATCTCCAAACTCTGGACGTCGTGCCAAACCAACTACCGACTTTCGGTTGCGTATCAGGTGTCGGTGGTGCTCATCGACAGCACTCGACCGCGGCGTTCCGCCTTGCCGGTCCGCGAACCTCGGTTGCTGGTCTCGACGTTGCGGCGCCCAATGATCGAAGAGGTTCAACCCGCCTCGGCGACCACCGGCGCGGTGCTGCGGTTGCTCGGAACGGCATTGGCGCATCCTCGGGCTCACGTGCGCCTCGGTTCCGTAATCGTCCCGGCCGCGGTCATCAATGACGCCGAACTCCAGGTCACCATCCCACCCGGGGTTCAGGCGGGAGTGACGAGTATTCAAGTCATCCATCGATCGGAACTCGACACTCCGGCCTCGCCGCATCCTGCCGCCGGAACGACCTCCAACATCGCCGCCTTCCTGTTGTCCCCGCAGATCACCACGGCGTTGCCGGTGTCGGTGGCGGCGGGAGCGGAGCTGACCCTGGCGGTGACGCCACCCGTGGGGCGTGATCAGCGGGTCACACTGCTCCTCGACGATCTGGACCTGGAGATCATCCCGCGGCCCGCCAGTGATCCGCCGACTTCCTCCACGGTGCGCTTTGCCATTCCCGGAACCCTGCCGCCCAAGGCCTATCTTGCGCGGCTTCTGGTGGACGGCGCGCAGAGCGCGCTGGTGGTGGACACCAATCCCGCGAGTCCGACCTTCCGCAGCTACCTGGGTCCGATCGTGACGGTCACATGAATCACGACGCCACATGGGAGAGCGAGAACAGCCGCGAACTGGCGGCGGCGTTGGCATGGATACGCGCGCGGTTGCATCGTCTCGCGCAGGATCACTCCGACCCAGCATCAATCGGGTCACCCGCGTCCCCGACTGCCTTGCCAGGCCAATGCCCCGCGTGGCCGCGGGCCTTGTTGGAACTGGGAGAGCGCCTGGAACTGACGGAGTTCGACCGGGAGATCGTGCTGCTGGGCGCCGCCATGGAGTTTGACGTTCGACTGCCCGAGTTGTGCGCGCGGGCGCAGCGCGATCCGCTCAAGCCCTATCCCACGTTCGCGCTGGCGATGGTGCTCTTCGAGAATCCGACCTGGGATGCGCTCGCGCCCAACGGACGATTGCGATACTGGCGCCTGATCGAGGTCGATCGGCAGGGCACCACGCCCCTGACCTCAAGTCCGCTGCGTCTCGACGAACGGGTGGTGCACTTCCTGAAGGGGCTGAACGAACTCGACGAGCGCTTGCAGGCGGTTTCCTTGCCGCTCGCCGGCGGCGGGCAGTTGTCGGATTCGCAACGCGAGGTGGCCGAGTCCGTGGTGCGATCCTGGCGGGCCCACCCGGGGGACGACGCCCTGCCGGTGACTCAACTCCTCGGACCGGACGACGCGAGCAAACAGTGGGTGGCGGCGCATGCCGCCGCTGCGGTCGGACGCGCCCTGCTCCGGGTGAAGAGCGACACATTGCCGGCGGCCCCGAACGATTTGGAGGCGCTTCGCCGGCTTTGGGACCGCGAGTGCCGGTTGCTCCCCCTGGCGCTGTACCTCGAGGTTGGTGATTCGGACGCCTCCAACAGCGAGCGGTTGGGTGTGGTCCAGCGATTCCTGGCGCGCGCCGATGGATTGATCCTGGCAGCCACCCGCGACGTGCTGCCTCCGTTGGATCGTCCTTTTCTCGCCTTCGACGTCGAGCGTCCGCATTTGTCGGAGCAACATCGTGCCTGGGTGGTGGCGCTGGGGCTGGAAACGGGCGACGGGGCTTCCGCCCTGTCCGGGCAATTCATTCTGAACCTGCCCCAGATCCGGTCGCTTGGGGCGCGGGCGCGCGCCGCGGCCGGAACCGACTCCGACGCCTTGGGGCGGGCCGCCTGGTCGCTCTGTGTGCAAACCGAGCGCGGGCGGTTGGGTGCGCTGGCGCCGACCGTCGAAGCGAAGGCGACGTGGGCCGACCTGGTCTTGCCGACGGACACCCTCCAACTCCTCCGGCAGATCGCGGCTCACGTGCGGCGTCGGGCGCGGGTTTATGGCGAGTGGGGCTTTGACCGCGTCATGAACCGCGGATTGGGCATCGCGGCGCTGTTCGCGGGCGAGAGTGGCACGGGCAAGACGATGGCCGCCGAGGTGCTGGCCAACGACCTGGGGCTGAGTCTGCATCGCATCGACCTGTCGGCGGTGGTGAACAAATACATCGGCGAGACGGAGAAGAACCTGCGACGACTCTTCGACGCGGCCGAGGGCAGCGGATCGATTCTTTTTTTCGATGAGGCCGATGCCCTGTTCGGCAAACGCAGCGAGGTGAAGGATTCGCACGATCGCTACGCCAACATCGAGATCAACTACCTGCTGCAACGCATCGAGGCCTATCGCGGTCTGGCGATTCTTGCCACCAACATGCGCAGCGCCCTGGACTCGGCGTTTCTTCGTCGGCTGCGCTTCGTGGTGAACTTCCCGTTTCCCGACGCCGCGCACCGTCGTGAATTGTGGCGACGCGCCTTTCCCAAGGCCGATGCGGCATCAGGCCGCGCCGGGGTGCCGGTGGCCGAATTGGATTACGACCGCTTGTCCCGATTCCATTTGGCCGGCGGTCATATCCACAGCATCGCCCTCAACGCGGCATTCATGGCCGCCGACGCCGGCACGGAAGTGAATCTGCCGCTCGTGCTGGATGCGGTTCGCTGCGAATTGGTGAAACTCGAACGGCCGGTGAATCCGGCGGAGTTCAAGACCGGTTCCATCAACGGTGCGTCGCACCCGACGCTCTTGGACGGATCACCCCGCGCATGAACCCGAAGATGCCAAATGCCGCCACAGCCCCGATGTCCGTCCGACTTCACATCGAGCGGTTGGTTCTCGACGGCGTCCCCGGCGATGCCCGGCACCTCGGTCGGTTGCGGGCGGCACTAGAAGTGGAGTTGGGACGCCTGCTTTCCGCCCATGCCGCAGGCGGGCTCTCCAGTGGCACCCTTCATCTCGCGAGCGTCGACGCGCCTGAGGTTCGTTGGTCGGCCAACGCCGATCCGACGGACTCCGGGCGCCAGTTGGCTCAAGCGATTTTTGCCGGTGTGAGTTCGACGCTGCGACCCGTCGAAGACAGGCGAACGTTGGGAACGACCGCGCCAGTCCCGAGCGGTGGTTCTTCCATGCCGCGAACTCAGAGTTGACCGATGAATCGTTTTGCCCCAGCGACGAAGACGGCGACCGAGGCCAAGGTCACCGGGGTGCTGTCGGCTTCTCGTTCGCTGCAACGCACGTGCGCGTGCGGTGGAAAAGTCGGGCCGACCGGTGAATGCGATGCCTGCCGTCGGAAACGTCTGGCGATGCAGCGGAAACCGGCGTTGCCGATCGGTGCGGTGAACGATCCCCTGGAGCGCGAGGCGGATCGCATGGCGGAAGCCGTGGTGCGTGGCGCGGCGGTGGGCGCGGTGGCGTCGGGTCCGTCGTCGCGTCTGCAACGTGAACCCGACGACGAGCCCAGGACAGGGACGCTGGGATTCGATCTCGGGCCGGCGTTGTCGCGTGGAACATTGCCGGGTCGCCGATCGAGCGCTCCCCAGCTGCGGCCTGTCGGACCGACTGTCGTTGAAGGTTTCCGAGTCACCGGCGCTCATTGTGGGTGTGCCCCGGTGCTCGAGGCCGACATTCGTTGGAACGAGACGGTCATGGACGCCTATCGCGGGTGTGACCGGCCCAGCCTGACTTCGGCCCAAGATCTGGAGGCGTGCGTGCGCCCCCGGCTTCCCGCGGCCCGGCGACGCGTGCCGGCCGCCGCGACGGCCGACCCGGAAACCAGCACGATCGAGTGGGCGTCGCCCGAACGCCGCCGCCAACGTGCTGCCATCCTCGGACAACCCGAGAGCGGTCCCTGCGCCGACCTGATTACCCGCGCGGTGACTCTGCACGAACAACGTCACTTGCAGCAGTTCGATGATGTCGCGGCGTCCTTGGGTGACGCGTTTCTAGCGGAGTTTCGGCGGCTGGCAGGGCAGGCGGACCGAATGGACCAGTTGCGACGCCGGTTCCCGAGCGAGACCGCGGAGTACGAACGCCGCCGCATGTTTCAGGTCCCCGCGTCGACGGCGATTCAGGACGAACTCGAAGCCCACCAGCGGAACATCGATTTCCATCGCGCTGTCCTCGAAGTCCTTTCGCGGATTTGCCAGCCGCCCCAACCCACCGCTGAACCTCCGCCCGTCGAACGAAACTACCGGCGGGAGAATCTCTACCAGGGCCGGACGGAAATCCCGGCAGAGCGCGGTGAGGAACAACTTCAACGGGCGGCCGTTCCCGATGTCACACCGTGCGTTGATGGCGCGGTTGCACCTCCGCTGGTGAATGAGGCGCTGGGTCGTTTGGGACACTCGCTGGATCCCGCCATTCGAACTCAAATGGAGGCGGGTTTTGGTCACGATTTCAGCCAGGTCCGACTCCACACGGACACCCTGGCGGCGGCCTCGGCCAAGGCGGTGAACGCGCGCGCTTACACGGTGGGAAGCGACATCGTTTTTGCCAGCGGCGAATATCGACCCGACACGTTGGACGGGCGGCGACTGCTGGCGCATGAGTTGACTCACACGCTGCAACAGGCCGGCACGACGCCGGCCTCGCCGAACGGTCCTGCCCTCCAGCGCCAAGCCGGCGGTACGACCGCGGCGCCGGCGTTGCCCCGTTCCCGCGGGCCCAATCCGGGCGACTGCCTGGAACCCTTGTGCCGGCTGCTGGACGCCGCAGCAGTCCCGCGGAACGCAGCGGAGGCGACGCAGCAAGGCGAGGCGTGGCGGGACGGCGCTTTGGCTTGTGTGCGCGGGGGCGCCGCCGGATCCAATGCCTCGCATGCCACCGACATCGTGGCGAACGAGGAATCGGAGATCATGGCGGAGCATACCGCTCTCGCCAGTGTGCTGGCGGCGAGTCGCGGGTCGGCGGGCCGGCGCGACTACCAACGCCAACTTCGCGACGTGTGCCGGCTCAAACAGCGCGAGGTCAGCCTCGAGTTCCATTACAACGTGGTCTTCGCCAATCCCCCCGGTGGCACCCGATGGGCGTCCACGCCCGCCGATTGGGATCGAATCGAGGGCGCGCTGGCGGAACTGCCGCAGGAGGCAACCTGGGGCAATCCGCGCGTCCTGACCTTCGAACGGGCGGCCTGTCATCCGGATGATGTCGATCCAACGTCCGGCGCGTGCACCGGTCGGCGCAGCGGATTTTCGGTGAGCATGACGGGCGGCGAAGCATTTCCCGCCCGCAACGCGGCGCGCATTTACGACGCGGGGCTGGGGTCGGCGCCATTCAGTCGGTCGCGGTCAATCGGTGTCTCCACCACGGTCCAGACCTTGCGACACGAGGTGGGGCACCTGGTGTTGAACAATCTCAGCCAGGCGGATCGTGACGCCTTGTTCCGCGACGTGATGGAGTGGCGGATGTTTTCGTGGGATTGGATCACCAGCCGCGATTCGCCGCATGCCAATTGGCGGGCGCAGCGGACGGAGGCGATGCAGGCCCTGGGGTTGAATGATGACGCTTTCGACGCCTGGCTGGCGGCGCTGGTGCTGGATCGGCCGGTGGCCGTTGGGTCGTACACCTTCACCAAGAAAGCGCACGCGCCCGGCAGCCGGGCGTTTTATCTGGAGAGCTTTTTGACGGTGCAGATGCCGACCGGTGTGGAGTTCGAGTATGCCCGCACCAACCAGGGCGAGTACCTGGCGGAACTCTATGCGCTGGCGATTTCGGCGCCGGAATTTCTGCACCGTGTCTTGCCGGAGGGACAAATCCGCTGGCTCAAACGCGTGGTGTTCCACACGCCGGAGGACATGGCGGCGCTGGCCCGCCAGGCGGCATTGGCGGAGCCGGCGCGGACGCAGTTCATCATGCAAGGCAGCCGGCTGTTCACTCGCGAACAACTGGATGCGCTGCTGTCGCGTCTCTCGGTGCCGCAATCCACGCCGGGAGCCCAACTCGCTTGAAGGCATGACACACGCCACCACCATGCTCAATCGGTCCGCGGCCCAATCCCCGCGATCCGACGCGTGCGTGCCGAGGGCGCCTTCGCGCACCATGGTTCCGGTGCTCCAGCGTCGCTGCGCCTGCGGTGGATCGGCGTCGGCGAACGGCGAATGCGAGGAATGCCGGCGGAAGCGCGAACGATCGCTGCAGCGCTGGCCGGCGTCGACAGGGGCGGCATCGGGCCGCGACTTCAGCGGCGTACCCAATCAGGGCGCATTGTCCATCGTGTCCAAGGACGATCCGTCGGAGCGCGAAGCCGAACAGATCGCGGACGCCGTGATGCGGTCGGGTGCGGTCTCTCAACCATCGCGTTTGGGGGCCGGTTCCAAAATCTCTCTGCACCGCCAGCCGACGCCTGACGATCGGCCCCTGATCAACACCGGAGACTTGTCCAAGGCTCTGAATCGCCCCTTGCCAACGCGGCGAGCTCCGGCCGTCCGTTCCTGCCTTACGGACGATCGTTGTTCGCAACCGATTCCCGGCTCCTCGTCGGAGTTCGCGGCGCGCGTCGAACGCGCTCAACAAGCCAACGCCACGGCGCGTCATGGCGGTCGACGTCCCCCGCGGCAGGAGGCTTTTCCCAAGGCGACGGCCTTGTCTGAGTTCTTTTCCCGGGAAGCCCCGAACCTGCTGCAAGGCATCAGCGGGACCTTGGTAAATCCGGATCTCGCGAACTCCGGTTCGGGTGGTCAAATGGGGGGCTGCGAGCATTTGCGCCCGCGGCCGGAGGACGCCAACGCCACCTGCATCGAGATTCCGGAGCGGCTCGAGAATCAGGCGCGCGACTACAATCGCGGCACCGTTCCTGAGATCGGGGGCCTGAACCGCAATGAGTGGCGGTTGAACACGCTGCGCATTTTCACTCACGAAGTGGCCCACCACCGCTTCGACCAGGCCAAGCCCGCCGGGGTCTCGATGGTGGAAGGGGTTGGCGAATTCGAGCTGAACGAGCTCAACGCCATCCTCAGCGAGATGCCCATTCGGTATGAGATGGCGAGTGCCCGGGCTGCCAAACCGGAGGAGCAACCGGCTCTCTTTCGGCAGTTGGTGCGCGAGCGGATCAACAGTCCGAACGAGGGCCTGCGCGGCATCCTGACCAAGATGCGCTGCCTCGCCCCGTGCGCGGTCGTGGATCAGAACGTGCGGGTGACGTTCGAGGCTCTGGCCGCCCAATGGCCGCCCGCGGTTCGGCAACTGGTGCTGAGCGAACTGAATCATCCGGATCACGGTTTGAACTGGCCGGTCGCCCTGCCAACCCCGGGACTGCAAAAGGCCGCTCCGTCGCCAGGACAACGGGATTCCGGGATGCAACTCGAGTCCGCACCGTTGCAGCGGAGCGCCGATTCCAACACCGCTCTCGCCACGACGGCGCCACCCATCGTTCACCAGGTGTTGTCGTCGTCCGGTGAAACGATCGAAACCGAGACCCGCACCCTGATGGAACAGCGGTTTGGTCGCGACTTCAGCCAGGTAAGGATCCATCGAGATGCTCGGGCAGGGGAATCCGCCCGCGCCGTCGATGCCCTGGCTTACACCGTGGGCAGCGACATTGTCCTGGGACCGGGGCAGTCGATGGGACGCGACCCGGCCTCACGCCGGCTTCTGGCCCATGAATTGGCGCACGTGGTGCAACAGACGGATCCGGCGCCATTGCAGCGGACATCCGAAAGCGAGAAGGCGACCGTTTCGAACCAGGGACCCATGGCGTTCGTTCCGAATTCCACACCGGACCGGAAGGTGCGCCGGTTGCAGCGCGCGTGGAGTTGGGGGCGCGCGGCGCTGTGGGGAGCCATTGGGGGAGGATTCGGCGCGCTGATTGGCGGCGTGCTGGGCCTCGGAGCCTTGGTCGGCCTGGGGGTGGGTGCGTTGGTCGGGGGACTCATCGGCGGCTTCACGGGCAAGCGGCGATCAGGAAACTCCGTGGAAGTCACCGAACCCACCGGCCCCAACGACTGCCGGCTGCAACATCATCACAAGATCTTCCCGTCCGCCCAACTCGCGCTGACGTGGTTGGGCCGGGCGGTCGACGGATTGGATCGGTTCCTCGGCGCGCCCGGTTCCCGGGACGCGCGGGCCGTGGGAGCGGCATTGGATCGGCACTTCCATTCTCGGGAAGCGCCGGTGGTGCGTCACATTCGCGATCGTCTCAACCAGGTGCGCACCGACATCAGTGGGCGCAATCCGTTCACTGTGGAGTGTCACGGTGCGTCCGACGTGCAGTGCCAGGCCTTCGACGCCTACGTGCCGGCCGGCAACCCGAACTCGCTCGTCTTCTGTCCGACCTTTTTCTCCCTGCCGAGCAACGACGACCGCGCCGAGACGATCATTCACGAGATGACGCACACGCTGCTTGGCCGCCCGGCCATCCAGGACCGGGCCTACCGGCATGAACGGGTGGTTCGTCACCTGACCGTCGAGGAAGCACTCACCAACGCTGACTCGTACGGACTCTTTGCCCAGGAGATCGGGCAGGGAACGGTGATGGGCGACGCTGTGCCGCCGGACTCGGTCACCTGTCCGCCGGCGTGGCGGCCGATGGTCGACGAAGCGGTGGCTCGGGCCCAACGCATCAATGAAAACGCCGCGGTGGTTGTCGCCAACAGCAGTCCCGCGGTGCTCAACGCCTGGACCGATTTGCAGGGCCAATTCCTGGGCGGCACCACGCCCGCCCACTTGCGGCCGGCGCAGGCCGCCTTTCAGGCGGTGCGCACCCGGATGCGGCGTCCCATCTCGGTGGTGTGCCATCCGGGAGCGGAAGCGCGCTGTCGGCCCGGCACCACTTTGTTCGTCGATGGCGAGACGCTGCACGTGTGCCCGATGTGGGCTCGATTGCCCGCGCCTCAGGCGCGATTGAATCTGCTCCTTTCCAGGGTCTATGAGGCGATGGGCGGGGTGCAAACGTCCTTCAATGCTCAACGCTACGCCCAATTGGCGATCGCTCTGACTGATCGGTTCTATCCGGTGCCGACCCGCGCCGCGATTCTCAACCCGCCCGCCCCTGCGCCAGCTGCCGCACCGTTGGCGGCACCCGCTCCGCCCAATGCAGGACAACCTTAGGGATCCATGCACGAACGCTTCGAACCCATTTCTTCCACCCGCACCCTCGCGGTTCCCGCCGTGTCTGCGCAGCGGCGTGACAGCGGTGCCGGCGTTCCTTTGCCGATTGCGACGCGCGGTTGGATGGAATCGGCGTTCGACCAGGATTTCAGCGGGGTGCGGATTCACGC
Organism: Verrucomicrobiales bacterium; assembly: GCA_016795425.1. Taxonomy (GTDB): domain Bacteria; phylum Verrucomicrobiota; class Verrucomicrobiia; order Limisphaerales; family CAIMTB01; genus CAIMTB01. The sequence goes on from JAEUHG010000048.1 coordinate 45,960, forward strand.
CGGCGAGGCGGCGGCCCGGGCGGCAAACTCGCTCGGTGCGCGGGCCTTCACCGTGGGCCAGGAGATGTTTTTCGGTCGGGGCGAGTTCGAGCCATCCACCCGTGAAGGTCGCCAGTTGATCGCCCACGAGCTGGCGCACACCGTCCAACAACGTCATCAACCGGTCGCCGGTCCTGGGGAATCGGCATCTTCCGCGGGCGCGGAACTGGAGGCTACGGCCGCGGCCCGGTCCGCCGCCGAGGGACACTCCACGGGCGTGGCCGCGCGCACTCCGGTCCGGGTCGCCCGTGAACCGTTGCCGGGTCGGCGAACCGATTTGTCCGACAAGGCGTCGCCGTTTTTGGCCGCGGCCATCGGATCGACCACTGTGGATCGCTTCGCCATGGGCAAGTCGGAGTTGCCCAGCGGTGGGGAGGAAGAGTTGCGTCGGACGGCGGCGCAGATCCTCACCCTGCTGGAGCAGTATCCGGCGTCGACGGTGCGTGTCATTGGACATACCGATCGCGTCGGGACTGAAGAGCGCAATCTCGCCTTGGGAACGGCGCGGGCGGAGAGCGCCAAGGCGGTACTGGTCGGGGCCGGAATTCCGGAGGACCTCCTCACCACGGAGTCCCAGGGCGAAACCCAACTGGCGGTGCCGACGCGCGACGAGAAGGCAGAGCCGAGGAACCGTCGTGTTGAGGTGCGGTTTCAGCCCAACCGGATCGGGGCCGGTTTGTTCTCCGACAAACTTACGACCCCAACACTCACGCCCGGAACGCCACCACCGCCGCCGCCCAACCCCCCGGTGGGAAAGGGCAGGGGTGGCGGATTGATCATTGACGACGATTTCTTCAGACGACCGCGCCCACCCTACCGGACGCCGGATCCGACCTTTCCCGATTGGATGTGGGAAAAGGAACTGCCCGGAGCCAAGGACCCCAAGCCGTCCAAATCCATTCTCGAAACGTTTCATGAGAACGTGACCGACCCGATCCTCAAGCCCTTGCTGTCGCCCTTTTCGAAGGACACCCAGAAATGGCTGCTGGAGAAAGCTCATGACGGCATCGAAGCGGGGGTGAAGAAGGGATTCGAGGCCGCCGTCGAGGGTGTGACCTCCGATTCCGCCACGCGCGAAGCCCTCAAGAAAGGCTTCGATGCGGCAATGAAACAGAAACCCAACACGTCGAATCCGTGAGCGCCTTTCCCAACTCTCCCAAACTGCTCAAGGGCGGACTGGTGCTGATGCATCCCGAGTCCGGCGCCGTGCAACGCGTGATCGCGCTGCAATATAATCCGGACAGTCTGTCGCGCAGCCTCCAGGTGCAGAGCAGCGGCGGGGACGGGGGCGACCGGTCCGAGGTGATGCGGTTCAAGGGGCCGCCGGTGGAGACCTTCAAGCTCGACGCCGAGATCGACGCGGCGGATCAACTCGAATTCCCGGATCAGAATCCGAACGCCACGCAGTTCGGCGTTCAACCGTTGCTGGCCGCGTTGGAGACGCTGATTTATCCGTCCGCGGCCACGCTCCAATCCAACAACGCCCTCGCGTCTTCCGGCACCTTGGAAATCGTGCCCATGCAGGGGCCGCTGGTGCTGTTCGTCTGGAGCCGGTCCCGCGTTGTGCCGGTGCGCATCACCGAGTTCAGCATCACGGAAGAGGCGTTTGATCCGAACCTGAACCCGATTCGGGCGAAGGTGAGTTTGGGACTGCGGGTCCTGAGCGTGAACGACGTCGGGTTCTCCCAGCGCGCCGGCAGCCTCTATATGAATTACCAACAACAGAAGGAACGGCTCGCGGCCCGGCATCAAAGTCCCGGCCTGACCCCGCTCGGATTGAGTTCCATCCCATGAACGATCCCATCCAAACCCTGCTGGCGAACGCAACGCGCGCTGGCCAATTCCCTTCCAACAGCCGGTACCAGAACACGCCGACCTCGGTGCTGCGCCGACCGGATGGCGCGGAAGTGATCTATTTGCGCCGTCGGTTTGTACCATCCGCCGACCGCTTTTCGGTGCTGTTGGAGCACGGTGTGGTCGACGGCGATCGACTCGACAACCTGGCAGCGCTGTATCTCGGCGACCCCGAGCTCTTCTGGCGATTGTGCGATGCCAACCACGCGATGCGCCCCGACGAATTGCTCTCTGAGGCAGGGCGACGTCTGCGCATCACGCTGCCAGAGGGCATTCCGGCTCCATCCAATGGCTGAAGTGCGTCCACATCGCTCGCGGCCCCTGAACCGGGACTGGCCGGCAGGGCGACCTCTCCGAGGGCGCCGATGCGGTAATGCGGCGCTCGACGGAGTGATCGCCCTGCCAACCGTCCCACGGACCGCGACGTGTCCTCACGGCGCAAGGGCGTCGATTGGAAGCAGGACACGGTGTTGTGTGCTGAGACAGCCCGCGCTCCCGAGGTTGGGCAGTTTTCACCGAGACGGGAATACGACGCCCTCGGAGAGGTCGCCCTACCAAAGAAGGACCAGCGGTTCAGCACCCATGGGCAGGACGGATCCACACAGGAGACTCCTTCCATGCTAAAAGGCATCTACCTGACGTTGCTGGTCGGTCCCGTGGTCCCGGTTCCGGTGCCGCAGGTGGTGTTGGACGCGCTGACGAGCGTCACGGTGACGAGCGACACCGGGGGGCCGAGCGGGTTTCAACTGACCTTCACGCTGAGCCCGCGGTCGCCCTTGCACACCCTCTTCCTTGTTGCCGCCGGTCAGACCCCGCTGCTGCGCGTGATCCTGGTGGCCACCGTCAATGGCTCGCCGCACGTGCTGATGGATGGCGTGATGACCCGGACCGAGGTGGGCGGAGGGTCGGGCGGCTCTTCGGGCACCTTGACGGTGATCGGCGAGGACCTCACCAAGGTCATGGATCTGATCGATTTCAGCGGGTTCCCCTATCCGGGCATGACTGCGGATCTGCGGGTCCTGACGGTGATCGCCAAGTACGCGATGTTCGGACTCATTCCCATGGTGATTCCGAATCTGTTCGTGGACGTGCCGATTCCCACGGATCGCATCCCCCTCCATCGAGGCACCGACTTGCGTTACGTCCAGCATCTGGCGAGCGAGGCGGGGTATGTGTTCTACATCGAGCCCGGTCCCGTGCCGGGCACCAACGTCGCCTATTGGGGGCCCGAGATCAAAGTGGGCGTGCCCCAGCCGGCGTTGAACATCGACATGGACGCGCACACCAACGTCGAGTCACTGAGCTTCGGATTCAACGGCGCCGACACGACGCTGCCGATTGTTCTCATTCAAAACCAGCTGACCCGCATCCCGATCCCGCTGCCGGTGCCGAATCTCAATCCGTTGCAGCCTCCGCTGGGTGTGATTCCCGCGCCGATCACCAATGTCACGGTCCTGCGTGACACCGCGAAGATGTCGCCGATGCGCGCCTTGGGGTGCGGTCTGGCCGAGGCATCGCGCTCGGCGGATGCAGCGACAGGCGAGGGAACCTTGGATGTGGTGCGCTACGGCCGATTGCTTCGGTCGCGCGGATTGGTGGGCGTCCGCGGCGCCGGCACCGCTTATGACGGACTCTATTTCGTCAAGAAAGTCACCAGCACGATCAAGCGAGGCGAGTTCAAGCAGAGCTTCAGCCTGACGCGCAACGGTCTGGTTTCGATCACTCCCAACGTACCCGTATGAGTCAGCAGTTTTTCGGCAAATATCGCGGCATGGTCCTGAACAACATCGACCCGATGCAGATGGGGCGGTTGTTGGTGCAGGTTCCCGACGTGAGCGGTCTGGGCACGTCGAGTTGGGCGATGCCGTGTTTTCCGGCGTCCGGACGTCAGATGGGAGTGTGGGCCCTGCCGCAGATCGGGGCCGGTGTGTGGGTGGAGTTCGAGCAAGGCGATCCGGATCACCCGATCTGGAGCGGGTGCTGGTTCGGTTCCGCCGCCGAAGTCCCGGCCCTGGCGCTGGCGGGCAACCCGGCCAGTCCGAGCGTGGTCCTGCAGACCGGTCTGCAAAACACGCTGATGATCAGCGACCTTCCGGGGCCGGCCGGCGGCATCCTGCTGAAGACGACGACGGGAGCCTTCATCTCGATCAACGACGTCGGCATCACCATCTCCAACGGCAAGGGCGCCACCATCGTGATGGCTGGACCCACCGTGAACATCAACGCCGGTGCGCTCACCGTGATCTGACCATGCCAGGCTTCCTCGTTCATCTCGGCGCGACGGTCCAATGCGCGCATGGCGGCATGGCGACACCCACCGCCCCCAATCCGCGGGTGCTGGTGAGCGGACAACCAGTGGCCACGCTGCCTGCACCCTGGGTGGTCGCCGGTTGCGCCTTGCCGCCGCCACCGGGGGCGAACGGACCTTGTGTCACCGGCCAGTTCGTCACCTCCGCGACCCGCGTCCTGGTGGGTGGACTGCCGGTGCTGCTCATCGACAGCCAGGCTATTTGCGCGCCGACCGGCACGCCCCTGTTGATCACTGCGACGCAAACCCGTGTGACGGGGATCTGACCATGAATCTCGATTACCCCTATCACTTCGACGCCCGCGGTCGCACGGCGCAGGCCGACGACGCGGACCATCTGCGGGATCTCATCGAGCAGATCCTGTTCACCTCGCCAGGCGAACGGGTGAATCGCCCAACGTTCGGGAGCGGGCTGCGCCAACTGGTATTCGCGCCCAACTCCGACGCCCTCGCCGCCGCCACCCAGGCGAGTGTCCAGGCCGCGCTTCAACAATGGTTGGGGGATCGCATCGACGTCCGCGCCGTCGAAGTGGAGAACCGCGACGCGACGCTGCAAGTCCAGGTCCAGTACGTGGTCCGCCGAACCCAGGAGTTCCGCACCGCGCAATTTCAACGGGGGTTGGCATGACGACCCAGTACCTTTGCGGGAACGAGAATCGCCGGCAGTTGGTGCGCGACCAGCTGCCGCCGTCACTCAACGGCATGGATTACATGGAAGTGGTCAGCGCCGACCAACGGACGCTGGAGGTCCATTTCCTCCACAACCTCCCCGGTCAACCCGCCGCGGTGCCGGCGGCGCCGTTGCTGGGGCCTGAGAACTTCCTGATCACCGGCGGTGTGCGAGTTCGCGGGATCAAGGTGCTGACCGTCACGGTGTCCAACCAAGTGGCGACCGTGGTCGTCAATGCCCGTGGCGATTTCTCCCGTTACCGACTGCGCTTGGTGACATCGGCGACCAACCCGGTTCCACCGACAGGTTTCGATCCGCAGTTGTCCGACTTGGAGTTCTCGTTCAAGGCGGGGTGTCCCAGTGATTTCGATTGCCGCGCCGATTCCTCGTGCCCTCCGGTGGCTCTTGATGAACCGGACATCGATTATCTCGCCAAGGACTACGCGAGCTTTCGCCGGGTGATCCTGGATCGGCTCAGCGTGCTTCAGCCGGGATGGCGGGAGCGCAGTCCGGCGGATCTCCAGATCACTCTGGCCGAGATGCTGGCCTACGCCGGTGATCACCTGAGTTATTTCCAGGATGCCGTGGCCACCGAGGCCTATCTCGGCACTGCCCGCCAACGGGTATCCATCCGTCGCCACGCGCGGTTGCTCGATTACTTCGTCCATGATGGCACCAATGCCCGCGTATGGGTCTGGTTCGAGCCCGCAACAAACCTGGCCCTGCCCGCGGGGACCCAGGTGTTCACTGAGGGAACCTCGCCACCCGCGCCGTCGAACGAGGAGGCGATCGTTTTCGAGACGTTGCATGCCGCCCAACTCCGGGTGAATCACATCCGCATTTCATTCCACACCTGGGGCGATTCGGAATGCTGCCTGCCGAAAGGAACGACGCGCGCCACGCTCCGTGATGATCCGCCGTTGTCGCTCGCCGCCGGGGATGTGCTGCTGATGGAAGAAGTTCTCAGCCCCACCACCGGACTGGAGGCGGATGCGGATCCGACACGGCGCCATGTTGTCCGGTTGTCGAGCGTGACACCATCGGTGGACCCGTTGGATGGCACGCCGGTGTTGGAGGTGGCGTGGTCTGACGAGGACGCTTTGCCGTTTGCCTTGTGCCTGACTTCGAAGGTGCTCGATGCCGCGGGCACACCCCAGTTAATCGAGGCCAGCGTGGCGCGCGGCAATGTGGTGCTGGCCGATCATGGGCGCACGGTGACCGAGACTGAGGTGGGCGTGCGTTGGACCGGCTCACTGTTCGAAGCGCGGCTGGCGAATGCGCCGATCGCCCGACAGGGCATGGCGCGGGACGCCATGGGCCGACTGGTTCTCGACCCCGAACAGCGGCCAGTCGTCTTTGATCCCAACGCTCCTGCCGCGGCCGCAATGAGATGGGAACCGCGCGATGCCTTGCCCGCGGCGGTCTTGAGCGAACCGTCGGGCGCACGCTGGTTGCCGGTGCGCGATTTACTATCGAGCGGACGATTCTCGCGCGGTTTTGTGGTGGAGACCGACAACGACGGACGCGCCACTCTGAGGTTCGGCGACGGCGTGTTCGGACAGGCGCCGGTGGCGACTGCCCGATTCACCGCGCGCTATCGCGTGGGCAACGGCAATGCCGGCAACATCGGCGCCGGGGCACTGCGTCATGCCGATCCTTCGCTGGGTGGCGTATTGTCGGTGCGCAATCCGCTGCCGGCGGTTGGCGGCGTGGACCCGGAGTCGAACGAGCAGGTCCGCCAGTTCGCGCCGCAGGCGTTTCGCATTCAGGAACGGGCGGTGACCGCCGCCGATTGGGCGGAGGTGGCGGGCCGCCATCCGGAGGTTCAGAAGGCCTCAGCTCGCTTTCGATGGACGGGCAGTTGGCTGACCGTGTTCCTCACGGTGGATCGTCGCGGCGGACTTCCGGTCGACACCACCTTCCGCGAACGACTGCGGGCGCATCTGGAGCGATATCGTCTTGCCGGATACGACCTCGAAGTGACGGCGCCGAGGTTTGTGCCGCTGGATCTGGCCGCGCATGTGTGTGTGAAACCGGGCTATTTCCGGAGCGCCATAAAGCGCGAATTGTTGGCGCTGCTGGGCAGCCGGGAGTTGCCGGATGGACGACGGGGTTTCTTTCATCCGGATCAGTTTACTTTCGGCGATCCCCTCTATCTGAGCCGAGTGTACCAGGTGCTCATGAGCGTCGCCGGGGTGGCTTCGGTACGCATCGATCGCTTCCAACGCTGGGGCGAGAAGGCCCGTGGCGAACTGGATGCCGGCGTGCTGCAGCCGGCCGACCTGGAGATCCTGCAGCTCGAGAACGATCCCAATTTCCCAGAGCACGGTCGATTGGAACTTAACCTGGATGGCGGCCTATGAGCCAAGAACCGACGCCTCTCAATGATTGCGGTTGCTGCGAAGGCCCTCGGCCGCTGACGCCGGCCTCTGTTGAGAACGCACCCGGATTGCCTGCCCTCCACTACCGTGTGGGCACGCACGGCAGCTTCAAGCAGACGATGCAGGTGGGATTGTCGACTCACCCGGTCCTGCGGGCCCTCACCACCCGGGCGGACGACGACTCGACCCTGGCACTCATCGATTCGTGCGCGGTGGTGCTCGACATCCTGACATTTTACCAGGAGCGCATCGCCAACGAGGGATTCGTGCGCACGGCCAGCGAGCGCCGTTCGCTGATGGAATTGGCTCGCTTCATTGGTTACGAACCGGCGCCCGGTTTGGCGGCGACGGTGGACCTTGCCTTCACGCTCGAAGAACCCCCGCCGACCACTGCAGGGGCGGCGGCTGCGGCCATGATCCCAACCGCGATCCGAGTGCCGGTGGGAACCAAGGCCCAAAGCATTCCGGGGCCGGACGAGAAACCCCAGATGTTCGAGACCATCGAGGAGATTCCCGCGCGCACCGCCTGGAACCGACTCCGGCTTCGCACCCAGGGCGAGCAGGGATTCGACATCAGCGGATCCTCGCTTCGATTCTCGGGCACGAGTGGTGAAGTCCATCGTTTCTATGTTCGCGGATCGGGATCCAATCTCAAACCCGGTGACCTTCTCCTTTTCGTGACCGGTGGCGGCACCCAGACGCTGACGCGTCGGGTGTCGCGCCTGAAATTCGAGGCCGACCTGGATCGGACGGTGGTGGAGTTGGATTCCAACAACGGCGAGACCCTGCCTCAAGTCGGTCCCCCGGCGGCGCCGGATCCGCTCCCGACGTTCAATCCTAGAGCCCCCAAAATCGCCTTCAACGAGGCGAATGCCGTCGCCTGGATTCTCAACCGATGCTGGCGGGAGTCGGACCTCCAGATCTTTCTCGAACGCAACGGCTGGAAGGAAACCGAACTGGCGGATTGGCTGAAGCGGCGGGCCACCGTGACGGCGTCGACGCCGGGGTCGGCGGTGTTCGTGATGCGCGAGCGGGTGGGATTCTTTGGTCACAATGCCCCGACACGAGCGAGCCTGCGCATCAACGCGACCACGTTCCTGTATGAAACGAATTGGGACGGCGGTTGGGAGATTTGGAGACGGTACCCTGAGAACACCTATTTCAACGCGAGTCCCTCGCTGGGCGTGGATGTGTTTCTCGAGCGGGCGCTGCCCTCGCTCACGGCGGGGGGATGGGCGGTGTTCGAGCGGATCGGGAGTACCACGCCCTCCGCATTTCGAGTGACGGCGGTTCGTGAGAGTTCGCTGACGGCTTTTGGAATGAGCGGCAAGGCCTCCGGGCTGGCCTTGGCCCAGGCCAACGGCGCCGCCCTGTCTTCCAAGGACAGCGCCTTCACCGCGCGCGGTTCCACCGCGCACGTGCAAAGCGAACGTCTCGACCTGGCGCCCTTGCCCTTTGCCGAGAGTGTTTCGGCCCAATCCAGCTCGATCACTTTGGAAGGCATGGTGCTGGGATTCCGGGTGGGACAGCGCCTGACCCTGTCCGGCGAAGTGTTGAATGCGCCGGGTGTGGTCCATACCGAAATCGTGGTGATCTCGGAGGTCCTGCATCACCAGGGATTCACGACGTTGATCCTGGCCACCGGCCTGACCCGCGCTTATCGACGAAGCACCCTGGTGTTGAATGGCAACGTGGCGCGGGCGACCCATGGCGAAACGCGACATGAGATCCTGGGATCGGGGGATGGCACGGTGCGCTGGCTCAACTTCCTCCTGCGACAACCGCCTCTCACCTACGTCTCCGCGTCGGTGCCCGGAGGGCGATCCAGCACCCTCGAAGTTCGGGTGAACGATCTGCGCTGGAGGGAGTCCAGTTCCTTCTTCCGACAGTCCGCCGAGTCGCGAACCTATGTGACCCGGCAGACCGACGATCAGAAGACGGTGGTGCAGTTCGGGGACGGAATCACGGGGGCGCGGCCGCCCACCGGCCAGGAGAACATCAAGGCCGTCTACCGCACCGGCAGTGGTAGTCCGGGGCGAGTGCGGGCCGGGCAGATCAGTCTTCTGCTGTCGCGCCCGCTGGGACTCAAGGAAGTGATCAATCCGCTACCGGCGTCGGGCGGCGCCGACCCCGAGTCCCTGGAGTCGATGCGCGAGAATGCCCCCGTCACGGTGCGCGCGTTGGGTCGGGTGGTGTCGTTGGCGGATTTCGAGGATTTCTCCCGGGCCTTCGCCGGCATCGCCAAGGCGCTCGCGGTATGGCTGTGGGACGGGCAGTCCCGCATCGTGCATGTCACCGTGGCGGGTGCTGACGGAGCATCGGTTGAGGCGGGTTCGGATCTCTACCGCCATCTCTTGGAGGCCATTCGATCGTCGCAGGCGCCGGGGACCCGGGTGCGCCTGGGCACTTACGAGCCACGTTCCTTCAGTGTGGCTGCCAAGATTCTGGTCCAGGCGGATCAGGAAGCCGATCGGGTGCGGGGCAAGGTGACGGTGGCCGTGCGTGAGGCCTTTTCGTTTGGACGCCGATCGTTCGCCCAGGCCGTGACGCGAAGCGAGGTGTTGGCAGTGATGCAGGGCGTCGAAGGTGTTCTGGCTGTCGATCTTGACCGCCTGCATTTCAGCGGGCAGGCGCCGGGTTTAGAGGACCGGTTACCGTCGCGCGGCCCCGATTGGAACGACGCTCACAACGCCATTCGATCGGCGGAGCTGTTGTTGGTCGATCCGCGTGAAATCCGAATTTCGGAGATGAAGCCATGATCACCCGACCCCCGATCTACGAGCTGCTGCCGGCGATTCACCGGATTCGCGACGACGCTGAGGGCCGGCCGCTGGCGGCGTTGGTGGAGCTTCTGGGGCGTGAACTGGAGGTTGTCGAGGCCGACATCGATCGGCTGTACGCCAACCAATTCATCGAGACCTGCGACGAATGGGTGCTGCCCTATCTCGGCGATCTCTTGGGCGTGCGCAGCCTGCACGGGGTCAGCGCCGCCACCTTCAGCCAGCGCGCCTTGATCGCCAACACGCTGGCCTACCGGAGGCGCAAGGGCACTGCGACCATGCTCGAGCAACTCGCCCGCGACACCACGGGATGGGACGCGCGCGCGGTGGAGTTCTTCGAGCGCCTGGGTTGGACGCAGCACCTCAACCATTTGCGGCTCCAGTCGCTGCGCACGCCCGATCTGCGGCGCACCGCCGAACTCGATTGGTTGGATACCGCGTTCGATGCGGCGGCCCACGCCGTGGATGTCCGCCGCATCGCGTCACGCCGCGGACGCCACAATTTGCCTAGCGTCGGGCTGTTTCTGTGGCGCTTGCAGAGCTACCCGCTGCGGCGCGTGGCCGCGCGCGCGGCCGTTGGGTTGCCGGCCGGAAGGTTTCACTTTCATCCCGTGGGACTGGACGTGCCGTTGTTCAACGATCCCGTACCGGAAACTGAAATCACTCATCTCGCGGAGGAGATCAACGTACCGGGGCCGCTGCGGCGACGTCCCCTGTTCGATGAACTGGAAATGCGCCGCGCCGCGTTGGTCAACAATCGGCCTGTGCGCAGCCTTTACTTCACCGCTGCTGCGCCGGTGTTTCAGGTCTTTCTGAACGGCGCCGCCTCCCCGGTTCCACCGGAAGAGGTCTTGATCTGCGATTTGAGCGATTGGCATCTGCCGCCGGACCTCAAGACGTATCCGCAGATCCAACCCGACGGCACCACGATCCCGATCAATCGACCGATCCAGGTGGCAGTCGACCCGCATCTGGGCCGCTTGACCGTGCCGGCCTCGGCGACCGTGGATCGCGTCCTGGTCGACGCCTCGCAGGGATTCAGCGGAGACCTGGGTGGGGGACCGTATCCGCGATTGGATAGTGTGCTGGCCTCGTTGTCGACGGTGACGGGTCCGCGTCCGATCGACTGGCAGGCTGGCGTGAGTCGTCAGAATCCGGCGGTGGCGGAGGGCGTCTTCCCCACCTTCGCCGCGGCGATCGCCGCTTGGAACACCCAGGCGGCCGGGACGGTGGGTTTGATCACCGTGATGGATAACGACACGTATGCGGAGGATCTGGTGGGGCCTGATCGGATCGAGGTGCCGGAAGGAAGTCTGCTGATGATGGTGGCAGCTGACTGGCCGAAGACCCCGGCGCCGTCCGGTCCGCCGACGCGACAGCCGGGACATTTCACCGCCGAAGGCCTGCGACCCCATCTCCTGGGAAACCTCGAAGTGATCGGAACCGCGCCGGCCAACAGTGCGACGCCCGGGGAGTTGGTGATCAACGGCGTGCTGATCGAAGGCCAGGTGCGGGTTCTGGGTGGGAACCTCGGACGCCTGGGATTGGACCATTGCACGTTGGTGCCGGAAGACGGCGGACTGGACGTGGCATCGCCAAACCCCGAACTCAGGATTCGCATCCTGCGAACCATCAGCGGGTCGGTGCAGTTGGCGTCTGGCGTGCCGGATCTCGAGATCACCGAATCCATCATCGAAGGGCCCTCGGGCATCGCGGTCGCGGCGCCGGAGAGTGCGGTGGAAATCCAGTCGACCACGCTGCTGGGGCGATTGGAGTGCCGACAGCTGGCCGCCAGTGATTCCTTGTTCGCCGGTCGAGTGACCGTGGAACGGCGTCAGGAGGGTTGTGTGCGGTTTTGCTACGTGCCGCCGCTCTCGACCACGCCGCGTCGATTCCGCTGCCAGCCGGATTTGGCGCTCGTCGGAGTGACGGATCCCGCGGCCCAGGCCCGCATCCTCACTCGGCTCGTGCCGTCCTTTACCTCGAAGGATTTCGGCCAACCCGCGTACGCCCAGTTGGGAGCGCGCGGGCCGGTGGAACTGGCGACGGGCGCCGAGGACGGCGCGGAGATGGGGGCGTGGCGATTTCTGCAGCAACCGCAACGCGAAGCCAATTTGCGGGGCAGTCTCGACGAATACCTCCGCTTCGGTTTGGAGGCGGGCTTGGTCTACGTGACTTGAATGTGAGCTATCTATGAAAGGCGATTTCACTCGTTTCACTTTTGATCGCACCCGCCATTTCACCGGCGTGCGCCTGCAACAGGGACGTGTCCAGATCGACGCCGACTGGAACGAGCAGGTGGACCTCACCCAATACCGCACGGTGACCGAGGCGCGCGACGTCATCGGTCCCTGCGGGGCTCCCAAGCATCACGCGGGTTTCGCCATCGCGCCCCTGGCGGGCGGTGATTTCACCATTGGCGCCGGGCGCTACTATGCCGGTGGTTGGTTGTGCGAGAACGACGACCCCGTCGCGTTCACCGCGCAACCCGATTTGCCGGGGACCGCGCCGATCGCCACTCCCGGGCGGTACGTCGTCTATCTCGATGTCTGGACGCGGCATCTCACCGCCTTGGAGGTGCCTGGCATTCGTGAGACGGCGTTGGGCGGTCCTGACACTGCAACGCGCACCCGCACGGTTTGGCAGGTGAAATTGCTGCCCGTCGGCGCGCTGGGAACCGCGGTGACTTGCGCGTCCGAGCCGTCGGCGTGGACGGACTTGGTTTCGCCGCCCACGGGACGTCTGCGGGCGCGCTCGATGCCGGGCGATCCCGATGACAAGCCGTGCATCGTTCCGCCGGGCGCGGGGTATCGCCGATTGGAGAACCAGCTTTACCGAGTGGAGATCCATCGCGGCGGCAACACCGTTGCCGCCAATCCCAACGATCGCCCCACCTTCAAGTGGTCGAGGGACAACGGCTCGATCGCCGCCAAAGTCGAGACCATCAACGCGATCTCCGTGGATCTCGCGGGGGCGCCGCGCGATCCGACGACCGGGTTCGCGCCGGGTCAGTGGATCGAACTCACCGATGACCTGCACGAGCTGCTTGGCTTGCCGGGCACGCTGGTGGAGATCACCGCGATGGAAGATCTACGATTGACGGTGGATGTGCCCAACGCCATCGGCACCTGGAGCGCCGGAGCGTTCTCCTTGAATCCGCGCATTCGCAGGTGGGATTCCGTAAGGGCTTTGGATGTGACCACACCGCCGGTCAATGATGGCTACCTGGCGTTGGAGGATGGCGTCGAGGTGCGCTTCGAGGCGGGCACCTATCGCACGGGGGATTACTGGACCGTGCCGGCCCGCACCCACACGGCGGATGTGGAGTGGCCGCTCGACACCAGCGTTTCGCCGGCGGTGCCGCGGGCCTTGTTCCGCGAGGGCATTCGGCATGAGTTCTGTCGGCTGGCGGTCATCGAGTTCGACGGCACCACCGTCTCGGTCATCGAGGATTGTCGGCCGCTCTTTCCTCCGCTGACCGAACTGGAGGACCACTGCAACTGCTGCACCGTGACCGTCAGTCCCGGCGGTGGCGCGGACTTCAATTCCATCCAGGCCGCGGTCAACGCCTTGCCGTCCACCGGAGGCCGGGTCTGTGTCCTGGCTGGCGACTATTCGGAGAACGTTCAGATCTTCGGTCGACGCCACATCACCATCGCCGGATGTGGCTTGCGCAGTCGCCTCACCGCGGCGGCCGAGGCTCCGGTGTTCCATATCGCCAACTCGGAATCGATCCATATCGAGTCCCTGGCTATCGCCGCCCACGAAACCGCGCCCGGGATTCTGGCGGAACGCGCCGGTGGGCTGGCCGTGGACGTGGCGGCAGCGGCGGCGCTCCGGTTGCGGGACCTCGCATTTCAGGACCTCGCCATTCTCGCCCATCGACGGAGTGCCATCGAGGTTCACGACGCCGAAGGCCTGGTGATCCGCGAATGCCGGCTCGTGCTCGAGGATTTGGCGAGTCCGTGGCCGGGGATTTTCCTGGTGGCTGAAGACGCGGTTGTAGAGCGAAATGAGCTGCGCGGGCGTTTGTTTTCGAGGGGCAACGATCAGCGGATACCGGGAAGCAGCCGTTCGGGGGGCATTCAGATCGGCGGCCTGTCCGAGCGCGTTCGGGTGATCAACAACCTCATCGTGGGCGGCAGCGGACAAGGAATCACCTTGGGCAGCCTGCGCGTGGTCACCCAGGACGGCGGCGACGGTGGGTTTCCTACCGATCCGCATCCGGAACCGGAGGACCCGTGCGATCCGTGCCGGCCCGGGGATCCGATCGTGGTCACCCGGTTTCCGGGCGGTGACGGCGTGGAGTTCCGGGTGGTCTCGGCGGGCACGCTTTCCGAGATCCGAATCGAACGAAATCGCATTCAGAGCATGGGCCTCGACGGCATTGGGGTGGCGGGATTCTTCGATCTGCGCGCGGCCGACGAGTTCATCAGCGTGGACGGCTTGGAGATCCTGGGGAATGACATCCGCGAGTGCCTCTGGCGCCGGTTGGCGACGCTCTCATCGGCACTGGCCGACCTAGCCGGATATGGCGGCATCGCGTTGGCCGACGTGGAGAATCTCGTGATTCGCGACAACACCATCGCTGACAACGGCACGGGACAGGCGGAACCGGTCTGCGGCGTCTTTGTCCTGCACGTGGTGGGCGTGGAACTGGATCGCAACCGCATCGTCAATAACGGCAACCGGGTCACGCCACTTGATCGCGAAGTGGAACGCGGAAGACGCGGGGGGATCCATATCGTCTACGCCCTCGCACCGGTCCTGGCCTCCGTTCCGAGCAACACCTCGGTGATCAACGTCCGGGTGGTGGTTCCCGAGCCCACCGGAATCCCGGCGGCGCGCATTCACGACAACGTGGTCAGCGCCCCATTGGGACGCGCCTTGACCCTCGGCGCCTTGGGGCCGGTGTCGGTGATCGGCAATCAATTCACCAGCAGTGGGGTGCCGGCGACCGTGCGCGCGAACCTCTTGGAACCCGCCACGGTGATGATTCTGAACCTGGGACTGTCCAACGAACTGTTCCTCCAGGCGCTGGCCTTTGTCCTGGTGCAGTCCGGTGGGCTGAAGCCACGGCCGGGTCTGGACGACTTCGCTCCCGGACGCGTGCTGGCCAACGGCAACGTGCTATTTGCGAACAACCAATGTTCGCTCGACCTGCTCGAGCCGGGAACGCGCGGCACGTTTGCATCCATCGCGATTCTCACCTTGGATGACCTCGGGTTTCTGGACAATCAGTGCGACTGCAATCTGGGACTGGGCGAGGACTTTCTGCTCACCCAGGCCTTGTTGTTCGGCCTTTCTCTGCGCGCTACCAACAATCGCTTCAAGGAGGGCCTGCTGAATGCGCCGTTCTCGGGGATCACCTGGGGTTGGATGAATACCACCGCGCACAACCAGGCGACCCACTGCCTCCTGATCCAGGGCGATCCGAGCCTGACCACCGACTCACCCAACACCATTCTCATCACCCGTTTCCGGGAAGGTTTCTGCGGTGAGAACCTTCAGGCCACCATTGCTAATTTTGTGCGGTTACTTGCGAGCTTCCGATGAATACCAACTCGACCTCTTCCACGCCACCGCCCGCCGATTTGGCGCGTGCGTTCGAACGCGAACTTGGGTCCGCCGACGGCGCCCGCGCCGCGGCGCTCGACGGATTGGCCCGGCTTCGCGCCGCCAAGGGCACCTCGCTTCAACGCGAGCACGCCCGATTGCTCGCCCGCTATGGCAAGGAGGATCCGCGCGTCCTTCGCCTCGAACAGAAGCAAAGCGCCAACCAACGCTTCGTCGGCGTGATCGGTGTGCTCGCCAGTCAGGCGCGCGTGGCGGATTTGGACGCCAAACCCGGAACGTTTGTCGTCCACGGATTCGTTAGGGACCAGGCGTTGAAAGCACTCAAGGGATTGACGGTGCAGTTGGTGGATGGGCGCGGTCACTGGATCGAGGCTTTCGGCAGAGTTTGCACCGACGCGGACGGCTACTTCCGCCTGGAGAATCGCGAGGTCGGAGATCGCCTCGAGGTATCCGCAGACACCGTCGCCTCCAAGGCGTCGGTGCGAATCCAAGTGCTGGATGCCAAGGAAAAGGTGCTGCACACGGGCAAAGATCCCGTGACGGTGGCGAGCGGTCAGGTGGAGTTCCGCGAGATTGTCCTGGGTGACGACGCTTGCGGTTGCGGGCCGGACGATTCTGCCCAACCGACAGGCGCGAGCGGCCATCCGGCTGCGGCAACGGGGGGAGTGATGAGTACGTCCGATGTTCGGCCGCCCACCGCTCAACCCGCCAAATCCACGCCCCACAAGCGCCGAAAACCGTCGTCCTGAGTCGCCCGGACTCGGGCGGGATTCGCTACGGCGAAGGTTTTGACGGTCCTGGATTTCGGGACTCGGCGATGACCGCTTGGAAGGCGGGTTTGGGTCGGTTTTCGCCGTCGAAGAGAAGCGGTTTGCCGCGGGCACGCCAGGAAACCGCGTCGTTGACACCCCAGAAGGTGACCATCTTCACGTGCGGGGCGTGTTTGACAAACGCCCGAAAAATCCCGGCGTAGGCTTCGGCTTGCCGTCGGTCGGCATCGTCGACGAGGCCGCTCTGCGTTGCCGCGGTGTTGTTGGCGATATCCGCTCCCGTGGTGCGCTGGCCGCCCTCCGACAGGTTGACGTCGAGTTCGGTGATGTGGATGGGCAGGCCGAGGGTCGCCATCTCGGTCAGGGCCTGATCCATGGAGTCGAAGGTGGTTGAGGCATTGACGTGGGCTTGGGAGCCGATGGCGGTCACGGGAACTTTCTGTTCCTGGAGCGAGCGAATCAGGGTCAGAAGTTTCCGCCGCTTGGCGGGGTTCTCCAGGCCGTAGTCGTTATAGCGCAGGATGGCATCGGGATCCGCTTCGTGGGCGTATTCAAATGCCTTGGCAATGAAGTCGGGTCCGATGATTTCGAGCCACAGGGAGTTTCGCAGGACGTTGGTGCCGCCATCGGCGATCGCCTCATTGACCACGTCCCAGACCTTGATCTTGCCCCGGTAGCGCCCGACGACGGTGTGGATATGATCGCGCATGCGTTGCAGGAGCTCGTCGCGGGAAGCGCGGGGGCCGGTGTAGCGACCGAATCCGCCGCCGGGTCGTCCTGGCCCCGGTGGAGGTGCGGCGCTGTCGGCGGCGGGGGGTGGGTTGGTACCGGCGAAGACCCAATTGGGAGTTTGGGAATGCCAGACCAGCGTATGGCCCACCAGGTACATTTCGTTCGTCCAACCGAAATTCACGAACGCGTCGGCCGGACCGAAATCGTAACCGTCCTGGCCTTCGCGCGGATGAATCAACGCCCACTTGGTGTCGTTCTCGGCGACCACCAAATTGAAGTGCTTCCTGACCAGGGCGATGTCGGCATTGACCTGATCGGTGGTTCGCCGGAAGGCGGCACCGGTCGTCATCGAGCGGTTGACCGCCGTGCCGATGAGGAAGTGGTCGCGGAAGGCGGTTTTGAGGGCCGGCTCGTCATTGGCCTGGGCGGAGTTGATCGCCACGGTTTGGGCCACCAGGATAGCGAGGATCGTCCGGACAGGCATGGAGCGAGCTGTGATCAGCAAGGCTCGGCCCCGTGACGCCGCCGAATCCGTTTCGAAATGATTGGGAGTGCCTGATTTCATGCGAGGGGTTTTAGCATGCGGAGCTTGTCCTAAACGGTCACGGTTGCCACCAGAACTTCCGGGCGGCGCGTCCTATTGGACATCGGAAGGCATGACGAGCGCGAAGATTTTTCGGTGAGCTTGAGAGACCGAGAGCTTGGATGGGGAGCGGGCGGCCGGGGATCGTCGAGCGGGATGGCGCGAGGATTCGGTTGTCCAAAACCCGCCGGGTTTCGGAAGTAAAGGTGTTGGTACCGCCATGTCGGCAGATTTCCATGGTCCATCGTCCGATTCCGTGGTGGCGCGGGAGCGGTTTTTGTCGCTGTTCCTGCGCAGCGAGCGGGAGATCTTTCGTTACGTGGCGGCGCTGGTACCCAATGTGACCGATGCGGAGGACATCGTTCAACAGACGGCGTTGGCGCTTTGGGAAAAGTTTGATGCCTATGATCCCAGTCTGCCCTTCACGCCGTGGGCGTGCCGGTTTGCCTTGAACAAGGCGCGCCAGTGGATCGAGCGGCGGCAGCGATGGCAGGCCCTATTGGAGCGGGGGCTTGGTGAGGAACTGGCTCGGCGGCGTCAGGAGATTCAACCCGAGTTGGAGGAGCGCTTGCGGCACCTGGACCGATGTCTGGCCCGTTTGCCGGGGAACCAGCGGGCGCTGGTGGAGGGCTACTACTACCAGCGGGCCGGGATCGAGGTGTTGGCGGGCCATGCCGGGAGAACCGCGGCGGCCACCTACAAGATGCTTCAGCGCATCCGGCAGTCGCTCCTTCAATGCCTGCAAGAACACGCCGGAAAGGAGGCGGCGTGACCCTGCGATTTCCATCACCCGAATTCGACGACACCGTGGCCGCGGTGTGCCATGGAGAGGCGTCCGATCAGGCTATGGGCGCCTTGAACGCGTTGTTGCTGAGTGACGCGAAGGCGCGCGACGAATACCTGCTGCGAGTCGAGCTCCACGCGCGGTTGGCATCGGATCCCGACCTGTTCGCGGCAACCACGGCGTCCGATGCCGAACCTGAGTCAGCCGCGCCCCGACGGGTGATGTTCCGCAATCTCGGTGTGCCGTGGTGGCGTTCGCGCCCGGTCCTGGTGGGAGCGTTCTCCTTGCTTCTCGCCGTGTTGGGCGCGTGGGGGGTGTGGCATCGCCGGTCTTCGACTTCCCTGGGAGCGGCCAACTCGGCGGTGGCCATGCTGACCCGGGTCGTGGACGCCCGCTGGAGCGCCGACACCGGTCCGCTGCGGGTGGGAAGCGCTCTTTCACCGCGACACCTCCGCCTGGAATCCGGCATGGCGCAGGTGACCTTTTACAGCGGAGCCCGTGTCGTGCTGGAAGGACCGGCGGAAGTGGAACTCATTTCACGGAATGAGGTGCGGTGCTCGGAGGGACGAATTCTCGCTGAAGTTCCGCCGCCGGCGCAGGGGTTTCGTGTGCGCACCCAATGGTTTGAGGTGCTCGATCTCGGCACGGAATTCGGGATCGATGCTTCCCGTGGGGGCGCCGAGGTGCACGTGTTTCGGGGCGCGGTGGAGTTGCGTCCGCGGTCGGTTGCGAAGCAAACCCTGGCGGAGGGCGAGGCGGCGGCGGCTCGCGGATCCTCGGCGCCCAGCAGGATGGCTGCCGATGCGACCGCCTTTCGACCGATGTTCGAGTTCCAGCAACGGTCGCGCGCCGCGGAAGCCGTGCGTTACGATCAGTGGCGGCTGGCTAATGCGCGCCTCAACCAGGATCCATCGCTTCTCCTGCATCTGGACTTCGAGGATGTCGACGATGCCGATTGGACCCTGCGAAACGCGGCTGCCGGAAATCATGGCGTGGCCGATGCAACCATTGTCGGGTGCCGGCGGTCGGAGGGGCGTTGGCGGGAGAAGCCGGCGCTGGAGTTCCAGAGCGTGAGTGATCGCATCCGGTTTTCTGTGCCCGGGGAATTTGAATCGCTCACCATGGCTGCCTGGGTCTGCATCAAGGGCCTGGATCGGCGGTTGAATGCCCTTCTGATGTCCGATGGATTCGAGCCGGGGACGATCCACTGGCTGATCCGCAACGACGGGGTTCTCGGCGTCACCGTTTTCGGCGCCGGGATAGGCCGGTTTCAGATCATCGCGAGCCCGCCGGTGATCACCTCCGAAGCTTTTGGCATGTGGTGGCACCTGGCGGTGGTCATCGATGGCGTTCGTGCCGAGGCCATTCATTACGTCAACGGGGAGCCGGTGTCGCGGCAGGCCCTGCACCATGGGCCTCCGTTTCGCGTGGGATCCGCCGAGTTGGGCAATTGGAATGTGCCGATGGACTCCGTCCCCGACCAGGACCTGGCGCGCAACCTCAGCGCGTCGATCGACGAATTCGAGCTGTTTGGACGCGCATTTGGTGACGGCGAAGTGCGCGAGTTGTATGTGAAGGGCCAACCCGAACCGTAACGCATCCGTTCACGTTTCGTGTGCGGACGCGCGGCGGCGTTTCAACCAGACGCCTGAGGATGATCGTCATGAGAACAGGGTTTCGTTGGGTGATGATGGCACTCGCGGGGTGCCTGGGACTGGTGGTTTTGGTGAACCGATCGACCGCCGCGGAGGAACGCGCTCGCAACCCGATCCTGTGGGCCGACGTGCCGGACATCGCGGTGATTCGCGTGGGCGCCGTCTACTACATGAGCAGCACCACCATGCACCTGAGTCCCGGCCTTCCGATCATGAAATCGAAGGATTTGGTGAACTGGGAGTTGATGGGTTATGCCTACGACACACTCGGGGACAACGACGCGCTAACGCTGCGGAATGGGAAGAACGCGTACGGCGCCGGCTCCTGGGCGAGCAGCCTGCGACATCACGACGGCACGTTCTATGTCACGACTTTCTCGAGCACCACCGGTCGAACCCACGTCTATCGGACGCGGGATATTGAGAGGGGCGAATGGCGGGAGAACTCCTTTGCGCCTTCCCTGCACGATCATTCGCTGTTCTTCGACGACGACGGTCGGGTCTACATGCTCTATGGGGGAGGGAACCTGCGTCTTGCGGAGTTGAACCCGGATCTATCGGGACTCAAGCCGGGAGGGTTTCACCAGGTGGTGATCACCAATGCCAGCGCGGTGGCCGGGACCAATGTCGGACTTCCTGCCGAGGGGTCCCAGTTGCGCAAGATTCACGGGAAGTATTACCTCTTCAATATCTGCTGGCCCAGGGGCGGGATGCGCACCGTGCTGATTCATCGGGCGGACGCGATCACCGGCCCTTACGAGGGGCGGGTGGCTTTGCAGGACCAGGGCGTGGCGCAGGGCGGGCTCATCGATACCCCGGAAGGTGAGTGGTACGCGTATTTGTTTCGCGACTTTGGAGCGGTGGGGCGCGTGCCCTACCTGGTCCCGGTTCGGTGGGCAGAGGGCTGGCCGGTGCTGGGCGTGGAGGGGAAGGTTCCGGACACCTTGGCGCTGCCGCCGTCCAAGGGGCTGATCCCGTCGCTGGTGGTTTCCGATGATTTCGAACGTCACCCAGGCCAGCGATTGCTCCCCTTATCCTGGCAATGGAACCACAATCCGGATCCTGAGCATTGGTCGCTGGCGGCGCGTCCCGGCTATCTGCGTCTGACGACCGGACGCGTCGACGGCGGTTTTCTCGAGGCGCGCAATACGCTGACCCAGCGAACCCTTGGTCCTGAATGCAGCGGTTTTGTCGCGATGGATATCGAAGGCATGAAGGACGGGGATGTGGCGGGACTGGCTCTCCTGCAAAGGCGATACGGATTCGTCGCGGTGAAGGCCCGGGGCACGATGCGGTATCTGGTGTCGGTTCACGCGCCTTCGGGAACCCCCATCGAATCAGAGCCCATTCCGTTGAAGCAGAACACCGTCTATCTCAGGGCCGATTGCGATTTTCGCCAGCGCGCGGATCGCGGGCGGTTTTACTACAGTCTCGACGGCCAAACGTGGGCAGCGATCGGTGCGGAGTTGAAGATGGCTTACACGTTGCCGCATTTTATGGGTTATCGATTCGGGCTTTTCAACTACGCCACCCAGGCCGCGGGGGGGCACGTGGATTTCGATTCCTTCCACGTGAGCGACCGGATCGCCGCGGTTCCTTGATCGAACCCTAGGGGGCTGGCGTGGTCACTGAGATGTCCAGAGAACCCAAGCCCAGGCGCATCCGCGTGTCGTGACGGGCGACAATCTCGCCGAAGGGCGTCTCGCTGCCGGTCTTGGCATAGCTGCGGAGCAGGTCGTTATCGGATCTCGCAGGCCTTCCACTCGATACACCGTCGCCGGAGCAGAAATCCGACAAGGATTTCTACCTCAAGGACAAACCGTGCGGAATCGATCAGGCGATCTTAAGGCGCCGATCGGAGATCCAGGGGTGCAGGTCCTCGCGTGGTCGGGGAGTGGTTTCACCGCGAGTCCACGGATCGGGTCCGACCCATTCCGTGCGCCGCCCTTCGAGGAGTAACTCACCGCGATCGAGATCGACCGTGACCACGGCCCAGAGCGGGTCGCGGTAGGCGGCGACGTGGGTGAGGTATTTGTACTTCTTGTGGACCTCGGCGGGGTAGGTTTCCCGGCGCGCGGCGGGATTGTTCAGCCACCAGTAGGCAGCGCTGTTGATTTCGAGGTAGCGAATCCCGTTGACCTCGCGGGCGAAGTCCATGTGGAGATGCCCGCTGAACACCGCTACCACGCTGCCGGGGCGGGACGTCTCGGCGCGTTCGAGAACGCTGCGGACCTCAGGCGCATTCTCAACGGAATCCTCGTGGTCGCGATCGAAGGGTTGGTGAACAAAGACGAGGGCGGGTCGGTTGGTTTCCTTCAGTTCGCGCTCGAGCCAGGCAAGTTGTTCGGCGCCGACGAATCGTTTGTAGCCACCGGCTTTGCCGCCGGGTTCGTTGGCATCCAGTACAATGCCGCGCACCGGGCCGGCGTCGAAGGTGTAGTGCATGCCCGGCATGCCACAGTACGCCACGGTTTGATCGCGGGTGTAGCCCTCGTCCATGTCGTGGTTGCCGAGCACATGGTACGCCTTGCCGGAATAGGAGTTCCAGGCGTCCAAGTAGCGGCGGTTGGAAGGCGCGGGCCAGCAGAAGTCCCCCAATTGGATGATGAAATCGACCTTGGCCTGTTCCATTGCCGAGACGAAGGCCCGCACGCGATCCAAGCCGTCGGGCAACATGTCGGGATGAATGTCAGCGATCATTCCGAAGCGGACTCTGCCCGAGCGGGTGAAGGGGGCGGCGGCGTGGGACAGTCGGGATACCAATGCTGGGACGGCCGGGACGGTAGCCAGGCGTTGCAGGAATCCGCGCCGGGTGACCTTCGCGAGGTGGACCGAACTCGAGGATTGGGTGCCCATGATGTGGGGCCGATTCTCGCAGGAAGCGCCGGTTCGGTCCATGGGCGACCGGCCCCATTCGGAATGGATCGCGGACGCCGGAAGCGCCACGACCGCAGAACAAATCACCCGTGTGGATGGGCGATGAGATTGGAGATACGACGGGGGCCGGACGGGATCTCAGAGAACAGCGACTGTCCGTGTCGCATCTTCGTCCTTAGCCAGCCTGCTTTCGGGCGCCGAGGTCGTCGGATCTTCTTGGTGGGCCTCGATGATCCCGTTTGCCACAGCGCCGGCGAGCGGGTCCATTGGGACGATGTACACGGCGAGTCCGTGCAGTCGGTACTGGCCGGAGAAGCAGCCGGGATCAATGCGAAGGGCGCCTTGAAGGCTGCCAGAAAGGGGCACAGCGGGGACGACGACCTGCTGTCGACCTGCGGTGAGGCCATAACGAACGCGGTTTTCGGCGGAGAAGTTCTCGCCGTGGGCACTGAGATAGTAGACCTCGAGCATATCCTCTTGCGCTGCGCTGATATCGATGGAGATCAAGGCTCGACGGCCCGGAGGGACATCGATGTTTGGAAGGGCGAAGTAGGGGTCCGTGGATAGCGAGTTCAGCACCAGGCCGACTGCCGAAGGTTCGATGGAGATTTGCTGGAGTGGAACCAGGCCATGGTTGGCGCTGGTGGGATCCAAACGGAAGGTCGGAGTGGTCACCTTGAGGATGTCGAGCAAGCCGGCTTGGGCCGTTCGACGCACCCGGCCGGCCAGGTCCAACTCTGGAACCGAGCGGCTGGCCCCTTCGAAGCCAACCTCGATTCCGGCAAGGTGAGCTCGTTGGAACAGGTAGACGAGCGCGTCAAAGACTGCCCGAGTGGGTGCGCAATTGTAGGCATAGTCGAGGTCGAGCAGGATGGTGCGGATGCACAGTCGCTGGGCGATCTCGAGGAATCCGTCCAGATCTTCGCGGTCAGAATTGTTGTTCAGGCAAATGTACTTGAGGCTGAAGTCACCGCCGGTGGCGGCGTAGTTCGTGCATGTTTCCACGACCCGGTCGAAGAGATCGCGTCCCTTGACCTTCGCGTAGGTTTTGCGGGTCCCGGCGTCCATGCTGCACACGGCCATCACCCGTCGCGCGTTCAGCGCCGCGACAAGAGGCGGCGAGGTGCGAACGGCGTTGGTATAAATCTGATGTCGCACGGTTCCGAAGTCGGAGAGCAGGCGAAAGGTCTCGTCGAAGCGACGGAAGGCGGTGGGCTCACCACCCGCCCAAAAGACCGTCGCATCCGCCGCCAACCAGCCTTTCCGGATCATCTCTTCGCAGACCGCGTAGGTATCGTAGTCGCTCGACAGAATGAGTTCGGGACGCAGGGTGGTATAGCAGTAGTCGCAGCGCAGTTGGCAGCGGGAGGAGGGGCCCACGAACAGGACCTTGACCAGGGCTGGAGGTTCATCGAGCCAGTCGTCCTCTTTTAGGAAAGGGCAGCCGTCACACAGA
>JAEUHG010000098.1 GCA_016795425.1 Verrucomicrobiales bacterium
ATCGCGAAAGGTGAAATTGTCATGAAAGACACCCACACCCAACACGCGAACGCTGGCGGGTATCGCAATGTGCCGCAGGTCTGGGCATGCGCCAAAGGCGTTGTCCCCGATGGATCTCACGGTGTCGGGGATCGACACCTCCGACAAGCGCGAGCATCCCGCAAAGGCGTTCGCGACCAGGGCGCTTAGACCCGTTCCCAAGCCTGCAGGCGCCAATATCCCGAGTCTAATGAAGAAGTCCGAAGGATTCACGGTGGTCTATTTCGGGTTGAGGCCTTTGACTGACTGTTCATTCTTCAGCGCGACGTTTCGAATCGGATTGGGCCAAAATGTTGTCGCCTCGGTTTGCGCCCGGAACGCCGGACTCATGACCATGCCCTCTCGGAAGCTCTTCGAATCGAATTGCCCGAGTCTGTTGATCGCAGGGCGGTTCTGGTGACCCAATCCCCGGTCCATCTCTCGCCCGTTACCCGATGCCGACATGAAACTCTCGGAAATCCTCGAAGCCCTGACCACCTACACGGGCCGATTCCCCGAATCCGCCGTTCGAGCCGCCATCGAGCAACGCGAAGCCATCACGCCTGTATTGCTGCGGGTGCTCGAAGAGGTAGCGGAGGCACCCGAAACCTATGCGAAACGCAGCGACTACATGCTGCATCTCTATGCGCTGCATCTTCTCGCGCAGTTTCGCGACCGCCGCGCGTTTCGACCCACTCTCC
Organism: Verrucomicrobiales bacterium; assembly: GCA_016795425.1. Classification (GTDB taxonomy): domain Bacteria; phylum Verrucomicrobiota; class Verrucomicrobiia; order Limisphaerales; family CAIMTB01; genus CAIMTB01. The sequence continues at coordinate 720 of JAEUHG010000098.1, forward strand.
GCATTCTCGCCGCGCCCGGGGACCCCAGCGACGACTTGTTCGGGGAAACACTAACCTCGCGAATGGCCAACCTCCTGGCATCGGTCTATGACGGTGACGCGGAACCTCTCCGGCGCCTCGTTGAAGATGAAAAGGCAAACGTCTGGGCCCGCGCAGCCGCGGCCCACACCTTTATCGTCCTCGTGGCCACGGGTCAGATGGCTCATGACGATGTCTCTCGTTACATCGGGGAACTATTCGCGGGGCGTCTACCCCGAACTTCGAGCTATCTCTGGGATGCCCTGGCCGACGTGGTGGCGCATCTCCCCATCCGCGAACTGCTCGGAGCGGTCAAACAGGCTTTTGATGAAGAGCTGTCCGAAGACCATCCGAGCGCGTTCAAGTATATCGCTAAGGATTCCGCGATGTCCCCCAAGGAGCGCGCCAGGCTGATGGCCGAACGCTATAACCTCGTCGGCAGTGCCATCGACGAGATGTCGTGGTGGGCCGCGTTCTCGGCCGACGATACGCAAACGCCGCGACACGCAGGAGTCGAAAGGCAGTTCGTGGAACAGACCAGCGGAGGAACCGATGGTTCCAAGACGATCTGGTCAAGTGGACGACCCATGCGCAGCGAGCTGAAGACAGGGCGCAACGACCCCTGCCCCTGCGGCAGCGGGAAGAAGTTCAAGAAGTGCTGCCTCGTCGCGCCGCCATCTCCGCGTTAATCGGCTTCCTGGCCGGTTCCACCCACCACCCGATCCTGCTATTGGGGCGGCAGATTTGGATCCGGCGTGGGGGTGATTCCGGGAATCGGCGGCAACTGGATACCGACAGCTTCGGCCGCCTGCCGCTGGCGGATGAGCACCTCGTACTGCTGGGCGACCGGAATCGGGGGAGATGCTTGGTTTCCCGTGTTTCCGGGAGTGGTGGTGTCCGTGCGCAGTGGGCGCGTGGGCAGATTGCCCGTGCCGAGCACGTTGTTGAACGATGACACCGGGTTGACCCCACCGGAGTTCGGGATCCCGGTACCCGGGGAATTGGGGATCGTCGAAGCGCGATTCGGGTTGCGTGAGAACACCAAAGGCTCCGCCATGGCACCCGCGTTGGGGTTGGCGTTGGCCGCCCCCGCTGCGCCGCTGGCCGCAGCATTGACAGCCGGCCTTGGGACCGGCGGCTGCCCGGCCGCTCCCGGCTTCGCCGCTGGAGTAGGTGCTGCCTTCACGCCATGTTCCTTGAGGTTCAGGGTCGCCTCGATACCACCATTCACCAGACGCACCGTCTGCTTCTTGAGGTTGATCTCCTTGATCTCAAGGCCACTCCCGTGACGCACCGACCCACGCTCCGGATTGTCCGTGAGTGAAGGGTAGAGGAATTGCCCCTGGCGCTCCGTGTCCGGCACCATCAGATAGGCATAACGAACGCCGCCGATTTCAGCGAGACCCGCCAACTTCACGTCGATCTTGGGTGGCTCCGCCACCGGAGGCGGGTTGGTCGGGGGTGGTGGAGGCGGGAGAGGATCCTTCAGGCGAAACGCGTTCCGAGCCACAATGGCCTGATACGGATGGTTGTCGGCGGTCGACACCTCTTCCACCCTGTTCGAAGCGTCGTCGGCATTGGGCGTCGTTTCGGCAGGCTGGGCAAACGCGATGCCGGCCATGCCTGCTGCGACGATGCCCGCGGCGACGAACCGCCAGACGAGCGTCACTCTGGATAGGCAAGAATGCACGATGATGGATACAACCCAACTCACCAAAAGTTGCGTTCCTGCAGCACCATGACGCCAAGTCACCTGGCTCGCAACCGACATCTCGAGCCGTCTTCACCGGCTCCCCGACCCTATTTCAACAGACCCAGCTTCTGCAATTGATCGAGAACCGCCTTGCCGTGGCTGGTCGGCTGCACCGCCTGGTCAATGGCTGCGATCTTGCCGTCCCGACCGATCAGAAACGTCCATCGTGAAGCCAGGCCATTGGCTGGGTTCAACACCCCATACGCCTTGGCGGTCTCCTTGGTGGGATCCGCGAGAATCGGATAATCCAAGCCCAATGATTCGGCGAACTTCCGATTCGTTTCGGCGTCATCCACACTGGCCGCGAAAAATGCCACTCCCGGTGCCTTCGAAACCACCCCGTCCTCGCGCAGCGACTTGCATTCCGCCGTGCAGCCACCGGTGAATGCCTTGGGAAACCACGCGATAACCACCGCCTTCTTGCCAGCAAAGTCCGACAGACTGTAGGTCTTTCCATCGCTACCTTTGAGGGAAAATGCAGGCGCGGCGTCTCCTACCTTGGCGGCAGCCACGGACAGGGGGGCCGACCCTAACAGGGCGGCTGCGACGACGGTCCAAAGGAGCATTCGAGGCTTTGAGGTCATAGGCGTGCGCACAGGACAAAGGACGGCATGTCGTTGGATCGACTTCAAGAGTCTTTAGGTTCTCTGGCGGCGTGACGACGGTTTGGGCAGGTCGATTGGCCCACCGACCAACAGCCAGACACCCTGGACTGCTTCCTTTGACGACGCCTGGCGCTCTTACCTTCATCGGTTCTTTCCGCCGTGCAGAAACCGTCGAAGCGGGCCCTTTCAACCCGGCGGACTCTGAGCGCGGCCGTTGAAAGGCTAGGTCAGGTGAGTAAGCGCGGTTCAACTAGTGAAATTCCCGAGAACCATTGCCTCTCGAGGCATTTATCCCATTGACATTAATCGATCTTCCTAAGAGAAATCACTCGCCTACCTCAAGGAGGGACGGCGGTCGTAATCAAATTCGCTACACCCTGTTGCTCAAACCATGCACAAGCCCCTGAAATACTTCACCCACAGCGTTGCGGCCGTCGCCGCGTTGTTGGCGTCTTCGGCTGCCGCCTCGGCCGCCGATCAATATGCCGACGTGATCGTCGTCATGGATGAGTCCGGTTCGATGGCCACCGAGCAGGACTGGATCTCGGACATGATTCCCGCGCTGGAGAATGGTCTGCTTGCCAAGGGAGTCGGTTCTGGCGCCACGCCTAACCGCTACGCCCTCATCGGATTCGGCAGCTTCTCCGACGAAAGCGGCCGAGTCGTTTCCGCCTTCACCGATGCGGCCTCGGCGGTTACCGCCTCCGGCAACTTCGTGACCAGCGGCGATACCGAAGACGGGTATCAAGGCATCAGCTACGCCTTGAACAACCTCGGCTTCCGCGGCGGCGCCAAAGTGAACGTGATTCTGATCACCGACGAAGATCGCGATGTCGTGAACGGCGCCCTGAGCGCTGCCTCGATCGAGTCCGCGTTGGAGCGTCGCGCCGCGTTGCTCAATGTCGTCATCAATAACCCGTTCTCGGCCCCCGGCCCGGTGGCCGCCATTGGCGTGGACGCGGATGGCAATGCCTATGTTGCCGACGGCCTCGGCGATTACACGGTGTCTGCCGGCGGAGTCGTGGGCAACGGCATCGGAACGACGGAAGTCGATTATCCTCCCGTCGCCTTCAGCACGGGCGCCGGTGGTGCCGCGTGGAACCTGAATCTCCTTCGCGCCGGCGGTCTCTCGGCGGATTCCTTCACCAAGGCGTTCGTCGACATCAAGGTCGAGGAAATCACCACGCAGCCGGTTCCTGAGGCGAGCACGGTGATCTCCGTCATCGGCCTGGCCGGTCTCGCGGGCTTCCAGACCTGGCGCGCCCGTCGTCGCACGGCCTAAGACGTCCTGACGCCCGGTCGATTTGGATTCAAAGGCGCCCCGCTCTGGCGGGGCGCTTATTTTTTTGTCGAACCCCGTCGCCTGGTCGCCTAGTCGCCCCGAAAGACACAGCGTGCGGTGCAGGTTTCGGCAACCACCACCTCGCTCAACAACGGCAGCGACGGCTTGGTTTCCTTCCAGATCCACCCGGCAATCTGCTCGCTTGTCGGGTTCTCCAGTCCCGGCACCTCGTTGAGATACCGGTGATCCAACCGCTCCCAAACCGGCATGAAGGCCGCCTTGATATCGGCATAGTCCATCAACCAGCCCAAGGCCGGGTCGCAATCGCCGGCGACGACGATCTCAACGTGAAAACTATGTCCGTGGAGTCGGCGACATTTGTGCCCTTCTGGCAGGCGCGGCAATAGGTGCGCCGCCTCGAATTGGAAAGATCGTCGTAATTCCACTTTCATAAATGTCTTGGTTCACCGTGAGGCGATGCCCTGGCGTTGCTCGTTAGGAGTCCAAGGGCATTTCGTGGGCTGCCCAAGTGATGAGGTCGCCGATAACCGGGCGCCCGTCGTGCCGCCACGTCAGTGGCGGCAACTGCATCCTCCCGAGCGGACAAATCCGATGGATGCCCCAGGCGGCAAACTGGGCCGCCAATTCTGAAGTTCGAACTCCTGAGCCGGCGAGGCCGACAGTCGACCATCGGCCTCGGATCATCTCGGCATGGCGCAAACACTCCTCCAGGGTATCGACCGGCTTCACCATCACGAAACGGTGCAGGCAGGAGGTCTGAAACGTGGGATCCGCCTCATACACCACGCTCCAGGCGGTGGAATCAGTGCTGAACCAGCAGCGGGTGGTGCCATCCGCCGCCGCGCGCAACCGATAGAGTTCGCGCCGCTGGAAAATGGCAGTAGCCACATCCATTCCCACCGGACCACGAGGCCAGCGCTTTTCCAGCGTCTCGAGCGCCTCACTCAGGCGTGCGGCAAAGGCCTCGGGGGGGAGCATTCCGCCGGTTTCAACGTAGATCACATGGGGGGAGAGACATCCCAATTGATCCCATGCCGCCACATCCACCGCCGCGTCTTCCACGGTACCCGGCTCATTCGCCGGCATGAGGGATTCCCGGCTGACATAAGCCGCACTCACCCGATGCCCGTGCGCCAGGAATCGGACCTGCCTGGGAACCGTCCGGCGCAACGTTTCGATGGTCTCGTCCGAGCCGGCGGCGACGATGGCATTGGCCTCTTCGAACAAGACGGTCTCCAGTTCAGCGCTGCCGCCTTTCCAGGCGACCAATTCCAGGCACGACGCCATCTTGGGCTCAAGGTCGTGCAGGGAATGAGCAAACAGGCGCGGAATCAACGACGCGCCAGCGGCGCACTTGACCACTTGAGCCGAGCGCAGGAGCAGGCCGTGGAGCATGGAGAGAATGACAGGGGTCGGCAGGATCCCCGCCGCGATGTGAACCAGAAGTTCAGGCCCCAGCGCCCGCGTGGTGAGACTGACCAACATCTCGGCGTCGTTGGCGACCAGGCGGTCCAGTCGTTGGGGATGTCCCAAGTCCTGAACCAGAAGGGCGTTGAGATTCCGCGCGGTCAACTGACGGAAGAATCCATCCAACCCCCAGGCGAGCATCTCCCGTGAAAGCCCCAAAGCCGGAGGCCCCTGTTCCAGGGCCAGCGTACGCCAAGGCGAATGCGGCGACTGCCACAGGCGGGCCAGTTCCACGATCACCGAAACCACCGACTCCGTGGAACGCGGCAACAAATAACGCTCACGGTTCCGCTTCAGCGTCTGGCAAGCCTCGCGCACCATGTCCGGACGCACCGCGTAATCCGCCGGCAGATCGGCGATAAAGTAGTTCGGTAGGTTCATCCTCGGTTCATTCGGTGCTCATGCCGCCATCAGGGAACACCCGCGCGGGGAAGCCGCCGGGGATCGACCGTGCAACTCGAAGGCACCGTTCATCGACGTCGCAACATCCTCGGTCTGGATGCCCATGACCGACCAGACATTGGCCAGATCCCAGACCCGCAGGAGCCCTGGCATCCCGTCAGGAATCTCGCGTCCCGTCTCGGGTGAAATCACCGCCCATCTCACCCACGGGGGGAACCGAAAGCGCCGCAAGCCGGAGTGACTCGGCTCCTGGACCCCGCTGCGCTCGGAGTCCAATTCCAGAATCGCATACGCCTGCGACGACAACTCACTCATACCGTACTCGCAGACGATGCGATCGAGGGGGACTCCGAGGCCTCGACTCAAGGACCGGTGAAGTTCCTCCCTTGGAATGGCGCGCGAACGTCCCTTGTAGCCACCCGTCTCGAGGACCATGGAGCCTTCAGGCAGAACGAAGGGACCGGGCATGGACGCCAGAGCATCGAGGAGATGGACGAAGAGGAAGGCTGTTCCCAGCAGGATCACCGGTTGTTGGTCGCGGTTGGCGAGTTCGATGCCCTCCTTCCAACGCTCGATCTCCAGGCACCAATCCCCCGCTTCATTCAGCCGTCCCAGAAAAGCCGTCGACGTCGCGCCCATCCAGCACCCCACCCCGGCAAACATGTGCACCAGCGAGGACGTCGGAACGCAGGCGGGCGGAGGAGTCAGACTCCACACCCGCTTCGTGACACCGCCGGACGACGTTGCGGTCGGGAAATGCCTCAAAAACCACGTTCTTGCGGAGAGGTCATACAGGGCCAGCGACGCCGGCCAATGGTGGTGTCGACTGGGTCGCGCCACGGTGGTGCCGCTGGAATGGAACACAGCCGTGCGCGCCTCCGGCGGCAAGCTCGTCATGTCCCATTCCTTGAAGGCGAAGGTGGGGACGACCGGAATGTCTCGCGCACAACGAACGGATTCCGGGACACACGCCTGGGCGCGACAAATCCGGGCGTAGGCGGGATTGTGCGCGTATTGAAGGCGAAACAACTCGAGGGCCCAAGCCTCGAAGTCAAAGTCGCTCCCCCTCCGGACCATGACGGCAGAGAGGCGGGAGGCGTACGAACTGAGTTCGGGAGATACCATCGCGGTTTTGATCGTCCCGGAATCCCGGGGCCGGCTGGTTGACCGCCACAGCCGAAAACGAGGTCAGGCTTGGATTAGGCCGCCCCAGCCCCGGCGGGCAACGCACCGCTCGCGGAGGCTTGTTGGCGGAAGATGAGCTTTCCGTCCTCGACGGTGACATCCACCGGCTCGGTATCCACCAAGGTGCCCTTGAGGATCTCTTCAGCCAATGGATCCTCGAGGTAGCGTTCGACGGCACGGCGCATGGGGCGAGCCCCGTATTGCGGGTCGAAGCCTTTTTCGACGAGGTAATCCTTGGCCTTGGAATCCAGGACCAGCTTGAGGTTCTTCTTCTGAACCCGCTCCACCACCTTGGCGATCTCGAGATCCAGAATCTGAACCAAGTCCTCCTTGGTCAGCGATCGGAAGACGATGACGTCATCGAGTCGGTTCAGGAACTCGGGTTTGAACACCCGTTTGGACTCCTCGAGCAGGCGTTCGCGCATCTTGTCGTATTTCGCGCCCGAGTCCTCATTGGCCGCACCGAAGCCCAAGGCGCTCGACTTCTTGACCGTCTCGGCACCGACATTGGAGGTGAGCAGGATGATGGTGTTGCGGAAGTCGACCTGGCGTCCTTGGGAATCGGTCAGCTTACCCTCCTCAAGGATCTGGAGGAGCATGTTCGCCACATCCGGGTGCGCCTTCTCCAACTCGTCGAACAACACGACGCAGTACGGCTTGCGGCGGACCGACTCGGTGAGTTGGCCGCCCTCTTCATAGCCGACATAACCCGGAGGTGAACCCACCAGGCGGGAGACACTGAACTTCTCCATGTACTCGGACATGTCGAGCTGAACGAGCGCCTTTGGATCGCCGAACATGTGTTCGGCGAGGGCCTTGGCGAGCAGGGTTTTGCCAACACCGGTGGGGCCCAGAAGCATGAAGGTGCCAATCGGCCGCTTGGGATCCTTGAGATCCGCCCTGGAGCGGCGCAGCGCGCGACTCAACGCCGCGACGGCCTCCCCCTGCCCAATGACCATGCGGCCAACCACCTTCTCCATATCGAGGAGCTTTTGCGCCTCCGTCTGCTCCATGCGACGCAGAGGGATCCCGGTCCATTTGGCCACGACCTGAACGACCTCATCCTCATCGACTTTGACCCGCTTTTCCTCGCGGTTGTTCTTCCAGGCGTTGAGAATGCTCTCCAGCTTTTCCTTGGCCTGCTTTTCCTTGTCCCGCATCGCGGCCGCACCTTCGAAATCCTGTTCCTTGATGGCCTTTTCCTTGCGGGTCTTGATGGTTTCAATCTCGGCCTCGAGGTCCTTGACCTCGGGCGGCCGGGTCATGGCGCCAATGCGCGCGCGGGCGCCGGCTTCGTCCATGACATCAATCGCCTTGTCGGGAAGGAATCGCCCGGTGATGTAACGATCCGAGAGTTTCACCGCGGCCTCGACCGCGGTATCGGTGATCTCCGCCTTGTGATGGTCTTCGTACTTCGGCCGGAGACCTTTCAGAATCTGAATGGCCTCATCCACCGTCGGCGCCTCCACCTTCACCGTCTGGAATCGCCGCTCGAGCGCCGCATCCTTCTCGATGTACTTGCGGTACTCGTTGAGCGTCGTGGCCCCGATGCACTGCATTTCACCGCGACTCAAGGCGGGCTTGATGATGTTCGAGGCATCCATCGTGCCTTCGGCGGAACCCGCCCCGACGATGGTGTGCAACTCGTCGATGAACAGAATCACGTTCTTGGCGCGCCGGATTTCGTCCATCACCGCCTTGATGCGCTCCTCGAATTGTCCGCGGTACTTGGTTCCCGCGACCATGAGCGCCATGTCGAGGGTGATGACACGTTTCTCGCGAAGGATTTCCGGAACATTGCCGCGGGAGATTTCCTGGGCCAACCCTTCGACGATGGCGGTCTTGCCCACGCCGGCCTCGCCGAGGAGAACCGGATTGTTCTTGGTTCGACGACAGAGGATCTGGACCACCCGTTCGATCTCCGATTTGCGCCCGATCACCGGATCCATTTCGCCCTTGCGCGCAATCTCGGTCAGGTCGCGACCGAACGCCTTCAGCGCCGGGGTCTTGACCTCGCCTTTCTTCTCGCCCTTTTCAGCGGGCGCCGCCCCTCCTTCCTGGGGCGCGCCACCCTCCTCCTGATTGGCAAAATTGGGATCGAGCTCCTTGAGGATCTCCTGGCGTGTCTGCTCGATATCGACGTCGAGGCTCTTGAGAACGCGCGCGGCGACCCCGTCGCCTTCTCGCAGCAAGCCGAGCAGGATGTGTTCGGTGCCGACGTAGGTATGGTTGAGCGCCTTGGCTTCCTTGGCGGCCAACGACAACACCTTCTTGACGCGGGGCGTGTACGGGATGTTGCCAACGACCTTCTGGTCGGGTCCGGTGCCCACTTGCTTTTCAACCTCGAGACGAACCGTCTCCAGGTCCAGGCCCATCTTTTGCAGGACATTGACGGCGACACCCTGCCCGAGCTTGATCAGGCCCAGCAGAAGATGTTCGGTGCCGACAAAGTTGTGGTTGAACCGATCCGCTTCCTTACGCGCCAGGGCCAGCACCTGCTGGGCCCGGGGCGTGAAGTTGTTCATGGCCTCTTCACTCATAGCTTTTATTCCCCGCCACCTGCTCTAGTTGCATCCCCAGACGGCGGCGTCAACTGGATGGTTACCGGACGCGGGACGTCCCGGAGTCGGTCCCGCAGCAGATCCGCCCTCAGAACATCGCGCTCATCGGCGCCCAATTTGCCGGTGTGGGTGCGCTGAAGGTGCGCGGGTTGCGACACCAGCAGCAGTTCGTCGAACAAGGCCCTGGGAATGCTCGGGAACATTTTCAAGTCGTGGGCCAGCCGGACCAGCGAGAGCAAATTCATCGCCTCTTTGGAGGAGATGCTATGGGCATTGGAGAGCACGCCGAAGGCGCGTCCGATGTGGTTGAAGAGGACTTTCGGCTTTTCCTCAAGCAGCTTCTGCCGGGCATTCAACTCATGCTCGATCATCTGGTGGACGACCTTGCTGAGACGTTCGACGATCTCCGCTTCCGACTCCCCCAACGTCATCTGATTCGAGACCTGGAAAATGTTCCCCAAGGCTTCGGTGCCCTCGCCATACAGCCCACGCACCGCCAGTCCCAATTTGTTCACCGACTGGATGATGGGATTCACCAACTCCGCCAGCACCAACCCCGGCAAATGCAGCATCGCGCTAACCCGGATTCCGGTGCCGACATTGGTGGGGCACGCGGTCAGGTAGCCAAACTCCTGGGAGTACGCAAACGGAAGTCGCGACTCCAGACTGCTGTCCAACTCGTCAATCGCCTGCCAGGCCTCCCGCAATTGCAGCCCGGGACGCAGCGATTGCATGCGCAGGTGGTCCTCCTCGTTGACCATGACACTCAACGATTCGTGCCGGTCCAGGACCAGACCGCTCCCGGCTCCCTTGGCGGCGTGTTCGCGGCTGATCAGATGGCGTTCCACCAGGATCTGCTTGTCCATGGCCGTGAGGTTGTCCATGGACTCGGCAAACCCGGTCGCCATCATGGGCAGCTGTTCGACGGCGCCCCGGATGACTTCCAGCGACCGAATTCGTTCGGCCTTCTTGGCCCAACCGGGAAAGGCAAAACCCTGGACGTTCCGCGCCAGTCGCACGCGGCTGGAAAGGACGATGTGGTCCATGGGCCCGGTTCGCCGCACGGCGTCGGACGGCTGGCTCAGAAAGGTGAGGAGTTCTTGGGCCATGCGGGTCAGGAGATCGTGGCTGCCTGCTGCTTCAAGGCCCGGATTTGGTCACGCAATTGAGCGGCTTCCTCGAAATTCTCCGCTTGGATCGCCTTCTCCAGACGGCGGTTCAGCGTCCGTAGCTGATCGGCCGGGTCCTTGCGGGGCCGGAAGGCGTTCGGGGTCTTCCCCACGTGCCGAATGCCCTTGTGCATCGTTTTGAGCATTGCCGGCAATCCTTCGGCGAAAGTCGTGTAGCATTGCGGACACCCAAACCGGCCGGATTTCTTGAAATCCGCCTGGGAGAGTCCGCAGGTCCCACACACCAATTCACCGGGCTTGGACGCGGGCCTCGCTTCGCCTTCCTGCGACGCCCCCAGACCGAGCAGGAGGTCGGCGAGGGAAAAACCGGCAGGATCCGTCACCCCTTTGGCCTTCGAGCATTCCTCGCAAAGGTCGATCTTCTGCATCTTGTCGTCGACAATCTGCGTCAGATGGACCTTCGCTTCGTTTTTTTGGCAGATGCTACAGAGCATGTCTCAGTCCTGGAAGGTTGGGCTGCAAGGACCTAGGCGATTCTGGCAACCCAAGATCAAAAGCCTGCACGGACCAACCGCGTTCCCGCGGCGGCCTTGCCGTTCAACACTCAGCTTCAAAACCAAATTGGATTGACCGCCGCTCACGCGTATATCGGCTCGCCAGTGGAGTTCGTCAAGGAATGGTAGGACTTGGTCAAGGTGGTGGTCAGCGACCCTGGCTTGCCGTTGCCGATGACCCGGCCATCGACTTTCACCACGGGCACAATCTCCGCCCCCGTCCCGGTCAAAAAGCATTCATCCGCATTGAAAACGTCGTAGCGGGTCAAATTGGACTCAAAAACCTCCAAACCGGCCGACCGCGCGAGGTCCATCACCGTGCCGCGTGTGATTCCGTACAAGGCGCCCGCCGCCAGCGGGGGCGTAAAGATCCGGCGGTTTTGAATGAGGAAGATGTTGTCGCCCGTGCATTCCGCGACGTACCCCTCCGCATTGAGCATGATCGCCTCTTCGCACCCGGCCTGGTTGGCTTCGATTTTCGCCAGGATGTTGTTGAGGTAATTCAACGACTTGATCGCCGGATTCAACGCACTATGCAGGTTGCGCGTGGTCGGGACGGTCACGATCTCCAATCCCTTCCGGTAGTATTCCTCGGGGTAGAGCTGAATCTTCCCGGCAATGATGATGATCGACGGACGTTCGCATTTGTTGGGGTTCAACCCCAACGTGCCCTTTCCGCGCGTCAGCACCAACCGCACGTAGCCGTCCTTCAACCGGTTCCGCCGGCAGGTCTCCACCACCGCCTTGCCCAGATCCTCCCGCGACATCGGGACCTCCAGAAGGATCGCCTTGGCCGAGCAAAACAGGCGGTCGATGTGTTCCTTCAACTTGAAGACCCGCCCGTTATAGGCCCGGATCCCCTCGAAAACGCCATCGCCATAAAGCAATCCGTGGTCAAAGACCGAAATCTTCGCGGATTTCTCGTCGTAGTACCGGCCGTCGATGTAAATCTTCATCCTGCGGGCCCCAAGCTAGGGCAGCCGTCGGAGCCGAAGCAAGGCGGATGGGGACGGAAAGCCCCTGGATCGGACCGGGCGACGGGCGGCGTGGCGTTATTCTAACCGTGGCGCCCGGAGGCTCGTTCCCCCACCACCCCGTCCACCAACTCCAGGACCTTGGGAGCCCGACCCGCCACCCGTGGATCGTGGGTGACGAGAATCAAGGTCATGCCTTCCTCGGACTGCAGCGAGGCCAGCAAATCCATGATGTCACCCCCGGTCGCGGAATCGAGGTTCCCCGTGGGTTCGTCCGCCAACACCAGCGGCGGCCGGTTGATCAAAGCCCGGGCAATCGCGACCCGCTGCTGCTCACCGCCGGACAATTCCGTGGGCAGGTGATCGAGCCGCTTACCCAACCCCACGCGCTCCAGCAAAAGACGGGCGCGCTCCGCCGCCTCCGCCGCCGGTTGGCGCAGGATACGCGCCGGCAGGCTCACGTTCTCGGTGGCATCCAGTTCCGGCAGCAGGTGGTAGGCCTGGAAAACGAACCCGACCTGCTGATTCCGAAACCGTGCCAAACGCGCGGCGCCCCACTGATCCAACGACTCGCCGCGGAACTCAATGCGCCCGGAGTCCGGCAGATCCAATCCGCCAAGCAAATGGAGCAGGGTGCTTTTCCCCGAACCGGAGGCCCCACGCAAGGCGACAAACTCCCCCTTGGCGACTTCCAGCGAGGCGCCACGCAACACTTCCACGGACCGGCGCCCCATCTGGTAGGTCTTCCGCAGGTCCTTGGCGGTCAGCAACGGCGTCGCGGACGGCTCATTCATGGCGCAGCGCCTCCACAGGTTGGAGCCTGCCGGCATTCCAGGCGGGCAGAAGGCCGGCCAACAGGCATATCACCAGAGCGCTGCCGCAAATCATGGCGACGTCCATCACCTCGATGCGTGCCGGGAGTTGGCCAAAGCCATAGATACTGGCCGGAAACAACTCGAGACCGGTCGTTCGCCGCATGAACTCCAGAAACTCATTGCGATAACGCACCGCCAGGATCCCGAGTCCACAGCCGGTCACCACCCCCACCACTCCGACAAAGATGCTCTGACTGAGGAAGAGCCAGGAGACTTGGGCGCGCGTGCAGCCCAGCGCCTTGAGCACCCCGATCTCCCTGGTCTTCTGCACGACGAATGTGATCTGCGTGCTGGTGATGCCGAAGGCCGCCACGATCATGACAAAGAAGAGCACGATAAACATGACGTTCTTCTCCACCGCCACCGCCTCCAGTATCTCGCCCTTGTCCTCTTTCCACGTGGTCACCCGATAACCCGATCCCAGCGCCCGCGCCAATGGAACGCGGATCGCGTCCGCCTCCATCGGATTGGCCAGGGTAACCGTCACGCCGTGAACCGCATCGTCGAGGTTGTAGAGGTCCTGCGCGTTCGACAGCGAAGTGAGCACATACGCCACGTTGTACTCATAATAGCCGGCGTCGAAAATGCCGCGCACGACGAACTCAATCGGGAGGAAAGCCTCGTCGCTCTGGCCGTCCGCCTGGCGCCGGGCCTGTGCCAACATCTGTTGGGCCACGCCGGGCGGCAGGATATTGACGATGTCCCCCGGCTGAACATCGAGGCGCCGAGCCAGTTCCCAGCCCACCAGAATTCCTTTGCCCCGGAGATCGTTGGTTCCAAGGCGAATCAGGTTCACCATCGGCGACGCCTCGCTGCCCGCCCGCGTATCGATGCCCCGCACCAGTGGGGTCAACACCATGGATCCGCGGTCGCCGGGACGTTCCAACAGCACCGGGCCTTCCACCAGCGGCGCCGCGCCCACCACCCCGGGCTGGTTGGTCGCCACCCGCAACACCGAAGGGTAATCCTGCAGATTAATGTCCGCTGCGGTGATGGTGAGATGGGGATTGAATCCCAGGAGCCGCTCCCGCAGTTGCTCCCCAAACCCCGTCATCACCGCAATCACCACGATCAGTACCATCACCCCAAGTGCCACCCCCACCACGGCAATCAAGGTGATCACCGACACGAAGGTTCGCTTCGGGCGGAGATATCGAAGGGCCAGGACCAGCTCAACCGGGAGCCACGACACGCGTCCACCTTATGTCAGGCATCCCGGGCACGTCGAGGTCACTTACCCGCAAACCCGCGCTGCGACAGCCAGAAGGCAAGGTCCTTGGTCCATGGATGACCGTTGGCCAGCCCGATCCCGTGCCGACCCCGCTCGTAAAGGTGCACATCCATGGGGACCTTGGCTCGGCGCAGTGCCTGAGCGAACAGCAAGGTGTTCTCCACCGGCACTCCCGCGTCCTCCACGGTATGCCAGAGAAAGGTCGGGGGCGTCTCCGGTGTCACCTGGGTCTCGTTCGATAGCATTCGAACCAGGTCGTCGGATGGATGTTCCCCCAGCAGGTTCCGCTTCGAACCCTGATGGGTGAACTCGCCCATGGTGATCACCGGATAACAAAGGATCCCCAGGTCCGGCCGCGAACTTTGCCTTTCCACGGGATCGGTGGCTTCGCCTTTTCCCGCATCAAAGTGCGTGAGCAACGTCGACGCCAAATGTCCGCCCGCCGAGGACCCCATGATGCCGACCCTCTGGGGATCCAGGCCCCAGACCGACGCTTTGGACCGCACGTAACGGACGGCGCGCGCGGCGTCCTCGAGCATGCGGGGATGACGATAGCCATGGCTGCCCAGCCGGTATTTGAGCACGAAGCCATGGATGCCAAGGCCGTTCAACCAGAGCGCGTAATCCTTCCCTTCATGCGCCGCCAATCCGCCGTACCCCCCGCCCGGGCAGATCACGATTGCCGCCCCCGTGCCGGTTCCTGGCTCGGCCAGAAATGGGGTCACCGTTGGAACATCGCGATCCGCATCACCCAAAGCTCCGGGAGCGGCGCTGCTCCAGAGACGCTCCGCGGGCAACTCGGCGCCCGGGACGGAGATGGGAGTCAGCAGGCCGGCGACCGCCAGGCAAAAAAAAGGAACCAGAGGTTTCATCGTGAGGATCGGGGGCACAGGGGCGAAAATACCTCGGGCGCGATCGGCAGGGAAGGCAGAGGTCCGGAGGCCGCGAAAACTTTGGCATCGCCGCGGGTCGACGTCCTCCATTTTTTCATCCTGACCATCACTTACCACTTGCCGAATAGCGACTACCGGCGTAGTCGGAGGGCAGTCAATTTCCACGCATCATGAAGAAGGTTCCTCGTATCTCGGAGACGGAATGGCAGATCATGAAGATCGTGTGGTCGAAGGGGCAATGCACGGCGAACGAGATTCTCGACGCGCTCAATGCGCGGGAACCGTGGCATCCCAAAACCGCGCGCACTTTGATCGGCCGATTGGTAAAGAAGCGTGCACTGACCTACAAGGAAGACGGGCGCGCCTACATCTACCGACCGGGTATCAGCGAATCCGAAGCCATCGCCCATTACAGCGAATCCTTTCTTGATCGAGTGTTCGACGGAGCCTTGGCCCCGATGCTGGCGCATTTTGTTCAAAGCAATCGGTTATCGGCTTCCGAGCTGCAACACCTTCGCGAAGTCATCGACGAGAGGGAATAGCGCATGGAAGCGCTTGCCGAGCTCGCGGGCTGGGTTTTTGGCTGGCTGCTACGCAACTCGGCCCATGCCTGCGCCCTTGCGGCGCTGGTCTATGGGCTGGAGTTGGTCGCCGGTCGGCATTTGGCCCCCCGCTGGCGCTATGGCCTATGGCTGGTTGTTCTGGCCCGGCTCCTGGTGCCCGTCGCTCCCGAAAGCCATCTGAGCCTGTTCAATCTCGTCGATTTCGCCCCCGCCGGGTTATCCGGTGCCGCCCTCCAGGTTCTCGGGCTTCCCGCTCCGGTGGTGGTTCCAGCGATCGAGCCGCCCCACCCGCTGGCGGATACACCGACGTGGTTTGTGTGGGCACTGGCCTTGTGGTGCCCGGGTGCGCTGGTGTTATCAGGGTTGATCTGGCGGGACCATCGCCGTCTCCGCCAGGCCTTGGCCGCCACCTCCCCGGTGGAGAGCGCGGAGGTTCAGGATCTCCTCCGCCAAAGCAAAGGGGTCATGTCGGTCCGTCGACGGATCGCCGTGGAGGAAACCGGCCAAATCTCCTCTCCAGCCATCGCCGGATGCTGGCGACCGCGGCTGTTGCTGCCCTCGGGACTGCTGGAACGTCTGACCCCCGACGAGATTCGATTCCTCTTCCTGCACGAACTCGCCCATGTGAAGCGGGCCGACATCGCTCTGAACTGGTTGCTCGCCGCCATCCAGGTGCTGCATTGGTTCAACCCGGCCGTGTGGCTTGCCCTGCGTCGACTGCTCGCCGTCCGCGAAGAAGTTTGTGATGATCTGGTTTTGCGAAGGTCGTTCCCCGGCGCCTCCCGGGAATACGCCCTCACCCTGCTCCGCCTGTTGGAAGAGTGTGCGCCGCGCCGAGTGGTT
Source organism: Verrucomicrobiales bacterium (assembly GCA_016795425.1). Classification (GTDB taxonomy): domain Bacteria; phylum Verrucomicrobiota; class Verrucomicrobiia; order Limisphaerales; family CAIMTB01; genus CAIMTB01. The sequence goes on from JAEUHG010000098.1 coordinate 17,077, forward strand.
CCATCCCTCGCCGGTGTTCTTGACGACCTCGGCACGTTGCGACGGCGCATGCGGTGTATCCGGGATTTTCAGCGCTTGAATCCTAATCCGTGGATTCCGGCCGCCCTGACCGTCACCGTGGCCATTGTTGGGTTGACGGAGCGAATCCCGGAACCGCTTTCCTGGGGCCTCGGTCCCGCCGAGGAGCGCACCGCAGAGATGGAACCCAGATTGGCGGACGCCACTCGCCGGTCCGGCGCCGTAGCCGGAGGAAAAGCGCGCCCGGAATCGGAGTCCACCCTGACCAGCCGTCCCCGCAACTCCTCTCGCGTGGTTGGCACACTGACCACGGCCTTGCAGAAGGCCACCCCGTCCTCCTCCTCCTATCCGGCTGGCAATGGTCGCGCCAGCCAGGCACAAGCGGTGATGGTGACAGGTTCCTCGACCATTCGTACGGTGACCACGGCGCCCCGACCTCAGTCCCAGCGCCCGTTTCCGCTGCCTCCCGTGGGCGAACGCGGCAGTGTTCTCGATCCTCCTCGTCCTCTTGACGCCAGTGGCGTCGAGGTGCCCAAGGGACGAGTGCTGGATGTGGTGCCTTACTTCGGCCGGCAGGTTTCCGTCGGCGCCAAGCGCTCCGGGCACGGTTCCTAGACCTTCTTCCAGGTTGTCCGAAGAATGCCACGGAGGACGGCAACAGCTGTCCTTTGCTTCCGCCGAGCCCCTAACTGCTAGACCTGGCGGGCGCCGTACCGTTTCCTACGCATGGCATGGTGCTCGCCCGCTTGCGGCTTCGGGTTCATGGACTCGTTCAAGGGGTCGGCTTCCGCCCGTTCGCCTATCGACTCGCCAGGGAACTGAATGTGTCGGGTTGGGTTCGTAATTCTCATGATGGCGCCTGGGTCGTGGTGGAAGGTCCTCCGCAGGTTCTCGGAGAGTTTTGCCATCGCCTGCGCACCGAGGCCCCGCCCCCGTGCCACATTCATCGCATCGAGACCTCTTCCGAGGTGCCGGTCGGTGAATCAACCTTCGCGATTGCGCAAAGCGAGAGCCAAGCGCCCTCCACGGCCCTGATCCTGCCGGATCTCGCCACCTGCCCGGATTGCCTCCGGGAAATCCTCGACCCCACCGATCGCCGCTACCGCTATCCGTTCACCACCTGCACCCACTGCGGCCCTCGATACTCCATTATCGAATCGCTGCCTTATGATCGGGAACGCACCGTGATGCGGAAGTTTCCCCTGTGTGACGCGTGCCGTGACGAGTACCAAGCCCCTGGCGATCGCCGGTTTCATGCCGAACCCATCGCCTGCCCCGATTGCGGTCCGCAACTTTCTTTTCACTCAGCCGAAGGCTCACCCCTCGCCACGCGTGAGCAGGCCATGGCCCTCGCGGTCGGTGCTCTTCGGGATGGCGCCATCGTCGCGGTTAAGGGCCTTGGCGGGTATCAACTCCTGGTGCGGGCCGATTCCGATGCCGCGGTGCGGCGCCTCCGCAGCCGCAAGCACCGTGAAGCCAAGCCGCTGGCATTGATGTGCCCGGATCTCGCCGCGGCTGCGACGATTGCCAGAATCTCTCCCACCGAACGCCGTCTCCTCCTTTCCCCCGCGGCTCCCATCGTCCTGCTCGAGCGCCTGCCAACCCCCGACGTGCCGGTTGCCCGCTCCGTTGCCCCGGACAATCCCTGGCTCGGTGTGATGCTCCCCACCACGCCTCTGCACCATCTGCTTCTCACGGACCTGGGACTCATCGTGGTGGCCACCAGCGGCAATCCATCCGAGGAGCCTCTCTGCACGGAGAACCTGGAAGCGCAGCTGCGCCTGCGCTCGATAGCCGATTTCTTTTTGCACCATGACCGGCCCATCGCGCGCCCGCTCGACGATTCCGTGGCCCGGGTGCTGCTCGACACGGACCAGGTTTTGCGCCGGGCACGCGGTTATGCCCCTCTGCCTCTATGGGTGGCATCAACCACCGATGGCGGACGGACCCCCTCGATCCTGGCCCTGGGTGCGCAACTCAAGAGCACCGTGGCAGTCTCACGGGGCGATCAATTCTTCCTCAGCCCGCACATCGGCGACCTCGAGTCCGCAGTCACCTGCGAGACCTTCCGCAACACGGTCCAGGACCTCACGCGTTGGCTTGAGGTGCGTCCGGCCGTCGCGGCCATCGATTTGCATCCCGACTACTTCTCGAGCCAGTTCGCCGCGACCCTGGGTGTGCCGGTGTCGAGCATCCCGCACCATGAAGCGCACGCGCTGAGTGGCCTGTTGGACCACGGCCTGCGTCCACCGGTTCTGGCCCTGGTCTGGGACGGAACCGGTTTGGGGCCGGACGGCACGCTCTGGGGGGGTGATTTCCTGGAGATCACCGACAGCGATTGCCGGCGGCGCGCGTCCTTTCGGTATTTTCCTCTCCCGGGTGGGGATGCCGCCTCGCGCGACACCCGTCGGTGTGCCCTGGGCGTCCTGCATGAAGCCGGCCTTCTCGAGTCCGCACACGCCGCGGCGTTCCTTGAGCGCGTCTTTGAGGCGCGGGAGCGGATCCCCTTGCGAATCGCCCTGACTGGAAAAGTCCACGCCCCCCAAACGACGAGCGTGGGTCGTCTATTTGATGCGGTCGCCTCGTTGCTTCATCTGACCCAGACTTCTCGATTCGAGGGCGAGGCCGCCATGCAATTGGAAAATGCAGCGTGGCAGGCACGGTCGGCCCCCGACTGCCGCAACAGTTCCCTTTCAACATCCTTTCACCTTCGGGAAACCGACCACGGCTTAGAAGTGGACTGGCGCCCCTTCATGCAACGGCTGGTGAATCAGGAACAGACGTTGTCCACGGGCGGCTGGGCCCTCGCCTGGCATGATTCCCTGATCGATATCGCCGTCCGTGTCGTTCAGAAGATCGGCCTTCCCCAGGTTGTTCTCACCGGCGGCTGCTTTCAGAACCGGCTTCTCACCGAAGGCATTGCCCGCGCGCTGGCAGCGGTCGGGTTTCAAGTTCACTGGCATCAGCGGATTCCGCCGAATGACGGTGGCATCGCCATGGGTCAGGTGCTGGGGGCCTGGCGCCGATTCCGCAATCCTGGCGGCAGTGACTGAGACCCTGTCCGTCCCCTACCCTACTTCTGCCTTCGCCCCTTCCCCCTTTCCTCCCGGCATGCCCCCGCCGCATGCTCGGACCGTCATGTGCCTCGCTGTTCCCGGAAGAATCGAGTCCATCGTGGACACCGGCGAACTTACCCGGACAGGTCGGGTCAACTTCGGCGGCACGGTTCGTGAGGTCAGCCTCGCCCTCGTTCCCGAGGCGCGGCCGGGCGATTACGTGCTCGTTCATGTTGGACTGGCGCTCAGCACCGTGGACGAAACGGAAGCTCAACGGACTCTCGAGTATCTTCGGCAGATGGACGAACTGGGCGACGCAACCACGCTTGGGCCCGCGGACACCGCTGGCCCAGGCATCGCCGGTCCATGAAACATCTCGACGAGTATCGCGATGCCACTTCGGTCCGGCGCCTCGTCTCGGCCATCCAACGCCTTGTCACCCGTCCATGGACCATCATGGAAATTTGCGGGGGCCAGACGCATGCCATTGTCCGATTCGGAATTGACCAAATGCTTCCCGCCGGGATCACCCTGATCCACGGACCCGGGTGTCCGGTGTGCGTGACTCCGGTCTCGATGATTGACCGCGCCATCGCTCTGGCGGGCCGACCCGAAGTCATCCTGTGTTCGTATGGTGACATGCTTCGGGTCCCGGGCAGTCAGGGCGACCTTTTCTCCGCCAAGGCCCGAGGCGGCGACGTGCGCATGGTCTATTCGCCCTTGGATTGTCTCGCCATCGCGAAGAAGCACGCCGACCGCCAGGTGGTCTTCTTTGCCGTTGGATTCGAAACCACCGCGCCCGTCCATGCCCTTGCCGTTCGGCGGGCCCGCGATGAAGGCGTGGAAAACTTCAGTCTGCTCGTCTCCCAAGTCCTCGTCCCTCCAGCGATCGAAGCCCTGCTCTCATCGCCCCATTCCAAGGTCCAGGGATTCCTCGCCGCCGGGCACGTCTGCACCGTCATGGGCCTGTCCGAGTATCTACCCCTCGCCCGCCGGTTCCGGGTTCCCATGGTGGTCACCGGCTTCGAACCCGTCGACCTCCTCCGGGGCCTGCTCGCCTGCCTGCAACAACTCGAATCCGGCCGCGCCGAGGTCGAGAACGCCTACGAACGCGCCGTTCGCGAAGACGGCAATCCTTCCGCCCGGCAATGGATGGAGAAGGTTTTTTGCGTCACCGATCGCGAGTGGCGGGGCATCGGCTGCATCCCGGCGAGTGGCTACCGTCTGCGCGACGAATTCGCGGCGTGGGACGCGGAGCGTCGCTTCCCATCCACCGCGAGGAGCGAAACCCTTACGACCGAATGCTGGAGCGGCCGGGTTTTGCAGGGTTTATGCAAACCGGTCGAGTGCCCTGCATTTGCCACGCGCTGCACTCCGGACCACCCACTCGGAGCCACCATGGTGTCGGCCGAAGGCGCTTGCGCGGCCTACTATCGCTATCGTCGCTGAGCCTCCCATGGACGCTGACTTCGCCAGCCAATGCCCGGCCCCATGGGCTTCCAGCGACACGGTCACACTCGCGCACGGCGGCGGTGGATCCCTCGGTCAGCGACTTCTCGATCGCCTTTTCCGGCCGCACTTCAGCAACCCCGTCCTCGCCACCGCGCACGACGCCAGTGTCCTTCCCAATCCGGCCGCCGCCATCGCGGTGTCCACAGACAGCTTTGTGGTGCGACCGCTCGAGTTTCCCGGCGGCGACATTGGTCATCTGGCAATTTGCGGGACGGTCAATGACCTGCTCATGGCGGGCGCCCGCCCGCGCTGGCTCAGCGCCGCCTTCATCCTCGAGGAAGGACTGCCCATGACGACTCTCGCACGGGTGGTCGCATCGATGGCGCGAACCGCCCGGCGCGCCGGCGTTGAGATTGTCACCGGTGACACCAAGGTGGTGGATCGCGGGCACGGCGACGGCATCTACATCAACACCACCGGGATCGGAGTGCTGACATCGCAGGCGCCCATCGCCCCGAGCTCGGTCCAGCCGGGAGACGCGATTCTGTTGAGCGGCGATCTGGGCCGCCACGGTGTCGCCATCCTTTCCGTGCGCGAAGGGCTGAAGTTCGAATCCACCATCGAGAGCGATTGCGATCTACTGCTCGAACCCGTGGAAGCACTGCTTCGCGCGGGTCTCGATATCCATTGCCTGCGCGACCTGACCCGGGGCGGGCTCGGCGCCGCGCTGCACGAAATCGCCGCCACCCGGCAAGTGAGCATCGACATCGATAGCGAAGCCGTCCCGGTCTGCGAAGCCGTCCGCGGCGCCTGCGAAGTTCTGGGACTCGACCCCTTGCATGTGGCCAACGAAGGCCGTTTCGTGCTCTTCCTTCCCGCCACTCAAGCCGGCGAGGCGCTTCGGATCCTGCGCCAGTTCCGTGCGGAAGCCTCCCGGATCGGCAGCGTCCGTCCCTTGGCGACCGTCCCCGTGTCCCTGCGGAACGCGTATGGAACCACCCGCGTCCTGCCTTACTTGAGCGGCGAACAACTGCCGAGGATTTGCTAGCAGCGCCCGTTCACGGTCCCTCGGACCACAGCGCGTGGGTGTCCACCAGGCGACGGATCAATCCGGCATCGGCGGGGGGGAATTCGTGGCCGGCCAAATCCTCGCGTGTTACCCAGCGCACCGCGGCACAACCGATCGGGCGCGGTTCACCGGATACCAATCGCGCCAGAAAAAAGCGGAGTCGGACCGACTTCTCAGGATAGTGATGCACCACCTCCTCGAAGAGGTCGCCAACGCTGACCTCGACATCCAGTTCCTCGCGCAATTCCCGCACCAGGCAATCCTCCCATGGCTCCCCGTCCTCCCGTTTGCCTCCGGGAAACTCCCATAGCCCGGCGAGGTGTGAACCTGAGGGCCGTTGTGCGACCAACAAGGTGCCGCCGCGGAAGATCAGGCCGGCCGCGACATCAATCAGCTTCCGTGCCTCGCACATGGTCCCGTGGATCAGCGACCCACGCTCTTATATAGAAAGCCGAGTCGTTCCATCTCCTGCTTGTCGAAGATATTGCGACCATCAAAGACGATCGGATGGCTCAGTTGTTCGCGCAGTCGTTCCAAATCGAGTTTCGCAAAATCCGGCCATTCGGTGGCGACGACCAGGGCGTCGCAACCTTCCGCCACGTCCTCCATGGCATCGACATAGGTGATGCGGTCCCCGGGCGGCAGGATGGCCTTGGCCTTGTCCATCGCCTTGGGATCGTACACCCGCAGCACGGCGCCTTCCTTCAGCAGGCGCTGGCAGAGATCGATCGCCGGACTCATGCGCACGTCGTCGGTGTTCTGCTTGAAGGCCAACCCCAAAACTCCCAGCCGCTTGTCCTTCAACACCCACAGCGTGTCGCTGATCTTGCGAACAAACCGGTCCATCTGCGCGGAGTTGATGGTCTGAACCTCCTTCAAGAGGCGAAAGTCGAACCCCAACTGCTCCGCAATCTTGATGAAGGCGCTAAGATCCTTGGGAAAGCAGGACCCACCGAAACCAATGCCCGCGTTGAGGAACTGGCGGCCGATCCGCTTGTCCAATCCCATTCCGTTCGCCACTTCAACCACGTTGGCACCCGTCGCCTCGCAAAGAACCGACAGCGCGTTGGCGTAGCTGATCTTGAGCGCGAGAAACGAATTAGCCGCGTGCTTGATCAACTCCGCGGAATTGATGTCGGTCACGATGATCGGGGCGCCGAACGGTTCGTACACCTCCTGCATCGCCTTGACCGGACGCGGCGAGGTCACGCCCACCACCACGCGGTCAGGATGCATCAGGTCTTCGACGGCGAATCCTTCCCGGAGAAACTCCGGATTGGACACGACATCAAAGTCCACCTTCGACCGGTTGTAGCGTTTGATGGTCTCCGCGACCTTCTCGCCCGTCTTCACCGGAACGGTGCTTTTGTCGACGATGATCTTGTACGCCGTCATGCAACCGGCGATTTCGCGGGCCACGCCCTCGATGAAACTGAGATCCACCGAACCGTCGGGTTGGGGCGGCGTGGGTACGGCGATGAAGACGATGTCCGAACCCTGCACTCCTTCGGCAATGGAATCGGTGAAGGACAACCGGCCTGCCGCCACGTTCCTGGGAATCATCTCCTCCAGGCCCGGTTCGTAGATCGGAATACCACCCTCCCGAAGCATCCGAACCTTCTCCGCGTTGTTGTCGACGCAGATGACCTGGTGGCCAACTTCCGCAAAGCAGGTTCCGGTGACCAACCCGACATAGCCCGTGCCAATAATACAGAGTTTCGACATGTTCGCTGGGAAATGATGAATGGGCGGCTGGCGACGGGAATCCTAGATAACCTCGGTCGCCTCCGCCAAGACCGTGACGGACAGTCCAGCCTTCCACGGTGCGCGGACCCTACGCACCTTCTCCAATGCCGGTCTACTTGGCCGGAGTTGCCGACGGTGACGCATTCGTCGACGCCCCGAGCTCGGGATGCTTCTTCAGCAGCGCCTCGCGTTGCGCGTTCGCCTGCTGCGAGAATGGACCGGGCTCCCGCTCGCGCAGCAGTTCGTCGTAGAGACGGAGCGCCACGGCGGGCTGCTGCCGGCTCTCCTGAAGTCGCGCCAGAGCCAGGCGCGCCTGGGCCGCCACGCTGTCTTCTGGAAATTGCGTGATCACCTCCTGGTACTTGGCGATCGCCTGATCCGGTTTGTCCTGAGCATCCAGACTCGCCGCAATCCCAAAGGCCGCCTGCGCGGCCAGTGGACCCGACCCCTCACTGGCCAGCACGCGCTCGAACTCGGCTTGGGATTCGGTGTAGCGGTTCTCGGCAAAGAACGCCCCGGCGGCCAGGAGTCGCGCCCGCGCCGCGGCGGTGGTCGAGGCGTGTTGCTCGGCGACCTTCAGGAAATCCGAAGCCTTGGGTCCGGAATCGTCGGTCGCGTCGGGTCGGGCCCGCAATTCAAGGAGCGCGCTGTTGGCCGCTGCCTCGCGCTCGGACCGGAAGTGGCGCCACAGAAACACGACACCGACGACCGCCAGCAAACCGGCGAACCCGGCGACCAGCTGGTTGCGATGCAATTCCACCCACGCCAGAGCGTTTAATAACCGATCTTCCTGCGGTGGCTCGGCGGAAGGTGGTATTTGCGTAACAGCCGAAGACATAGAGCCGGCAATGGTTTCCGTAGAAGTCCAAAACTCAAGAGCTATTTCCAGGGAATCGGTGGAACAGCATCGCACCTCCCGCGCGCTGGGACGACCCAAGCCGACGGCTCAGGCCCTTCCCGACGTCGAGAAATGGGTGTGCCGCCCCCACCCGATGGCCCCGTTTTCCATCGAAAGCCCTGCGTTACTTCTTCTTGCGCTTCGGCTTGTGACGGCCTTTGAACGTCAGCTCGGCAACGCCGGATTTGTCCAGTCCACCCAAACCCTCTTTCACCATGCGGGAAAACTGCTTGAAGGTCGCCGACGCCAACGGCAGGTCGAGCTTCTTAGATTTCGCCAATCCCAAGGCGATGCCGGAGTCCTTGGCCGCGTGCTCAGCCGAAAAGAAGCAGGAATGGTCCCGGTTCTGCATGTCCTCGCCGTCGGTCACCAAAACTCGGGAGTTGGCCCCCGTTTGCGAGAAGATCTCGCGCAGCATGGTAAGATCCAGCCCCAGCGCCGCACCCAGACCCAGACCTTCGGCGAGGCCCGCGGTGTTGATATTCATCACCATGTTGACCAGGGCCTTCACCTCCGCCGCGCGCCCCGACTCACCCACGTAACGCAGCAGTTTCCCTTCGTCGCTCAACTTGGTGAGGATGTCCTTGACCTTGTCGAACACCGCCTGCTTGCCGCCGCACATCAGGTACAGCGTTCCCTGCCGCGCCTGGTTGATGCTGGACGCCATGCAGGCTTCCAGCGTGGATGCTCCCACCTTGGCCGCCTTCTTTTCCAGGTCCCGATGCACCTTGGGCGACAATGTCGCGCAATTGATGAAGATCTTGCCCTTCGCGCCGATCAGCAGGTGATCCCGCCGCCCGGCGAAAATGGCGTCCATCGCCTTGTCATTGGTCACCACCGTGATGATGACATCCGCGGCTTCGGTGACCTTGGCGAGGGTTTCACACGAGGTCGCGCCAATCTCCTGGGCCAGGGCGTCCGCCGCCGGGCGATGCACGTCATACACCGCGGTGACCGTGTAGCCACAATCCTTCAGGCGCCGGGCCATGTTGGCGCCCATCCGACCCACCCCTACGAATGCAATGCGTTCTGACATGATGTTTGTGATTCGCGCGAAAACCTACGGACCTCCGCGTCGCATGCCAGCCGAAAGTCACCCCTTCCCTCGTCCCGCAAACGCCTCGAGCGCCGCCATCCGGGCCGCGCGATGCTCGACGATGGGTTGCGGGTACTCCCTCCCCAGTGTCACTCCCGCCCGGGCCAGGAGGTCCGCCGGCGCTTCATCGGGTGCATGGATGTATTCGGCAGGCACCCGCGACAATTCAGGGATCCAGCGCCTCACGTAATCCCCGTTGGGATCAAACTTCTGCCCCTGGCTGACCGGATTGAAGATCCGAAAATACGGGGCCGCATCCGCACCGCATCCTCCCACCCATTGCCACCCCAGTGTGTTGCTGGCCAGGTCCGCGTCCACCAGCGTGTCCCAAAACCATTGCGCCCCTTCCTGCCACGAAATCAGCAGGTTCTTCACCAAAAACGACCCCACCACCATCCGTACCCGGTTGTGCATCCAACCGGTCGCCCAAAGCTGTCGCATGCCGGCGTCCACCAGTGGCACTCCCGTCCGCCCCCGCTGCCACGCCTTCAAGCCCACCGGATTCCGGCGCCACGGAAAATTCTCGAAGTCCCGCCGCAGCGGTCGTTCCGGGGTCTCGGGAAAATGATAGAGAAGGTGGTACGCAAATTCGCGCCATCCCAACTCCGCCAGGAATTGCCAGGAACGAAACACCGGCGGCGCCACCCCGGCTTTCGTCGCCGCCTCATGCGCCTTCTGCCAGACCCGGCCCGGGCTGATCTCGCCGAAATGCAAATAAGGCGATAACCGCGAGGTCCCTTCGTGATCCGGTCGATTCCGGTCGTCGCCATAGGCCAGGACGGCGTGCTCGACAAAGCGCCGCGCCTGAACCAGGGCCCCCGCCTCTCCCGGCTTCCATGACGCCGCCATGCCAGCATCCCACGGAATCTTCGGCAGCAATTCCAAAGCCTCGATCGGCTCCGATTTTGGCCACGCTCTCGGCGAGGTGAAGGCGGAGGGCGCGGATGAACCGGGCGCGGGCCCGGGATTCAACAGTTCCAGGCACGCCTTCCAATACGGCGTAAACACTTGAAATGGACCGCCATCCTTCTTCCGAACCGTCCACGGCTCACACAAAAGCGAGGCGTTAAAACTCTCCACGGCCAGACCGTCTGACTTGAGCGCCTCCTTGATTCGGGTATCGCGGGCGATCACCGCCGGCTCATAGCGACGGTTCCAAACGACCGCCTTCGCGCCCGTCTCTTTCACCAGTGCCCGAAGCGCCTGAAGCGTCGGCCCCCGGCGCAAAATCAAACGCGATCCCCGTTCCGTCAGGCTTGCCGCCAGCGCCGCCAACGAGTGATGCAACCACCATCGAGACGCCGCCCCAGGCTGCCACGGCGCCTCCTCCTCGGGTGCCCAAACAAAAACGGGAATCACCGGACCACCCATCCGTAGCGCCCATTGAAATGCCGGGTGATCGGCGAGACGCAAATCCGCCCTCAGCCAAACCAGAACCGGACTCGATTCATTGCCCATCGCGGGTCGTCAAGAGAGCACGGCTTCCGCCGCATGCAAACCCGGAACTGACTACCCCATCGCCGTGTTCCCCGGGTGTTTCCTATCGCCCTCGCGCCACCCCTTGCCTCATGCTTCCACCATCGCCATGACCGTGCCGAAGCTTTCGCGACTCCGATTTTCCCCCGCACCCCGCGCGTCCTTGCGACACCGCCTCCCTGCCCCTGCGCTGCTCGTCGTTTCCACCGCGTTTTGCCTGAACGCACTTCAGGCCGCGTCGGTCGACTTCGCCAAGCAAGTCGAGCCGCTCCTGGTCAAACGTTGCTCCGAATGTCACGGACCCGATCAGCAGAAGGGCAAGCTTCGTCTCGACTCGCGCGCGGGTGTCCTGTCCGGTGGCAAATCGGGCAAGCCGGCCGTGATTCCCGGCCAAGCCTCCGACAGCCCGCTCATCGCCCGGGTTGAGTCCTCGGACCCGGACGAGGTCATGCCCCCCAAAGGCGCGCGCCTGACGCCAGACGAAATCGCCACCCTCCGTCAGTGGATTGAAGCCGGGGCGGAGTGGCCGGCGACCGATCCGCGGGACCATTGGGCCTTTCGTCCCATCGCCCGTCCGCAACCGCCTTCGACAAAATCCGCCACCTGGATCCACAACGACATCGATCGTTTTGTTCTCTCGCGTCTGGAGCAGGAGGGACTCGAACCCCGATCCGAAGCCGACCGGCACACCCTGATTCGGCGAGTGAGCCTGGACCTGACAGGACTGCCACCGACCTGGGAAGAGTCCGACCGTTTCGCCAAAGACACCGCACCCGACGCCTACGAACGTTTGGTGGATCGACTCCTCGCCTCGAAACACTACGGCGAACAGATGGCCCGCCGGTGGCTCGACCTGGCTCGCTACGCCGATTCCAACGGGTACCAGGTCGATTTGGCGCGATCGATCTGGCCGTATCGCGATTGGGTCATCGAGGCCTTCAATCGCAACCTGCCCTTCGACCAGTTCACCATCGATCAACTCGCGGGGGACCTGCTTCCCCAACCCACCCCGGAGCAGCGCATTGCCACCGGGTTCAATCGCAATACCAAGATCAACGACGAAGGTGGCGGCGACGCCGAGGAGTATCGGGTCAAGGCGGTCAAAGATCGGGTGGCCACCCTGGGCACCGCATGGCTCGGACTCACGCTCAATTGCGCCGAGTGCCACTCCCACAAGTACGACCCGGTCTCCCAGGAGGAATACTACCGGCTTTTCGCGTACTTCAACAACACGACGGATGGCGGCAATTACAGCACCGCGCCCACGCTTGAGGTGCCCAAGCCGGACCTCGCGGAATCGCGCGCCTACCTGCAAACGAAGCTGGAGGACCAGAAGCGCGCCTTGGGGAAGGCGGAGAAGGACCTGTCCGCCAATGCTTCACGCGTCGAGAAACAACTCCGCTCCCCATCCGGGGCCTGGCATCCATTGGCGATCACCAACGTCCTCTCCACCGGTGGGTCCGATTACACCTACCTGCCTGACGGCTCGGTGCTCGCCAACGGCGTCAACCCCATCTACGACACCATCACCTTCGAGAGCCGCACCGATCTCGCCGGCATCACCGGCGTCCTGCTGGAAGTCCTCCCCGATCCATCCCTCCCCAAAAACGGTCCCGGTCGCTGGGGCCAAACCGGCAACTTCATCCTCGATGAGTTCGCCATGTCCGCCTCTCCGCTTTCGGGCAAACCCACCGGCGACACCAACTTGTTCTTCGCCAGCGCCACCGCGGATTGGGAACAACTCTATTACCGCGCCGAACACGCCGTGGATCGAAATCCCAAGACGGGATGGGCCATCGGACCGCGATTCGGCCAACGCCACTTCCTGATCGCCCGACTCAAGGAACCCGCCGGCCGAGCCGGCGGTAGCCAACTCACTTTTCGATTTGAGCACTATCACGGAAATGCCCACTGCATCGGGCGGTTCCGGGTTTCCGTCACCACCGCGCGCGACCCGGAGAACCTTTGGCCAGCGCCACCGGAGATTGTCGAAATAGCCCGGCTGAAGCCCGCCCAGCGGAGCGAAGCGCAAGCCGGCCAATGGCGTGCGCACCTCCGCGCGGCGTCGCCGGAGATCCGGCAGATCGAGCGGGAAATCCTCCGGATCCAGGACCGACTCGCAGCGCTGGATAACCAAAAGTTCAGCACGTTGGTGATGCAGGAACGCTCCGAACCGGAGCCGCGCAAAACCTTCATCCATCAACGCGGCAACTTCCTCGACCCGGGCAAAGCGGTGACCGCGGGTGTTCCCGCCGTGTTTCCACAGCCCGCCCCTGACGCGCCCGCCAACCGTCTGACCCTGGCCCGCTGGCTGGTCGATCCCGCCCATCCGCTCACCGCCCGGGTCGCCGTCAATCGCTTGTGGGAATACTGCTTCGGCACCGGACTGGTGAAGACCAGCGAAGACTTCGGCCGCCAAGGCGAGCCGCCGTCCCATCCGGAACTCCTCGACTGGCTGGCATCGGAGTTCCTTCGCTCCGGTTGGAACACCAAAGCCATCCTCAAGACCATCGTGATGTCGGCCACCTACCGGCAAGACGCCACCGCCGACCGCCAACGTCTCGACAAGGACTTCTATAACCGGCTGTTCTCGCGCGGACCGCGTTTCCGCATGGACGCCGAGATGATCCGCGACCAGGCCCTCGCGGTGAGCGGGATGCTCAACGCCCGACTCGGCGGACCCAGCGTCTACCCCATTCAGGTCCCGAATCTGTGGAAGGAAATTGGGTTTCTCCGACCCGAAATCGGCATGGATGAATGGCCGACCAGCGAAGGCCCGGATCTTTACCGGCGCGCCGTCTACACCTTCTGGCGGCGGGTCTGCACCTATCCCACCTACGCCACGTTTGATGCCCCCAGCCGCGACATCTGCGTCGCCCGTCGACCCAGGACCAACACGCCACTGCAAGCTCTCGCCGCCCTGAACGATCCCACGCTGCTCGAGGCCGCCCGCGCCTTCGCCCAACGCATCCTCGCCGAGGGCGGAAGATCCACCTCGGAAGCCGTGGACTTCGCCGTCCGCACCTGCCTGGGACGCCCTCCCACCGACCGCGAACGCCAGCGGCTCACAGCCTTTGTCGAACAACAATTCAAGGCTTTCCGTCGCGAACCGTCGGCCGCAACCCAACTGCTGGATACCGGTTCCTGGCCTCAGGCCAGGGAGTTCGAACCGCACCGCGTCGCCGCGTGGATGATGGCGGCCAACGTGCTCTTCAACCTCGACGAAACCCTCACTCGCTGACGGCCGCGTCACGTCCACTTCACCCCCCGTCGCCATGTCACCCGTTCTTGATTCCATCCGCGCCACCACCCGCCGTCGGTTCCTCCGTCAATGTGCCACCGGCATGGGCAGCCTCGCCCTGGCCTCGTTGCTCGACGAAAAGCTGCTCGCCGCGGACGCCGCCGGGGTTGCCAGCGGACCGCATTTCGCACCCAAGGCGAAGAACATCATTTACCTGTTCCAATCGGGTGGTCCTTCGCATCTGGACCTGTTTGATCCGAAACCCGAATTGACCAAGCGCAACGGCCAGCAGGTGCCGGAGGAATTGGTGAAGAACATCCGGTTGGCCCAGATCGGCAAGAACGCCGCGCTGCTGGGTTCCCCTTACAAATTCCAGCGGCACGGCAAGTCCGGCATGTGGCTCAGCGAGTTGCTCCCCCACCTGAGCACCATCGTCGATGACGTCTGTTTCGTGCAGAGCTTCTACTCCGAAGCCTTCAATCACGACCCGGCCACCATCTTCATGAACACCGGGGCCCAGCTTTCGGGCCGCCCCGCCATGGGGTCCTGGTTCAGCTACGGTCTCGGCAGCGAGAACAAGGACCTCCCGGCGTTCGTGGTCCTCATGACCGGCGTCGGCCAGCCGCTCACCAACGCGGCCTGGGGCAGCGGCTTCCTTCCCACCGTCCACCAGGGCGTGACCCTCCGTTCGCAGGGCGATCCAGTTCTCTTCGTCAGCAATCCACCCGGCATCGACAGCAAGCGCCGACGCCAATCCCTCGACGTCCTTCGCGATCTGAACCAAGACCGCTTCGACCTCCTCCAGGATCCCGAGATCCAGACGCGCATCGCCGCCTACGAAATGGCCTATCGCATGCAAACCAGCGTGCCCGAGGTCATGGACCTTTCGAAGGAATCGCCCGCCACCCATGCCGCCTATGCCACCACACCTGGCCGCGCCTCATTCGCCAATAACTGCCTGCTCGCCCGACGCCTGGTGGAGCGCGGGGTCCGGTTTGTCCAACTCTATCACCGCGGCTGGGATCACCACGGCGGCCCGGACGGCAATCTCGTCTTCGATCTCAAGAAACGCTGCCTCGAGACCGATCAACCCGCGGTCGCCTTGGTGAAGGATCTCAAGGAACGCGGATTGCTCGACGAAACGCTGGTGCTCTGGGGCGGCGAATTCGGGCGCACGCCGATGATGCAAGGGGCACTCAAACCCGATCAGATCGGCCGCGATCATCATCCCCATGGCTACACCATTTGGATGGCCGGCGGCGGCATCAAACCGGGAATCGTCCATGGCGCCACCGACGAGTTCGGATTCTACGCAGTCGACAAAAAGGTCCATGTCCACGACCTGCACGCCACGATTCTTCACCTGTTTGGCATCGAGCACACCCGGTTGACCTATCGATTCCAGGGCCGCGACTACCGCCTTACCGACGTCCACGGTGAAATCGTCAAGGACCTGATCGCCTGAACCGGCGTCTCGGCCTTCGCGATTGCCTCTGTGGGGCCGTCAGCCCGGCAGCAGCACATTCACGATGGCATTGCCGATGCCTACCAAGGCGGCGCCAGAGATAAGTCCGGCCGAAATCGGCTCGCAGCCTTCCACCCAGAATCGGTTCCCCGGCGTCCCCGGTTTCGGATGCTTGCGACCCATCCACCAGAAAGCCAGCGCGCCCACCCACATCGCGAAACAAGACTCGGGCGGCAGCACCACGCCCAGCCCCATGGACACCGCGGTCAGCGGGAATCGGCCCCGCGTCACCATCCGCGCAATCTCCATCGCCGCTGCTGCGATGGCCGCCACCGCCATCGACACCACCGCCGACGCCGGCAGCGACTTCAGTCCTTTGGCGATCAGTTCGGCCACTCCTTTCCATTGCACCGCGGCCGGCATGGCAAACTGGTCGGACACCATCGTTGCCACGCTGCGCGTTCCGTCGGCGGCGGGCGGCAGGAAGAGCAGATAGAACAGCGGCACTGAGGCCAGGGCACCGGCGAACACTCCGATCACATGTCCGATCGCCTGTTGGCGCGGCTTGGCCCCCAGCATGTAGCCAGGTTTGATGTCCGACAGGAGGTTGGCGGCGTTCGATGAGATTTCCGCGGTGAGACCGGCCGGCACCAGGTTGCTGGCCGGGTTGGTGCGGTCGATCGCACCCATGGTGAACTGGGTGATCTTGCTCAACGCCCCGGTCGGCATCCAGGAGGTCAACGCCATGGCGTTGGTGCAGATCACCGCCAGGACGAAGATCAACGGAAACGAAATCAAGGCCAGGAACCACGGAACTCCGAAGAAATGATGGGACGTCCAGGCCCCAATCAGGCTGAAGATCGGCACACCCAATGCAGATATCCACGTCGGAAACTCGAGGTGCGCCACCACATCCACGTCCCCCTGAACCTTCCCGCCCTCGGCTTTCTTCTTTCCACCAAAAATCGTTCGCGCCATGCCGCGGAAAAGTTCCGGGCGCCCCAGCAATCCGATCAACGACCCCACCACCATCATCGTCACTCCCCACCATAGTGACCATTGATTCACGATCTCCGTGCGGGAAATCGGAATCACCGCGCCGCTCGGACTGGTTCGTGCCACGATCTCGCCGCGCTGAATGATGATGGGCGCCAAAATGACGAAGTTCACGAAGGCACCCAGCATCACACTCGTCGCCACCCGAATCCCCATCAGCCCGCCTACGCCCAGCATCGCGACGTCGAGTGTCAACCGCAGTCCCAGTTGCCGCACGTCCGTGCCAAGGATCTTGGGAGTCCACCAACCCAACTTCGCCGCCAGGTTGTAGTAGTAGGTGTCGATGCGCTCCTGCCAGTTCCAGGGCTCCTTCCATCCCAGCCAGTCCTGCAGCCGCAGAATCTTGAACTGCACCAACCGCATCCAGCCGTCGCCCGCAAGAAACTGGTAGAAACCCGCCAACGCCGCGGTCACGCCCAGCAACTTCGCCTTGAAGATCCCTTCGCCGGCATGCTTCGGGTCCGCGTGCTCCTGGTAGAGTGCATCCAAAACCACACCGCAGGCCCGCCCCTCCGGAAACGGCAATTGTTCCTCGTTCACAAACCGCCGCTTCATCGGAAAGGCCAGCAGCACCCCGATGATCGCCGCCACCAGACACCAGATGAGCATCTGCCACCACGGCACGATCGTGCCGGTCACCAGCATGTACGCCGCCAGCGACGAGACGAACGGCGTCGTGATGTAGCCGGCAGCCGTTGCGATCGACTGCGTGCAGTTGTTTTCCAGGATGGTAAAATCCTTCGCCCATCCCGCCTGTGACAACCCCCGGTACAATGCGTAGGCCAGGATCACCGCCGTCAACCCCACGCCGACGGATATTCCCGTCTTTGCCCCGATGTAAAGATTGGTGGCGGCCAGAATGCCGCCGAGTAGAAATCCAGTCACCCCGGAACGGAGCGTCAACTGCGGCATGTCACCGCGGTAGACGTTGTCCAACCACCAGCGATCCTTTTGCGCACGCGTCCACGTGCGCACCTGCTCGTCGGTCAACTGTTTCAGGGCCATAGCAAAACAGGAACCTCGTCAGGCTGCCCGTTCCCTTCCACCAACGCGAGCGCCATCCCCTTCCAACCTTCTCCCATCGTGGCGCTGAGGACCGAGCAGCGAACTCGCACCAGGTGCCACCATCGGAACTCCGACTCGACCCTCCCCACATGCCCGTTACGACAAGGGCGCCAGACTGATCTCCTGTTCCACCGTGCCGTCCAGCTTTCGCATCACGAATTGAAGGCGAGCCGGGTTCGCGTGACCCATGATCCAGGTGGCCGCCTTCGGACTCGGCCCGCCTCCGACCAACTGGCCGTAGGGAAACGCCTCCGTCGCGGCCAAATAGGCGGCCCGATGGGTGTGCCCGGAGATGACGATCTGCGCCTTCCACTTCACCAGGTGGTCATGCCACGCATCACGGCTCCGCCGGCTATAGCGGTCGAATCCGCTGTTGGCATAGTCCGGCAGACTTTCATCCAGCCACCGCAGCGGAATGTGGCAGAACACCACCCGGTAGGGTGCCTGGGCGATTTCCGGGCGCGCCAGCGCCGACTCCAACCAACGCGTCTGCTCCATGCGCAAGGTGTCGAAGGCCACGCGACCGCCGAAGCTGGGATGCGAGTCCGGCTTGTCTTCGCCCGTGTGCAGGCATACCGCCGCCACCGGCCCTGATCGGAACGCGAAGAACGGACGCCCCTCGGGGTAGGCAACCAGGTCCGGCATACGAAACGCGTGGATCCCACGCACATCGTGATTTCCACAAACCACCATCATCGGACGCTCCCGCGTGATGTCCCGGCCGCCGGGATTCAGCAAGGTCGGGAGCAGCAGATCCTCGCGGTGCCAATCGTTGCAGGTGTCTCCATTCCAAATCAGGAAATCCGCCGCCGGCGTCACCTCGTCCAGGCGCCGAATGGTTTCGTCGTTGATATGCGTGTCGTTCCAGACAGCGAAGGTCGATTCGCCCGCGGAAACGTCCAGCGTTCGGAACGTCTTCCAATCCGAAGTCTCGGATCGTGATCCGTCGACCACCGTTGTCACGGATCGCATCCGATACTGTTCTCCCGACCGCAACCCCCTGACCCGCACCCGAAGGAATCGGCTTCCTTGTGGGACGAACCCAAAGTTGTCGATGGCAGCCACGCCGGTCTCGCCCGACGTCGCTTCCCATTCGACACGCCCGCGGCCCATTTCACCGACGCCCCAGACGGCATCGCATCCATCGACTCGCGGCGCTTGAAGCACCAAAGGCGTCGTCACCAGTTGAGGTTTGGCGGCAGGCAATGGATGGGGCGCGATCGGTGCGGCTGCGCCTGGATCCTCACCCACCGCGTCGCCGCCGGATACCCACACCACGGCCGATCCGGTGGTCAAGCGCTGGACGAATCGTCGGCGGTTCATTCCAAAAGCGTAGGGAGCGATCAACCGCTCTGACAATCGGGGAGTTCCTCCCGGTGCATGGCTCCGCCTCGAACCGCCGCCGGGCAGACCCCTATCTGAGGTGCTGCCAAAGAAACGTGTAGGTCAATGCGAGGCGCGTGGCGAGTTGCTCGTTGGTGACGCTCGCGTGGTGACCGCCTTCGATGTTCTCAGCGTACTCGGCTTCGTATCCAAACTGACGCAATCGAGCGAACATCTTCCGGGCATGACACGGATGCACCCGATCGTCGCGCGTGGAGCCGTAAAAGAGAATCGGCGGATAATCCCGGTCCGGCTGTACATTCTGATAGGGCGAATACCTGGACAGATACGCCCATTCCTCGGGCACCTCGGGGTTCCCGTACTCGCCCGTCCAACTCGCCCCAGCCAAAAACTTGTGGTAGCGGCGCAGGTCGGTCAGCGGCACGCCGCAAACCACGGCTCCATACAGTTCGGGATGACGCACCATCGTGGCGGCCACCAACAGACCGCCATTGCTCCGCCCTTCGATGCCCAGATGACGGGGCGACGTGATGCGTCGTCGGACCAGGTCCCGGGCCACTGCCTCGAAGTCCTCGATCGTCTTGACGTGATTCTCCTTCAACACCTGGGTGTGCCACGTGGGTCCGAACTCGAGCCCGCCGCGTATGTTGGCGAGCACAAAGACCCCGCCGCGTTCCAGCCACAGTTTCCCATACGCTCCGTGCAATTCCTCATAGGAACCTGAATACGACGGCGTCAAAGACGTCTCGAAGCCACCGTACGAGAACATCCAAACCGGGTTCCGGCCGTCCAGGTTCATGCTCTTCCTGCCCACCACAAAATACGGAATCCGGGTTCCGTCAGTCGACCTCGCCCAATGCTGCCGGACCCGGTAGGCCCCCGCATCGAACGAGGCTTCCTGCGCGGCAACGAGCACGACCTGGTTCGACCCCGGCGAAACGGCATACAGGCTTGGCGGCGACAGAAAGGACTCGAACTTCACGAGCGCCGTTCCAAGGTCATCGTCCTTGGCGGCCACTACCAACGCCCCGTTGTCGGGAAATCGAATCGACTCTCGCCTCACCTTATCCCCTTCAAGGCTGTAGCGACACAACCGCCCCCGCACGTTGTCCAGCATTGAAACCAGCACGCCCTGCGGCATTGGGGTCACTTCCTGAATGGCCTCCGACGCGCGCGGCTCAACCAGCACGCGAACGGATCCTGGGCCTCCCTTCAAGGCGTCGAGATCGGCAAGGAGCACGGAACCACCGGCAAATCGCCGGTGACCGCGCCTCCAATCTTCCTTCAGCGACACGACCAATTGACCGCCATAGACTCCATTCGCTCGCGCGGTTTCCGGTAGTTCGAGTGCCATCGGCTTTCCATCGACGATCTGAAAGATCCGACTCGTCCAGAAGGTCAGCCGCTCAGACAGCAGGTCAATCGGCGCGCCGGAAGTCCGATGCCGCTTAATGCCCGCGCGCACGGACCTCGTCTGTGCTTCATAGAGGGTTGCTGCGGCGCTCAAAGGGGTCCCACGCCGCCAAACCTTGACCAGGCGCGGGTAGCCGGATTCCGTCAGTGTGCCCGCGCCGAAATCGGTGCCCACGTAGAGCGTGTCGGCATCGATCCATTCCACCACGCTCTTGGCCTCTGGAATCACAAAACCGCCGGTGACGAACTCGCGCTTCTCCGTGTCAAACTCCCGCACCTCCGCCGCATCGGTTCCTCCCGGCGACAGAAAGACCAGGCAACGCACCGACTGCGGCGGCAACCAGACAACCCGGTTCAACGCCCATGGTCGACCTTCTTTCCGTGCCAACTGGTCGATATCCAGGACCGTCTCCCATTGAGGATCCCCGGACTTGAATGACTCGAAGCCCGACCGACGGTAGATCCCACGGGGGTGGTCGCCGTCCTTCCATAGATTATAAACATACCGGCCCTCGATCTCGACTTCCGGCAGGCGAGACTGGGCGTCGAGCACCTTCAATGAGTCCCGAAACAGGGCGTCAAACAGGGGCACCGCCCTGAATCGCGCGGCGGTGCGTTCATTTTGTTCGCGCACCCAGGCGAGCGCCTTCTCGCCATTGACATCCTCCAGCCATGCGTACGGATCGTCCTCGGGGAGCCCGGCACCGGAGACCGCCGCTTCCCCGGCAAACACGGAGGCGCAGATCACTATCCACCGGGCGAAGCAGCTTCCCAGTCGAAGAACCACCGATGGCATGCGGGACGTAGGCAGGACAGTTCGGGCCAAAGCGACTCCGACCCTGCCATCGAGGAACAGCCAGCGCCAAGCAAAGGATCCGCCGCGGCGGGATCGGCGCAATCCCAACACGCGCGACTCAATCACTGACCGGGCCAGTCGAGGGATTGGGAGCGAGCACTTCGCCCCCATGCACTCGACGCCCACGCTCAGTCTGCGCTCCATGGCAGTGGCGACCCGCCGAAGATCATGCGCCTATTTCCATTTCTCCCGGCAGTTTCCATGCTCGGGATTTCCGTCCTGACCCTACTCGCCTCGTGGCGTTCCGCCGGAGCCACGGCGGATTGGGACAACCCGGAGTTGACGGGCATCAACAATCTGCCGCCGCACGCCAACATGGTCATCTGCCCGGACCTGGAGACGGCACGCGGAATTGGTCTGTTAAGCAACGAGGAGCGGGTGAAATCGCCGTTTTACCAGTCACTCAACGGCACCTGGCGCTACCGGTACGCCACCAACCACGCGGGACGGATCGCAGACTTCTGGCAGCCCGAGTTTGACGACTCGGCCTGGGACCTGATTCCGGTACCCGCCAACGTCGAGATCGAAGGGCATGGCATCCCCATCTACGTCAACATCCCCTACCCTTGGGCGAAGCCGTGGGACCCGCCTCACGTTCCGGAACTCGACCCCAATAACACCATCAACAGCTACCGTCGCACCTTCGAGATCCCCGAGGCCTGGAACGGACGCCGCGTGCTTCTGACGTTCGACGGGGTCAATTCGTTCTTCTACGTCTGGATCAACGGGCAGCGGATCGGCATGGGCAAGGACAGTCGCACGCCGGTCGAGTTCGACGTCACCTCCCGGCTGCGCCCCGGCAAGAATGTGATCGCCGTGGAGAATCTGCGCTGGTGCGACGGTTCCTACCTCGAGGACCAGGACTTCTGGCGCATGAGCGGCATCTTCCGGGACGTCTATCTTTGGTCTCCGCCCACTCAGCACCTCCGGGACTTCGAGGTGAAGGCCGAACCCGAACTCGAGGGCCGGGAGGGATTCCTGGAACTGGCCGTGAAGGTCGAAGACCGCGGCCATGATCCCGTCCCAATCCTGGTCGATGCCGTGCTGGAATCGCCGTTGGGCGCCGTCCTCGCAAATCCTCGTATCCAACTGAGCACCAGCCCGGGCAAGGACGTCGAGGCCTCGATCCGCGTCGGCATTGCGAAACCTCTGCCGTGGACCGCGGAAACCCCCAATCTCCATCGCTTGTTCATTTCGGTGAAGGACGCGCAGGGTTCCTTGCTTGAGGTGATCCCGGTGAAGGTCGGGTTCCGCCGGGTCGAGATCCGGGAAGGCAGCCTCCTGGTGAACGGACGGCGTATCCTGATCAAGGGCGTGAACCGTCACGAGTCGGAGCCCGACCGCGGACAGGCCATCACCGTGGCAAGCATGATTCGTGACCTGGAGGTGATGAAACGCCACAACATCAACACGGTTCGCAACTCGCACTATCCGACCCAACCCGCGTGGTACGACCTCTGTGACCGTTATGGAATGTATCTCATCGACGAGGCGAATATTGAGAGCCACGGCATGGGATATGACGAACAGACTCTCGCGAAGCGCCCGGAATGGCTGGCCGCGCACATGAATCGCACGCAACGCATGCTGGAGCGAAACAAGAACCATCCGGCCATTATCATCTGGTCCCTGGGCAACGAAGCCGGCAACGGACCGAACTTCGAGGCGACCTATCGCTGGATCAAGGAGCGCGACGCCAGCCGTCCGGTGCACTACGAGCGAGCGGGTCTGGCCTTCAACACCGACATTTACTGTCCCATGTACGCGACGCCGGAGCACCTGCGAAAGTACTCAGCAGGCGAAGCGATCGAATCGTGGTGGGGCGACAGCGCCAAGCTTCCTGCCGGCACGACGCGCAACAAGCCCCTGATCCTCTGCGAATACGCCCACGCCATGGGCAATAGCACGGGCAATCTCCGGCTCTACTGGGATCTTATCTATTCGCAACCCCTCCTCCAGGGTGGATGCATTTGGGACTGGGTGGACCAGGCCCTGCGACAGCCGCAAGGCGCTCTGCCGCGGGAGCGGTTCGAACCGGTGCGCCCCGGCCGATCCTGGTTCTGGGCCTATGGTGGCGATTTTGGCCCGAAAGGAACGCCCTCCGACGACAACTTCAACAACAACGGCCTGGTGAACCCCGACCGCCAGCCGCACCCCGGTCTGCTCACGGTGTCGCACGTGTATCAATACATCCACACGCGGGCGATCGATCTCGCCAGCCGCCGGCTGGAGGTACGCAACCGTCACGATTTCCTGCCCCTTGAGGAGGTCGCCGTGCTGAACTGGCAACTCCTGGCAGGTGGTCGCGAGATTCAGCGTGGGGCG
Source organism: Verrucomicrobiales bacterium (assembly GCA_016795425.1). Taxonomy (GTDB): domain Bacteria; phylum Verrucomicrobiota; class Verrucomicrobiia; order Limisphaerales; family CAIMTB01; genus CAIMTB01. Next base: position 40,653 of record JAEUHG010000098.1, read on the forward strand.
ATGGACGGAGTTCAGATTGCGCCGGGCGCGGCGCAGGAAATCACCATTCCTGTTCGACCGTTCCAAGCCGAAGCCGGTGAGGAATATTTCCTTAACGTCACCTGGCGATTGCGCCGCGATCAACTGTGGGCCAAGGCGGGTCATGAGGTCGCCTGGGATCAATTCAAACTCCCCGACACCGCATCGCCAGCTTCACTCCCCCGCGAACCACACGACCCGCTCGGTATTGAGGAGAAGGACACTGAGGTGAAAATCAGCGGTCCGCATTTTACCGTCGTCTTCGATCGCGAGGCCGGACTGCTAAAATCCTTTCGCAATGGCGACACGGAGATGATTCGTACCGCCCCGAGACCGGACTTCTGGCGCGCACCGACCGACAACGATCGGGGCCGCGACATGGTCAAATCGCAAGGGATCTGGCGCGAGGCGCACCGGGAGACGCGTGTGCAATCGGTGCAGGTGCTCGCGAAGCCTGGCGATCGTCTGATGACGATCGCGTTCATTCATGGGTTTGAACGGGTGCCGGTCACCTGGAAAACGACCTACAGAATCCATAGTCAGCGCGGGCAGGGCTGCTTGGATGTCAGCGTCGAACTGGCGGTGCCGACAGGCACCAAGCTCCCCCCCATGCCACGCCTCGGCATGCAGTGGGGTCTCGCGGAGTCGCTCGACCGAATGGAGTGGGTTGGCCCCGGTCCCGAGGAGACGTACCAGGACCGCGCCGAGGCCCGCGTCGGCCGGTACGCTGGCCTCGTTCGGGATCAATTCTACGCGCATTATACCGAGCCCGGTGAATCCGGGAACAAAGTGGAGGTGCGCTGGGCGGCCCTGACGGACCGCCAGGGTGCGGGGCTCATCGCGGTGGGGCTGCCCTACCTGAGTGTGAATGCGCTGACACACACGACCGAAGACCTGGAAACCTCCAAGCACGCCTTCGAACTCCCCAACCGCGGCAGCACGATTCTAAATCTGGACTGGCGCCAGCAAGGCGTCGGGGGCGACGACAGCTGGGGCGCCTGGCCACACCCGCAGTACCTAATTCCCTGCGAGCCGCGGCAGTACCGCTTCCGGCTTTGTCCGGTCCGGTCGGGCGAGGACCCGGCTGTCATCGCGCGCCGCGTCTCGCGCGATGCCGTGCCGGACTAAAGGCCACGAACGCTCTTGGTTGGACGCCAGCCAACGGCGCCCTTCCTTCCGGTAACAGACCAATGCCCCGAACGACATGGCTACGGGCTACCTTAGACGAACTGGTGTGACTCCAGGTCAGTTACTCAACGCCATGTCCCGCATCTCTCCATTCCTCTGGGCACGGTTGGGCTTGGCTTGGACAGGCTGCCGGCGAGCCCCTATTAGGTCCGAGAACAGCCCGTCCTCGTGGCTAAACCCTTAATCCACGGCTTCCAGGAAGTCCCGTCCTCCGAAAAATCCCAATTGTAGGTAAAGGTCTTGCCGTCCGCTGCAAAGACACAGGTGCTACGGCAATGGTAGGTTCGACCCTTGGCATCCTGCTTCCACGTTCGGTTCCACACCTTGCCGTCACTGGTAAGGTACTTGGTGCTGCCACGCTTAAGGCACTCAACGAAGCAACCCGCATTCTGGATCGGGCGAATCATGGCGACCCCAAATCTGCCGGGGAACTGCTACCGCTGGTGTACGAGGAACTCCGACGGCTCGCCGGGGCCCGAATGGCGCGGGAACTCCCAGGGCAGACGCTCCAACCGACTGCGCTGGTCCACGAGGCCTCGCTCCACCTTACCGGGCCCTCGCAGCCACCTTGGCAAAGCCGCGCCCAATTCTTCGCCGCCGCCGCGGAAGCCATGCGCCGTTTCCTCATCGACCGCGCCCGGAAACTTCAGGCCTCCGCACACCATTGCCTCCCACCCGGAGCCGGTCACCGGGTGGGAATAAGCTGTTCGTAGTCCTCGATCCGCCCGCCATCCAGACAGCAGGCGATGATCTGCTTGCCGAGCGGGTCGAGGTCCGGGTCGTGGAAATCCGCCAGGCACTTGTGGAAGAACGTCCGAAGAATTTCCGCGCCCTGGTCGTAGGCATCGACCCCGACCTCCGGTTGAGTGTCCACCTGGAGGAACCAGCGGGCGATCATGCGGCCTTCAACCTGCAACTGATGTAGCGTATGGCCGAGCAGCGGGCAGCGGGCCGCGCGTAGTTGATCCGGTCGGAACTTCGCCGCACCGCGCCGGGCCAGATATTCGCGGGTGATCCACTGCGGCATGAAGCCCACCCGCCAGGCGCCCACGTGCTGGTTGGGGCAAAGAACGTGTCTCATCCGGGTGTTCTCCGCGAACTGGCGGAGGAGAAGGTTGGCCTGATCTACGCGGCGGCCGGTGGCGAATGGCCAGTAGGAGCCGACGCCCTCGCTGGTCATGCCCTCGGTGTCCACAATGCTGGGATTGGCGTGCCCGCGCGGCGAGACAAGCCGCCATAGCCAGGCCAGGGAGGGTGGGAGGATGTGAAAGACCCCCAGAATGCCGTAGGTGGGGTGCTCTTTGGTGCAGGGGGGGGTCCGCACACCGAAGCTGCGAATATCCACCGTGACCGCTCCATCGACCACGCCCGGATACGCATTACGTGGGACGATTAGGCGAGGGTTGGGACAACGCTTGCCCGGCGCGTCCTCGATGTGTTCCCAGACGAGGGCGCGGCTACCGGGCACGGCATCGATACTGAGGAACAACAACGGCACAGGCGGCTCCGCAGCCAACTTCTCCAAATGCACATCGGTGCCGTAGTGCTCCAGATGGTTGACGCGGACGAACCAGGCGTTCTCCGCGTCTGTTAACACGAGTTTGCCATTGCCGTCCTGCAACGATGGATGACACAGGGCCATGTCATCGGTCACCGCGCGAAGCTCACAGCTGCGCGGGATCTCCAGATGGCGCTTCTCGCCGGTGACCAGGTTCTCACCCAGCAGCAGGCGGCCATCCGGCGCGCGATGGGCTTGCTCCAGCATCTCGCTCTTGCCTCCGCCGCTGGCGCCTTCGTGCATGATGGCGACCACATTGTCGTACGGTGTGACTACCTGAACGGTGGAGCAATGGTTGGTGACCCAACCTTCGAGTTCGCCCAACCCGAGGAGCACGCCGTAAATCCCCTTCTTGGCACTCGGTCCGGGGTACAGGTTGTAGGAGAAGAGCTCGTGCAGGCCCTGGCGGCGGTTATGCACGACCACCTGCTTTCCACCGAAATGTGTGTGTCGAAAGATCGGTGCCACATAGACAATCGCTCGCGGTGTGAAGCTTGCCGGGATCTCCTCGTAGGGGATGATCCCCTGCAGCATGGCCAGGCCCAGCGCGAAGAACCCCGCATTGGCCGGCGCGATCACCAGCGCGTCCATCCCCACGCCAGCTCCTCCGGCAACGAAACCGAACATCATGAGCTCCTGCTTCTTGAGCCACTCGAAGGTTTCCTGGCGCAGTGGCGCGAACTCCGTCCCGAAACGTCGCCGAAAGGGTTCTTTGTCAGTGGGCAATTCGTCGCCGATGACCATGCATTCCGGGTCCCGACGGCGCATATAGGGCTCGGGGTAGTTGGCGGCCACACCGTTGCGGACGCGGGCGACCGTGGCTTCGAGGACGCGTCCTTTGCCCGGGACTTCGTAGGCGACTTCGAAATAGTTCGACCCGGCGCCGCCGCAAGCCAGGTCGACGAGTTCACGGGTGGCGCTGCCGATGGAAAGGCGTTTGCAGTGAGTGAGTAGTTCCGAGGTTTCGGCGGGTGGGTGGTATCTATTCCAGTTCATCAGGATGTCCGTTTGCGACGCTCGTCATTCTGGGGGCTGGTCCGATGTGGGTGTCTTCGCCCTGGGGTCCGTCCTTACCTCGCACGAGAAACAACGGGGGGTTGCCGCCTTGGTTGGTCTCTCCTCCGTTTCGCCAACCGGCTCCGCCGTTGCTCGACCTGTTCGCGCAGACGGTCCAGAACCTTCTGCCAAGCCGCGGGCCACGTGTGGTCGCGGGCTGCGACATGAATGTCCGGACCCGGCACCACCAGCATCACGGCCGCTTGGAAAGGCGGCGTCGCGGCGTGCTGCCGCTCCAGAGAAATGTGAGCGTGCTCGATGGGGATGAGATGGGCGAGTGCTTGAAGATCCGAAGCCAGACGGCTACGGAGATCGTCATCCGAGTTCATTCCCAGGATGAGGAAGTCCGTCTCCCAGGTGGTGCACAACGCGGATTTGGCTGAGGTCGACTTGCGGGCGGAGTTCATTGGAAGTGAATGGACCGTCAGTCGTTGGCCGCCACATGAAGCACGGAGTTGAAACCGCCGAACGGATTCGGCACGGACTCCGTGGCCAGCGGGTCCGGCATCCACTCGCCGTCGACGACCAGACAGTACTCGTAGCGGCCGGGCGGCAGGCGCAGTCGCTTGATCCATCGACCGTTGGCAATGGCAATCATGGGGGTTACCGCCGGGTGCCATTCGTTGAACGTTCCTGCCACGAAAACCGTGCTGGCGACCGGGCGGATGAATTCCAGGCGGACCTCGGTTTCCACCGGCTGCTGCTCGTCATCGCTGAGTTGTCGGATGCTCCTGAGTGCGGTCCGGCTCCTGGTCCTCTTGGTCATGGCTGGGGTTGAGTTCATGGCTCGCGGTCGATTCTTCCGCGCGGCGGCGCCCCGGGCCACTACGGTTAATGGATCGCGGTTTTAGGTTTAACCTAATACGATCGCGGGCATGGAATTCCTGAACTTCCACCACCTGCGCTACTTCTGGGTGGCCGCCAAAGAGGGCGGACTGACGCGTGCCGCATTGAAACTGCACGTTTCCCAGCCGAGCATCTGTACCCAGATTCAGGCGTTGGAGGCCGTGCTGGGCGAGAAGCTGCTGCGTCGCAGCGGGCGGGGCCTGGCACTCACGGAGGCCGGCCAACGGGTGTTCAGTTTCGCAGAGGAGATTTTCTCACTGGGCGACGATCTGCTGAACACGATGAAGCAGCGCCCCACGCTTCGTCCGTTACGCGTCAGCATCGGGATTGCCGACTCGTTGCCCAAGCTCGTGGGCGCAGAACTAATCAAGCCCGCTTTTCAATTGTCGCAGGCGGTTCAAGTTTCTTGCCGCGAGTGGCCTGTTCCGGAGCTCATGGCACACCTGGCAGCCCACCAACTGGACCTCGTGTTAGCGGAACAACCCGCATCGGTGCTCTCGAATCTCAAGGCGTTCAACCATCTCCTGGGCGAAAGCGCGGTTTCGTTCTGTGCCGAGCCTCGACTAGCCGCCCAACTCAAACGCCACTTTCCCTGCTCGTTGCACGGCGCTCCCGTGCTTCTGCCCACGCCAGAGACACCCATGCGACGTTCCCTGGAAAGATGGTTTCACGAGGAAGGCATCCGGCCGCGCCTTGTGGCGGAATTTGACGATCCCGCGATGATGAAAGTTGTCGCGACCCAAGGGATGGGTTTTTTCCCCGTGCCAACCGTCGTGGTTCAAGAGTCAGTGACGAGGTATGGGGTTCGTCTGATTGGCACTGCCGAAACCTGCCGGCAGCAGTTTTATGCCATCACCAGCGAAAGACGGTTCGCACATCCAGCGGTGACTGCCATCACCAAGCAGGCACAAGTGTCGCTCTTCCGTCAGTGAAGTAGGCCCGGTCTCCGGAGCGCCGCCGGCCCGGCACGGGGGAGGACCCGGCTGTCATCGCGCGCCGCGTCTCGCGCGATGCCGTGCCCAATTGAGGTTCAGGAGAGCGCCAGGCCAAGGCTGATTGTCTCGAACCTTATGGGCCGGATTTGTTCAATTCCAATTCCGCTGGCCAACCCTACTCCGACGGCGAGTGGTTGCGTCTCGTCTTTCGACTGGCAAAGGGGACGCTCTGCACCATCTTGCGCACGTGACTGACGAGGAGAAGGACGAGCAGTTCTACCGCGACACGGAGAGCGCCGCTCATTTCAAGATCGACGACCGACAGCTCGCGATTCTCGAACCTCTCGGCCAGCGGCGCCTGGTCCGGCGAGGTGAATGGATCGTCAAAGCGGGACAACGAAACCTGCCGCTCGTCGTCGTCTTACGAGGCGCCCTCGAGGTCTTCGAAACCTCGGAAAACAACGAACTCTTGCTCGCCCAAGCCGGCGAACGGGCCTTCATCGGCGAAGTCGGGATGCTAACCGGCACGGCCGCACTGGCCAGCGTACGAGGATGCGCGGACGAAAGTGAAATCCTCGAGGTGCCGGCCGAGCGCCTCCGACACGCTCTGGCCGAATTACCGGGAGTCGGCGAACCGCTGGTGCGCGCGTTCATCATGCGCCGCCGAAGGCTGGAGCGGGACAAGGAGTTCACCGGCCTGCGCGTGGTGGGTCGGGCCGAGTCGCGCGAAAGCCGCCACATTGACGACTTCCTCGACAAGAATCACATCCCGCACCGGTTGATCTCTTCCGCAAGCGAAGACGGCCAGGCTCTTTGCAAACGCCTCCATCTCGCCGACCACGACCTTCCCGCGCTGATCACCGCCAACGGACTGCCCCTGCGACGCCCCTCCCTGCGCGAGGTGGCCCGCGCTGCGGGACTGCTCAAGCCGCTCGCGGTGGAGGATGAACAAGAAATCCTCTCTGACCTGGTCATCGTCGGCGCCGGCCCGGCGGGTCTGGGAGCGGCGGTTTATGCCGCGTCCGAAGGACTCAGGACGATCGTTTTGGAGAGCTACGCGCCGGGTGGACGGGCCGGGTCCTCCTCGTTGATCGAGAACTTCTTCGGTTTTCCCACCGGGATCAGCGGTGCCGAGCTCACCTTCAACGCCCAGCTCCAGGCCCATCGATTCGGCGCCAAGTTTTCCACACCCTCCAAGGCACTGACCCTCGGGTTCACCGACGGCGATTACCCGGCCTACCTCCAGGCCGAGGGCTGCAGCGCCGTCCTGCGCGCAAAGTGCGTCATCATTGCCACCGGTGCGGATTATCATCGATTGAACGCCGAAGGACGCGAGGACTTCGAGGGCGCCGGAGTCTACTACGCCGCGACGGCTCGCGAAGCGCGGCTTTGCAGCGGGGCAACGGTGGTCGTGGCCGGCGGCGGCAATTCGGCGGGTCAAGCCGCCATGTTCCTCTCCGAAAGCGCGGCCCACGTCGTGCTGGTCATTCGCGGCGCCGGCCTGTCAAAGAGCATGTCGAGCTACCTTTCCCGGCGCGTCGAGACCACGCCCAACATCGAGATTCTGAGGCACACGGAGATTCGCAAACTGAGCGGTGGCAAAGTCCTTGAGTCGATCGAAGTGGAAAACACCCAAACGCAGGAACGCCGAATCATCAAAACCTGCGCGCTCTTCTCGATGATCGGGGCGAAACCCTGCACCGCCTGGCTTCCTCCTGAGATCGCGCGAGACGAGAAGGGATTTATCAAGACTGGCCATTGCGTCGCGGACTCCCCCGCCTGGAAGGCTCGAGACCGAAAACCCGGTCCCCTCGAGACCAGTTACCCGGGCATTTTCGCCGCCGGCGACGTGCGCTCCGGCTCCGTCAAGCGTTGCGCTGCTGCGGTCGGCGAAGGAGGCATGGCCGTGGAGGGCGTTCACGACGTACTCAAGACCTATCACTGACCTGGACTGCGGCCCCGGCACCCGGTGGCGATCCGGGTGTTCACCCGATCCCGTGAAGGGTTTCCGCATCACCAACCACAGGATCACCTCACGGCATCGATCTGGCCGTCTCGCGATGGTATCTCCGCTCCAATCCGAAGGAATGATTTTGGCGATTTTGGCAGACCGGTGGGATGCGAATACGGTCGGGCGTGCCACCACATTCAGCGTGGCGACGGTGCTGGAGAGCTGCTGGGCGGATTAGTCGCGAGCCGAGTGAACGCCTTGCCGACCATCTGCAGCAACGCCAGGGAATCCGGGTGGGCGAGGGCTTCGCCGCATTGCTTGAGTTGCTTGAGGTAGCGCTCCGCCTGGGGGACGTCCCCCCGTTGGGACGCGCGCGTGGCGGCTTCTTTGACGGACACCGCCAGGCCCTTCATGCGCTTGGTTTCCTCGATGATTTGCGGTTGGAGCTTGTCATTCACCGCGCGAGGCAAGGCGACATAGTCCCTCTCAGAGTAGCCAAGCGGGGATCCTTTGGGAAACAACGGGCGCCGGGTGAAGTCGACGGCCATGAATGTCGCGAGCGCCTCCTCCTTCTTGCCTTCGCGCCACGATCGCAACGCATCTTCGTAACCAGCGACCTGGACCGCTGCCGCAAAGGGGCCCGCGGCC
>JAEUHG010000168.1 GCA_016795425.1 Verrucomicrobiales bacterium
ATTCGAACCGGCGGCATTCGCAGCAGTGCGCATGGAGGCCGCAAGATGCACGCCGCCACGCGGACCGACAAGCGCCCTTCCCTCATTCCCTCGCCACTTCGCGCAGCGCCGATTCCACCGTCAGCCCCGAAGCCTGCCGCAGGTACTCCTGCGTTCCGACCTTCGACACCGCCTCGTGGGACAGCGCCAGGCGCCGAACCTCCACCCCCGCCGGTGCCAAGCCGGCGAGCATCTCCCCCAACCCGCCCTCCGGCACGTGCTCCTCCAGGGTGACCAGGCGCCGATACGCCCACAGAGGCGCGAAGAAATCCGCGGTCACCGGCTTGATCCAGGGACAACTGAACACCGGCGTCGGCGATCCGGTCTCCTGGCCCCTTCGTTCCGCTGCCGCCAACGCCACCGCCAGGATCGACCCGGTCGCCACCAGCGCCACCGGCCCCGAACCGTCCCGGACGCGCAACGGGCCCGCCGCCAAACCGCGGGTCGCATGCAGCGTCTTCTCCCCCGCCTTGCCCAATCGAAGGTAGGACGGTCCGGGCCTCGACGTCAGATGCGCCACCGCCTCGGTGGTCTCACCCGGATCGGCCGGGCTAAGCACCGTGAGGTTCGGCAGGGCGCGCATTACCGCCAGGTCCTGCACGCCATGGTGAGAATAGCCCATGTTCCCATAAGCGAGTCCGGCACCCACCGCCACCACCGTGACCGGCAGGCGATGGTAACAGACGTCATTCCGGATCTGCTCCAGGCAGCGGAGCGTGGGAAAGTTGGCGATCGAATAGGTGAAGGGATGCCAGCCTTCGGCGGCCAACCCAGCGGCGACAGCCGTCATGTTCTGTTCCGCAACACCGGCGTTCAGGAAGCGGCTCGGGAACTCCTTGGCAAAGGGTTCCACGACACTGAATCCCAGGTCACCCACCACCAGGAAAACGCGGGGATGGCGACGCGCCTCTTCGATCAAAGCCTGGATGAAAGCCGTTCTCATCTCATTTCACGGCTGGCGCGCCTGGGGAGGGCACACGGTCCCCGCCGCCACTCCGATCCTCGCAGCCCAGCTCCCCAAGGATCTGTCCCAACTGGGCGGCATTGGGCGCTCGGTAATGCCACAGCAATTGGTTTTCCAGGAAACCCACGCCCTTGCCCTTCACCGTGCGCGCCACCAGGCAGGACGGGCGACCCGGCTCCCAAGGAACCGCGCTCAGCGCCTCGCGAATCGCGCGGTGATCGTGGCCGTCCACCTCCCGAACGGACCATCGGAAGGCGCGGAACTTGTCGGCCAACGGCGCGAGTTCCAGAACTTCGGAGACATCGCCCAGACTCTGGATCTGGTTGTAATCGATGATCGCCACGAGGTTGTCCAAACGATGCTGCGGAGCGAACAGGATGGCTTCCCAATTCGAGCCCTCGTCCAATTCGCCGTCGCTCAACATCGTGAACACACGCCACGCCTGGTCCGTGCGCCGCGCCGACAACGCCCGGCCGCAGGCGAAACCGAGTCCGTGCCCCAGCGAACCGGTGGAGAACTCGACGCCGGGCACGCCGTGACTGACGTGCGCCATGAGCCGCGAACCGTTGGCGCCGTAATCAGCCAGTTCGGACACCGGAAAGAAGCCGCGCTCGGCGAGAATGGCATAGAGAACGGCGGTGGCGTGGCCTTTGCTGAGAATGAACCGGTCGCGCTCGGCCCACGCCGGATCCGACGGTCGCACCTTCAGAATGTCGTGGTACAACACCGCAAGCAGATCGGCCATCGAGTAAGCGCCGCCGATATGCGAGGAATTGGAGCGCGATACCATCCACGCCGCGCGGGCCCGGCCGTTCCGCGCCAGCGCCTCGCTCGAGGTCGCCGGCGGAAGGTCGAGAACTGGGTTCGAGGTCGGCTCAGCCACGGCGCGCCCAGCCTACAGGGTTTCCAGTCGGGTGCCCATGGCCGCGATGGGCCCATGAAACCCCAGGCGTCCGCGCAGGTCCGAAACGATTTCGCTGCGATAGGCCAAGGCGGTGAGCACCACGGCGTCGACGGGATCCTCGCGCAGGTATTCCGGGGCCACGATGGGAAAATGACCCACCGGGGTGTAGCGCCCTTGTTTGTGCGGATCCGAATCGATGACGTAGGCGATGCCTTGGAGGCGCGCCACGGCCATCGCGGACAAGCCCTTCCCGCCGGCTCCCCAGACCGCCACGCGGCGACCCGCTTTCTGGTGCCCCTCCACCCACGCCCGCAAGGCCGACAGCAGATCGCGGAGCTTGGCGTCGAAATCGGAAAAGCCGAGGGCCTCGGCGACGCGGACAATGGCGACATTGAATTCCCCGTTCATGCCGCGCGAGGTTTCGAGCACCTGGAAACCCGCCATCTCCAAAGCCAGCCGCAGCGTCGAGGCGGAGAAGTAGTTCAGGTGGTCGGCGAAGAAATCATAAAATCGGTGGCCGGCCAGCGCCTGCTCCAAACTCGGGACCTCGACCAACCCTACGCCGTCCGGACGCAGGCTGGCGCGAATGCCCAGGAGGAACTCCCGCGGATCGGGGACGTGCTCCAACACCTGGCGGGTGGCGAACCCGTCGTAGGGCCCGCCCGGCACGGGGGCCTGCCGACTCACGTATCCCGGATGCACCTGGAACCCGCGCGCCTCCGCCAAGGCCCGGAATCGGGTCGACGGTTCATTGCCGGTCACCTGCGCTCCGGCAGCCTTCAAGTGGTCCAGATAATTGCCGTCGCCACACCCCACCTCCACGATCCGCCGCCCGCGCAAGGCATGGCGCTCGACAAAATCCACCGCCTGCTCGCGCTGGTAACGCTGCATCGTCGGCGAATGACTCACCGTCATCAGGTAGTCGTCGTAGAAGGTCTCGGCAAAGGTGGGATCCAATTGCACGAAACCACAGGCCTGGCACCGCCAGATCTGGAGATCGACCGGCCGGTCTCTGGCGAATTCCTCGGGCCGCAGCAGGCGCGAGATATTGGCCGGCGAATGCGGCAGGGACAGGAACGGCTCGCGATCCGGTTGACCGCACAGGCGGCACGCTGGAACAGAGGCAGTCGAGGTCATGGACGTTGCGATTGATGCCAGGCGACGGTATCCGCCAATCCTTCCTCCAGGGTTCGCGACACTTGCCAGCTGGCGACGGACTGCAACCGGCGGGTGTCCGCCTGCAGCCACATCACTTGGTCGGGCCGATAGGGCACCTCGCCAAACCCCAGGGGCAACGACGGGTCAATGCGGTCGCGTATCAATTCAATCACCTGACGCAACGGGCGCGCCTCGCCGGATCCGAGGTTGAACAGGTCCGTCGCGTCCGGCGTCACGCCCACACGATAGAAGGCTTCGACAGCGTCGGCCACGTGCAGGTAATCCCAGCGTTGCTCACCCGCCGTGAGGGTCGGGCGCTCTCGACGTAACAGCGTCTGAATCAGCGTCGGCAGCATCCAACCCGGGTTGTCTTTGGGACCGTAGGTGGAAAACACGCGGAGCCAGGCGAACCTCATGCCGCGATGGGCGGCGATGCGCGAGGACAGATGATACGCCGAAAGCTTGGCCGCGCCGTACAAGGTCGAAGGGCGCGTCGGAGCCTGCTCGTCCAGGATCCGGTTCTGCGGACCGTACTCGGCCTGGGATCCCGCTCCGATGAAATGCCTGCAACCCGCATCCGCCGCTTCCATGACCAAGGCCAGGGTCGCATGCAAATTACCCTCGATCTGGACCCACTCGTCGCGGTGCCGACTGCCCACGCCGGTCCAAGCCAGGTGGAAGACCGTATCCGGCCGCGCTTGAATCAAGGCGTCCCGATACGACCCAGGTTGACGGAGGTCCGCAACAATGGGTCGGCAACGTCCCTGGACGGACCTCAATCGCCAGAGGTCGGCGCCGGGACGATGCAGAATGAGCACGTCAACGCCGGCGTGAACCAGGCGTTCAACCAACGCGGCGCCGAGGAACCCCGACGCTCCGGTGACCAGGGCGCGTTTCAAATCAGGTCGAGGATCGAGGTGAACCGTCCGCCGCGACGGGCGAAATTCGACAACCGTTGGCGGATCTCCTCCAGGTACGCGTACGAGAAGACCACCAGTTCATCGACCGGCTCCCGATCGACGTGTTCCGGCGGCACCACGGGCAGATGCGTCGCGGGGGTGAAAAGTCCGTGAAAACTCGCGTTCTGGTCACAGAGGTATCGGACCTCATCGCAGCCGAGGCCCGACATCGCCAGGGTCATGACGCCGCGTCCACCGGCACCGTAACCCGCCACCTTACGTCCGGCCGCGCGCTGTGCCTCCAGGTGCGCGCGCAACCGGGCGATCCCGTCGCGGACTTCCTGGCCGAAGCCCGACAGTCTTCGCCACTCCTCGAGGGCGAGGTCGGCACTATCGGGAACGAAACTTGCCGGGTACACGGTGGTGGCCGCGGGCGCCGCCACGATCAGCAACGAATTACCCCGCCGCTCGCTGGGCGGAAGCAGATCGGTGGAGAGCAACCGGAACCCGCAACGCTCCAGCAACCGCTGCATCGTCAAGGCGGTCAGGTAGATCGAGTGTTCATGCTCGAACAGGCAGATCTCGCGCCGTTCGACGATGCGCGCCAAATCATGCACCTCGATCACCAGGAGACCGCGCCGGGGATCCAGCACCGTTTGCACCAGGTCCAGAAAGGGCCGCGGTTCAGGCAGGTGATCGAAGGTGTAGGTCAGGAGAACGACCTGCGCCGGACGCAGATCCGCCGGAATCTGACTGGCACTCGCCCCTCCAAACAGAGTCTGGACCGTCGGAACTCCGACCGCCTCCGCCGCACGCGTGAGTTCGGCCGAAGGCTCGAAGCCCAGGACCCGCGCGCCGAGGTTCTTGAAGCAGGACAGTTGATGACCATCGCCCGATCCCACTTCGATGACGCGGTCCCCGGATCGAAGGCCGTATCTTTGGAAGAGCGCCTCGGCCAATCGCTGCATGAACCGCCGCGCAAATGGCGAGGAGGAGACCGTATAACGATAGTCCCGGTAATACTCGGTCACCTCGACGTCGTGCAGGGTCTGGGCGGAATGGCAGTCGACACACCAGAAGACCGGAATATCAGCCCGGAATTCCTGGCCTCGCCGGGCCTCGCTCACGAATTCGTCGGTGAACGGCATGGCTGGGAACCGGATGAATTCCTTCAGGCTCCCGCCGCCACAGAGGCGGCACGTCGTGCGGTGGTGGATACTGGCCTTCATGGGGAAGTGGGAGATAGGCAGCGGCAACGGGCGGCAGAACCGCGGTCGGGGTGTGGCCGGGAGGAAAGCAACCAGTTCATGCGCCGCCGCCCCCGTCGAACCTTCCCGCCGCCCACGGCACACCCGCCGCCACGGCATTTGCCGTGTAGGTCTCCATCTGGTCCATGACGCGATCATGGATCGGCACGGGATCGAGGATGTCCTGGGTGTCGATGTACCACTTCGCCGTCTCGAGCACGACCTGTTGGAACCGCCACACCGGCGACCAACGCAGGAGCGCGTGGGCACGGTCGGTGTTCAACTGCAATCGCCCCGCCTCGTGCGGAGCGTTGGGATCTCCGGCATCGACGAAACTTCCTTCGCAATACTTCATGATCTCCTGGACCAATTCCGCCACCGAGCGATTGGCGTCAGGACCCGGACCGAAATTGAACGGGCCGCAGAGGGTCTCGGGTGTTTGCTGAACCCAGCCGGGATGAAGCAAACAGGCAGCCAGCCAGAGATAACCGCTGAGGGGTTCGAGAACATGCTGCCAGGGCCGGGTGGCCCATGGGTTCCGCATCTTGACCGGTTGACCGCGTCGCAAGGCACGGATGCAATCGGGCACGATGCGGTCCTCCGACCAGTCGCCGCCCCCGATCACATTCCCGGCCCTGGCGCTGGCAATCCGGACGGGCCCATCCCCGGCTGGAAAATAGGAATGGCGCCAGGCATGAATGGCAATCTCAGCCGCGGCTTTGCTGGAGCTGTAAGGATCGCGACCGCCCAGCGCATCATTCTCGCGATACCCATAAACCCATTCCCGGTTCTCGTAACACTTGTCGGTGGTGATCAACACCGCGGCACAGGGCTGATCGAGCCGACGCAACGCTTCGAGCACGTGCAGGGTGCCCATGACGTTGGTTTGCCAAGTGGCTATCGGTTCCCGGTACGAGCGCCGGACCAGTGGCTGGGCGGCGAGATGAAAGACAAAATCCGGCCGCGTCTCGGAAACGACGCGCGCAACGGCGGCTTCGCCACGGATATCCCCCAGGACATGATCCATGCGCGACGCCAGACCCAGCTGGTTGAACAACGCGGGATCCGTCTCGGGCGGCTGACTGAACCCGGTGACCTGGGCGCCGAGTCCGAGCAGCCATTCGCAGAGCCACGAGCCTTTGAACCCGGTATGCCCGGTCACCAGGACCCGCCGTCCCTGGAAGGCGCCGCCGAAGCCTGTGAGTCGCGGATTCATGTCACTTCCGAACCGTCACCAGATCTTCCATGGCGCATGGCCATCCGTCCAAAGCCGGTTGAGATGGGTCATTTCCTGGTAGGTATCCATGGGTTGCCACCAGCCTTCGTGCTTGTAGGAGTGCAGTTCCCCGGCGGCAACCAGACGGCTTACCGGCTCGCGTTCGAACGCGCACCCCGGATCGTCCGGGAGATAATCAAAGACCCGCGGTTCGCAGACCATGTAGCCGCCATTCACGTAGGCCTGCTCCATTTGCGGCTTCTCATGAAAACTGTGGATCCGGCCGTCGTCTTCAATGCTAAGGGCGCCAAATCGACCGGAGGGATGCACCGCGGTGACGGTGACCGCCCGTCCGACGCGCCGGTGCTCGGCGATCGCGGCGTTGATATCAATATTGGACAACCCGTCGCCGTAGGTGAAGAGGAAGGGCTCGGCGGGATCGAGATGCCGGCGGACCTGCCGAAGCCGAAAGGCCGTCTGCGACTCCGCGCCGGTGTCCGCCAGCGTGACCGTCCAATCCTCCTCGTCGTGGTGGTCGTGGAACCTCGCCTTGGGCTGGCGCCCCAGCGAGATGGTGACGTCGCAGCGGTTCCACAGGTAATTGCGAAAGTAGTCCTTGATCATCTCTCCCTTGTACCCGAGGCACAGAACGAAATCGCGATGCCCGTGGGCCGCGTAGTATTTCATGATGTGCCAAAGAATCGGTTGGGAACCGATTGGCACCATGGGCTTCGGACGAAACTCGGTCTCCTCCCGGAGCCGGGTTCCCTTCCCACCACAAAGGATGACCACCTTCATGCGTTGCGCGAAATGAGGCGGCATCGTGGACAGGCAACAGACCTCGCCGCAATCCGAACCTTCGGGCCCCTCCCGCCTGGACATCGCTGGGGACGGAAAGCGGTAGAGGGCTACCGCACTCCACGACGCTTCGCGACAAACCGAGCAGGGGAGTCCGCCAGGTCTTGGAGTGCGCCAGTCCTCTGGCGCTTTTCCGAATGAAGTCGTACTCGTCCAAACCACTGACAGTCACTTCCTGCGCGGGAGGGCCTCAGTTATCGACTCCGAGCGGAATCGTCCCCACCTGACAACGCCCTCTCCAACAACCGGCGCTCGACTGGGCTGAAATCCAGCGTCTTCGCGGCCTCATGCCCCTGCGGCGACATCTTCGCCCAGGATTTCGCCAAGGCATTCACCACCTTGGCTTCATCGGCACGGGTCGCCAGATCGGCCAGCTGGAACTGGAGAAAAACGAGGCACAGGGCGTCCTCGATCACCTGGCAGTCCGCATCCTTTCCCAAATCCTTTTTCAGATTGAGATCCTGGACGCGCCTGATGGTCGTCGGGTCGTACCCAACACCTTCCAGGATCTCTCCGGATTTTCGGGCATGCAGGTGTTTCAGTTCCTGGCGCCATCGCAGGTAACCGGGGCGATCCGCAGGATAGCTCGACCGCGGTATCTCCCACCGGCAGAGATGTTGGCAACGGGCGGCGAGGAACAACGGTTCGGAGCCGTCGGGCTTCAGGCGCCGCACCCATTCCGACAACCGCCGGGCATAAAGCAGCTCCCGCGGATACTCCACCCCGTTCTCGGTTTCGCGATTCGGATCGCCTGCGTTGGCGTCGTCAAACGCCTGAATGGCACGACGATACCGTTCGGTCGATGCAAAGCCGGATATGGGCACGGACGAGGAGTCGGACTTGGGATTCATGGGAGAGGGCGGCACCCGCTGAAGTGAACCGCGATTCCTTCGGTCCACGCAAGACTCCTGCACCCGGGCCCTGCCCCGGTTCCTCGTCCGCACCCTGCACTAGCCCCGACAAACCAAGAATCGTGCATACCACGCCAAGAAACGGTTGGCTGTTTTCGCAGAGGACGGGTGGACTGGGGCCGCATGATGGCGCTGTACCACGCATCGCCCAGTTTCGCCCCCTCGCTCCCGATTATGTCGGTGCTGGTGGTGGTGTGGCTGGCGGCGTGGTGGATTTCGATCGCCAGTTTGATGGGGCGGCGACAGGGCCAACCGCCACGGTCTTCGGATTCCGGGGACGCCCGGACCACACGGCGTCGCGGTTTCTGGCCAGGGCGCCGCAAGAATTCGTCGAACCACTGAGACCACACGGTCGCGGTCGAGGTCGCGGTCGAGGTCGCGGTTTTCCTGACCGGCAGAGCGAGGTTTTCCTTCGGAACCGTCCGTATTACCCTTTTCAGCGTCGTGATGGAACTGCGCGCGTTCGCTGAGCAGGTGCTGTTTGCCACGCGGCTGGAGGACAAACTCCGGCCGCCGCCCGCACTCCTCGCCGATGACCACCCTGGTCCAGGAATCCAGGCTCCGCGCATGCCTGGCCGCCCCGATTTCCTGCAATTCAAAGGTCCCTCGGATCGTTCCTCCGAGTTTCCCGGCCTGCGACATCTCGACCGTTCGGTGGAGCGGGGTCGGCTCCTGCATTTCTTTGCCAACCATGAACTCCTGGCGACCGAGTTGATGGCGCTGGTTCTGCTTCGATTTCCGGACGCACCCCCGGCTTTTCGTCGGGGCGTACTGCAAACCTTGAAGGATGAGCAGGAACACACCCGGCTGTACCTCGAACGCATGCAGGCCTGCGGCGTCGCCTTCGGTGAATTGCCGGTGAGCGGGTATTTCTGGCGGGCCGTCTCACCTATGGCGGACCCCATCGATTACGTCGCCGGGCTCTGTCTCACCTTTGAACAAGCCAATCTGGATTTCTGCCGTCAGTTCGCCACGGGATTCGCCGCCGTGGGCGACGCCGATACCTCGCGACTGCTCGATCGGATCTACCGCGACGAGATCGGGCATGTCGCCTATGGACTGAAATGGTTTCGTCGCTGGAAGGACGCCCGGTTTTCCGATTGGGAGGCCTATTGCCGACAACTGAAGTTTCCGCTTTCACCGCAGCGTGCGAAGGGCATTTCGCTCAATGTGGAAGGACGGCATGCCGCCGGGTTGGACGACGGTTTTATCGCGCAGCTCAACGTCTATTCAGCATCCAAAGGCCGCACACCGGGCGTGTATTGGTTCAATCCCTTTTCCGAAGCCCGCTTCGGTCGTGGCCCCGGTTTCACGCCCGTCCGCCACCAGGCTCAACTGGCACGCGACCTCGCGAATCTACCGCAATTCCTGTGCCGACAGGACGACGTTGTCCTGCTGCCAGCGCGGCCATCGATCGAGCACCTCAGTCAGCTCAAGAATGCCGGATTCCCACTCCCGGAGTTCGTCGAATGGGACGGGTTGGCGGGCCACAATCCGCCTCTCGAATTGTCGCAGCGGCGTCTCGGACATTTGCGTCCGTGGGCGTGGGGTCCCGATTCCCTCGAATGCCTTGGCCCCCTCTTCCCCGCCGTCACCGGCCGGAAGCAGACCCCGGAACACTGCTTCTCGGAGGCCCTGTCGGTGGTGTACTCCAAAGTCTGGAGTGCCGATTTACTCCGCGATTTTCTCTCGAACGACGGGCTGCGACTGCCGGGCTCTGACTTATCCTGGGGTTCCCAGGCATGGTTGTGCCCGCAGTCGGAGGTCGGAGTCGCCGCCTGGGACCTCGACCAGGCGCTGGCGGCAGTGGCCCGCATTCGCGAGAGGGGCCACCACCGCGTGGTGGTGAAAGAGGCGTTCGGACTCGCCGGGCACAACGCGGTGCGCCTCTGGGAACCCCAAATCCTCAACCACCAGCGCCAGTGGATCCAAGCCGCCACCGCCACCGGACATCCCGTCATCGTGGAACCGTGGATGGAACGGGTGACGGATTTCTCCGTGCAATTCGAAATGAGCGAGGCCGGACTGCGCCTTCAGGGTTTCACCGGCCTTCTCAACGACCTGCGCGGCCAATTCCTGGCCAATTGGGCGGCACCCGATTTCGCGCGCCGGCCGCCCGCCCCGGTGGCGGAGATTTTCCACGAGCCTGCGGACATCGGACGACGATTGACGGAGTTGTACGAGGCCCTCCGTGGCCTCCTGGAGGTGCGACTTCAGAGCTTGGGTTTCCTCGGGCCGGTCGGGATTGATGCCTTTGTTTATCGAACGCCGGAGGGCCGCTGCCGATTGAAACCGGTGGTGGAAATCAACCCCCGTTACACGATGGGTCGCCTGACGTTGGAATTGATGAAGCGAGTTTACCCGGGGAGCTTCGGCGCGTTCCAGATCCTGAACTTGCGTCATGTGCAGGGATTGGGTTGGCCGGACTTTGTGGCGTACGCGCATCACCTGGAGGAAAAGCATCCCGTACGCACGGAAGGCGAGCCGACTCCGCGGCTACGTGAAGGTCGCCTGTGCCTGAACGATCCGACCCAAGCGCAGGCCTGCGTGGCGGTGTGGCACGTGGCCCGACGACGGGAGGAGTTGGAAGGCTTGGGGGGCGGAATCGGCAAGATGCCTTGAAAGATCCTCGCACCGTTGGGATTCCCACGATCCGTCGGCCGCCCATCCCGGACTGAGACCGAATTTCGACGGCAAAAAGCCGGCGCCCCGAGGCGCCGGCTTTCCGCTTTTAACACCCGACTCCAGCCAAACCCAATCCGTTCTTCGGTTCGTTCGTCGAGATCTACTTCTCCTTCGATTCGTCGACCACCACGAATCGGTTGCCACCATTGCGCCAGACCTTGAGCAGGATCTTGGCCTTATCGAGGTCCTGGGCGAGTTCGATGGCCTGTTCAGCATCCTTTACCGGTTGCCGGTTGATCTCGCGAATCACGTCTCCGGGTCGCAGGGCGGAATCCCAGGCGACGGATTCCTCTTCGACGTTGGTGACCAATGCCCCCTCGATTTCGCGGGGGATGTCAAACTGCTGCCGCAGTTGAGGAGTGAGATCGCTGACCACTACGCCCTGGAGACCACCCGTGTCCTCAGCCGGGCTCGAGGGCCCACGACGACGCAATCCGCTGATCTCCTTGTTGTCGTCGAGTTCCTTGAGCACCACGCCCACTTTGCGCGGCTTGCCATCGCGCAACAGCGCCACATTGACCTCCCGATTCGGGGCGGACTGACTGACCATCAGCTTGAGGTGTCGACTGTCGCGCACTTCGCGACCATCAAACTGGGTGATCACGTCGCCGCTCTTGAGTCCCGCTTTATCAGCCGGGCTCTTGGGATTTACCTCGGCGATCAAGGCACCGGAAGGTTCCTTCAGGCCGAACTCGGAGGCCAACGCCGGCGTGACATCCTGAATATTCACCCCGAGGAAACCACGGACCACCCGGCCATGCTCCACCAGGCTCTCCATGACGTTGCGCGCGAGATTGATCGGGACGGCAAACCCGACGCCGTTGTTCCCGCCGCCGCGGCTGAGGATCGCGGTGTTCACACCGATCAAACGGCCCTGGGCATCCACCAGCGCCCCTCCGGAGTTGCCCGGATTAATGGCGGCATCCGTTTGGATGAAATCCTCGTACTCGAGCGCCGATCCGGCGGACGGGATCACGCGGCCGGTGCCACCCACAATGCCCATGGTGACGGTCTGGCCGACCCCGAACGGGTTGCCGATCGCCAACACCACGTCGCCCACCTCGACCTGATCGCTGTCGCCGACGCGTATGGCGGTGAGGCCGGTGGCCTCGACCTTCAGCACCGCGATATCCGACTTCGGATCGCGGCCCACGATCTTGGCGTCGTACTCCTTCCCATCGGGATTGAGCGCCACCTTGATTTCGTCGGCGCCATCGACGACGTGGTTATTGGTCAGAATGTAGCCGTCCTCGGTGATGACCACACCGGAACCCAGCCCGTTTTGTTTGGGAGTCCGCATCATCTGGTCGCCAAAGAACTCCCTGAAGAAGGGGTTCATGCGACTGCCGAAGGGCGAACCTTCGATGGTGCGAGGTTTGGTGCTGGTGAAGATGTTGACGACACTAGGGGACACGCTCTTGACGATCGGCGCAAAACTGGAGCGCATGCCCGCGTCACGTTTCACGATCTCGGTGTCGACCTTGATCTTCAGGTCGGCGGCCTTGCCGTCTTCCCGAGCCCTGGCCGACTGAGTGGAAATCGCGCCGGCGCCGGCCAGGAGCAGCACCGTTGCGAGGAGCGCCAAGCGCGCCTTCAGGTTCAAGGAGGAGGAGGGATTCATGGTATACTCTTGGTTCGAAACGGTCTGGTTTCGGTTCATCTCGATCACGGCCCCACCATGCCTCCACACCCTGTGCAATCCCTTTCCCCAACATTACAGATTGGTAATGTCCGAATGGACACCTCAGGAATTGCCTCTTGTGCAACCTCCGAACACGGGTAGCGTCCCGGCGAGTCCGGCTAGAATGGTTCCCACACGTTGACCGGAAGTCGCGCCCACGCAGGTGCGGTCCACCCTCGAGGACCTGCGGCGCGCCACGGGGAATCCATCGGCCGGTGCTCCAGGCCTACCACGCAGTTCAAGCCATGAATGCCAATGCCCCCACGGTCTTGATGCCGGGACGAATCCAGGGTGGGTCCCGCCCCGCGGCCACAGCAGCAGCCGCACCGCCTCTCGAGCGACCTCCCCTTCCCAACTCCGACCCCCAGCGTCCAGGAGTCCAACCCGCCAAACCTCCCGCCTTCGCTCTCAGACTCCTCCCGGACACCATTCAGGAAGTCGCCTTCGCCAATTACTTCCTCAGCCGGTTCGAGTCGGAACTCCACTCCCTCGGCCCGACCGATCTGCCGCCCGCCGCCCCAAATCCGCAACCCCTGACCCCGGCCCAGCGCGCCGTCCGACTCCTGGACCAACTCGACCGAATCGAACACCGCGTCCACGAGGACCTCGGACGCCTCCACGCTGCCTTGCAGGGGCTCGTCGTCACCGGACTCGCGACGCTCGAGGAAAACATTCTCAGCGCCCGACAAGTCCTCGCGGAGGAAGTCATCACGCCGAACTTGTCCGTTCTCAAACTCGAACAGGATGGCGGCGTGAAGTCGCCGTTCCTCCATCTCGACCCCTCGGGTATCATCGATGCGGTGCTGCAGGACCCGACCCAGGATCCGGCGACCATGCATCAGGCCGAACGCACGCTGCGTGATTGCGTGGCCGTGCAGGACCTGCGCGACAATGTGCAGTGTCTTCACCAGCGGCTGGCGGAGCCGGCAACGCGGCAGACCCTCGAATCCGCCACGACGCATCTCCGGCAAACCGCGAAGTCGTGGGGCTTCGACACGCTGCCACCAACCCTGCCAGGTCCGTGGGGCCTCCAGCTTCGGCTGATCTCACTGTTGAATGTCGAACTCAGCCGGCGCGCCGAACGCCTGGCCCTCCTGCGCCCCTGGGTGGCCGCCTATGACATCCGGAACTCCCAGCTCCAAGACTCGCTCTCATCGGCGTTCCCTTTCATCCCCGGCGACGACGCACCCCCGGACCCCCAGGGTCAGCTCGAAGCGCTCTTCTCCCCTTCGTCACCGCTCGGACGGCTGGCGGAAACCCACGGCTTTCTGCCCGTTGCCCAGGCCTTCCGCGAAAGAATCGCCCGATACCTCGACCGCGGCGAGGGTCTCGAGCCAGGGACGCCTGAGCGCGGCCTCGAAGAATTTCCCCAGGCGATCACGCGGTTCCTTCGCCAGCGCATTCAAGCCACCTTGCGGAACGATGGCGCCCTGCGTGAACATCTGACGCGCGGCGCCCTGGCGCTGAGCAATCGGGGAATCGCCGAAATGATCGCGGCTGTTTCGGTCCGCCTAGGCTATGTCGAAGACCCCAAGCAGCACCGCATCCTGATGGCTGCCGAGGCCGTCGAAAACCTGCGCGAGACCCTCGCCAGGATGGAGTCCGGCCTTCGCCCGCCGAGTGCCGACCCGGAGTCTTCGCAGCACCGGCAGCCGGTCGTCACACTGCTCGAATCGCTCATGGAACAACTCCGAAGCGGAGACGCTCTCGTGGATTCCATGGAGCTCGAAACCCTGGTGGACGATGCCCTCGATTACCTTCGCCGACGCAGTGCGTTGGCGGAGTTCCGGGCACAACGCAACGAATTCATTCGACGCGGATGGACGGCCCGGAGCCGTCAACGCCGCATGGAGACACCGTTGAAGTCCGGAGTTCCCACGATGGTGGAACTGGGCGCCATCGACGCCGAACTGGGCGAGGCCTTTGAAGTCTTGCAGACGGATGTCGAAACCTTCCTGGCCGACGAAGGCCCCCCGGTTACCCAAGCGTTGCAGCATCTCGTTCGAATTGACCGTCGTGTTCGCGAATCGCTGAGCGCCGCCCCCCCGCCCACCGCCAATCGGCTGCAGGATGCGAAGGAGAGTCCGGTCGTCGCTGGCGTTCCACGAGTTCTCGACCGCATCCGCTCGCTTCATCCGCAGCAGGGGCAGAACCCGCGCATCGAGACCCTCGACGAGTTGATGACCGAGTTGAAACAACTGACGGCACAGGCGCCGGTGTTTGTTTCCACCCCCGCCATGGAGGTGGCGCTCCATCTTTGCCGGATTGCCGGTCTTTCGGGCCTGGAACTCGCGGGGTGGACGGCCCCCTCCGGTTCCCCACTGCCTTTGGCTTCCTGTCTTCCCACCGACCCATGGTCTTTCCGCTGAGTGATTCTCCCAATCCACGCGGGCTGCCGTGGGTGACCTACGCGCTCATCGCGATCAACGTTGCGGTCTATCTCGTCATCAACCTCCCCTTGGGCAGCCGGCCCGCCAATCTCTCGGACCCGGCCCTGCGTGAATACCTGGTCATGATCCAGGACATGATCCCGCGCGGAGTCTCCATGCGGGAGGTGGCACAGTCCGTGTCGGCGTACGACCTGGTGGTCTTTAAGCACGGATTTCGGCCGGCGGCTCCGGAATGGCAGGACCTGATCACCTCGCTGTTCCTCCATGGCGGGTTGATGCATCTGTTCGGGAACATGCTGTTCCTTTGGATCTACGGAGACAACGTGGAGCATCGGCTGGGGCCCTTTCGGTTCCTTCTCGGGTATTTGGGCACGGGCATCGCCGCGACCTTGTTTTACACGCTGTTCGCCGCCGGCTCGAAAGTCCCGCTGGTGGGAGCCTCGGGGGCGATTTCCGGCGTGCTCGGTTTCTATTTTCTTTGGTTCCCGCGCAACGTCGTTCGGTTGTTCGTCTTTCTCTTCCCCATCTTTATGAATGTCGTGGAGGTGTCGGCCCGCCTCGTGCTGACGTTTTATCTCCTGATCGACAATCTCCTCCCCTTCCTCTTCTCCCGGAGCGGAGCCGGTGGAGTGGCCCACGGCGCCCACCTTGGCGGGTTCATTGCCGGTCTCGGCGCCGCTTGGCTTCTGGATCGCCGTCAGTTGTCGATGCGACCCGAAGAATACGAGGGGATCCGCGGTTCCTCGGAACCACCCATCCTCGACGATTCCCCGGTGGACCTCCTTCGGCGCGCCATCGATCGCGGGGATTGGGAGGAGGCAGCCCGCGCCTACTTCGCTCTTCCGGCCGAGGCCACCCGCCGTGTTCTCCAACCGGAACTATCGCTGGAACTGGCGGATTGGCTGGCCGAGAACGGACACCCGACGGGTGCTCTCACCGTGTACCGACGACATCTCCGGGACTTTCCGCGCGGCCCAGGCATCGCCGAGGCCCATCTTGGAGCCGGGCGGGTGCAACTCGAAGCGCTGCGCCAGATCGCCCCTGCCTATCAGCATTTCGTCGAAGCCCTGGACGCTGATCCATCACCGCAGGTCGAGGCGGAGTGCCGCGCGGCGTTGGAACGGATCGAAGCGCTCCAAAAATTCCCGATGCGCCGGTGGGAACGGTGAAATTCCAAGTATCGTCGTGCCCCACCCCCGGCCGATGCCACCCCCCGGGCTATCCCATCTCGGCCCGTCGGGCCTTGATCCCTGATTGGATTCCCTGGCGCCGCCCCTTCGGGGCGCCATCCGATAGCCCGGGGCAACGCCCCGGGTCGAAATGGATCCACCCGGTCGGACACCTTCGGGTTCATCCTCTCCTTCTGTCATCAGTTGGTTCCCGCTCCACCCCGGGGCGTTGCCCCGGCCCACCATTCCCCATCGGGCGCCTCGATCTGTGAATTTTTCACACATCAATCTTGACCCGCGTCCGCCGATCTGTGAATTCTTCACACATGCCCGGCGACGACTTGAATCCCAATGAACTCGAGGCTCTGCGCATTCTGTGGGAAGAGGGCCCGCTCAAACCGGCGGAGATCGAGGCGCGCTTCGGCTGGCCCATCGAGAACGCCACGCTCCGGTCTGTTCTGGTCAACCTCGTCGACCGCGGCCACGTGGAACGCGAGCTCCAGGGGAAGGCGTTCTTCTACAATGCCCGTGTCGCCAAGACGACGATGCTGCAATCCATGATGCGATCCCTGGCTCGTGTCTTCGCCGGAGGGTCGCACCAGGGACTGGTCGCGCAATTGGTCGAGACCGGCGACCTTAAGCCCGAGGACCTGGTGCGGCTTCGCCGCCTCGCAGGCGCCAATGTCAGCACCAAAGGAGCGCGCAAAGCCAAGGGGACCAAGTCATGAAGATCGCCCCACTCCTGCTCGAGTTCCCCATCCTCGTCACCCTCGGCAAATGGACCGTGGTGCTCGGGTTGGCGATGGCGGCCGATGTCCGTCTGCGCCGACACCCCCCACAGATCCGACAATGGCTGTGGCGCGGTGTCCTGCTGGGCAGCCTGCTGCTTGCCGTGACCCACGTCCTGCCCGTACCGGTTCTGCGCCTGGCCATCCTTGAATCCGCACCGTCCGGCCACGTCCTTCGTCGGGAAGCCGCTTCCCCGCCGGACCCCGACTCATCCTTGTCCGCTGCCTCCGAGCGTCCGAAGACAACGGCTCCGTCATCTCCGCCACCCTCCTCTCCAGCGACGAGCACCGATATCCAAGCCGCGACCGAGACCACCGCGAGCGCACGACTTAACTGGCCACTTTGGTTAACCCTCGTTTGGGCCGTCGGATTTCTGATCTGCGCCGGGCGTTTGGCCCTGGGCCACCTCCGCCTGGCCCGATGGATCCGCATCGGCCAACCCGCGACGCACCCACTATCGTTACTCACCCACGAATTGAGTCGGTCTCACGCAGGTCAATCCCCACCTGAAGTGATCGTTTCGTCCGGAACGGGTTCACCGTTCGCTTGTGGCCTGATTCATCGACGCGTCGTCCTCCCCGACGAACTGATCCAGAGATTGGATTCCCACGATCTGCGGGTGTTGTTGGGACACGAGTTGGCGCATCTGCGCCGACAGGATCCGCTATGGTGCGCCGCCTGGAGTTGGGTCGCGGCGTTGGCTTGGTTTCATCCGCTGGCGTGGTGGGCCGCCCGATCCCATGTCCTGGCCTGCGAACTGGAAGCGGATCGCGCGTGCGCCGAATCCACGAATTCCTGGCCGGCCTATCGCTCCGCCCTTTCCCGAATCGCACTCGATGTGCTGCGCACCCAACGCCCCGAGTTCTCCGCCGCCTTGCACGCGTCCTCACATCTCGGACACCGACTGGATTCCTTGGACCGCGGTCGGCCGACTCCCTGGACCGCGAGCCAACTCACGGTGGCGGGCGCGGCGCTGACGGCTATTGTGATGGTCGCGGCGGGTTGTCATTTCACCCCCAAGTCAACCACACCAACACCGCGTGAATTCCGGACGGTGGCGGTGCGGGTGCTGGATGAGCACGGACTCCCGGTGGCCGGCGCCAAGGTCCGGCCATTCGGGCTGCGCGTGCGTGGCGACGAAGCGAGCGCCTATGGTTGGGACCCCGCGCAATACGGTCCCCGGGATCCGGTCATCACCAAGGACGATGGCGTGGCTCGCGTTCAATATCCCGTCGTCGCCATGCCCGAGGAACGCTTTGCCACCATTCAACTCCTCCTGACCGTGGACCACCCCGATTTCAGTCGGTCGGTGAACCAAGGCTATGCCGTCGACGGCACCGCCGACCCGATCCGATTGCGACGAGGCGGGCAACTCCGCGTTGCCGGATACCACGGCAGCCCGGACCAAACGGTCCGCGCCATTCTCCCGCTGCTCAGCGCTGAATGCGTGTCGTGCAACGACTGGACCACCAACACGGACGGCAGCCGTTCCATCGCGGGCCTGGTCCCTGGCCCGCACCTTCTCCGTCTGTCCGGCAAACTCGCGTCCGGTGAAATCGTCCACAGCGACCCCATGGAGATCCATTTGGTAGCTGGCGAGGAACTTCGTTTGAACCTCGAACTCAAACCCGGCGCACGGCTCGAGGGCCGACTGGATGCGCGCGTGCCTCGTCCGGTGCGCAACGGGCGCGTGCTGGTGGCATCGCGACCGCCGCAGATTCCTGCGCTGGTGGTGCCCGAGGACTTAGGCGTTCTGGGTGAGAAGTATGGCGAAATCGCCCGGTGGCAGGCATGGCGCCCGATCGCCGAAGACGGCACGTTTCTCTTCGAATCGCTGCCCTTCGGGGAGGCGGACATCATCGCGCTCGGTGATGGATTCGTGAGTGCGCCGGGAGGCGTGCCCCAAAACCGTGACTTCAGGGGCGGCTTGATCGCCACCAAGCCGATCGGGGTCCCACAATCGTTCGCGGTGAACGAGCCTGTGACGCGAATGGAGGTCGTCACCGAGCCCTCCGCCCGGTTCGAACTCAGCCTGCGAACCCGATCGGGAGAGCCGGTCGAGAATGCTGTGATTCAGATTTTCCCCAACGTCCTGCGCTTTCCCAACGGCATCTTCGGAGAGATGAGCCACCCCAGCGAGGCCGCCTTCGGACCCGCGGAGCCGCTGAGCAACCCGGACTTCGCTCAACGGACCGATCGAGACGGCCGCGTGGTCTTTCAGAATCTGCCATCGTGTGCGCGGGGACTCGATGTGATTCATCCCAATATGGTGATTCCCTTGAGCCCGGAGTATCGGGATCGTTGGGTTCGCTTCACGCTGACTCCCGGGAACACAACCCGCATGGACCTGACCCTGATTCCCAAGGGCGTGGATTTTGCAGGGGCGAAATAAACCTGGGTCGATTCCGTACCAGCCTCGAAGCACGGAACGCCCAGGCAAGTGCTGGTCATAACCGCAAGACGCTTCAGATCCCTTTTCGCAGCGCGACGAGGGCCACCTGACTGGGTCCATTTCTAACTCAGCTTAGGTGGACCCTGGCGCGCTGCGAAACGCGCCTCGCGAAATCAAGGTGCGTTCAACTGCAGGAATCCTGCGTCCACGGCCCCAACCTCAGGACTTGCGGTCGCGGGGATCTTCACCACGACTCGATCCCACTGCGGGATGACCCAAGCCGACGGAATGCGTCCGCGTTGATTCGAGCCCAGGTCCGTCCGGAGCGTCAGGTATCTCGTCCAGTCCACAGAGACCACCGGATCCGGTTGGACCGGAAGCTCCAA
>JAEUHG010000170.1 GCA_016795425.1 Verrucomicrobiales bacterium
ACGAAATCCCGACCCAATATCCGCCGACCGGCTTGGTGGTGTCACCAGATCAACAGACCCTGATCGCCACGTGCGCGGGGCCGGTGAGCGAGATTGCACGCATCGATATTGGATCCGGCAAGGTGCGATCCCGATGGGCAGCCGGCCACTGGGCAATGAGTCCAGTCGTTTCGCCGGATGGAGGCACTTTGTTTGTCTGCCATCGTTTCAACCACGAGATCGGCATCTTCGATCTGCGCACCGAAAAGGTCATTGGACGCGTTCCCGTGCGCCGCGAACCGGTGGCGGCGGCGGTGACACCGGACGGTCGGTATCTTCTGGTCGCCAATCATCTCCACGATGGGCGGGCGGATGCGAACCTGGTCGCTGCGGTGGTGAGCATCGTGGACGTGGCCGCCGGCAAGGTGCTGCGGGACCTCGTTTTGCCCAACGGCAGTGGGTCGCTTCAGGATCTGAGAATCTCGCCGGACGGGCGATACGCTGTGGTGACCCATGTTGTCGCCCGGTACCAGCTGCCCACGACCCAACTCGACCGAGGTTGGATGAACACCAACGCGGAAACGATTATCGACCTGAATGATCTGAGCGTTCTCAACACCGTTCTCCTCGACAGCGTGGACAGCGGGGCCGCGAATCCCTGGGGTGTCGCGTGGACGGCGGACGGACGCACGCAGGTGGTGGTCCATGCTGGAACGCACGAAGTGAGTCTCATTGATTTCCCGGGACTCCTCGCCCGCCTGGCGAAGGTGCCGGCGAAGGCTGGAACCGGCAACGGCGCGGAGCGGGTGGCGGCATCCCGGGACCGCACCGAGGTTCCGAACGACCTGTCGTTCCTGGTGGGATTGCGTCGGCGCCTCCCACTTCCTCCCTCCGATCGGGGCCCACGGGCAGTCGCTGTGGTGAAGAACCAGGTCGTCGTCGCCAATTATTTTTCGGATTCTCTGGCGTTCATCGATCCGGCGGCCGCGCAGCTCGCGGTGGTTTCGGTCGCCTTGGGGCCCCGCACGGAAGCGACCGAAGCCAGGAAGGGGGAGCTTTATTTCCACGATGCCACCCTCTGTTTTCAGGGATGGCAAAGTTGTGCCACCTGTCACCCCGGGGAAGCCCGAGTCGATGCCCTCAACTGGGATCTGCTCAACGACGACATGGGCAATCCCAAAAACAACAAGAGCCTGTTGCTTTCCCATCGCACGCCGCCGGCCATGAGCCTGGGCGTCCGGGAGACCGCCGAGACCGCGGTGCGGGCTGGTATCCGCCACATCCTGTTCACCGCCCAACCCGATGAGATCGCTCAGGCCATGGACACCTATCTGAAGTCGCTCGAACGGGTCCCCAGTCCGCATCTTCGAGAGGGTCAGCTTTCTCCAGCCGCCCGACGTGGACAGTCGATTTTCGCCGATGAACAGGTCGGTTGTGCTCGTTGCCATCCGGTGGGTGTTTTTACCGATCTGCAACATCACGACGTCGGGACGAGGACCCGGTTGGACCGTGACGAGGATCTCTTCGACACTCCCACCCTGGTCGAGGTTTGGCGCACTGCTCCCTACTTTCACGACGGATCCGTGACCAACCTTCACGAAATGTTTCGCACTCGGAATGCCGAAGATCGGCATGGGCGGACCTCGCATCTGGATCCTGGAAAACTCGACGACCTTATCGCTTACGTCCTCTCCCTTTGATTCCCCATCGGAGCGCCTGCATTCAAACCAACGATGAACACCGCCCTCCAACCGTCACCGAAGGCTGTGGGGTGTCGTCCAGCCTGGATCGAATGGGGTCCTGCCCTAATGGCGGCGGCTCTGCTGGGTCTGCCCGGTCTGCTGCGGGGGGCGGACCGCGTGCCGGCCTGGCAGGAGCGCGTCGAAGCCGATTGGATCGTCGCCGAACGCCTCGCGCTGCTCGATTCCACGTCGAAGTCGGTCTCCACCCAAGCCGATGCGGCGGGCGGATGCGACGGCATCAAGGATGGCGGATGGGGCTTTCACACCAGCGAAACGGAGAATCCCTGGTGGCAGGTGGATCTGGGCGCCGAACATTCCCTCGCACTGGTGGTCGTCTGGAATCGGCCGCAGGCATCCGAACGCGCCACCAACCTGATCCTGAGCGTGTCAGTCGACGGACGGGATTGGCAAACCGTCTATCGCCATGACGGTTCGGTGTTCGTCGGGTTCACCGATCAGCGCCCCCTCCGAGTTTCATTGGACGGACGGAACGCCCGGTTCGTGCGGGTGCACCTGCCGGGCAAAACCTTTCTTCATCTTGAGGAGGTCGAGGTCTTTGGAAGGGAGGATCCGGATCGCAATCTCGCGTTGCATCGGCCCGCGGACCAGAGCTCCGTGTCCGAGTGGTCGCAAGACCATCGTCCGCCCGCCCAACCCGACTGGAATGACTGCGCCGCGCGCGCGTTGGCGCGGGTTCGGCGTCTGGAGGCCGAGGGTTGGTCGCAGGCGCCCCGCCCGGAGTCCGAGCCCATTCCTTCAGGGATCGCGTCCGGCGACACTCCGCAGCGGGATGCGCTCGGGAATTTTATCGAGGCACGCGCCCGACAGCGGAAGTTGGCCTTGCGCAATCCCCTCCTGGACTTCGAGACCCTTCTCTTTGTGAAGCGGCTGCCCTCCAGCTTTAGCCACATGTCCGATCAATACTACGGCTGGTGGTCCAAGCCCGGAGGCGGAATCTACCTTTTGCGCGGATTTACCGGTGACCACCCACGCGAGGAATGCCTGACGACCTCCTTCACTGCACCGGGGAGCTTCCTTCGGCCGACACTTTCCTATGACGGAACGAAGGTGCTGTTCGCCTGGTGCCGGCATTACCCGTCGTTGGCCGCGGAATCGAACAAGCTCGAGAAGGCAAGAGTGCCTGAGGACGCGTTCTATCACCTTTACGAGATGAACATCGACGGCACGGGGGTGCGTCAACTGACCCGAGGGAAGTACGACGACTTCGACGGACGCTACCTTCCCGATGGCCGAATCGTCTTTCTATCGACGCGGCGGGGGCAGGCGCTTCAGGCCGGACGCGAGACGGCGGCCCGGACGGAGTCCACGCCGGACTTGCCGGACTGCTATGTGCGCTGCGGCGGGGGGCCGGAACGGCCGGTGGCGGTTTACACCCTGCACACGATGAACGCCGATGGATCGTCGATGAACGCGATTTCGCCCTTCGAAATGTTCGAGTGGACACCGGAGATCGCCTCCGACGGATCGATTCTCTACTCGCGATGGGACTACATCGACCGCGACAACATGCCCTATATGGGGCTCTGGTCGATGCACCCCGATGGCACGCATCCGCGTGTGGTCTTTAAGAACTACACCAAGGCACCTCACTGCGTCTTCGAAGCCAAACCAATCCCGGGATCGCACCGGTTGATCTTCACTGCTTCAGCCCATCATGCGCAAACGATGGGCAGTCTCGCCATGATCGATCCGGCGGCGGGTCTGGAAGGGCAAACTCCGATCACCCGCCTGACGCCGGAGGTGCCGTTTCCAGAAATTGAAGGCTGGCCGCTGACTTACTACGCCAACCCTTGGCCGCTGTCGGAACGGTTCCACCTCGTCGCCTGGGGATTCGAGGGCGCCCAAGTGTCCGGTCCCCAGGGATGGAATCGATGGCACGCGGTGCAACGACCCGACGATGGCATGGCCTTGTATTTGTATGACGCGGCGCTGGGCACTCGTGAACTGCTTTGGAAGGACCCGACCATTGCCTGTGTGGATCCCATCCCGGTGAGACCACGGGCACGCCCTCCGGTCCTGGCGACCACGGTCCCGACGGCCGAGACCAAGGAGGGGCGATTCCTCCTGGTAGACGTCCATCAGGGCCTGGGATCGACGCATGCCGACACCGTGCGCGCACTTCGGATTGTGGCTGTTCCCGCCAAGACCCATCCCACCATGAATAGGCCGCCGCTGGGCATCACCGCGGACGACCCGGGCAAGTGTGTTCTTGGAACGGTGCCCGTGGAACCCGACGGCTCCGCCTACTTTCGGGCGCCAGCGGGTGTGATCCTATTCTTCCAAGCCCTCGACGAACGCGGATTGGCGGTCCAGACCATGCGCAGCGTCGCCCATGTCCAAGCCGGTCAAACGCTCGGGTGTGTCGGTTGCCACGAAGACCGTCAGCAGGCGCCGAGCTCCCGGACGATCCTCGCCTCGCAGCGCCCGCCCTCGAAAATCCGTCCCGGTCCCGATGGTTCCTGGCCGTTACGGTTTGACCGACTGGTCCAGCCGGTTGTGGAGGCGCGCTGTGTTTCCTGCCACCAACCCGGTGCCAAGGACGAACAGGCGGCGAAGTTCGACCTTACCCGGGACCGGGCGTATGACGCCTTAGTCGGATTCGGCAAACCAAGCCTGCGCGACCAGGTTTGGACCGCCTATCGACGCGGTTCGTCGATTGCCGGGGATGGCATCGCCACCCGCAGCGCCCTGCTGGCGCTTTTAGAGGGTCCCGAAGGACATGCCGGCGTCCGGCTGACTCGGGACGAGTATGACCGGATCGTGACCTGGATGGACACCTACGCCCAACGACTCGGACACTTCGACGATGCGCAGGAGAGCGAACTGCTTCAACTGCGCCAGGCGTGGGCAGAATTCCTCGACGATCCCCAGTCGCAACAGACCGCGGCCAGCACTGTTGGCCGATGAGGCCTTTGACCTTCCACCGCACCTAAAACCATGCCTGCCTCGACATCAAACCCTCCACTGCCGAAGGCGCTTCACACCATGGCGGCCAACACGCCGGGCGGGACTTGGATCGCAGGGACGGTTGAGATCCCAGGGCTTCCAACACGGCCTACCGGCGTTCATCGCCCACCGGTGAGCGCTGGGATTCTCCTTCTCGCGGCTTGGATTTCGATCGTCGGATGGGCCCGCGCGGGCAGCTACGAGATCCCGGCCTGGGCCTTCGACCGCGGCAATGCCAAGACCTTCACCCGTGAGTACGCCGATGGTGGGCCAATGGTCGCCTTCGGCGGTCATAGCCCGGTCCTCGTGGAATACGACATCGAGTTTCCGGGATCCGGCGATTATCGCCTGAGTCTCCGCTATGCCGCCGCCGATGCCCGACCGGTCAGCCTGCTCCTGGACGGGACCCGCATCGCCGAAGTGTGCCGGGACAGCACCGGGTCATGGAACACCAGCGGCGCCCGCTGGGAACGTTCCCTGGATTTCTACGTCGGCGCCGGCAAACACACGCTAAGGCTGCAGCGCCCCGAAAGTTTTCCTCATCTCATGGCCCTGCGGATTGAGTCCAAGGAAGTGCCCGAGGGCTGGACCCCCAGTCGTCCGAACGCCCGGAAACTCGACGATCCGCCACCCGTTCAACCCTTCGAGCCCTTTCAGCCCGAGGTGGACGCCACGGCCCTGCGGCTCGCCATCAAGGATTTGATCGACACCTTTGGCGCTCGTTACGGGCGCGGGTCCGAATGGCTGCGGCAACTCGACCAACTCGAGGCGCAATTGGCGAATGGCACCGGCGCCGATCGCGCTCGTGTCCGTCAGCAGCTCGCCGCCCTGCAGCGCGAGGCGTTGCTGCGATCCAATCCGTGGCTCGATTTCCGCCGCATCCTGCTCGTTCGGCGAGGCAATGGGAGTCCCGACCTGGGTCTTCCGCGAAATTGGGAAAGCAATTCGACCCTGCCCAAGCGTGGCTATGACGATTCTCTGTGCGCCCTCGACCTGCGGGAGGACGACCCTGCGCTGACCACCCTCTTTCGCCCGGACGCGGATGTATTTCTTGGCGATGTCGATTTGCACTATGACGCGCGCCGGCTCTTGTACTCATCGGTCGACGCCAAGGGGCGATGGCAGGTGTTCGAATGGGCCATGGACGGCACCCCGCGGGCGCTGACGGGCGAGCAGCCGGACGTCGATAGTTACGACGCCTGTTACCTGCCGGACGGTCGGATTTTATTTACCTCAACCGCGACCTTTATCGGTGTGCCCTGCGTCTATGGAGGATCGCACGTGGCGAACCTCTATCGCATGGATCCCGATGGAAGGAACATTCGTCAGCTGTGCTTCGATCAGGAACACGACTGGTGTCCCACGGTCCTCAACAATGGGCGCATCTTGTACACCCGCTGGGAATATGCCGATACCCCGCATTCCAACACCCGATTGCTCTTTCACATGAACCCGGATGGGACCGGGCAAATGGAGTTTCTGGGAAGCAATTCGTATTGGCCCAACTCGTTCTTCTATGCCCGGCCGATTCCCGGTCACCCCACGCGTATCATCTCGGTCATCGGCGGGCACCACGACAATCCGCGCATGGGCGAGTTGGTCTTGTTCGATGCGGCCCAGGACCGGCACGAGGCTGGCCCCGCCGTCCAGCGCATTCCGGGCCGCGGCAAGAAGGTTGAGGCAATCATCCGCGATGGTTTGACCCTCGATAGTTGGCCGAAGTTCCTTCATCCATTTCCGGTCAGCGACAAACACTTCCTGGTCGCCTGCAAGCCCACTCCGGACGCGTCGTGGGGCATCTACCTCGTCGATCTCTTCGACAATCTGATCCCCATTGCCCAGCAAGCCGACGCGGCCTTGTTCGAGCCGATTCCTTGGCGCGCCACGCCGCGCCCGCCCGCCTTGGTCGACAAGGTGAACCTCGCGCGCAAGGACGCGGTCGTGGTGATGCAGGACATCTACCAGGGCGACGGTCTGCGCGGAGTGCCGCGTGGAACGGTCAAGTCCCTCCGACTGTTCACCTACCATTACGCGTATCAGGGAATGGGTGGTTTGCTGGGTGTCGTCGGCGCCGAAGGTCCCTGGGATATTCGAAGGGTGCTGGGGACCGTTCCCGTCTATCCGGACGGCTCGGCGAATTTCCGGATTCCTGCCAACACTCCGATCGCGGTCCAACCCCTGGACGCCGAGGGTAAAGCGCTGCAATTGATGCGAAGTTGGATGACCGGCATGCCAGGGGAAGTCGTGCAATGTGTGGGCTGCCACGAACGCCAGAACACCGCGCCACCTCCTCAACCGGCCATGGCCTTGAACCATCGTCCCTCGGAGATCCAGCCGTGGTATGGGCCGACCCGCGGGTTCAGTTACGCGCGGGAGGTGCAACCGGTCATTGACCGCTACTGTGTCGGCTGCCACGACGGCCAATCCCGGCCCGACCGGCCCGCAACGTTCGACCTGCGCGGCGTCGAGAGGATCAAGGACTGGACCAGTGTGACTCCCGGCAATGGCGGCGTGCACGCGGGTAAATTCACGGTCGGCTATTTCGAACTCAGCCGTCACGTGCGACGTCCGGGCATCGAGAGCGATTACCATGTCCTGACGCCCCTCGAGTTCCATGCGGATACGACGGACCTCGTGCAGGTGTTGAAGAAAGGGCACTACGGAGTCCAGCTCGACGCCGAAGCGTGGGATCGGTTGATCACTTGGATCGATATGAACTGCCCGTTCCACGGGACGTGGGGGGAGGAGATCGACAACCCCGGCACCCAGCGGGAACGCCGGCGGGAGCTCTTGAAGCGTTATGCCGGCGTCGACGACGACCCGGAAGCGGTGCCCGAGACCTTGAAGCGGGCTCTGCCGCCCGAGACACCGCCGCCCGTCGTCGCCGTTGCCGTGCCCCCGCCTAAAGTCGAGGGCTGGCCGTTCGATGCCGCCGAAGCGGCGCGTCGACAAGCGAAGTCGGCCTCCGGCACCCGCCGCAGCGTGGATCTCGGCGATGGATTGCGCCTCGAGTTCGCATGGGTTCCCGCGGGCGAATTCGTCATGGGAGACTCTGCGGGTGCGTTGGATGAACGCCCCGCCCACCGCGTCACCCTCGCGAATCCATTCTGGATGGGCGTGTTCGAAATCGACAACCGCACTTACGCCCGCTTCGACCCGGGTCACGACAGCCGTGTCGAGGATAAGAACGCCTATCAGTTCGGAATCCATGGCTATCCTGCCAATCAATCCACCCAACCCGTGGTGCGCGTTTCCTGGGACGAAGCCATGGCCTTCTGCGACTGGCTCTCGGCCCGCACCGGACTTCGATTCACCCTCCCGACAGAGGCCCAATGGGAATACGCGTGCCGAGCCGGATCCGGGACCGCCTTCTTCTTCGGGGACCGCGGAAGCGATTTCTCGCCTTACGCCAATCTCGCCGACGCCAAACTGACCGAATTCGCCAGCGATCCGTACACCGTGGATACTCCATTGAAGAATCCAACCCGCTACGACGACTGGATTCCCAAGGACTCGCGGTTCCACGATGGTGCGTTGATCACCGTGGCGCCGGGTCGATACCGGGCGAATGCCTGGGGATTGCAGGATATGCACGGTAATGCGGCGGAGTGGACCCGCAGCGTTCACACCGCGTATCCGGTGCAACCAAAGGACGGACGCGACCGACGCGACGCCGACGGCGCCCGGGTCGTGCGCGGGGGATCCTGGCGGGATCTGCCGCAGCGGGCCACCGCCAGCTGCCGTCTCTCCTATGCGCCGTGGCAGAGGGTGTACAACGTCGGATTCCGGGTCGTCTTGCTCGGGAACGAGGTGGAGCCGGATCTCACTGCCTTGCGCGCGCCGTAGGGTTCGAATGACGTTGGGCACCTTCCTCCAGGGAATCAACAGGAAGCGTTTTGACTGGATGCCTTGACGCCCGCTCCTTCTCAGGGAAGAACCACCTGCACCATGAAGCTGAACCCGAAGTTGCGCGGTCCAGGCTGGTTTCTGGCGCTCGCCTTGATGGGAGTGGCGGCTGGTGCTTCAGTCGAAGCCCAAACCACCCCCAAGGCCCAGGAACAGTCAGAGTCCATCGATGGTTTTCGGGACACGCCGATGCTCCCTGGAAAACCCTGGCATCTGCATGATCCGGATCGTCCGCAACCGCGAGTCGTCACGCCTCCGACGACTTTCAGCCAAGGCGCCCCGGCACCGTCCGACGCGGAGGTGCTCTTTGATGGTCGCGACTTGTCGAAGTGGCAGAACGGGCGCGGGGAAGCGCCGCATTGGAAGGTCCAGGATGGCTATTTGGAAACCGGCCGGGGTGGGGGCATTCGGACCCGAGGTGCCTGGGCCGATTTCCAACTCCATGTGGAATGGGCCGCTCCGCTTCCCGCCCAGGGTTCGGGGCAGGGGCGGGGCAATAGCGGCATCCTCATCAATGGAATGTACGAGGTGCAGGTTCTCGATTCCTTCCGGGCGAAGACCTATCCGGACGGGCAGGCGGGAGCGATTTATGGCCAGGTGCCGCCATTGGTGAATGCCAGCAAACCCCCGGGGGAATGGCAGACCTACGACATCCTATTCGAATCGCCTCGCTGGAACGAGGCCGGGGAATTGATCAAGAAGGCCTGCGTCACAGTGATCCATAACGGCGTCGTCATTCATCATCGCTACGAGTTTGCCGGCGGCACCGATGGCATCAGCCGCGAGGTTCCCTGGAAGACACTCGCCAAATACACCCCCCATCCGCCCGAGGTTTTCATCGGACTGCAGGACCACAACAATCCCGTCCGCTATCGCAATGTCTGGATTCGGCCGCTCGGGGAGTACGACAAGCCCTGAGCATCCCGCGGTCACACTCCGGCCAGGCCGCCCCTCCCCATTTTCCCACGCCACGATTC
This sequence comes from Verrucomicrobiales bacterium, assembly GCA_016795425.1. Taxonomy (GTDB): domain Bacteria; phylum Verrucomicrobiota; class Verrucomicrobiia; order Limisphaerales; family CAIMTB01; genus CAIMTB01. Next base: position 9,572 of record JAEUHG010000170.1, read on the forward strand.
AACTCCATCCCCATCCATGATGCTTACCCGCCGATCCTTCCTCGGAGCCACTACGGCTGCGGCCGCGTTGTGGCCGTCGCTCCAACCCCTTTTTGCCGCGCCGAACAGCCGCGGATTCAAAGTGGGCGCGTGCGACTGGTCCCTCGGCAAGACCGCCGACGTCGCGGCGTTTGATGTCGCTCGCGAAATCGGTCTCGATGGCGTCCAGGTTAGCCTCGGGACGGAAAAGAACGACATGTCGCTGCGAACGGCGCCTGTCCAGCAGGCGTACCGCGAAGCGTCCCGCCGCACCGGCGTGGCGATCGCGTCGCTCGCCATCGGGGAATTGAACAACGTTCCCTACAAGTCCGATCCGCGCACCATCGACTGGGTCCGTGGTTCGGTCGACGCCGCGTCTGCCCTGGGCCGGCAGGTGGTGCTGATCGCGTTCTTCTATAAGGGCGATCTCAAGGGCGACAAGGCCGGCACCGATGAGGTGGTGCGCCGGTTCAAGGAGGTCGCGCCCCAGGCGGAGAAAGCCGGCGTGATCCTTGGCATCGAAAGCTGGCTCAGCGCCGAGGAACACATGGATATTGTGGATCGCGTGGGCTCCAAGGCCGTGCAGGTGTATTACGACGTCGCGAACTCCGAGAAGATGGGCTACGACATCTACAAGGAGATGCGCTGGCTCGGAAAGAAGGGCGTCATCTGCGAGTTTCACATGAAGGAGAACGGCGCGCTCCTCGGCAAGGGACGCGTCGATTTCGCCAAGGTTCGAGCCGCCATCGATGACATCGGCTACACCGGTTGGATGCAGATCGAAGGGGCCGTGCCCGAAGGCGGCCAGCTGGTGCCAAGCTATGTCGACAACCGAAAGTTCCTGAAGGCGATCTTCCCCGTCTGAGACGCTTACTTCAGGGCGACAGCCTTCCAGGTGCCACCCGACGCGGTGAGGCCGTCGCGCAGGTATAGGATGCCGTCGACATATGCCGGATTGCACCAGTTGGCCCCGCATACCTGGGCGCGGCCCGATTCACGGTACGCTTGCGCGTTCGCGGCAAAGAGGCGCACTTCGCCGCCATCCGTCAGCATGAGGACGCGTTCTCCCATGGCGATGAACCCGGCGTAACTTTTTCCGGCACTCGTCGAAAAGGCATCCTTCTGCGACCAGCGCAAGGTGCCGTCCTGGAGTTCGACGCAAACCAGATCCTTGGCCGGGCCGACGCCGTAAAGGTAACCGCCGACCGCCACCGGACTGGCGTAGTTGATGGCCGCGTTCTTGTTCTTCCAACGGATGTCGGCCGACCAGGCATCGCCATTTCGCACCACCGCGATGCCGAGCAATCCCGCTTCATGGGACGAGACAACCACGAAATCCTTCTCAACAATCGGGGTGGTCACATGACGGGCAAACGAGGTTTTCACGGGCACGCGCCAGAGCACTTCACCCGTGCTGCGGTGTAGGCCGACCACGCCGGCGGCGGTGTAACAAACGACCTGGGGTTGGCCGTGGAGCGTCGCCACCACGGGGGGCGCGTAAGCGGCCTGATCGCTGGTCGATTTCCAGACGACTTTTCCATCAGTCTTGTCGAAGCATACAACCCCGGCGCCATTGGTGCCGCCGACGCAGACCAGCAGGTGCGGACCGTCAACCAGCGGAGAGGCGTTGTTGCCGTGGCGGGTGGCGCCGGGGGCGGAGCCGCGTTCGCCCATGAACACCGCCTCGAAATCCTGCACGAAGTGGGTGCGCCAAAGGAGGGATCCGTCGCTGAACTTCCGGCACTGCAGTTCGCCACGGCAGGAGACCGCGTAGACACGGTCGCCGTCGATCACGGGCGTGTTGCGCGGGCCAGTGGGTCCTTGGGTGTCGCTGAACGGTTCGTCGATCGCCGCGGCCCATTTCTGTATTCCCGATCCGGCATGCAACGCGCGCAGGGTTTCCTTGCCTCCCTGATTGTCGAAGGCCAACACCGTGTCTGCCGCAACCACTGGAGACGAGAGCCCTTCACCGGCGGCCACGCTCCAAACCACTTTCGGTTCGGACGGAATGCTGGACAGGGAGGGCGCATCCGGGGGCAGGTGCCCATCGTTGCGCGGGCCGCGCCAGCGCGGCCAGTCCTGACCAGCAACGGTCGCGAACGCCAGGAGCGAACCCAGAAGGAGGAGCATGGGGCGATGCACCCGTGCAGTTCACTGGTTGGCCCCCAGCGGCGTCAAGCGAGCCGCGGCATGCCGGGCACCTTCAAAGTGGTCGTTCCCATGACCCGGGGGGGCCGAATCGCGATTGCCGCAATTCAGGCCAACCCCAAGTGCACGCCGTCTCCCGGCAGATGGATTGACGCGCCCGGGGTCGTCCCTGAGCGTGCGGATGGATGCTATGAAGGCCAATCTCTCGAATCACCTGACCTGCGTTTCGCACCGGGTAGGGCGGCTCGGCCGCAGGCGCCTCGATGACGCGTTGCCCGGCAAGGCTCGACGAGCGGCGGAGCAGGCGGCCCATGATACCAGACGGGTTCGGCGTGTTGCGCCGGGTGAGATGGCGAGCCTCCGCGCCGCCATGGTGCGCGGGTGGAGTCGATTCCTCGGTCTCACCACCGGCGCTTGCCTCAGTCTGCTCACCGCGTTCGGCGCGGAGTCGCTCTCCTACATCGATCTGGTGCATCGATTGACCGATCTCGAGGCATTGGCACGCCTGCCCGCGGTGGGAGAACGTTGTGAACAATGGTCGAGTTACGACCGGGCCAGCCGCGTGGACCCGAAGTCCGGGGAATACCTGGGTTGGGATGCCAACGGTGACGGTGATGGATTCATTCGCAAGGAAGGCGACCAGGTGGTCATGGCGGAGATGCGGGGACCAGGCTGCCTTTGGCGGATCTGGTCGGCGGCGCCCAAGGCTGGCCATGTTCGCATTTACCTCGACGACGCCAGGGAACCGGCCGTGGACCTGCCATTCACCGGGTACTTCGATGGGTCTCAGGCGCCGTTCAACCGGACCTCGCTGGTGCATTCGGTCGCGCTGGGTTGGAATAACTACACGCCGATTCCGTACCAGCGCTCCTGCAAGATCGTCGCCGATCCGGGATGGGGGCAGTACTTTCAGTTCGGCTATACGACGTTTCCCCCAGGCACCAAGGTGCCGACGTTTCGGCGCGATCTGTCGGCGGAGGAGAACGCCGCCTTGGACGAAGCGGATCGTCAATTGCGCGCGTGCGGCCCGCGGCCGGTGGCGTCCACAACCTCGCACGTCGTGACGGACGGCCCGCTGGTGGCTGGGGCAAGTCGGACATTTCGACTGGATGGTCCCCAGTGGATCACTGCGGTTCGTGGGCGCTGGTCGGATCTGCCGGCGACGCCGGCTGATCGTACCTTCTTACGGGAAGTGACCCTGGAGATTCGTTGGGATGGCGAATCCGAGCCCTCGGTATGGTCGCCGTTCGGCGACTTCTTCGGAACCGCCGCCGGGGCGCATGCCTATCGATCCTTGCCCTGCGGGTTGACCGAGGACGGGTGGTGGTATGCCAACTGGCCGATGCCTTTTGCCAGGAGCGCGGAGATCACCGTGCGCAATGAAGGCCTTCAGAACCGTCGATTGCGGCTGGAAGTCTCGACGGCACCCCTGGTCGGAGATGCCAACAAGTACGGACGGTTTCACGCCAAGTGGCATCGCGATGTCTTTCCACCCCAGGAACCGGAACGTCGGGCTATCGATTGGACCCTGTTGAAGACCACCGGCCAGGGCCGGTTCGTCGGCGTCCTTCTCCACGTCTGGAATCCGCGCGGATCGTGGTGGGGAGAGGGCGATGAGAAGTTCTTTGTCGACGGCGAGACGTTTCCGTCGACGTTCGGAACCGGATCCGAGGATTATTTCGGCTATGCGTGGTGCAATCCCTCGTTGTTCCACCACGCCTATCACAACCAGACAATCTCGATGAACAACCGCGGTCACATCGCGGTGAATCGCTGGCACATCACGGACAACATTCCGTTCCAAACCCGGTTTGAGGGCGTCATCGAGAAGTACTTCGCCGATACCCGACCCACGTTGTACGCGGCGACGGCGTATTGGTATCAGGCGGGCGGTCGCGATCCGTATGCCCCGGTGCCGCTGGCGGACCGGACCGGCTATTGGGATGACAACGCGGTGGCGACGCGCTTTCTGCCCGGCGTTCTTGAGGCGGAGAAGCTCGGGATCCAAGGCCGTCCGAAGGGCGTGCTGCAGGAGCAGGACATGAGTGGATTTGGCGGTGATTGGAGCGGGGATTCCCAATTGTGGTGGACCCAGGCCAAGCCCGGGGATCAATTGGACCTCGTCATCCCGGTTGCCGCCTCCGGGTTGTATGATCTGCGGGCACAGTTCACCAAGGCAATCGACTATGCGGTGATCGAGGTGTTGTGGGCCGGCGAGTTGCTGAAACCGGAACTCGATCTCTACAATAACGAGGTGGTGGCGTCGGGGCCAGTGACGCTGGGGCGGCGCCACCTGCTGCGCGGGGATCACATTCTGACGTTTCGTATCAAGGGTGCGAACCCGAAAGCCGTGCCGGGTTATATGGTCGGATTGGACTACGTGCGATTGGTTCGAGCGGAATGAGACGGGCGGATGCCGGGACGCCGGGTTGACATTCAGCTGGCGGTTCTCAGGGTAGGGCGCGAGCCATGTATCCGCCCCGTCCCGGTCCTTTGCGATTGCTGGTTATGCTCCTCAGTTCCGCCGCCCTCGCTGCGTTCGTCGGCAGTCCCGCAGCTGCCGCGGCGGACGGCTGGATCGGTGTGGCGCGGCGAGATATCACGCCATCCTACCCGATCCGCCTGACCGGCTATGCGGCGCGCACCAACATGGCCCGTGAGACGGCGCAACCGCTGTGGGCGAAGGCCCTCGCACTGGGTTCTGACACGGACGGCCCCTGCCTGCTGGTGACGGTCGACAATTGCGGTGTGCCCGCCGCGGTGGTCGAGGAGGTGGGCCGGCGCCTGGCTTCCAAGGCGAAGATTCCGCGTGCCCGAATCGTCGTGGCCTCGTCCCACACGCACTCAGGTCCCATGGTGCGGGGCTTCGCGGAGAACATTTTCGTTCGCGATCTGTCGCCGGAGGAAGCGTCGGCGAGCGACCGGTATACCGGCGAACTCACGGACCACCTGGAGGCCGTGGCTCTCGCGGCGCTGACGGGCCGGCGACCCGGAACGCTCGCCTTTGGCCAGGGCACGGTCGGATTCGCCGCCAACCGTCGCACGGCGGGCGGGCCGGTGGATCACGCCTTGCCGGCTTTGGTGGCGCGGGACCGCGAGGGCCGAGTCCTGGCGGTGGTGGCGAATTACGCCTGCCACTGCACGACCTTGGGGCACCAGGTGAACCGACACCATGGCGATTGGGCCGGGTTTGCGCAGGAATTCATCGAGCACGACCACCCAGGGGCGATCGCATTGATCACCATCGGGTGTGGTGCGGATTCCAATCCGAGTCCGCGTGGAGGCGATGACTTCGGAATCCACCTGGCGCGCACCCATGCTCGCGCATTGGCCACGGTCGTGGGGCAGTTGGTCGCGGGAGAATCCAAGCCGTTACCCGCGGTGCCGACGGCGAGGTGGGAGAGCATTATGCTGCCATTTCAGGCACTGCCCACGAAGGAGGAGTGGCAGAAGCGCGCCAGCGAAGGCGGGATCGTCGGCTATCATGCACGGAAGAACCTGGGGCGCCTGGAGCGCGGGGAATCGTTGCCCACCGAGATTCGCTATCCGGTGCAAGCCTGGTCCTTTGGGGACCGATTGGTCATGGTGTTTTTGGGGGGTGAAGTCGTGGTCGATTATTCCCTGCGTATGAAGCAACGGTATGACGCCCATCGCGTGTGGATCACCGCCTACGCCAACGACGTTCCGGGCTACATCCCCTCGCGTCGCATCCTGGACGAAGGCGGTTATGAAGCCGAGACGTCGCTTTGGTACTACGATCGGCCGGCTCGCTTCTCGCCCGTGATCGAGGATCGAATCCACGAAACGGTGGCGCGGTTGGTGCCGAAGGAGTTTCTGCGGCCCGTCGGGGCCGCCGCAGGTGAGGGAAGCGAGCGCTAGGCCTGCCGCTTGACCGCGGCGAGGGCGGGAAGGTGCATCAGCGTGAACCGGCGTGGGAACGTTGCATTTCGAGCACGTTATGGTCCGGGTGCCGATGGTAGGTGACCGCGTCCGTGAAGTGGCGGATAAGGAAAAGCCCGCGACCATGCTCCGAGGTGGGTGGCGGCAATGTTGGGTTTTCAGGCAGGTTCAAACCGGCCGTGTGATCGGTGAGTCGGGCCACGACCCTGCCATCCACCCAGGTGACTTCGAGCAGCAGCGGCTGATGCCGTGCTTCCGGCCGACAATACTGGATCCCATTGTTGGCTGCCTCGGCCATGACGAGTTCCCATTGGGCCGCGTCGCCATCCGTGAGTCCGCGGGCCACGAGAAATCCTTTGGCGGATCGAATCACGTCATAGACCGCCCGGAGGTCGCAGGCGATCTCAGACCGGAAAACCGTCGGCCACCGATGCAGGTCGGCGGGATCTGCGCGGGCAGTCACGGATGGATCTCCAGAATGCGATGGAATTGGACCAATTCCAGGAAGTGCCGGACGGACGGTTGCGGGCTGAGCAAGCGAAGTCGGCCTCCTTTTTCAGCGAGCGAACGGTAAATACCGGCGAGGGCTCCCAGGCCCTCGCTGTCGACGAAACTGACCGCCGAGAGATCGACCTCGACCGTTTGGTGCTGAGGGGTGAGTTGGGCGCGGACGAGGTGTTTGAAGTGGTTGCTGTTGGCCGCGCTCAGGCGGTCGATGTCCGTCACTCGCAGAACGTCGCCGGTCGTTTGGGTCTTCATGGATGGGTAGAATGGGAACCTCCCGGTCGCGTCGGCACGCCTCGGGGCGCTTTCGGGCTACGGGAGGGAGCATGGCGGGCAGAGGGCGGTGGGAAAAGGCGAAAGGCGGGTGGGGCGCTCCGGTTCCGTGGAAATCAGGTTCCGGAGTTGATTTTCTCAATTCCTATTCCAGCGTGGCGTCGGTATCGGCCCGCGAGGCGGAAAGGGTTGCGGGCGCGCGACGCCAGAGCATGACCAATCTGCAACTCTCGATCCTCTTTTTTCTGCAGCTGGCCGCCATTCTCGGGGCGTGTCGCGGTGTGGGCTGGTTGGCTCGCAAGATCGGACAACCTCAGGTGGTGGGCGAAATGATCGCGGGGGTGATCCTGGGGCCATCGCTTTTCGGATGGTTGGCGCCGGGTCTGCAGGAGCAGCTGTTTCCCAAGTCTTCGATGACCATCCTGTTCTGCGTCAGTCAGGTCGGGCTGTCGCTGTACATGTTCATCGTCGGCACCGAGTTTCGCACTGAACTATTCCTGGGTCGGATTCGAAGCGCCGCCTCGGTGTCCCTGGCGGGCATGTTGGTTCCGTTTGTCTTGGGCGGCGCGCTGGCCCTCTGGTTGTTTGGTCACGTGGGATTGTTCGGTGAGAAGGTGGAGCGCTGGGAGGCGGCTCTGTTTCTTGGGGCGGCCATGTGCATCACGGCGTTTCCCATGCTGGCGCGCATCATCTATGAACGCGGCCTCGCCGGCACCTCCCTGGGTACCTTGGCGCTGGCGGCCGGGGCCATCGACGACGGAGCGGCCTGGTGCATTCTCGCCATCGTGCTGGCGAGTTTTGGCGATAGCTGGATGGTGGCCGTCAAGGCGATCGGTGGCGGAACGTTGTATGCGGTGGTGACGCTGACCTTGGGGCGTCGCTGGTTGTCCGTTCTGGGTGAACTCACCGAACGCAACCGTGGTGTCACCATGCCAATGTTGTCGTTCACGCTGGCCTTGGTGATGCTGGCGTCCTGGTGGACGGATTACATTGGGATCTACGCCGTCTTCGGCGCTTTCATCCTGGGAGCTGCCATGCCACGCGGCCGTTTTGTTGAGGAAATGCAGCGAAAATTGGAGCCACTCGTGGTCGTGTTCCTGCTCCCCTTGTTCTTCACCTATTCCGGATTGAACACCCGGCTCGACTTGGTCGACAGCGCGTTTTTGTGGTGGGTCGCGTTCCTGGTGCTCCTTGCCGCCTGTCTGGGCAAGGGGGTGGCCTGTTGGGCCGCGGCACGGTGGCATGGCGAGGACAACCGAACCGCGCTGGCGGTGGGGACGTTGATGAATGCCCGCGGCCTGATGGAACTGATCATTCTGAACATCGGCCTGCAACACGGCATTATCCAGCCGACGCTGTTCAGCATCATGGTGGTGATGGCCATCGTGACCACCCTGATGGCCACGCCGCTCTTCGAGTGGGTCTACGGTCGCCATGCGCGCGCCGCTGGACAGGTCGGCAGCATTCGCACGGCCTGAAATCCCGGCGGTCGCTCATCGGACGACCGGAAACTCGGCGATGCGCAGTCGGGTGCAGCCGTAGGGAAGGAGCCGAATCGTCTCGGTGGGTTGCTGAGCCAGATGGTGGGAAGGGCGGCTGTGCGGCAGCGGCCCGGCGCGATGTCCGTAAAGCGTCCACTCCGGGATTCGCTTCCCCTGCGTCTCCAGTTCCAAGGGCGCATTCGCCTGGGTCCACGGATAGGTGCCCTGCGTGAGCGGGGCGGCTTGTCGCAGTTGGAATCCCCGTCCGGGCTCCTTCACGGCCGATTCGAGCAATCCGAAATTCCACGGTGTCGTCGGTCGCACCTCCAGGTACGAGCCGAAGTCATCGGTGGCCTCCACCTGGTTCCACGCCTCGCCGATGCGCAGTCCATAGAGCAGAGGTCCGCGTTGCACAGCGACCGAGTTCTCGAACCATCGGGTCACGGTGGTTTGAGCGGTGAACTGGATTTCCAGTCGGTCGCCGGGTTGCCAGCGGCGTTGCAGGCTCACGAACTGGTTCACCGGGGTAAAGCGGACCGGTTCGCCGTTGAGTCGCAGTTCGGTTCGCGACGACCAGGACGGGATGCGCAGGCGGAAGGGGAACTCGACGGCGCGATCGGGACGAAATTCGAAGCGCACGGATTCCTCGAAGGGATACTGGGTGTCTTCGACCACGGTGATGGGAACGCCGCCGCCTTCGCCCACAATGGCTTGGACCTCGCAAGGTCCGTAAACCAGGGCCGCCAATCCGTGATCCGAGGTCGCGTGCCACAAGGTCTGGACGAATTTGGGCCAGCCCTGGTGCATGTTGCAGGTGCAGCAGGGATAACCCGTGAGCAGTCCGAAACAGAGGTCGGTGCCGCCGTGGTAATCGTCCTCGTAGAAATTGCGTCGTGCCCTCGTACACAGGACCTGGTTTGCGGTCTGAAAGTATTGTCGGGCGCGAAAGTCCTCAGTGGTTTGGGCCGGCAGGGCGTTGTAGGCGATCCATTCCAGGGCGTCCGCGAAGTCAGTGTCGCCCGTGATTCCAAGCATGGTCTCGAGGGAGAACATCATTTCGACGACGGAACAGAGTTCGACACCTTGGGTCGGGTCCGGACCGTGCAAGGGTTCGTCACCGCCATACATACCTTGGGGTTGGCCATGGAATCGTCGCAGGGTTTTGAGGCCGGTTTTCACGGCTGCGAGATGACTGGGGGCCGGGTCCTGCTGGGAGAAGACCACGGGGGCTTTGATGCCCTGGGCCAGATTCACGCAATGAAAGCTCTGGTATTGATCGACGCTGAGTCGACGGATGAGATGGGGATCGAACGGGAAGCGGTCGTCGACGTTGTAGGGGTAAAGATGGGCCAGATCCGGCGATGGTTCGGGATCGGTGTTGGAGAGGATCTGCGTCCAGGGAAATGTCTGCTGGTGGAGGAGTCGCCCCAGTTCGAGCAGGAAGGGTTCACCCGTCACGTTGTACAGCCACAGAACCACCATCAGGTTGTCCCCACCGCGTCGGTTTCCCCAGAAAGACCAGTGATCAAGCGGCGTTCGCTGGAGTTCGCGCTGCTGATAGCGGAAGTACTTCGTCAGAACGTCGGGAACGCGGGGATCGCGTGTGGCCATGAAGTGCTGCTGCAGCACTTTTAGCATGACCATGCGTGGCCACCAGTCTTCGCGCGGTGTCTTCTGAATCCCCGCTTCGGGAGCCGGTTCGCGTTCAAAGCGCTTTGGTCCCAGGTACCCGGAGGGTTCCTGGTTCTCCAGCGTCCAGTCGATCCACGGCCTCGCCTTGGCCAACAGGTTGGTGTCACCGAGTTGATGCGCCAGTGGCAGCAATCCATCGATCCAGTAGGGGCCGCGCTCCCATCCGTCACCGTCACCGCCCAGCCACCCGTTGCGGGCACCGATCACCTTCGCGTAGTCGCGGTCCAGGGTCCCGGTCAGACCGTCGCGCATGCGTTCCGATTGCACCCGCAGCCAGCCTTTCGGTCGAATGGTGCCGGGGGGCAGATCCAGGAATAGCCGGGCAGCCAACGGCGCGCGGTTGGTGATGACGGTCGGAGCGGCGGTGGTCGGTGTCGCCCCATGAAGGGTCGACACACTCTGGAGTGCCACGGTGAGGATCCACGCGGCCTGTCCACCGGAGGCTTTGAAAACGTTCATGAAACGCATGGGGAGGGAGGGGCTGCCGCGCCGTGTGGCGAGGTCGTTGTTCGAGTGGGCCCTATTTCAAGGTGACGCGGAACCGGAAATTGTCGGCGGTGGCCCATTCCTTGGGATCCGGTCGTTGCCCATAGGTGGTCAGGAAGAGTTCGAAGTGGTGGGTTTGCCGATCCTCAAGCAGGGAGAAGTTCGAGAATTGTACCAACGGCCCATGATACGCCATCCGGTCGGCAATGAGGGTCACGGTTTCTCGTCGAATCGCGGCCGCGGTTTCGTCGACCTCGGCCATGACCAAGGGGAATCGGGGATGATTGCCGTCGGGCGGCATCGGACAGAGGTTGCCAAACCAGTAGAGTTTTCCAGTTTGGCTGTGCCGAATCATGCGGTGGATCGAGGAAGGCGAGAAGAAGCGCGTGCCATCGGCGTAACGCCATTCGCTGGGAGGCGACAAGGTGCGCCCGCCGTCCTCCGAGAGACTGAACCACTTGCGACCCTCCGCGTCGGCGCGCGTGCCATCCCAACCGGTGTTTGATCCACGCCAGACGATGAGGATCCTGTGGTCACGAAGCACCGCCACCTCAGGTTCCATCAGGCCGCGGGCACTGAGGGTCGGCGAGATCTCCGTGCGCGCCCCCGCCTCCCAGGCATAGGCCTGACGTTCGACATCCCACCGACCGAGAAAAAGCACCGATCCCATGCGCCAGGGTCGCTGGTCATTCTTGGGGTCACCCACGGCATTCGCGTGGGCCACGGCGTGAAGCAATGTTCCGTCGGCGAGGGCGGCGATGTTGTTTCCGGGATAGCCTTCGTTGCGGTTGAGGAAGGAAGGGTGAGCCGGTTGCTGCGGATCAAACGCGGGAGCCTCTTCGTAACGTAACGGGGACGGCATGGACCAGCTTCGCCCCAGGTCCCGCGAGGTGCGGACATACGGGAAGCAATGGAAGATGCCTCGGATCTCGATCTGCCGGAGCCACGCCTGCACCAGGAGGCCGGATTTCGGATCATGGGTGTCGGCCCACCCGCCTTCCCAGACTTTGGTTCCCGCGTAATCGACCAATGACGACGGTTGTTGCGGGGTCCACTCGGACCAGGTGCGGCCGTTGTCCGTCGACCATCGGGCGGACTGATCATCCGCGACGTCGTCACGCGACTCCACGGCGCGCCATTCGCGACGCTCGAGGCCGGGGCCCACGTAGAGCATGGACGCCATCGCGGCGGCCTGTGGGCGCGGGTGGGAGGCGTGCAGGTTCTTCTCCACCGCGGCCAGTGGGGTGTTGGTTTCCCAGGGGCCGATGGGAAAACGCGCCAACGAGGCCGGGCTGCCGATCTGGGTGAGCACCTCCCATGGCGGTTCGAATCCGGCGTCGGTCCACTCCCGGGTCGTAAAGAAATTGAAGAGGTAAATGCCGGCAGCCCCTTCGGACCAGAGATGACGGGCAGCGCGCCGATAGCGGGCCGGGGTCATGCACTGGTCGAGAGCGCTGCCTTCCGCGCATTCGATCCCGCCATAGATGGGAAGGTTGGGAAGCTGCTCCTTCCACGCGCGCAACGGGAGGTCATAACGAACAAAGAGGAACTCACTGACCGTTACCCAATCGATCCAGCCTTCCTTCGCCCAGGCGGCGACATCACAACCCAGCGAACGAGCCGTGTCCGGGGTCGGCGGGGTGCGTCCATAAGGCGACGGCGGCCTTAGGGCGAGAAGCCGGCGTCGTCCTTGCGGACCCGCTGTGGCGTTCAGCATGGATCGTACGCGACGAACCAGGTCGCTCATCGCCGCCACGCGAGCATCGACGGAAAAGGTGGCGTCGTCCCCGAAGTAGGTTGGAAACCTTTGGAAATCCAGTTCGATTCCGTCGGTGTCGTAGCGTCGGGCGGCCTCTTCGATGAGGCTGAGCACGTAGTCCCGGACTTCGGGAAACCGAAAGTCCAGGGCGCCATTGCCGAGTCGGAACCGAGGATGATCCCGCCAGAACGCGGTGCGCAGGAAGTCGTTTCCGTGCGCGTCGTTCATGCGGAATGTCAGCAGGGTTTCAAGCCCGCGTCGGCGCGCCTCGGCAAAGAGGAAGGCATAGGGATCGATGCCGCTGGCAAAGAAGGAGGCCAGGTTCGTGAAGCGCTGTCGCTCGTGGGCGGACCATGCGGCGCGTTCGACTTCCGTGGAGAGCGCGCCGCGCTGGGTCCCGACTCGAGTGGGATAGTAGAGGACTTGGGCATTGGCGCAGAGGAGGAAGGTGTCGACCTGACTGCCCGGTGCGGTGAGTTCGGTGACAATTCGAGCGAGGTCGTTGGTGTCGACCGGACCTGGGCCCTGGCGGCCCGCGATCAGCGTCATGCAGGAATCGCCGTCGAGGTTGTAAAGGATTCGCCGGGACCGGAGGTCCGCCGCGGGAGAATCCTGAATCGCGAGTCCCAGCAGTAGCGCGAGGGCGATCCAGGCGGGAACCCATCGGTGTTTCACGGCGGGCGAGAAGGCATCTCCGCGGGAGCCGCGAAGTCGGTCCGACGGGAACGACCCATCGCGCGTCGGTGCGCCCGACCCAGGGTGGCAGGGGGCATCAACTCTAGGCGCCGAGCGAGGGCTTCCAGCCAGAACACGGTGGCGCGGTGACATGCCCAAGGTGAAACCGCCCGAGGCCTGAAGGGCAACACGGCAATGCGCGGCCCCAGTCGGCACGGGAACGGACCTACGGGGCGCCGCCGGCGGCCGCGCCGGGGCCCGAAGTGGCGGCGGGTGCGGCGGCCGTCATGCCGAGAGCTCCCTTGCGCTGGAGATCATAGATGACGATGGCTTGCGCAGCGTGGTCGGCCGCGGGATCCCGGAGGCGGGCCAGGGTAACGGCTCGGTCTCGGGCATTGTCATCGACGCGATACTTCTCGTGGAGCTTTCGATGTTCCGCAGCTTTTGCGGCATCGCCCAGCTGGGAATGGAGCAAGGCCAGGTTGTAGTGCGCCGTCACGTTTTCGCTGTCGATTTCGAGGGTCTGCTGGAAGCGGCGGACGGCCTCGCGAAGGTAATGCTCGCGCTCGGCTTTGCGGTTCGCTCCGCGCTCGATCTTGGCGCGTTCGAAGAGTGTTTGCCCGAGCTCGTTGATCACCTCGTAGTCGCGGCTGAAATCGAAGCCGCGTTGATCCAGTTCCGGATAGCGGTCTTCGAGAATGCTGGTGAAATCGGCGATGGCGCGGTCGAGAAAGCCATTCTGCTTGTTCACCAACCCGGTGAACCAGGCCAGGGTCCAACGCGGGGCCGGGGGCGAGAACCGGTTGGTATCGGCGGCCCTTTGGAGTGCCGCAACGGCATCGTCGAGCCGGCCCTCTTTGAAAAAGACGCGGCCGAGGTTCACGGGTCCGTCGAAGCGGCCGAGTTTCTCCACTTGGGAAAAGGCGTGGGTCGCTTGGATGAGTTCGCCCTTTTCGCTGCCTTTGTCGCCCTTGTTGAGCAGGCCGATGCCATAGTCGTTCCAGCGCTGCCACTCGGGGATTTTCGAGGGGGCATTCGTCACGCCGCCATGGGCGAGGCCGTCGATGGGGAACGTGACCCGATCCTGCGCGATGAGGCGGACGGGCAGGTCGTTGGTGAGCTGAAAGGGCATGCCGTTGGTGTAGCCCTTACCGAAGACGTAGTTGTAATAGATGGTGTCGAACTTCCGGTAGTTGAGCTTCACCTCGAAGCTCAAGGGCTCGGTGAGGTCCTCAGGCACGGTGAATCCATAGTGCACCACGAATCCGGCACCGGGCGGGATTTGATTGTTGTAGAGTGGCGTGAAGATGTCCTGGGGATTCCGGCGGTCGATGCGGTTTCCATCCTTGTCCAGCATGTAGACATTCACGAAGTGCGACCAGGGATCGACCTCGTTATGACGCCCCATGCCGCCGCTGCGAGCGACGATGCGCTGGCCGCTCCGGGCGATGACTTCCACCCAGATCTCATTCGAATCGACGGTTCCCTGGGAGAAGGGATGCGCGACCCGGAGGGTTCGGAGCACGACCTCGAGCAAGTAGGGTTTGCCCCGGGAAAGGGCCGGGACGGTGGGGCGCAACGGGGCGAGCAACCGACCGTCGATCTCGCCGGCTTCCTTGACCCCGAAGATGTCCACCCGAAGCGAGTTGGTGCTGAAGATCTCGTGCTTGGCGATGATGTCCTTGTCGCCGCGGATGTGGGGGAGCGCCGTATTGGCCGAAGGGAAGAGGTGATCGTGGATGTAGCGTTGGGAGGTGTTGGTGGGATTGAAGAAGTTGGCGCCAAAATCCTGCGACGGTTGCAGCGGCATGTGGCAGTCGTTGCAGTTCTTCTCGGCGGTGGGGGGGTAGTAGAACGATCGCGCGCCGTGGCCCGCGCCGCTCAGCAGAAAGGTGTCGTAATGGTTCTGTCCGCGAAGGAATTCCTTGTAGTGATTCACTTCGTAGGGAATGGACACCTTGTGGCAGGCGCCGCAGAACTCTTCGGTCTTCATGAACGGCTGCAGGAACATGCGCTTGTGGAACTCCGGCTTCGCCTTGACCAACTGGTTGTTCATCCATTGCAGGACGCGGTTGGTGGAGTAGGCGAACGGATAATGGATCGGCTCGTCGATGGTGTAGTCGCCGTTGCCGATGGTGCTGTCGATCGAAGTTATGGAGTGGCACGCGGTACAGGTGATGCCGGCTTGCGACGTGGGGTGCGCCTTCATGTCGAAATTGGGGTCATCGAAGGCGCCGCTGAAGAAGGGCACGGGGTCATGGCAACCGGCGCACCAGCGCGAGGCCCGCACCGTGCCATCGCGTTGCAGCGACACCTGCCGCGTCTCGTTGACGGCGAACAGATAGAAGGGGTTGTTGAACGAACTGAACCGATGCGAACTGTGGAACCAGCCCTGGTAGGTGTCCTCGTGGCACTTCCGGCAGTAGTCGTCCATCATCAGCGTGTTGGCTGGGATGAAGTTTCCGGAAACCGTCTTGGACGAGGATGGCTGGAAATACTTCCGCCCTTCCTTCGAGGCTTCCTGGCTTTTCTTGGGATGAAACGAATGAAGGCCGACCATGGCGAGCACCGTCACCCCGACCGCCCCCATCCATCCCAGGCCCACCTTCCATTTGATCCTGGGACCGGCGAGACGGTGGAGGATGTAAAGCCAGACGCAAAGCACCGGGGTGATGACGTGGGCCCAGTAGGCCGCGGACCGCAGGCGCGGATCCTTGATGCCAATGTTCTTGAACTGAAAGAGATCAATGCGGGTCAAGGCGATCCCGGTGACCAACACGACGATGCCCGCCAGCAGCAGCGCGTACCCTACCCGCACCGCCCGCCGATTGGGCCGGTCCTTGGCGTTCTTCATGTGCACCAGGCCAAAGACGATGTACGGACCCAGAAGGAGAACGCCGAGAACCAGGTGCAGTCCGAACATCACCTGGTAGAAGTAGTTCTGGTAGAGTGTGGGGCGGTGCAGCCACTCGAGGAACGTGATGGATGCGAGGTAAGCCGAGTTCGCTCCCAATACGGCGACCAGGCCGAAGACAACCATCAGCAGGACGCGAAGTCGCGGGCCGATGGCCGGCTCGTATTTCCGACGCGGTGGCGGTGTCGGGGGCGATCCCGCTGAGGTTAGGTGCTCACTCATGGCGCAAAAAAATACCGCCGGTCGTCAAAGGGAACTCGCCCCGCCGTCCCGGTGGTCAGCGGGAGTATGGTGACATCCTTTCCGGGATAAGCACGTTTGGGGTGAGTTGCCGGATTTCGGGGGCGAACCGCGTTGTCGCCGTGGCGAAATGGCCGAATTCATGTCCGCGATTGGGTTTAGAAGCTGGGCTTTCCGTGCCGGGACCGGTCTTAGCGGCGGCGCAGGCGCAACGCGATGTCCTCGTGATACGGGGGAGACATCAGCGATCGGACGCCACCGCCTTCCACCCGGGATCGACCGGTGATCCGTCCCGTTTTGGTATCGATCCACTCGGCCCGCCATGTGCCCTCGGGCAAACGAAGCTTCAACTCCTGCGCCTCCACCGCAGCGCCCTCCCGTCGGAGATAAACGGCGATGGTGCGGCCGGGTTCAACCAGCGCCTGGACGGCCCCGCCGGCGGGGACGCCTCCCTCGACGACGGTGACATCCGGACGCATGCGGACAAAATCCAGTTCGTGAAGGAACCGGCTGAGGATGCGCATTTGCTGTCGAAAGTCGGGATTGCCCCCTCCCGGTTGTTTCTGGGGATAAACGAAGGTGCCGTCTTCGTGCCCGGCGGTGAAGGAGTAGTCCAGGTTGTTGAAGAGCCCGCCCCCGGCGAGCAGGAACTCCCATGCTTCCGATCGATAGGCCACATTGTTGGTCCCGCGGAAGCCGGTCTCGTCATCCCCGATGACACGATTGAGCGAATAGTTGAGGGCGACGGTCTTGGGCGGCGTGGCGTAGTGAAAGTTGAGAATTGAGACGGAGGGATGCGGATTTTCCACTTTCGCCGAGTGATTGGCGATGTTCTGGGCGATGAGATGGCGATGCGGTAATCCGCCTTCGGTCGCGACGATGACGTCCGCGATGTGGTGCTGCCAGGCGAGGGTGACGCCACCGAAGTAGGGTTCGTTGCAGATTTCGTAGAACAGATTGTCGAAGCCGTTCAATTCCGTGACCAGTTTGCGGACCAGCGATTCCTGGACCGCCAGCAGGCCCCCGTGCCGGTCGAGGGTGTAGACATTGGTGCGGGGCACCGCCCCCCAGCCGTTGACATGGTTGGCTGGATTCATCGGGCTCAATCGCCATTGGCTGTCCTCGTACATGGGGCAGAACAGCGAGAGTTCGACGACCACACCGCTGCGCGCGGCGCGCCCCACAAAGTCCTTGAGGCGCGCAAAGTAGCGATCGTCCCAGCGCGTGAGATCAAACTTGTTGCCGCCATTGGCGTAGCCCGGTTGCTCGGAACGCGCCCACGGAGCGAGGAACCGGCCGGGCAAAGGTGCAAGGGTGTTGCGGGCGATGTTAAAGGCACCCTCGGGTTCGACGTAAGACCCGCTGAAGATGCGCGTGTAGTTCATGCCGGCCTTGCGCTGTGTCTGGAGGTAGCGGCGGTAGTCAAAGTCGAGGTTCATCACCGCCCCATAGTGCTCGGCCGAGGTCACCAAGGCGGTCGCCTTGCCGCGCCAAAGGAAATAATGAGGATTGTCCGGGTGCAGGGCGATCGGTGCCGCCGCGAGGGTGAACCGTGCCGGCAGCAACACCAGCGCGGTGAACAAAACGCAGAATGGGTTCCATCGATTCATAGGATGGCGTCGTGGCTTGGGGTGGGACCGCATCGAGAATCGGGTAGAATGCGGCTGCGGTCGAGCGGTTGGTGTCGGGGTCAACCCACCAGCAATCGGATGGCTGCGACGATGGCAAACACCAGGACCAAGGAGTCGAATCCGCGCTGGGGCAGGCGGGTGATGATCGCTCGGCCGAGGAATAATCCCGCTGCAATCGCCGGGAGCAGTGCCGCGTTGAGCGCGAGGGTGGAGGGTTGGATCAATCCCAACTGCAGACTGAACGGCACTTTGATCAGATTGATCAGCAGGAAGAACCAGGCGCCCGTGCCTACGAAGGCGTCTTTCGGCAGCGCGACCGCCAACAGGTACAGCCCCATCACGGGTCCCGCCGCATTGGCCAGCATCGTGGTGACGCCTGCCAGCAGGCCCATCGACCAGGCGAACGCCGTCGTGTGCGGAGCCGATTGCCACGCCTCCGGTCGCCAGTCGCGGACCACCTGGAGAATGGCGAGCGTCAGCACGATCCCGCCGATGACCGGAGCGAATCGCGCATTCGGAAGTCGGCCCATCACCCACCAACCCGCCACCACGCCCACCACGGCCGGGGGTAGCGTCCGCAGGACGTGACGCCATTGGGCATGGCGGCGGAACATCCAGACCGCACCCAGGTCGCCCGCGATGAGCATGGGGAGCACGATGCCGGTCGATTGGAGACCCGGAAACAGGTGGGCGAACAGGACGACGTGGAGGAGGCTGATTCCAGGAAGCCCACTCTTGGAAATGCCGATGCCCATCGCCGCCACCACGGCCAGCATCCATTCCGGGATCGACAGTTCGGGGAACATCAGTCGTAAGGTAATCTAGGGCTTCGTCGTCTCCATCCGCACCGCCCGCAGCACGAATCCTGTCTCATCCACGCGGCCGCATTGAACGCATGGACCAAAGTGGTGCGCCACGGACTCGAAGGAAGGGAGGGCGGCGACGTCGAACCAGGCGCCAATGCCTGACACTAGGCGCGTGGCCGTGTCGGAAAAGGCCACCCAGCGCAAAAGGTCATCCAAAAGTGCCGGGCTTCGTCGCGCGGCTCCAAAGAACTCGCGGGCGGCAGCTTGCTCGTCATGATAAAGCGTCAGCCCTGTCGCCGGACCACCGGCTGAAATAAATGCCCGGCGGAAATCTTCGCGGTCGTTCAACGATGCCGACTTTCCCTGAGGCGCCAGGAACGCTTCCGTCCACGCCGCATCGGTGGCCACACCACAATAGCCCTTGGAGCTCGCAATGCTGAGAACGCCGGTTCGCCCGTCCAGCCACGGTATGGGCGGCAAGGTGACGGTGGTGACGGTCTGACCTTGGACTTCGAGGTTGGCGCGAGAGGGTTCGGGAGTGTCGGGAGGAAAAAACGTCGCCAGAAAGCTCGGAGAGGCGACGGTGCGAAGTCCGGCCGCCAGTTCCGAAGCACGAGGTGACCCCAGCAGCAGAATTCCGGGTGGCAGGTTCGAGGGTGCCGCGCCGGATGCAAGGACACCGCCCGAGGCGACCATCCAATCGTCACCGAGCAGGTTCACCACCCGCGCCTGAAAATCGAAATCGGCGTCCTCCGTCCGCCCGGCGTACCCCGTGAAAAGCTGGAAGACACCCAGCACGGCCGGATCGATGTCACCCAGCATCCGTTCCAGGTGGTCCCAGGCATTCGTTCCCGAGAGTCGAAGGCGCGCAAAGCGAAGCGTGTTCGATGGGATGAAAGCTGGAGGTGCCGCGTCCATCGGCAGCGGATGGAGCAGGGCGAAGAGGCCACGGCGCTGGGTCTTGGGAATGTCGAAGGCCAGGTTCAACGCCCAACCATTGGTCAATGTCTCCGCGGAGAACCGGGCCCGCTGGATCCCTGCCAAGCCCAGGGCCACTTTCAGTCGGTTCAAGGCTGGCAGCGATGCAAGATCCGCGGCGGCTGCAGGAGTGGGCAGGTGCATCAGTCGCTCCAATCCGGCGCGTTCCACGGTCGCTTCCCAGAGAATGTCGCCGACGGCCGTCGCCGCAGGCGGGACCTGGCGAAGTCGGTCGATTATCGGGCCCAAGTCTGACTGCCAGGTCGTGGCAACACCCCAGCTGCCCACCCGGCCGAGATGCAGGAACTTAGGGGCGGCGTCGGGGGCGTTGGTGGTTGGCGTCGCGTCGGGAGGCCAAGGAAACGCCTTGTCAAAGACGGCGTTCCAGGATGGGCCGTGGAGTCGACGCGATAGAAAGGTGACGCCCCGAACCACCGAAGTGGCCACGCTGTCTGCCGCGAGCGGCCCGGAGTCTGGAGTCGCCAGCGAGGCGACGAGGCGATCGAAGGCGTTGGTGTTGGCCTCCAGGTCGAGAACGAGGAGCAGGGCCGAATCTGGGGTGAGAACCTTGGGCGATGCGCCAGGATTCGGCAGCCACGCCAGGGTAAGGCGCCCAGCCGTCAGGTCGATGAGTGCCGGCCAGTTGACCCCGGTGACTTGCTCGAGCGGCGTGGTGAATCGCCTGCGACTCTCGGCGGCAAACCGTGCACGAAACGGCTTCATCGCCGGGTCATGCCAGAGCCGAAGGGGGGCAATACCGGAATGAACCCCTCTCCATCGCGCGAGATCCGGAATCGAAAAGCGAGCCAGCACACCCTCCGGAAGCGAATGTTGCGGCGTCGTGGCCATACTCCGCAACGAACCCGCCGCAAGAAGCGCAAGGGTCACAAGGACGTGGATCCGGTTGGGTATCACGTCAAAAGAGCGCTTCGCGGCCTGAACCATCTCCGTCGGTCATCGCCCCGACGGTGGGGATTCCTTGTGGGAGCCGGCTTCGCGAAAGCGCGGGTATCCCTGGTACACGTAGGTCCGGCCTTGGGTGTCCACCGCCAGGGCCGGGCAATACCGCATGCGGACGCCGGGAAGCGGGTGCAGCATGGGACCGACTTTAGCCGTGGATTCAAGCAGGCACGGCACCGGCGATTGCTCAATGAGCACCCAGGCGTGCGCGGTGGATTCCCACAGGCCCGCCATGAACAGCGACGGGATCCCGAGTCGATGCAGCTGCCGCCAAGCCCACAAGGCGTGATCCTCACAGTCCCCTTTGCGCAGGTGCTCAAAGGTGACCGGGTGCTGCCAATAGTCGGGCTGGAAGAAGAGCGCGTTGTCGTCCACCGCATCGCAACACCGAAGCCAGGCGCACAGTTCTTCGAGGTTCCGGGCTTGGACCGTGCTCGGACCCTGCAGGTAGACGCCAAAATCTCGTTCACTGGCGAGACCGAATGCCTTGGCGGGAACGGCGTGAGGCATGCGTTCCCAGGGATCCGCCGTGGCGTCAAAGAAACTGGCCAGCCGAAGGATCTCGGAGGAACCGCGGAGCAGCTGGGCGAGCACGCCGGGCATGCGGGCAGTTTGTCGCTTGGCTCCGTCGGCGTCGAGAGAGGGTTGGGGAGTCGGCCCAATGACGGTTACGGCCCCGGAGCCCCGATCCGCGGGCTGTACCTTCGCCCGCCCCAGGTCCAGAGTGCCTGCCGATGTGTCTTCCATGCGCTCCTGGTTGTCTTTTTTGGTGATCCGCGCCGGTGTGCTGTTCGCTGCGCTCCTGCCGTGGCACACGAGCGCTGCGCCGTCGCGAAACGTGCTGTTGATCTGTGTCGATGATCTGAAACCGCTCCTCGGCTGCTATGGGGAGCCGCTGGCTAAATCTCCCAACATCGACCGGCTGGCCTCCCGGGGGATTCGTTTCGATCTTGCTTACTGCAATCAGGCGGTCTGTGCACCGTCGCGTAACCATCTCCTGCTCGGGTCGCGCTCGACGTCGATTGGGATCTACGACCTGAGTCGGAACTTTCGGAGCGCCGTTCCCGAGGCGGTGACGCTGCCTCAGCTCTTCATGCGGCATGGTTATCGAACGGAGGCCATCGGAAAAATCCTGCATACCGGCCACGGGAACCATGACGACCTGGCGTCGTGGAGTGTTCCACCCATGCACGACAAAGTGGTCGAGTACCTCCTGCCCGAGAACTCCGCCGGCGGCCAACTGACGCGAGAGGAGGCCTTTTTCACCAACCAGCGTTTGGATGAAATCGGCCGACTTCCCAGGGGTGCAGCCTGGGAGGCGGTGGATCGACCCGACAACGCCTATGCGGACGGAAGGATCGCGGACGAGGGGATTCGGCGGCTGCGAGCCGCGGCTGGACGAAAAGGAGGGCCGTTCTTTCTGGCCCTGGGATTTGTCAAACCCCATCTCCCATTCACCGCTCCCAAGAAGTACTTCGACCTTCACGATCCAATATCTTTTCCGTTGGCCGCCTTTCGGGAGGATCCCCGCGGCGCACCCCAATACGCCGGAAAAACGGGGGGCGAAATCATCAACTACGATCCTCTGACTGTTGAGAATCTGCGGGACGACGACACCCAACGACGCCTCATCCATGCCTACTACGCCTGCGTCAGCTTCATGGATGCGCAGGTCGGACGGGTTCTTGACGAGTTGGATCGATTGGGCTTGAGCGAAGAGACCGTGGTGGTGCTGTGGGGAGACCACGGCTGGCATTTGGGGGATCACGGCTATTGGACGAAGCACACGAACTTCGAGCAGGCCAATCGCATTCCGTTGATCGTGGTGGCGCCGGGAGTGACCCGCCCCGGGTCCAACACCCGGCAATTGGCCGAAACGGTCGACGTGTATCCAACCCTGGCCGAACTCGCCGGGCTGCCTGCTCCTACGGGACCTCAACCCATCGATGGCCTCAGTCTGGTTCCCGTGCTGCGTGATCCCGCGAGGACCGTTCGCGACCATGCGTATCACTGCTATCCAAGGGGCGAGCGGATGGGGCGCGCGATTCGCACCCAGCGGTTTCGCCTCGTGGAATGGCGAAGACCCGGAGCCCCTTCCGACACCGCGGAGTTCGAATTGTACGATTACGAATCCGACCCGGGCGAAACGAGGAACTTGGCCGCGGAACATCCCGAAACGGTGGCGCAATTGCGGGCGATTCTCGCCCGACATCCCGAGGCGAAGAGGGCGATGCGTTGAGCACTCCGATAGCGCCGGTCACACCTGGGACAACTGGCGGGATGACCTGCGCGAGTTCGCGCCGAAGTTGTTTCAGTAGGAACCGCTACCGAGTTCATGCGTCAGGGCTCCGAAGTGGCAGCCCGCAGGCTCAGGTTCCGCAGGGCAATGGCCACCCGATTCAGCCCGGGAACCTCCCAGCCGATGTTGATCGTCGTGAGCTGGTAATCCGCCCAATCCTTGGACCCGGGTAGATAACCAAGCCGCCAGGCCTCCGAAAGCGCCTCTCGAGCCAAAGGCAGCAGGTCGCGGTCGATGCGAACCCAGCCGCCGTCTCGAAGACGGCGGGTGGTAAAGGCATCGGTGCCCGGGTTGTAGATCAGTTTTGCGGAGGGATCTGCGAAATCGCGGCTCACGTAACGAGGTGGTTGCGCATGGCGATCATCGTAGAGTGGAACCACCAACCACAGGAAATCGCCGAAACCAGGCGAGGTGGCCCGCGTGTTGCCGAGGGTGACCACGAGCTGAAACTGGGCGGCGTGAAGCTCGCGAGTGTACCCCGCCGGGCGAAAGGTCTCCGATTCAATCAACCGCGCCGCGAGTCGGAGTCGAAGCGACGACATCTCACTCAACCGTGGGGAGTGTGTCAGCGGTTGTTCGACTAAAAGATGGACCCACGGCTCGGCCGCCGATGTTCTCAACCGATTCTCGTATTCCACACGCGAATCGACGCCGAGGGTCAATACGCCGCGACGGGTTGACACCCATTTGGCGAGATTCGTGTGGGTGTGCCGTGATCGGGTACGGGTCGAGGCACCGGCGCCGAGGGGAAATCGGCTGTGCCATTGGTCGAGGTCCCAGGCCGCCTCTCCGCCGGACACCACACCCGGCAAGAATCCGAGGACGCGGCGTTTCCCGGCCTCTGGAGCGATGGCTCGGAAGCCGTGTTCAAACCGCGCGTCACGGATGAATTCGATTTCGGCAGCCCCCAGGTAGGCGCTGCCGGTGATCCACAGAATGGCGACCAATATCCGCATCGGGCCGCCAGAGTATTCCAAGACCTCGCGTGGGCGCGACGTTCATGAGCCGGTGGGGCCAAAGGCCGATTTCCATGCCCGCGCGCAGCTTGGGTGGGTCCGTCGGACTCCGGTGGAGGTCCCGACTCATGCGGGACATCCACCCAGTCAGGAGTGCCGGATTACTCGCTCCGCAGCCGGACGTCATCCAGTTCGAACTGGCCCGGTCCGCTGAATGTCTCCGGTATGTCCTGGTGGAAGAGAATCCGTATGTTCTGGCCGATGAATTCCGAAACATCCACCGAGTGACTGACCCAGCCCGTGTCGACGATGGTTCCGACATCCAGGGTCATCTGGAATGGGACACGCAGGATCGATAGGGTAGCCGGATCCAAAATGAGCACGGAGTAGCTCCGCGATTGAGTGGCACCGTAGCTCAGCAGATCCCACTGCACATGGTCCTTCCATTCCAAGGTCAGGGATCCCGCAACAGTCGGTACGGAGACATCCTGGTACACGAACGATTCCATCGGTCCCTGGCCGTCGAAACCATTCAGGAGGGCGAAACAGCCGTCCTGGGGCTCCACAAAACTGAAGAACCCGGCACCTTGATTGTCCGTGACCCCCCAGTCGAGGAACGGCAAGTCGGTGTCCCCAGCCGTCCATCCCGTGAGGTCTCCCGACTCAAAGCTGCCATTGACCAGCCAATTGGCCGGACCCGGCGGGGCAGGCGGCGGGCAGAATCGGGCAGAGATGGACAGCACATAACGGCCGCCGCTGGTGCCTTGTCCGCCAAAGTCGGGGTCATCGAAGTCGGTCACCGCGAGCGAGTATTGGCCCGGTTCAGTCGCGCTGTAAGACAGTTTGGACAGCAATCCGACCCCGCCGTCATCGTCCCAGGCCACCAGGGAACCGGACGGTGAATACAGGGCGATCTTGGTGTCGAAGCAGGCGCGCAGTGTCTCCGCCTCCATTCGGTCTCCCACGTTGAGTTGGAATCGGAAGTAGTCGACATCCCCGCCCGCCGGGGCGATCTCGGTATACAAGGGCGTGGCAGCCGAACTGAACGGAAGTGAGATCGGCTTGGCGCTGGCGACGGTGTTGTTGGACCCCGCCCAGGCGTCGTTGTAATCGCTGGTCGCTTGGAACAGCGCGGTCTTCGCGCTCAGATCAAAGGGGTGGCCCGACCCGAAGACCTCGAAAATGGCTGGCTGGCGGAAGAGGCTCATGCGCGACTTCTTGGCAACGGAGGCACTGAGGTCCGAGGGTGTTTCGCTGCCACCCGCCTGGCAGGCACCGCACGAGATACCCGTAATGCCCGCCTTGGCGGTGACCGCTCCATACTGCACATCGATGCGATTGCCGGTGCGATAGAGTTTGATGGTCATGGTGGCGCTCGCGGCGGGATTGGCGAATTCCGGAACCTTGTCCCAGGTGACGGAAAAGACATCGGCGCTTCGGTTGAAGACGACCTTCCCGCCGTCTTCCGGGTTAAGGTCCATCCAGAATCCCGCGACACGCGGCGGGCCGCCGAGAAACCCTGCGCTACTCGGAAGCGGACTGGCGTCCGGTGTGCCGAAGGTGAGGTTGCCGTTGGCATTCACGAACACCGAGTTATAGGTCTCCTGGCAAATGGTGAAGGGGAACGGCAGGGCAATTTCCAGGGAGCCATCATCGGGCAGTGGCAGCGGCTCTCCCGGTGCCGGGGCATTGATGATGATGTTGATCCCTTGGATCGTCGAGTTGGCTGAAGGTGACACCGCGCTGTAAGAGAGAAGGGGATCCGTCTGGTTCGAGTTACTCTCGTTCACCCCGCTGTGGAATTCCTCCTGCCCAGGGATCACCGCCGGCGAAGTGCTGAATCCGCCGGCCAGAATCTGGTCGATATAGACCGCATACTGGGCCCCCGGTGTCAGGCCATTGATGGTGAAGAGCCCGGCGAAGGCGTCGTTGGAAAAAATGCTGAAGTCACCGGAGATTGCCGATACGGCGTCCTCGAATGGATTGTCGAGGTTTCGGGCAATGACATTCACGCCGTTGAGCTTCTGCGACCCATTGCTTCCCAGGATGGTGCCTTGAATCGACCCCGTTCCCGATCGGAAGGAACTCTCAGGATAGAGAGTCGACACCATCGCGATGTCGTCCGCCTCGAGAGTGCTGGAGCCGATCCCGGGACCAAAATAGAACGGGTACATCGTCTCCACGATGTCACTGAAGAGATCCGGGGTTCCGAATGTCGCGTTGTCCGGTGTCGGACCGCTCGTGTCACCCAACCCGATCTGGCCGTTGACAACGGTATGGGCCAGGCCGGTGTAATGACCGAACTCATGAACCATCACGTCACTGGCGTAAGTGGAGTCCGTGAACGCTGGGCCGTTGAGGAAACAGACACCTTCCAGAATGGTGCAGTTGGAGGGATCCAGCCATTCCGGGCCGGCGAAACCCAGGATGCCTGAATTCGGTCCGAACAAGAGGTCGAAAATCTCTCCGGTGTCATCGAAGATAATCGCGCTCAGTCCGTCCGGTGCAGCCGGCGAGAGAAAGGGCGCGAAATTCGTAACATCCACGTCGAACGGAAGTTCCCCGGCATTGACAAAGGATACCGTCGAACTGGGAACGTCCTCCCAGACCGCAAAGGCGGACGCCACCAGGGCCACGGCGTCTTCGTGACTGACCGGACCGAGATCACCAAGATCGGGGTTGAAAGGAATGGCGGCGCCGCCCGATGGCCAGATGAGGGGGACGCCGGTGTCACAAATCATGATGGGACCGCCGGCGACAGCGGGCCAACTGGCCGTCAGGAGCGCGGCGGCAGCCAGAGTCGCGCGAAGGCGTCGGCCCAAGGGAGAGGGGGGATGTGAATGCATGGGTGCGGGTGGGGTTGAAGGTGGGAGTGACGGAATCATTACTGAGCCTTCAACGTGCGAATTCGATTGGCTAAGTCCCTGTATTCAATGGGCCCGACAACGGGCAGTCCCAGGCCGACATTGTTGATCCGATTGACCGCCACTTCCTTGTTACCCAGCGGCTGAATGGAGAAGAGACCCTGTCCAAGTCCGACGACGGTCGACAGACCGATCCGGCTCGGGCGAGTGGTGAACAGGAGATACTCTTTGCCCTCGGAAAGTTCGGGCAAATCAAGCGGCGGGTTCCAGCGAGCACCTCCCGGCTGGATTACCGGTTTGGGTTTTCCCACCGACCGCATTTCGATGACTTCAGCCGCTTTGCCAGCCAACATTTCTTTCACCTGAATCCGGTAGGTGACAATCGGTATCGTGCCGCCGCCGGCGTTGAGGGTGCTTTCCTTCGCCTCCAAAACGGTTCCCCGATAAATCAGGTGCGCGTTTTTGCAGAGACCCGACAGATCCAATTGTCGCACCGACGAGGCTTCCGCGAGGCAGCATGCCAGGGCTAGGGAAGCGGCCAGTCGCGAGAACCATCGGAGGGGCGTCCGCCGAAGTTCGGGGCTCGACATCATGGGTGTCGACGAACGGGGTGGGAATCCAGGCAGCATAAGTTTGGCAATGGGGTGGACGGTGGAACTCCTTCCCGAGGTGCGGTGAGACGGGGTGAACCTCCGGGCGTGGCTGCCATAAGCGATAATCCGTCATTTAAGTCAAGCAGACATTGGATTTATGCTAAGAAAGATGGGTTAGAGAGGATGAAGTAAGGAAACTTCCATTGACTTCCCCTAACAACTCGCATACCAAGGCGTCAGTCTCTGGCATCCGGTCCCGGCACCTCGCCAATTCGTGAGATGAGACAGTCCATTGCGACCTTTAATCCTACTTCCCACCCACTTATGACCCACTATTTGCGCAGGGCGATCGGCGCCTCCATTGTCGCCTCCTGTTTGGGATCGGCCACCACGGCGTCCGCCAGCTCATGGCTGACTTTTGACGAGTTACCGTCGCAACCCGTGAATGGTCTCGCGATCGCGGGTGTGACTTTCGGATTTGAGGTAGGCGGGATTGCCAGCGATGACGCGACCTACAATGTCGACCTCGGCTTCGGGTCCACGACGTTTCTGTCGGATCCGGTGCTGGAGGGCGACGCGACGGGTGTGTTGAGGCTGATTTTCGCGCAGCCCACGGCGAAGCTTTCCTTCGGTCTGGGATTGAATTCAGCCGCGGACCTGGCTCCGGCGGCGATCGTGGAACTCTATGACGAGGGCGGGTTGTTGTTGGATTCGGAGTCGGTGGACACCACGGGAGATCTCAGCCTTGGCATCAGCGAGGGCGGGTTTGAATGGATCAGCGCCGCCGGCGGCGCGTCGCTCGTGGTCATTGATTTCAACGATCAGGCTTCCCGCTTTGCCTTGGACAATCTTCGCTTCGAAGCAGTGCCGGAACCGGGGACGTTCCTGGCGGGCGCTCTGGTCGCCGGGTTGGGTCTGGTTGCCTACCGGCGGCGTCGATGAGCGGGAACAGCCCGGCGGAAGGGGAGGGAGATTCTGGAAATAGGATGGGGGAAATGCGGTCTGCCCGTCGGCATGCCATCGGCTCAGGTCCTGGCACCGTGGAAACGGCCCGCGTTCAAGTCTTTGCCAATTGACGGCACGTGGCATAAGCTTTCCTCCACGTGCTATGGAGGGCGGCTTTTTGTTAACAGAGTGTGCTCAGCAGGGTCGTCGGCGACTATTTTCCGCCGAATATGCCCTCCGTGGCCAAGGAGATTCGGTCCAATTCATACTCAAGCATACTGGTGTCGCGACGATAGGTCCTGCGATATCGAGGCTTTCCGCTTTTTGGGAGGAACGGCGCCAACGGAGGATTCCCCCAGCGAGCGATGGCCGGCTTTTTCTTTCATGACGTACCCATTTGAACCACGCAGGCACACCCTCGCGTCCATTCGTACTGTTCTGGCGGCGCTCGGCCTCCTTGTTGTCCTGATTCAGGACCTCACCCGCCCGTCGCATGCCGCCATCGTTCTCCCCATCGAGGTGATCGGCACCAACCTCACGACGGAATCGGTCAGTGTCGTCGTGCCCGGCAATCCACCGATCACCAGTCTGCGCATGCAGATCCATGGCCTCACCCTGGCCAACAAGGCGAGCGTCCAAGTCAATAGTGCGGCGTGGGTGAACTTGAACAACACGACGGTGGCGGTGGACGAGCCCGGCAAATCCTACGGGGGGATCGGCGGCGGATTCGGCACGCTGAACCTGACGCTGAAGCTGGCCGCCGGCGTCGCCAAGTCGGGGACGAACACCATCCGTTTCCGGTTCAATGACGTTACCCGGGCGAGCATCGGCTACCGGGTGCTGCGATTCAACTTCCTGGCCAACGGTACCAATGTGCTTCCGGAGTCGACTTTTGTGGCCGATGACCCCCGGACCTGGAAAGCGCCACTGACGAATGCGACCTCCGTCGCGGAGGGGCGGAACCTGTGGTACACCCGGCCTTTGGTGGTGCGCGGCGACGCCATCCAGGCGCGATGCACGGATTGCCACGCCCACGACGGCCGAGATCTCAAGTACTTCAATTACTCCAACAAATCGATCATCGAGCGATCCAAGTTCCATGGCTTGACCCCCACCGAGGCGCAGAAAATTGCGAGTTACATCCGGATGCTCAACGTCCCGTATGCCGCCAAGGGTCGACCGTGGAACCCACCGTATCAGCCGGGGCCGGGCCTGGATGCCGCGCCAGTGAGGGATTGGGCGGCCGGAGCTGGGCTCAGTTGGGTGCTTTCCCGCGACGATGCCAGCTTCGATTACATGTTCACCAATGGCATCACCGCGGAACAGATCGCCTTCAAGTCGATGATCAATGCCCGGGAGATCCCCCTGGCGATCCAGTTTCCCGATTGGAATCACTGGCTTCCAGAGGTGCATCCCAAGGACGCCTGGGGTGCCACGTTCACCAAGTCCAAGCTCAATACCAATTACACCCGCATCCGGGGTATGATGAGCTCCGACAAGCTGCTATCCGCCCGCCGAATCAAAACACTGAGTCAGGAATGGTACACGGACGCCGTGTTTTTCTTCGGTCGGGATGGAACCATGGATGTGCCCGAACCGGCGAAGCCGTGGCCGTTGGAGTTTCAGGTCAATTACAACAGCACCATGCATTGGCGGCTGACGAAATTTTGGGAGATCATCACGGAATTCCAGCTCGAGGACATGGGGGTGGAGGTTCTGGGTGCTCACGCCAATGACCGTACCTGGTACGACTCGATGCTCTTCAATACCGGCCCGCATTTCATGCATCTCACGAAAACCGGGAATCCCATCAATGACGGGTCGATCAACAATTGGGACTATTTCTCGGCGATCTGGTATCAGTTGCAGGTCACACTGAATAACTCCAATAAACGCCCGTCGGGTACCGACCCGATCGACTGGGCGTACCTGCATGCCTTCGCCGGGCGCCTCGCTTCCAAGGATGTCGGCTCCGCCGCCGTCATGACGCTGAATCTGGTCACCGCAGCGCAATCCCTCGAAAATGGAAAGGGACCGCGAAGTTGGGGCTACGGCTGGGAACCTGTCAGCCGCGCCAACCTCCACTTCATGGCGCCAGAGCCCCACTTTCCGTACGTCTGGAAGCAAGTCCCCGCTGCCCGCCGGAAGTTGATCGCCGAGGCCTACCTCAAGAATTGGATCGAAAAGACCGCATCGTATCCCGTGGACCATTATTATTATTCCGACGACCCGCGCTGGAACGGGGCCTTCGCCAGACCGAATGAAGTGCTGCCGACACCCATTAATCCCACGGGCGGCCGATGGATCGAACGCTATTGGCCCCTGGCAAAGAATTTCCGGAAGCTGGGAGTGGATGAGGTCCAGATCAATCGCCTCATCGACTTCGGAAAAGCTCTCTGGCCTCTGAATGATTGGGACTCGCTTCGTGCGCCGACGGTGGCGCTGGCGGAATCCACTCCGGAGTCGCCATTGGTCCCTCCGAGAGCACCAACCCAGCCTACAGGCTTCAGGGTCGTCGCCAGGTAAGCCTGGGCGGTCGGCTCCGCCGCCAGCCCTCGGATTGGAATAGGATGATTGCCAGCTGACCCTTCAGGGATTTCGAACGGCGGGTTGGCTCCGGTTGGCGAGGCGCGGAACTTGCATTCGATTCGATCGCCAAACCAGGGACGGGCGTGGCATGACGGGGGTGTCATGCATTCCATTCAGCAAGCAGCTTGGGGCGTTGCCCTGGGTGTGTTCCTTGCCGTTTCCGGGGCTCTGCGGGCGGCGGAATTGCCCCATATTCTGGTGATGCTCGTCGATGATATGGGCTACGGGGATCCGGGCTGTTACAATCCAGCGTCGAAGATCTCCACCCCCAACATCGATCGCCTGGCGGCAGAGGGTCTTCGATTCACCGATGCTCACGCCCCGGGCGCGGTCTGCCATCCTTCCCGTTACGGTCTGCTCACCGGCCGGTACCCCTTTCGAACCGATGTCTCGGTCTGGCCCAGGCAACCGCTGATCGAGAAGAACCGGATCACTCTTGCCTCGTTGCTGCGTTCTCGCGGTTACCGAACCGCCATGATCGGCAAATGGCACCTGGGTTTTCACGAGCAAGGATACGACCAACCGCTCGCCGGGGGACCGATTGAGGTAGGATTCGACACCTTCTTCGGCATCCGCGCCTCCACGGATATCCCGCCGTATTTCTACATTCGTGGCGATCGCGCCGTCGTCCCGCCAACCTCCACCATCGCGGCGAGTCGCAGTCCGGACTGGTCCCCGATCCAGGGCGAGTTCTGGAGGGAAGGGGGCATCGCCCCCGACTTGGCGTTGAAGGACGTGCTGCCGAGGTTCACCCAGGAGGCGGTCGACGTCATCACCGCGCACGCCGCCGGGAAGCCGCGAAAGCCCCTGATGCTGTACGTCGCATTGCCAGCGCCGCATACGCCGTGGTTGCCATCGGTCGAGTTTCGAGGAACGAGTCGCGCCGGCCTGTACGGGGATTTCGCTGCCATGACCGACGCGATGATCGGCCGCATCCTCGAAGCCTTGAACCTAGCCGGAATGAAGGAGAACACGTTGGTGGTCTTCGCGTCCGACAACGGACCGACGTGGTACCCCGCGGATGGACAACGGACCGGGCACGACTCCGCCGGCGGTTGGCGGGGCATGAAGGGCGATGCCTGGGAGGCCGGCCATCGGGTGCCCCTCATCATGCGCTGGCCGGGCAGGATCAAAGCCGCAACGGTCACCCGACAGACCGTTTGCTTGACTGATCTGTTGGCCACTTTCGGCTCCCTGGTGAGCGCCCGACTTCCCGAGGATTCCGGGGAGGACAGCTTCGATCTGCGGCCGTTGATTCTGGGGCGCCATCCTGAAAGCCGCCCGATTCGCGGACCGGTGGTGACCGTCTCATCCGCGGGCTTCACCGCGATAAGGTCGGGTCCCTGGAAACTCATAGACGGCCTCGGATCCGGCGGGTTCAGCCCTCCGAGCCGCATCCAGCCCGCGATCGGCGGAGCAACGGGCCAGCTCTACAACCTGAAGGACGATCCCACGGAATCGACCAATGTCTGGCAGCAGCATTTGGACGTCGTCGAGCGCCTGACCGCCGAGCTGACACGAATTCGTGAGTCAAAGCGAAGCCGTCCCTGATCTCTACACAGGTATGAAGAGAAAGGCGTGAGGGTTGGATCGTCATGCGCCCGTAATTCTGATCCTTGGTTGAATTGAATCCTGGAACTCATTTCTGATTCCACTCGCCAACGGACCGAGGCTAAACGAGTCTCTTTTCGTCCAGTGCATGAGACATTATCTCCGTGCCTTTCTTGCCGCGGGTCTCGTTCTTTCGCCGCTACCCATTTCCGCCGCTTCGCTTCCCTATTTCGACAACTTCGATGACGATCCCGTTGAGAGTAGTAGTCCTCCTTCGGAGCCGGGACCTGAGTCGGGTAGCTTTCTCGAGACGATCAATGGGCAGCCGGGTTCAGCGTACTGGAACGTATTCGCCGGCTCTTCTCCGAATCGCTATTACCAGACCGGCTTCACCACCGCGAGCACGGTGAACCTGTCGGCGGCCTTGGAGTTCCCGGGACTTGTCGGCGGGAGTTTCGCCGTCTCGACTCAATTCGCGTTCGATACCCTTTTCGACATTAATGCCACGGGCGGTCTAACGGTTGGCCTTGGTGCCGCCGCGGAGAGTGCTCACTTCAGTTCCGGGGCCCGGTACGAACTATCGTATGTCCTGCTTTCCATTGAGCCGGGATTGGAACCCGTCGGAACCTTAAGAATCGAGGAATTTGGCAGCGATGGCCGTGCCGTTGCGACCTCCAACCAGATCGTTCCTGTTCCGGACGTGGCCTATACCTTGACGTTCTGGGGAACCCGGACCTCCGCGGGGCTTGTCTTAAAGGGGGAACTGTTGGCTTCGAACGGTGCCCTAGCTGTGGTGTCGGCCTTCGACGATACGCCGCTGGGCGGAGCTCATTTCGGTTACAGCGTGAACGCCGAGGTCCCGACCTTCACCAACGTGGGGATCAACGCGAAGTTCGACGACTTCCTGGTGACGGTTCCCGAACCATCCACACCCAAATTTTTTGTCGCCGGCCTTTTGCTGCTGACCTTTGTTCGACCTGCAACACGGAATCCCAGCATCACGCCAGGAAACGGATAACGGCCGTCAGCAGGTTGCTGGACCCCTTCGGCGCTTTGATAGCGCCCTCGGTCCGATTCGCACCCGAATCCACCGCGAAGGCCTTGGATTGGCGACATGAGCGTTGCACTTGTCGCTCCATTTCGTTACGGGATGCCGCGTCATGTCCGCATCCCGCACAGCAATCAAGGGTCGCCGATCGACATCTGGGGGGCGAACATCCGATCCAAAACGTTCCCATTCGCGTTCCGTCCGAAGATCCGGAGAGTCCTCGATGGTTCAAAGGCCGTTGGCGGATCGAACCGTGATTGAGCACCGGTTCAGGGTCGCGCTCGCGGCGGCACCCATCGTGGTGTTCAACCAGGACCGGGAATTGCGTTACACGTGGATCGCCAATCCGGCTTTGGGGTTGAATGAGGAGGAAGCCCTGGGCCGCACCGACGAGGAGATTCTTGGCATGGAAGCGGCCCAACCGCTGATGGCCATCAAACGACGCGTGTTGGAGTTCAAGAAAGGAGAACGCCATGAATTGACGGTCAGTCGCGCCGGTCGATCGGGTTGGTTCGATCTGATGGTGGAACCCCTGCGCGACGCCGCCGGTCAAGTCGTGGGAATCACCTGCGCCGCGGTGGATATCACGAAACGCAAGATGGCTGAGGCGGCTCTGCAAGAGGCTGAAGCGCGACTCCGGCTGTCGGCCGAAGCAGGCAATCTCGGTTTCTGGGATTGGGACCTGGAATCCAACCAGCTCCTCTTCTCTGCGGAGGGGCGGCGTCAGATCGGCTACATCGAGGAAGAACTCCCCAGTCGCATCGAGGAATTGCAGGTCCGGGTTCATCCCGAGGACATCGAGACAATCCTGCGCACGGCCCGCGCGGTCATCGCGCATCCCGAAGACCGGCACCGAGTCGAGTTCCGATTCAAACACCAGGATGGACATTATCGCTGGTTTTATTCCGAGGCGGATGTGATGCGCGGTCCGGACGGCAAGCCAAGGCGCATGCTGGGCTGCAATGTTGATGTGACTCAGCACAAGCGGTTGGAGACCGAACGTGCCATGGCGCTGGCACGCGTGGCGACGGTTGCGGAACTGGAACGCCAGCGCATCGCGCGCGAATTGCACGATCAAACCGCACAACGGTTGGTCGCGCTGTCGGTGGAACTCAAGACCTTGGAAACCAATCTGGCTTCGGGCCGACCCCAAAGGCGACGGGTCGAGTTTTTGCGACGGGCGGTGGACGACCTTCAGCAGCAGGTGCGCCAGATCGCCTGGGATCTGCGCGCCGGCGAACTGGCCGAAGGAGGCCTGGAAGCCGCTCTGCGAGCCTACATCGAGGAATGGTCCGAGCGCACCGCGCTCGGTGCCGAGTTCGAATGCCGCGGCCTGAACGGCCAGCGGCTTCCCGCAGCGATAGAGTCCACCCTCTATCGCGTGACCCAGGAGATGCTCGCCAATGTGGCCAAACACGCCCGGGCCACCTGCGTCAGCGTGCTGCTGGAGCGCGACGACGAGTTGGTGCGGCTCACGGTGGAAGATGATGGTTGCGGATTCGATGCCGAAGCCATCCAGGAATCCCCGGAGACCGCCCAACGCCTGGGATTGTTGGGCATCAGAGAACGAGTGGCCTTGGCGGGCGGCACGCTTCTCATCGAGTCCGCTCCCGGCGCGGGGACGACCCTGCTGGTGCGTGTTCCCATCGGCACCGAGGCGCCGCAATCATGAAGGCCTTGCGCATCTTTCTCGCCGAAGACCAAACCATCCTCCGGCAGAGCCTGAAGTCGCTCATCGAGGATTACCCGGACCTGCGCGTCGTCGGCGAAGCCGCCGATGGCGAGGAGGCGGTCCGATTGGTCAAATCTCTGCATCCCGATATCGTGGTCATGGACATCTCGATGCCCCGGACCGACGGAATCCAGGCCGCCGCCGCGATCAAACAAGCCTGCCCGGAAGTGAAGGTTCTGGTGCTGACGGTTCACGAGACCAAGAGCCATATTCGTCGCGCACTGCAGGCCGGCGCGTCGGGCTACGTGGTCAAACGGTCCGCTGCCGAGGAACTCATCCAAGCCCTCCGCGCGGTGGCCGCGGAGGGCGTCTACCTCGACCCGATCGTGGCCATGAAACTCATCCCCAACACCAAGACGCCCGCCTCCGTCAAGGTTCAGCAGGAATCGTTGAGCGACCGCGAAGCCGAGGTGGTTCGGCTCATCGCGCTGGGATACGCCAACAAGGAAATCGCCGCCCGACTGAATCTGAGCGTTAAGACCGTCGAGACCTTCAAAATGCGGTCCACGGAGAAACTCGGCCTTCGCAGCCGGGTCGAGATCGTCCGTTACGCCCTGGATCAAGGTTGGCTGACGCCGAATGGCGAAGGAAATTAACCACCGGCGACGCTGGGCTTGGGCCGTGCACACCGTGGTTCGCAAGGGGGCGAGTGCCGGCCCAGGCGATGCCTGAGACAGGGGATGGACGAAGATCGTCGGCTCGGTTTTCAGGAAAGCCTCTCGCACCGCCTCCCTACACCGCGGGTTGGGTTTTCGCTTCCGGGTCGATCGTGCTTTGGACGTTCGTTTATTCCGTTGGTTCGCCTCTCCCTGACAGACACATCTTCCCGACAGCCGGATGGACGGGGACCTGCCGATGATGAGGGCGCATCCTGAACCACCTCCCATCCACCTCACCGGCGGGCGCTACATTTCTCCAGCACCATGAATTCGAGTCCTGACCGTGCGCCCCCGACGGTCGAGGTGTCCGGTCGTGGGCCGACGGCCCAGCAGGGGGAGGCGACGGGACGTGGCGCCGACGCGAGGAGCGAACTCGGGCGAGTGGGCATTGCGGTCGCCGTCCCACTGCTGACTTGCGCGGTCCAATGGTCACTCTGGGAGTTCATCCAGCCCTATGTCTGGTTCCTGTTTTCTCCGGCGGTCTATGTCTGCGCCTATTTGGGCGGCTTGCGCGGCGGGCTCATCGCAACGTCGATCTCAGCGTTTTTGGTCTGGTATGTGTTTATGCCGCCGCAGTTCTCGCTGCAGGTGCAGAGCCCTAGTTCGTTGTTCTCCGTCGCGGTGTTCATCGTGATGGGAGCGTTGTTTGGGATCGCCAGCGATCGTCTGGCCAAGGCCAGGCGCCAGTCCGCCGAGGCATTGGCTGTCGCCGAGAAGCGCACCCGGGAAGCGGAGGTGGCGAACCTGCGCGTTCAGGAGGAAGTGGCCGCCCGGGTGCGCGCGGAGAAAGACGCGGAGCGCAAGGCCGCCGAGTTGATTGAGCGCCAGGTGCACTCGCGCGAAATCGAGCGATGGAGCCGGCTCTATGCGGCACTCAGCCAGATCAACCAGGTGATCGTCCGGGTAACCTCGCAAACAGAGCTCGTCAGGGAAGTCGCCCGCGCCACCGTCGAGTTTGGCGGATTCAAGTTGGCGTGGATCGGTCGGCATGACGATCGGACCCGCGAAGTCGCGCCGCTGGCTTGCGCAGGCGAGCCGCGGGAATTCGTTTACAGCTTCCGCCACAGTTCGGGGGAGGACGACCGGCACGATTGCGCCTGCGGCCCGGCCATTCGGAACGACCAAGCCTGTGTGATCAATGCCCTCACCGACGCTGCGGAAATGGGCGATTGGCTGTCGGGAATGAAATCCGCGGGCATCCAGGCGGCCGCCGTGTTCCCCATCCGGGTCCGGGGAGTGGTCTGGGGCGTGTTCGGGGTGTACGCCGAGGAGACAGGGGTCTTCCGCGACAAGGAAACGGCCCTGCTGGAACAGGCCGCGATGGATATCGGCTATGCCATCGAGAATCTTGAGAACGAAACATTGCGCCGCCAAGCGGAGGATTCCTTGCGAACCAGCGAATACCGACGCGCGCTCGCGCTGGACGCCGCGCAAGCCGGCACCTGGCAATGGGAACTCTCAACGGGAAGAAACCTCTGGTCCGACGAGTTGTGGCCGCTGTATGGGCTGACCCCGCATGCTTGCGAGCCCTCCTACGAAGCCTGGCGGCAAACTGTGCGCCCGGATGACCGCGACGCCGTTGAACGGTCCCTGCAGGAAGCGGTACGTCGGGAGGGTGAGATTCTTTTGGAATGGCGCGTCGCCACCTCGAGAGATGGCGAACGGTGGCTGATGTCCCGTGGACGACCTCTCCGGGATTCCACCGGACGTTTGACGCACTACATCGGCGTGGTGATTGAGATCACGGCGCGCAAGCGGTCGGAACAGCTTCTGGCGCGGAACCTTGATGCCATGGTTCGACTGCAAAATCTCGGCATGCTGTTCGTCCAGGCCGAAGGTCTGCCGGCGGCCCTCGGCGAAGTGGTGGACACCGCCATCGCGATTTCCGGCGCCGATTTCGGGAACATCCAACTGCTGGACCCGGCCACCGGCAATTTGCGAATCATGGCGCACCGTGGCCTCCCGCAGCAGTGGCTGGATTTCTGGAATTCCGAGGGAAATGGCCAGGGTTCCTGTGGTGCCGCCCTGGCGCAGGGCGAACGGGTGATCGTCGAGGACGTTGTGCTCAGTCCGATGTTCCGCGAAACCCCCGCGCTTGGCGTCCAGTTGCAGGCGGGTGTGCGTGCGGTGCAATCCACTCCTCTGGTAAGCCGGTCGGCCAAGGTGGTTGGCATGTTCTCGACCCACTTCCGCCTGCCCCAGCGACCCGACCGACACGTCCTGCAGATGCTGGACCTGCTGGCACGGCAGGCGGCGGACCTGATCGAGCAGGCCCAGGCGGAAGGGGCGCTGCGGGAAAGCGAGGCGCGCCTCCGCTTCGCGCTCGAAACCAGTCAGACCGGCGCCTGGGATCTCGACCTGATCGATCATACCGCGCATCGCTCGCTGGGGCATGATCGTGTCTTTGGCTACTCCGAATTGCTCCCGTCCTGGACCTACGAACGGTTCCTGGAGCATGTGCTGCCGGAGGATCGCGCGTCGGTTGACGCCAAATTCCGGACCGCCACCGCCACGCGCAGCGACTGGGGATTCGAGTGCCGCATTCGGCGCGCCGACGGGGTCGTGCGCTGGATCTGGGCGGCCGGTCGGCACGTCCTGGATGCCAACGGTGAGGCCCGGCGCATGGCCGGCATCGTCCAGGACATCACCGAGCGCAAAGAGGCCGAGAACGCCTTGAGGGAAAGCGAGCACCGCTTCCGCCAACTCAATGCCGACTTGGAGCAGCGTGTCCGAGAGCGCACGGTCCAATTGGAGACCGTCAACCGGGAGTTGGAGATGTTCAGTTACTCGGTCTCGCACGACCTGCGCGCCCCGCTGCGCCACGTTCAAGGCTTTGTTGGCATGCTGGAGCGGGAACTCGGCACCGACCTGTCGGAACGAAGCCGGCATTTGATCAAGACCATTTCCGATTCCAGCCACGAGATGGCGGTGCTGATCGATGACCTGCTGGCGTTCTCTCGCATGGGCCGCCAGGAGTTTCAGGAGACAAGGGTCTCCCTGGACCACCTGGTCCGGGAGGCCCGAAACAGCCTCCACGTGACCCCGTCGGATCGTGTGATCGAATGGCAAATCGCCCCGCTGCCCACCGTGCGCGGCGACCCGGCGATGCTCCGGTTGGCCCTCGTCAACCTTCTCGACAACGCCGTCAAATACTCTCGGCCTCGCCATCCTGCGAAGATCGAAGTCGGAAGCGCCGGAATGGAGCAGGGGCGCGTCGTTCTGTTTGTGCGCGACAATGGCGTGGGATTCGACCTCCAGTACGCCCGGAAGCTCTTCGGCGTCTTCCAACGACTCCACAACAGCAGCGAGTTCGAAGGTACCGGCATTGGACTAGCCAATGTCCATCGCATCATCACCCGGCACGGCGGTCGTGTCTGGGCGGAAAGCGAACCCGACCAAGGCGCCACGTTCTATTTCACACTGGTGCCCGCCCAGACCGAAAGTTCCTCTCATGCCTGATCCTACCGGTCATTTCGTTCCCATCCATCGTATCCTGCTCGTCGAAGACAGCGATCGGGACGCGGAGTTAGCCCTGGATGCGCTTTCGGACTTCAGCATGGCCGAACAGGTCCTGCGTGTGCGGGACGGCGCGGAAGCGCTGGACTACCTCCATCAACGGGGTTGCTTCGCCGGACGTCCGAGTGGGAATCCTGCGGTGGTGCTCCTGGACCTCAAGATGCCCAAGGTCGACGGCATCGAAGTCCTGCGCCGGGTCAAGGGCGATCCGGAATTGAAGATCATCCCGGTCATCGTGATGACTTCTTCGCGCGAGGACCGGGACCTCCTGAGCAGCTACCAACTGGGGGTCAATGCCTACGTGGTGAAACCGCTGCATTTCAAGGAATTCTCCAGCGCGGTGAAGCAGGTGGGATCGTTTTGGGGGATCCTCAATGAAGCGCCTCCAGGGACGGTCCCGGGCCGCCCACTCCCGTCCTCCTGAAAGAGCCCGGGTTCACCATGAGCAAGCCTGTCAGGATCCTTTACCTCGAAGATAGCCGGCGTGATGCCGAACTGACCCGCGACCAATTCGAACGGGCCGGGCTGTCCTTCGAGCTTCGGGTGGTCAGCAGCCGGCTCGCTTACGAGGAGAGTCTGGAAGGAGCGATCTTCGATCTGATTCTCTCTGACTTCTCCCTGCCCGGTTACGACGGAATCGCCGCTCTGGCGCGAGCTCGCACGAGGCAGCCGAGTGTTCCTTTCATCCTCATC
The DNA here is from genome assembly GCA_016795425.1 of Verrucomicrobiales bacterium. Classification (GTDB taxonomy): domain Bacteria; phylum Verrucomicrobiota; class Verrucomicrobiia; order Limisphaerales; family CAIMTB01; genus CAIMTB01. The sequence continues at coordinate 49,482 of JAEUHG010000170.1, forward strand.
TCCGGCACCCTGGGCGAGGAGCAGGCGGTGGACTGCATGTTGCGCGGTGCGACCGATTACGTGCTCAAACAGCGATTGGATCGGCTGGTGCCCGCCGCGAAGCGTGCCCTCGCGGAAGCGGAGGAACAGCGCGCGCGACGCCGCGCCGAGGTGGCGCTGCGCCAAAGCGAGGCGACCTTTCGCGCCATGTTCGAGGTGGCCTCGATCGGAATGGCCCAGACCGATCCGCAAACGGGACGGCTGGTCCGCGTCAACCGGAAGTACTGCGAGATCACCGGCTATTCCGAGGAGGAATTGCTGCAGAAGCGCGCGTCCGAAATTATCCATCCGGAGGATCGGCGGATGGATTGGGACCTGTTTCAGCGCGTCGTCCGGGGCGAACTGAAAGATTACCACATCGAGAAGCGCTACCTCAGAAAGGACGGCTCCTTGGCGTGGGTGAATGTCAATTTGACCGTCATCCGCGATGACTCCGGCCACCCGGCGAGCACCTTGGCGACCATCGAGGACATCACCCAGCGCAAGAGCGCGGAGGAGGAGCGGGCACGACTGGTGGCCGCCATCGAACAGGCCGCCGAGACGGTGGTTATCACCGACACGAACGCACGCATCGTCTACGCCAACCCGGCCTTCGAACGGACCTCGGGCTTCAACCGTCAGGAGGTTCTAGGCTGCAACCCGCGAATCCTCCGGAGCGGGAAGCATGATGCCGAGTTCTATAGGAAACTATGGAACACACTCTCCCGCGGAGAAGTCTGGCACGGGAACCTGGTCAACCGACGCAAGGACGGCACCCTCTACGAGGAGGCCGCGACGATTTCCCCCGTCCGGGACGCCGCGGGAAAGACGGTCAATTATGTCGCGATCAAGTTGGATGTCACACGCATGAAGGATCTGGAGGCGCAATTCCTCCAGTCGCAGAAGCTGGAAGCGTTCGGGCAGTTGGCCGGCGGCATCGCCCACGATTTCCACAACATTCTGGCCTCCATGATGCTCAATCTCGAGTTGCTGCGTGCCAATCCGCGGTTGGACGCCGAGACCCAGCAGGGATTGGAGGAATTGGAGGCGTCGGCCCGGCGGGCAGCCGCCCTCACCCGGCAGTTGCTCGTGTTCAGCCGGCGCTCGGTGCTCGCCCTCGTGCCGCAAAGGATCAATGACGTCATCGCCAACCTGCTCAAAATGTTGACCCGCCTCATCGGGGAACACATTGAGCTGAACTTCCAGGAAGGGGTCGCCTTGCCGGCGGTGCAGGCCGACGCGGGAATGTTGGAACAGGTGCTGGTGAATCTTGTGGTCAATTCCCGTGATGCCATGCCGGGCGGCGGCCGAATCATCATCCGCACCACGGACGAACAGATCGAGACCGAGGAGATCCACCCGAATGCTGGACGCCGTGCCGGCCGGTTCGTTTGCATCAGTGTTGCCGACACGGGTTGCGGGATGACCGCCGAAACGCTGAGCCATGTTTTCGAACCCTTCTTCACCACCAAGGAACTCGGCAAAGGAACCGGCCTGGGCCTGGCGACCGTGCACGGAATCGTAACCCAGCACCAAGGCTGGGTTGAGGTGGAGAGCTCGGTGGGTCACGGATCGACATTCCGAGTGTATTTGCCGGCCCTCGATCGGGAGATCGCCACCGCCAAGGTGGAAGAGAGTTCCAGTTCGAATCCGCGCGGTGATGAAACCATCCTGGTGGTCGAGGATGAGGTGGGGGTGCGGCGTCCGGTGGTGAGATTGTTGCGACGGCTGGGTTATCAGGTGCATGAAGCGGGCAACGGCAAGGAAGCCATGGAGATCTGGCAGGCCCACGGAGACCAGGTAAGTCTGTTGCTCACGGATATGGTGATGCCGGAAGGCATGACGGGATTGGAATTGGCGTCTCGGCTTCAGGCGCAGAAACCTTCCTTGAAGGCGATTATCTCCAGCGGCTACAGCGCGGATTTCCTCCACAACCAGGTGACCGAGGTTCCAGGCATCGTCTGCCTGGCCAAGCCCTACGGTACGAGCCTGCTCGCTCAGACGGTTCGCGCTTGCCTCGATCAACCTGGATGAGACGCGCGAGTCTCCTCGCGGGGGAGACCGAGGTTGCCCGACGTGCGCTCGCCGTGTCCGCCTGGACCGCCGGCCGGGTTGTCGAACGATGGACGGGGAGAATCCCCGGGGACCGAAGCCGCCAGGTGGTGTCGCCGCCCGGTCGATATCGAGAGACCGTGGGGAGGTGGCTGGACTCGGGTAATGGCGCGGGCGCATTCCGACCGTTAGCGGAGCTTCTCCTCAAAAATCTTGCAATGAGCGAATGAGTATGCGCGCATATTAGAGACCTTCTCCCGATTCTCATGCATCACTCCTCCTCCTCCTCCTCTTCCTCCTTCCTGGTTCGCTCCTCCGCGGCGGTTCTCGGGCTGTGGCTGTGCCTCGGACTGACGGCTGCCGGCGGAGTCTCACGGAGTCATACCGGTCGGTTCGCCGAAGGGTACGCGGGATCCAGCACGTGCCTGCGCTGTCACCCCAACTCGGTCAACGAGGTCATGGACAGTGTCCATTACACCTGGCGCTCGCCCAATCCCAACCTGGCGTTCCCCGGCGGCGGGTCACACGGGATGATCGACCGCTTCTGTGCCCTGGTGGGCAGCAGCGCCATGGTGAACTACTTCGCCGATCTCGGCGACCACAAGGGATCCACCGCCTGCGGCAAATGCCACATCGGCAATGGACTGCCATTCCCCGATCCGGCCACCGGACAGTTCAGTCAGGCGCAGAAGGACGACGTGGACTGCCTGATCTGCCATGCTTCGGAGGGCAATTACGACATGACGGGGGATGCGATCTACGACGCGGTCGACGATGAGGCGACTCACCGCAAACTGATGACAGATTCCGCGTCAGGCCGGCGTCGATGGTTCCAGGATCGCTCCTTGCGCGCGGCCCAAAGTGTCGGGGACCCGGTGAGTGTCGCGGCGTGTCTGCGATGCCATGAACACGGCCAGGCTGCTCCCGATTACAAACGAGGAACGCCCTACAAGCCGGACCATGACGTCCACGCGAAAGCCGGAATGCTGTGCACCGCCTGCCATCAGGTGAGCGCCCATAAAATGGCGCGTGGATCACGGGTGACCGACATGCACGCGTGGGAACGGCAGGACGTGGAGGTGGATTGTTCCCGATGCCACGGTGTCGCACCGCATAAGAACGCCGAGTTGGCCCCCTACAATGACCACACCGCCAGGATCGCCTGCGAAACCTGTCACATCCCCTGGACCTCGGGTGCCTCGCGTCGAATCTGGTATTCCACCTTCGGCGTCACCAACGGCCCGGAGGCCTCGCTGCCGATGGAGGATCCGCAATCCGGCGTCTTCGAGCCTTACAGCGCTTACTCGGCCGATTACAACGCACGTCCCGCGTATCGTTGGTTCAATGGAGGTGTGAGCATGTTGGCGGAGCCGATGCATGACCCGGGCGCCTGGGATTTTCGCATCGCCTCGAACCAAACACCCGGCGCGAAAATCTATCCGTTCCGCCCGATCATCAATGGCATGGTCCTCGATCGCCGCGGCTTCGGCTATGATCCGTCCTTCAGCCCGCAATTCACCATGGCCGCCGCCTTGGACCAGATGTCGGGCCCGCTCAAGATGATGGGCTTCATGCGTCCGGAGGGACTCAACGACCGGGAACGTGCCGTGATGAACCAGTTCCCGAACCTGCTCAGTTTCGACAAGGAGCATTACGTGCGAACGGGGAACGTCGGCGAAGCCGCCAGCATCGGCCTCGCCCGGCTCGCTCGCATGATGAGCGGACAGGATCCCTGGACCGCATCCACGGAGGATCTCATCCAGATGGGATCCAAGATGTGGAGTGGCGATCTCCTGGGACTGGATCTTCCGAACAATCCCATGGACCCGAATTACAATCCCAACAACGATCCCACCCAGGCCACCGGGTCGTTTATCAGCCTCAGCCACGCCATCAAACGGCAGGGGTCCTTGAATTGTCGCGACTGCCATTCTTCCGGCGGCGTGCTCGACTACCGTGCGCTCGGATTTGATGCCACCCGGACTGCCCGGCTCCAGACGATGTGGGACCAGGTGCAGGTGCTCAAGACGGCACGAACCGCCCAGGGCGGCCTTCGCATCCGTTGGTCGGCAAAACCCGCCCGGGCCTATCAGCTCCTGGTCTCCGCCACACTGGCATCCGGTTCCTGGGTGCCGGCCGGCCCGCAAGTGGGTGACACGTCGACCGGGACAAGTTGGTGGTATGAAGCCGAGGTGCCGTCGCAGATTCTAACGATGGGCCCGCAGGTGTTCCTCAAGGTGCAGGAGATTCAGCCGTAAACGGAAAACCGCGGCTCTCGGGCCGATGACTCACCAGCCGGCTCCGTCCAACCCGTCTCGACCAACTGCGTGGCTCCAGGGTTGGCTGTCGACGACACAGTGGTTGAAAAGACCGCCTGTCCCCGCCGTGGAGTGAGGCGCCCGGTCCATCGCTGGTTCCGAAGTTGAGAAGCTTCGGCTCCACCCCTCCTTGCCCGTCAGAAATTGTTTTCCACCATGGGCCGGAAGAGCAGTTCGTGAACCACCACGTCCTCCGGCGAGGTGAGGCACTGCACAATCATCCGTGCCACCGACGCCGGACGCAGATAGTCCGGCCGGGCGTTGGCTCGGAAAGTGGTGTCCACGCCACCCGGGTAAACTCCGGTGACTTTGACCCCAACCAATCGGCCTTCCTTGGTGAGGCAGCCGGTGAATCCGTGGAGCGCCTGTTTCATCGTGGTATACACCGAGTAGTTCTCGGCGCGCGTGCGCACGATGCTGCTGATGACGTTCACAATGTGGCCGCTCCGACGGAGCGCCATGTCCTTCAGCGCCTGGCGCGCCAGCAGGATGGGGGCGCGAACATTCAGGGCGTACGACGCATCCAATTCCTCGCCGGTAACCTCGACGATCGGCGTCTTGGCACGATTAAAGCCAGCGTTGTTGACCAGCACGTCGATCTTGCCGAGTGCCAACCGGGCGGCGTCGTAGAGTTCCAGCGGGGCTTCGGGTGCCGACAGATCCATGGCAAGTCCCGGGCAGCCCAATTCCTGCCGGAGTGCGGCCACTCGAGTGGCATCCCTGCCGGTGATGAAGACCTCGATACCGATGGTTTTCAATTGCCGCGCCACTTCCAGGCCGATGCCACGAGTGGAACCGGTGATAAGTGCGGTTCGCGTCATGGCCGCATTCACCAGTCCTGGTCCAGGGATGGCAAGCGATTCTCCCGCGCCGCCGCCGCGGCCCCGACGTGGCGCGTGCCCGGTGGCTGTTTATCCCGTCATTCTCGACGCCAGCATCAACGCCACGGCGGCGATGGCGACGAAGTGAAGCGCGAGGCCAACGATCGAGAGCAGGGCACCCCAACGTCGATACCTCGCCGCGGGGTTCCATTCCCCAGCCGTTCCCACCCGGCTGGCGCGAAATTGCAGGAGTCCGTGCACCGCCATCGGAAGTCCAAGCACGGGCAGCAGGGCGAACCAGCCGCTCACGAAACAGGCCAGGGAACTCTCCATGCGCCGGATGCGCGATGTCGGCGACTCCGGTGTGGCTTCAATGGGCGGGTTCATGGGCTTCCCTCGGTACCGGTCCTTCCGCCGACTGTCCGGGTGGGTTCGCGGCCGTACGAGCTGCATGACGCTGCTCCAGGGAAAGCACTTCCGTGCGGAGGCGGGCTAGAGAGTGGCTGGCACCGAGGGTGATCACCGAAATGAGCGAGATCAGGATCAGAAGGATCACGAGGATCGTTCCGGATTCTCCCGGTCGTGCTGATGCGGATGGCGGCTTGGGAAGGTTCACGGTTGGGGCGCGTTGGAGGGCACTGCCAGAAAAGTGAAGCGGGGGATCAGCTTGCCGGGCGACTTCTTCGGGAGCGCCAGTTCGAGCTCCCAACGCCAGGCGACGATGCCGCCACGGTCGTCCGCAAACATCCTGGATTGGCGGGCATTGGAAATCAGTTGGACCCAGGGTTGAGTGGGAGAGGATTGCCGCCAGACACCGTTGGTGGCGAACCGATAGGCAACCACGGCGTTTCTTGTCTCCAGATGAAGGGCTTCCCCTCCGCTTCCACGCACCAAGGCCGGCGGCCGGGTCGTGCGCCGAATGTCCCCCCGCCAAGTCTCTCCGGCCCGCAACGCGCGGACGATATCGTCCGCGGCGCGATCCAGTCGACGCGCCGCGTCCCAGTATTTGAAGAATGCGGCGAAGGCAACCGCCGAGATCACGGCAAAGATCGCGATGTAGGTGAGGACCTCGATGAGCAGGAGCCCGCCCTCGCCTTGGTGGAGGTGTCGTGCCGGTATCTTCATGGTCGAACCTGTCCCCGGCGGTAGGTGTCACCCCCGTTGCGGTGTTGGTTGGCCCGCCATTGAACCGTCAGCTGCGGGGGGTCTAAAATCGCTTCAAACCGGCCCGCCGGCAGACTGTTCGTCGCTTCCGCCCGGACGCTCAGAGCATTGGTGCCGGGCGAGAGCGCCTTCCATCCGCCGGCCAGCAGGACCTCCAGTTCGCCATCCAGGATCTCGCCTGCCACGGCGCGATAGTAGAGTCCGCGAGCGAGGCGATGCTCGCGGGTGGCGAGGACGCCCAAGGGCACAAAGGCCATGACGAAGATCGCCAGGGCGATCACCAGTTCGACGGTCAGTGCGGCCCGTCGGCGCAGGCCGGATGAGCGGGAAATCACCATAAGGTCGCGGCCTCGATGAGTTGCACGAGCATTCCGAAAAGCGAAAGCACCACAAGGGCCACCAACAGCCCGTTAAGCAGAATCAGCGCCGAGGTGATGCCATGAGCGGCGCTTTGTTCCGCGCGGAACGCGCGGGCCTGAAGGGCCTCGCGCCAACCGTTGAGGGCGATGACGAACGGTTGGCCCCCGCGAAGGGCATTGGCGATGCGCCAGCGCAGCTCGCCACTGGGATCAAATCCAGTCAGCGCCCGAACCAACCCCCTGCCTTCCCTCAGATCGGCCATTCCCTGCTGGGCGCGTCGCTGGTAACAGCGATTCGCAGTGGTATCTGCCGCCAGCTTCAATGCGCGCTCCTCCGACACCTGCGCGTCGAGCAGCAAGGCCAGGGACCCCGTGAAATCGCGAAGCATCCGCTGGCGCTTCCATGGAATCAGGAAGGCCAGAAAGTCGGGGATCGGCGGGAGCCAGCGATTGAACCATCGTCGCAGGTGGGGACCTCCAAGGTGAAGGATGACACCGAGGAGGATGACCAGGTTCACCACCAGCAGCACGACTCCGAGGAGGGTCGCCAGTTTGAGATATTTGAAATCGGGCGGCCCGATCACCCCATCCCCCATTTCATCCATGAGCAGGGCAAACTTGGGCAGCACGAAAACCTGGAGTGTTAACAGGACGGTGAGCAGGGTCGGAGTGAATCCGGTGAAGAGAAGGATCAGATAGTGAAGGAGGTGCTGCGTCTGTGCCGGAGCGTCCTTGAGCATGGCCTGGCAGGCGGGAATGGCTTCGGGAAGGCGACCCGCCTCGATGCCCCCTTGAAGAGCCGCGCGAACCTGCGGAGGCAACAGCGCCGGGACGCGCTCCAGCGCCGCCTCCAAGCCCAACCCCATCTCCAAATGCGCGGCGAGAAGATGAAAGCGAACTCCCAGTTCGGGATCCCGTAGACGGGCGAGTTCCTGGATGGTGTGTTCCGGCGTTCTGCCCCGAGCCAGACCCGCGGCGACCAGGTCGAGAAAGAACCGCGCACGCTCCAGGCGTCGATGGGGCAGGCTGATCAAGGCATAGGCGATCACACCGAAGAGAACCACCGGCACGATCCAGAGCAGTGCCATCAAGAGAGTCGGCACGGCCGCCGGTAAGTCGGGTCCGCTCATTACCTGGGCGAGGCAAATGGTCATAGGCCGAAGTCGCCGATCTGCATCGCAATGGTCAGGTAGACCACCCGGATCGCGAAGGTTGCCTGCGCCAAAATGAGCGCCCCGAGCATCAACACCATGACGGGAAGCGCCGCATACAGGAACATCTCCGCCTTCGCGGCGGCACGACGCCGGTAAAGGTCGGCCGCCCGACTCACGCCGGACAGCCAGTCCTCCCGATCGCTGGCTATCGACCAGAGGAACAAGGGCGGAAAGGGACGGTGCCGTGCGGGCGGCACAGCGAAGGCGGCTTCACCCCGCGCCAGGCGCTTCTCCCATTCCAGGAGTTCCCGCGAAACGGTTCCGACCTGTTCCAACTCGGCGCAGAGTTTGAGGGCGTCGGGAAGCCGGCAACCACTCTTCAGAAGCAGCGACAGGGTGCCCGCCAGTCGGGCCAGACTGGCATCGCGAAAGCCGGGAAGGCTCCAACGCAGGGCCCGTCGCCACACCGGGACGGAACCCGCCACAAACCCCGACATCAGCACGACCCCGAAGAGAGCAGGTGGAATCCAAAGCAGGTACGACGAAGTGTTGGCCTCTGCAAACTCCACCTCACGCGTCACCCCGGCCAACAGCACGGCGAGCAGAATCGACACCACCATCGACGTGACGAGGGCGATCGTCGGATACACCACGAGGCCCAGGAGCCTGGTCCGGAGATTGTGGGTCTCGCGGTAATGGTCAGCGGCGAGTGTCAGCAATCCCGGAAGATCACCGCCCTGTGCCCCGGCGATCAGCATTTGTTGATACAGGGCGGGCAGGCGCCGGGCAGCGACCGCTTCCCGGAGGGGCCGACCATGAGCGAGATCGGCTTCGAGTTGCTCGATTTCCTCCCGAAAGTCGCCCCGTCGCATGCCAGCGGTGAGTTGGCGGAGCGCAGATTCCAGCGGGATGCCGAGGCGAAGCATCGCCGCCAGCTGTTCATTGAAGAATGCCAGTTCGTCACGGTTCATGGCCGAGGATCCGCAGGAATTCGCGGCGATCGGTGTGACCTGCCTGCACCAGCAGGGAAGCTTCCGTCGCGAGCGCGGTTTCAGGTTGCAGCGTCGTGAAGGCTCGGGTGCGCAGCACGGTTCGCACCGCTTCGTTGATTGGCAGGCATTCCGCCACTGGCATACGCCCGCGATAACCCGTCTCGAGGCATTGCGGGCAGCCGTCCCCGGCGCAATGTGTGCAAGTCCGCCGGAAGAGTCGTTGGTTCACCACCAGCCCGGGGGTGGCGGCCAGCGAAGAGGGATCCACGCCCAGCGACAGCAGACGGTCAAACACGCCTCGACACGAACCCGCGTGCAGGGTCGAGACCAACAGGTGACCCGTCAACGCGGCGCGCATCGCCACCGCCGCGGTCTGTTCGTCTCGAATTTCGCCAATGACGAGGATCTCGGGATCCTGCCGCAGCAGATGTCTCGCGGCTTCCGCGAAGGTGAGCCCACGGGCCTCATCAATTTCGGTCTGGGTGAGGCCCGGAATAATCTGTTCGACCGGATCCTCCACCGTGACCACGTGACGCCCGCCTTCCGCCAACTCTCGCAGGCACGCATAAATGGTGGTCGTCTTGCCACTCCCGGCCGGGCCGGTGAAGAGCAGCAGCCCCGCGGGTTGAGGAAGAAAGGCGCGCAAACTCCTCAATGTCGGCGCGCTCAGGCCGAGCTGGTCCAGCGTCCGGCTTTCGTGGGTGGTGAACAGGCGCAGCACCAGCTTCTCGCCGAGGACGGTGGGATACGTCGACACCCTTAAGTCATCGGGAGTCGCGATTGCCGCACGATCGATCCGCCCCTCCTGCGGAAGCGTTTCGACATAGGTCTTCAGGCCGGCCAGATACTTGACCCGACCGGAGACGCGCTCGGCGAGGTCAGGGGAAAGCCGGGCGACCGGGACCAGGACTCCATCCAGGCGAAAGCGAACCATCCAGGCACCCCCTGGGGTCAGGCGCTGAAGGTGCAAATCGCTCGCGCCACTGGCTACCGCCCGCTCCAGCAACTGCCTCAGGACCGACGGCGCGTCCTCGGTAGCGGAAAACTCGGTGGGGGTAGGTGCGATCATCTGCCGAGCCGGGATGGCGCCCGTGGCGAATGGCCCGGGCGAGAGACCGAAAGTCCAAGAGTCCCACGACTCCCGAGTGGAGCCCTCTCAAGCAACCGAACCGTCGGATGGAGTGGCATGCTGTCCGAATTGACAGGGGAGGTGCGGTTTCGTCACGGACCTGTTTTCACCGTTCGGTCGGAGCGGCCGGCTCAATGGCCAGGCCTGTGGGGCCGTCGCAACCCTTCGGAACCGCCTCCTCTCCACGCAAGGAACGGCAAATTGTCCGCCCACCGGTTGTGGCAATGACGACTGCCGCTTGCCGGCGAGATTCTCTTGTACGACGCGCTCGGCTAATTGCTTCCACCGGAGGATCGCCGTCGATGGAAGAAATCGCACCCGACAGAGTCCGTCGTGGCAGATGAGGGTGAAGGCGACCTACGGGGCTGCGACGAGGACGCCGAGCACGCCAAATGCCGCGACGCGGAACAGCATCGCGATCATCACGGCCACTGGATGTACTTCATTCCCCGCGCCATGACGAAGGGCAGAATGACATGGTTCTCCAGCATCTGCACCCCCGCGTAAACCAACGCCACCCACAGCGGGGTCAACCTACAATTGCCTGCAGCCAGCAGAAGTCCGGGCACGGTGCTGAGGAGGGGACCGATGAACGGCACGGCCTCAAGCAGTCCAGCGATAGATCCAGGCACCAATCCGCGCCCGTAACCGAGCCACCAGAGGGTTGAGCGCGAACGAGAGAAGCAGGATGAGGAGGAGAGACAATAGAATGGGGGAAAGTAGTGATAAGGTTTGGATCAGGAAAAACAGGCCCGCGGCGGGTCGCTCGTTATCCCTGGCTTTGCGGGGCATCCGTTGGCGACGCCGCAACCAGCACGCCTTGCCCCTCGCCCCCGTTCGCTGAGCTGTCTCGGTGCCGGACACAGTGATCACAACAATAAAGTTCGGCGTCGAACTCCACACCGTGTCCAAGAATCGTGCATCCACAGCGCGCACAGGCCGGTGCCAGGGCTTGTATGGCACACTCGAAGCAATCGAAGGCGTGGGACCGGCCGCCGACGATCACAACCATGCAGTCGTCGTACTCGTTTCCACAGGTTTCGCATTGAGCCATAGTCACTTTTGGGAAAGCCGGAATCATGCCCGAGCCGGTTGGTGACAGGGCGGCGAGTCAGTGCGAGTGCCTATAGCCGCACCCACGCGCCGGCTGGTCCCGTACTTTCCCGGCTCCGGGCTTCGCGTGCAGAGCCAGGAAGTTCTCGGATTCCCCTCATCCTGCGATGTTTCGATGGGCTCGTTCCGAATGGATCGCT
>JAEUHG010000203.1 GCA_016795425.1 Verrucomicrobiales bacterium
GAGCAGTTCTCCAAGTAGCCCCTCGACTGCTCGCTCCTTTGAGTCGGGGCCGCGAACACCAAGTTCCCGGCCCCGTCAGCCGGGCGTCGCGGCACCGCCCCAGCGCACCTTTCGTTCGACCCACGCGTAAAGCGTCGGTAACAGCACCAGAGTCAGAAAGGTCGAACTGACGATCCCCCCGATGACGACCGTCGCCAGCGGTCGCTGGACCTCGGCTCCGGCCCCGCCCGCCATCGCCATCGGAAGAAATCCCAACGACGCCACCAGCGCCGTCATCAAGACCGGCCGCAACCGTGTGCTTGCGCCTTCGCGAATGCTGGCTTCCAGATCGCAGCCCCGTTCGCGAAGGAGATTGAAGTAGCTGATCAGCATAAGACCGTTCAGCACCGCCACGCCGCTCAAGGCAATGAAACCAACGGCGGCCGAGATGCTGAACGGGATGCCTCGGGCCCAGAGCGCAAAGACGCCGCCGGTAATGGCCAACGGAATCCCGGTGTAAACCAGCAACGCCTGCCGAAGGCTGCCCAACGCCAGAAATACCAGAATGAAGATCATCCCGAGCGTCGCCGGAATCACCACCGCCAACCGCGCCCTGGCCTCCTGCAGATTCTTGAACTGCCCTCCAAACTCCAGACTGTAGCCCTCCGGTAGTGGCACTTCCTCCGCAATCCGCCGCCGCGCCTCACGCACGAACCCCTCCACGTCCCGGCCTCGCAGGTTGACCAACACCGCTGCGCGCCGCTGTCCGAATTCCCGCGCGATGGTCGCCACTTGTTCCACCCGACGAAACTCCGCCACCTGCCCCAGCGTTAGCAATCCACCGTCGTCCAACCGCACCGGCAACCGCGCCAGTTCCGCCGGTCGTTGGCGCAGTTCCTCATCCAGACGGACGACAATGTCCTGTCGACGATTGCCCTCGATGAGCTGACCCACTTCCTGCCCACCCAATGCCGTCGCGACGACGCGATTGAGCTCCGCGGCATGCACATTGTACCGGCCCATGGCCTCTCGCTTCGGCACAATCTCCAGCAAAGGAGCTCGACCCAAGGCGTCAAACTCCACGTCCGCTGCGCCGGGAATCCTTTCCAATACCTCCCGGACTTCGGTGGCGATGCGCTCGATCTCGGTGAAGTCCTCGCCGAACACCTTCACCGCAATGTCGGCCCGCGTGCCTTCGAGGATTTCATTGAACCGCATCTCAATAGGCTGGCTGAAGAGATGACCCTCGCCCGGGACATGCCGGGCCAGTTCGTCCGCCATCAGGGTCGCCAGTGCATCCTTGGAAATGGGCCGGCCATCCACCGTTCGCCATTGGTCCACCGGACGAAAGAGGATGTAAGTGTCCGCCACATTGACACCCATCGGGTCCGTCGCCACCTCCGCCGTTCCCAGCCGGCTAAAAGTGTAGGCAACCTCAGGGAATTCCTCCAACAACACCCGTTCTCCTCGCTTCTGCATTTCGATGCTTGCATCCAGCCCTATGCTCGTCGTGCGGATCATGTGCGTGGCAAACGAGCCTTCGTCGAGTTGCGGAACAAACTCGGCCCCGAGTCGACCGAAGGCCCAGCCGGCCAGCGCGAACAGCCCGACCGCCAATGCCACCACGCCCCAGCGAAACCGCATCGACAAGGCGAACACTGGTTCGTAGGCGCGCCGCGCCCACCGCACCAGAACTCCTTCCTCCTCCCGAAGCTTCCCACCCAGGAACCACGAACAAAGGGCGGGGACCAACGTCATGGCCAACAGCAGGGCGGCAACCAATGCCAGAATCACGGTGATCGCCATCGGGCGGAACATTTTCCCCTCGATGCCGGTCAACGCCAGAATGGGCAGGTAAACCACCGTGATGATCACCACGCCAAAGAACATCGGATTGGCGACTTCGCGGGCTGCCACCAGGGTTTCATGGGTCCGCTCCGCCACCGTCAATGGACGACCCAACCGATGCTGTCGGCCTGCTAGATGGCGAAGGATGTTCTCAGCCATCACCACCGCGCCATCGATGATCAATCCGAAGTCGATCGCCCCCAGGCTCATCAGGTTGCCTGAGATTCGCCCTTGAACCATTCCGGTCATCGTCATGAGCAGCGAGAGAGGGATTGCCGCTGCCACGATCAACGCCGCGCGCCAGTTGCCCAGAAAAACCAACAATACCACCACCACCAGGATGGCCCCTTCGAACAAACTGGTCTCCACGGTGCGCACAGTCCGGTCCACCAATACGGTGCGGTCATACACCGGGATCACTCGAATCCCCTCGGGCAGTTTCGATTCCATCTCGACCAACCGCGCCGCCACAGCACGCGCCACCAGTCGACTGTTCTCGCCGGCCAGCATCAATGCCGTTCCAAGCACCGCCTCCTCTCCATTGTAGGTCGCCGCTCCGGTTCGCACCGCCGTTCCAATCCCAACCTCTGCAACGTCCCGCACACGCAACGGCGTCGGGCGTGCCCCGAACTTCAACGGCAGATCCTCGATTTCCGCGATCGTCCGAACCCGTCCCGCCGCCCGGACCGCCACTTGCTCACCGCCCAACTGAATCACGCTGCCGCCCGCGTTCTCGACGTTCTCGGCAACGGCGGCCGCAATCTCGCCCAACGACATGCCCACGCTCTTCAGCTTGTCGGGATTGGGTCGCACGACGATCTGCTTCTCGTATCCCCCCTGCGCGTTGACCTCAGCCACCCCCGGCGTCGACCTCAACCTGGGTTTCACCAGGTAGTCGTGAATCTGTTTCAGCTCCATGAGCTGGTCCTTTCGATTCGCGGGCTTTCCGGGAGCGTTCGTTGCGTATTCAACGACGTAATAGAAGACCTCACCCAATCCGGTGCTGATCGGAGCCAGCTTGGGTGTAAGGCCCGCCGGTAACTCCTCGACCACCGACTGCAGTCGTTCGCTCGCCAACTGGCGCGAGCGAAAGAGATCGGTGCCGTCCTCGAAGATCAGATTCACCTGGGATAGTCCTGCCTTCGAGAGTGATCGCAGTTCGAGCAGTCCCGGAATTCCCGTCATCGCGTTCTCGATCGGAAACGTCACCATCTTCTCGATCTCTTCCGGCGCCAGCGCGGGCACCTGCGTGTTGACCTGCACCTGAACGTTGGTGATGTCCGGCACTGCATCGATCGGCAGCCGCAGCGCCGATGCGATTCCAAGGACGATACCAACCAGAGTCGCCAACAGCACAAAGGTCCGTTGGCGGATCGCAAACTCAATGATGGATCCTAACATGGGAGGAGTCTCATTAGTGCGAATGACCGCCACCTTTCGTGGCCCGCAGCTCAATGAGCCACAGTTCCTCCACCGGCCGGATGACCACCCGCTCACCGTCCCGCAGTCCTTCGACCACGGCCACCTGGCCGCCCGACTCAGCCCCGAGCACCACCGCCTGCCGTCGATAGGCGCCCTTGTGTTCGACGAAGACGAACTCCCCTTGGGCGGTCCGAAGTACCGCGGTTGCCGGCACCACCGGCGCCGGTGTCAACCTCGGCACCATCAGCGTGGCGCCGACAAAATCCCCCGGGCCAAGCACTCCGATGGCGTTGGAGATTCCCACCACGACCTCCGATTCGCCAAGGGCCAGCGCTCTGGAAACACCCAGCACCACGCCCGCAAGCGGAGGATGATCCGCACCTTGTCCTCGAACCACAACTGGACTTCCCACGCGCACCTCCTTGGCGAGGGACGATTCGATCAGACCGGAACCATGGACATCACAACCTGGATGCTCCCGTTCCCCGGCGGCGTGGCGGTGCTTCTCTCCAAACATCTGCAGACTGAACCGAATCTCATGCGGAATGACTCCTTGCGTCGCCTCCTCCACCTCAACTCCTAATATCTTTCGCGTGTCATCCGAGAGAATCACCCCTCGCTCGGATTGATACGACGCGCCCCCGACGAGCTCCTGGGAGTGGCTCGACGCGTGGTCGTGTCCGTCGTGGTCATGATCTCCGTCTTCATCCGGGTGATGACTGTGACCGTCTTCATCCGCGTGGGCTTCCTCCGAGTGATGATGGTGGGCCTTCGCGCCGGCATCCCTACGCTCGCAACCCGTGAGCAGCAGACTCATCAGGAGAATCCATGCCCAATTGCCACAGGATGGTATGGAATTCATGGCACCACCTCCCCGTCCCGGACTGAGACCTCGAGGGTCACCCATGCCATCCCTGTAAGCGATTCCAGCTGCGCTGCCGCCTCCAAAGCCTCCTGCTTCGTCGTGAGCAAGGTTTCCACCGCGTCGAGGTATTGCTTCTGCAGCTCCACGTAGGTTGAAATCGGCACCGACCCGAGCCGATAGTGGCGATCGGCAATCTCGGCCGCCTCGCGGAAATGACGAACAGCATCGGGTCGCCACCGCCCCATCTCCGCCACCTTCGACGCGTACCGAACTGCCGCGTCAAGCACCTTGCGCTCCGATTCCCGCCGAGCCACCTCCAGCGAAACCTCGGCCTGGGTCTCCCGCGCCCGTGCCGCAGCCACCGCACCGGAATTCCGCTGCCACATCGGCAGGGGAACCGACACCGACAACCCAATGATCCGCTCGCGATCGCCGGCACTCTCCTCGGAAACCGTCAGACCCACGGACACGCCGGGGTACCGTTCGTTGCGCGCCAAATCCACACGGAACCCCTGTTGAACCAGCTCCACCATCCGGGCGCGCAATTCGAAGTCGTTGGTTCGTGCCGCAGCCAATGCCGCCTCCCGATCCACCAGCGGCCGGAAATCCAGCGGCGTTGGGCCCAGAAGCCAGCGATTCGTGGCCGCCACGCCACGGAGTCGATTCAATTCCAGCGTCGCCGATTCGACCTGCAATGCCGCGTCGGCAGATTTGCGTTGAGCATTGAGTTCCGTGGCCTCGATCACGCGGGTCTCCAGCAGTGGTGTGAGGCCAGCCGGATCCCGCTGCACCAAGACCTCGCGCAAATCATGAAATCGTTGCGCCACTTCGGCGGCAGCACTGGCCAGTTCCTGTGCTGCCAGCAGTCGATATCCAAGGCCGCGGACACGCGTTGCCAACTCCACTTGAAATCGCGCCAAACCCAATTCCGCCAGCTCCACATCCCGATTGGCGATTGCCTTGCGCAAACTCAATCGTCCAGGCCATTCCAGGGGCTGCTGCAAACCCACCGACCACGCAATCCCTTCCTCCGTCACGCTGCCGCCGCGCACGGATTTTGGACCAAAGGAACCCGTCACCTCTGGATTCGCCAGTCGTGCCGCGTCGCGTCGCCATCCCTTGGCGGCCTCCACCTCGGCGCGGTAGTAGCGCAGTTCCGGGTTGCTCTCCAGTGTCTCTGACACCAGGACATTCAAGGTGACCACGGGAGCGTCCCTGGCCGGTTCCCGCGGTCCCAAATCTCCCGTTTCCGCGGATCGTGCGAACGGCGCCCCGATCCAGTTGCCCAGAGCCACACCCAGCCCCAGCCAAAACCCCTTCCATCTAGAAATCGTCATAGTCTTCGAACATCGAGTGGTTGCCTGCCCATTGACCCAGTCCCAATCCCGGGGGCGCGGCAATTCCCGAAGGCAGGATCGAGAGACCCGGATGAACCGCGCCCAGCAACGAAGAAGGAATCAGGAAGCCAATGAGGGCGCTCGCGAAGGCAGAGAGACGCGAAGGAGAAACCGCCAGGAAGGATTCAGTTCCGGTGGCGGCCCGATCCCGATTCCCCGGCCCGATGGATGACCGGAAACCTGGATTCGAGGCGCGAACGCCACCGACAGTTGGCACACCTCGCCGGTGGATGCCACTAGCCAGAGGTCATCGGACGCGTCACGTGTCAGGAACTGGGCGCCCTCGACCGAACAGCATCCGTCGTTCTCCCCCGGATGATCCGCATCATGAGGATGTGCCTCGCGCCCATCGAGCGCTCCGGGTCCGTGGTCGTCCGAATCGTTATGGCCGGCACATTGGAGAAACTCCATTCCGTCCACGGCTGCGAGTCGGCAATGAGACATGAGTGGCACCCAAACGAGTGCCAGCATCACGACCCATAGGGCATTTCGACCACGCACGGTGCGAAAGATTCCCAAAAGCAGTCCGTTGTCCAACGGTAAGTTCAACTCCCTGACTCTGGTCTTCCGGAGGTTGGTGGGCTCCCAGGCTCAAATTGCCCTGATCGTCGCCGACCCCCTCTAAGCGCGCCCAAGAACGACAACCGTCACCACCCTCGGAAACCGAATCCGCAAACCCGCGTGGGCCAGTTTGACCCGCCCCGAGCCGACCCTGCCACCCTACCGAGCTATGCGCCAGAATGCCGCCCTTTGCTCACCACTGGGTGTTTTGACAGAGGGCCACTCCTTTTGCTCCGGGGGGGGTGGACAGCCTGAAGCTCGTCAATCCAACTAGGGACCAGACCTATCCTTTAATTCCGACCGATGACGCCCATTTGACTAAGGGGCAGACCTGTAATGATGGCGTCGGGCGTTCCACCAGACAGGGGGCCACGCCTGTTCTTCCGAGTGGGCGGACAGCCCGAAGCTCGTCGATTCAACTAGGGACCAGACCTATCCCTTAATTCCCGACCGATCACGCCCATTTGACTAAGGGGCAGACCTGTCATGGTGGGCGTCGGGCGTTAGGGTGAAATACCGATCGCCGACCTTTTGACGGAGCGCGCAAGTTGCTCACAAACGCTCAAGCCATCCCGCGGACTGCCGCTAGTCTCGTTTGCGGGGCGCGTTGCCCCGGGCTTGGAGGCCACATGCCAAGACGACGATTGCGCAGGTCCTACCCTGCTCCCTCCCTCGCCCCTTCCGCCATTCACCTCGTTGCTCCAGGCGTCGTGGCAGGTCTTTCTATTCCGGCCCAGCTTCATGGGATCGCCGTGCCGATTGGCGTCGCCGCCGGAGTCCTTCTTCTGATGGGTCTTGGTTGGACCCTGATTCGACGGCTCGCCCGAAGACAAAGCGCCAGACCGCCTGCCAAGGAAGTTGAGATAGGTGCCCTTCGGTCTATCGCACTGGACGGGGAGAGTCTCGATGCAGCACTCGGAGAGGACCCGGATTCTCGAAAGGGAACGACCCGCCAAAATCATGGGTACCCTGCCGGGATGCCGATTCCCCCTGTCCTCACCACCCCTCCGGGTTCCGTTGCAATGCCGGCTCGGTCTTCGGCAAGGACGCCCTCGCGTTCCCTGGGTCCGTCTCCAATCCCACCGGAAACTGCGCATTCGCCTCCGGCTTCACCTGCATCAGCCCCACCGCCTTCCATCAAACTCAGTGTCGCACCGGGTCCACGGTTGTCAGGAAGGTCGCGACCCTCACCAGCGGCACCAGACGGGGCCACGCCAGCCCGTCCGCCGGTCGCACAACCGCCGGCGTCAGGCGCTTCGCCCGTGCTCAGGGCATCTGACACCGCACCTGCGGCGCCGCACAAACCGCTGTCGATTCACGAACGGATCCAAGCGATTGATGTGGACCAGATGGTGAAAGTCATGCGGGCTGTGTTCGAGCGGCAAGGCTATCACCCTCTTGCGTCACCCGAGTCCGGATCGTCACCCCTTCGGGACTTTGCATTGGAGAAGGACGGCGAGAAGACACTGGTAGCCTGCAGGCCTGCGGTTGAGCCCCGAGTCGGACTGCAGGGAGTTCAAGAATTCGCTGATCGCATGGGTTCGGCAGGGATTGCCAAGGGCCTCTTGCTAGCCGTGAAAGGGTATACATTTGAGGCGCGCAGCGGTGCCGCTTCACGTGGCATTACCATCCTCGATGGACCAGAGGTGGTTCGACTCCTGGAGGATGCCCAGGCGAGTACTGATGCGGAACTCGCGGGATACCTGTCTGGGCCTTCCATTCCGACCCCTCCCAATCCAGGCGCTCCCAGCTTGAAGCTTGCGAAGCACGGTTAGCACTGAACGCCTCCGCGCAGCGCACGTCGCCAAGTCCATCGTGGACATTATGGCGTGCTCTTCGGAGCGCGCCGAGGGATCCCGCGACACCGAATCCGAAACCTGCGTTCAGGCAGGCAGCGAAAACCGAGAGGTCAACTCGCGAACTCGCTCTCGGACCTTGGCTTGAGTTTCGGCGCTCTTCAGATCGAGGAGCACTTCACTGATCATGTCCGCAATCGCCGCCATCTCGGGCTCCTTCATGCCACGGGTGGTAACGGCCGGAGTACCAAGCCGGATGCCACTCGCCTGGAACGGGGACCGTGTCTCGAACGGAATGGTGTTCTTGTTCACGGTGATTCCCGCGGCATCCAGGGCCAACTGGCAATCCTTGCCGGTCATTCCCCGAGCCCCCACGTCGACCAGCATCAGGTGGTTGTCCGTTCCTCCGGATACCAGGCGGTATCCATTGCGCTTCATGCCTTCCGCCAGGGCGGCAGCGTTCTTGAGGATCTGGGCTTGGTACGCCTTGAACTCGGGCCGAAGGGCTTCCTCAAAACACACTGCCTTCGCGGCGATCACGTGCATCAAGGGTCCTCCCTGAATGCCCGGAAAGACGCAGGAATCGATTTCCTTCGCGTACTTGGCCGGACAAAGGATGAGCCCACCGCGAGGTCCCCGCAGCGTCTTGTGTGTCGTTGTGGTGACGAAATCGGCGTGAGGCACAGGGCTCGGATGGAGTCCCGCCGCCACCAAACCGGCGATATGTGCAATGTCGGCGAGCAGCAGGGCGCCGACATCCTTCGCGATGGCGCCCAGTCGCGCGAAGTCAATGATGCGGGGGTAGGCGCTGGCCCCGACGGTGATCATGCGCGGACGGTGTTCCCGCGCCATCTGAGCCAGGCGATCGTAATCAATGCGTTCGTCCTCAGCGCCGACGCCGTAGTGCACGATCTCGAAGAATTTGCCGGAGAAATTGGCCTTGTTGCCGTGGGTCAAATGCCCGCCGTGCGACAGGTCCATGGTCAGCATCTTATCGCCGGGTTTGAGGAAGGCGAAGTAGACGGCCATGTTGGCACCGGAACCCGAATGCGGCTGCACATTCGCGTGTTCGGCGCCGAAGAGCTGTTTGGCGCGGTCGGCGGCGAGCACTTCGGCCTCATCGACATGTTCGCAACCACCGTACCAACGCTTGGCCGGATAGCCTTCGGCGTACTTGTTGGTGAGCACCGAGCCTTGGGCCTCCATCACCGCCCGGCTGGTAAAGTTCTCACTGGCGATAAGTTCGATATTCTCCTGCTGACGCCGACGTTCGTGAGCCACGGTCCGGGCAATGGCCGGATCCACGGCCGCGAGGCTGGTGTGGCTGTGCTCCAATTTTTCGACGCGCCGTTCATGACGCGAGCCCGTCTCGAACTCGGATCGCAAGAAGGTCTCGGTAATGGCTCTTGCCAGATCGACTCCGATCACGCGTCCGCCGAGGCAAAGAATGTTGGCGTTGTTATGGGCGCGGGCGAGCCGCGCCATTTCTTCGGTCGTGCAGAGGGCCGCGCGGGCCCCGGCAACCTTGTTTGCCGCGATGGAAACGCCGATGCCCGTACCGCAAATCAGGATCCCCAGATCGGCACGATTCTCGGCGACTGCCTGCGCCACCGGTTGCGCGAAATCCGGGTAGTCGACGGATTCAGGAGAATGGGTGCCGAAATCTTCGACGACGTAGCGGCTGTCAGTCAGGTGCTGTTTGATGACCTTCTTGAGGTCGTACCCGGCGTGATCCGAGCCGATGGCCAGGGTCAGGGTCTTTTGCCCGGCCACCTGTCGGGCCGCTCCCTCTTGCTGTTCTAGATGCTTCATCATGGTAAAAATCCCCTGCTCGATTTCATCGCGGCACCGAAGATAGACTTGGTAGGAACCCCCGATCGGATCGCCGATGTCCTTCTCGAAATCATCGAGGGTATCATCGAATTCACGGAGAACGAACGTCTTCTCGGCCGCCGCCGGGTACATCAGCGTAACGGCGTGGGCATGTCCGTGAGTCATGCCAAAAATGAGGTCGGCCTGCCGGACCATGTCCGCCGTCAGCGCGCGACTCCGCTGTTTGGAAATATCGACACCCAATTCCCGCAGCGCCTGCACGGCGTGGGTACTTGGGGGCATGCCATCGACGGCGCCGACGCCAGCGGAGATCGCACGGTATTTCCCTGCCATCCTGGCGGTAAGATGGCGAAAGAGCCCTTCAGCCATGGGGCTGCGGCAAATATTCCCTGTGCAGACAAACAAGATGGTCTTCATTCCGGCGACCAAGGGGCGGAAGTTGTTGGCGGGCGGTATCGGCGTCAACGCGAATTGCCAGCATCGTCACCGCGCGCTGCCAGGGACTCAAGGAGATCAACTCCCCGCGCCAGCACCGGATCGTGTACCACTCGGGCCGGCGTACCAGACGCCCGGTCCCCGGTGGACCTCGGTCCGCGCCGACGCCGGACCAACTCGGCTTCGTTAAGTCGGAAAGACGGTTCAGCCGTCACTGGTTTCCCCTGGAAAACGCGCCGGAACTCGTCCGTGAAATAGATCGCTTCATCCTCCTCGGAGACCGCGACTTGCAGGTCAGGTTCCAATCCGGTGGGAGGAATCGAGGTCCCGCTGGGCAAGGTAAAAGGGTCGCCAGCCACGCGTATCACCGCACCACCTGGGACGGGCACCGGGCGGTAACTTCGAGCCTGGCCCGAAGTATTGGTTCCAATAACAAGGCTGGGGGCGATCAAGTGCCGAGTCGCGGCCGCCAAGGCTTCCGCCGCCCCACGTGTCTGTCGATTGACGAGGATAATCGTGGGCAGTGGGAAGGAAGTTGGAACGGATCGTCCCTCAATCTCCGTGGTCCCCATCCTGAAACCGCTCGGTTCGCGCGCGGTGAGTACCCCCGCCGCCGCGGCAGCCTCCCGGAAATCGGCGCCGCCGGTGAATCGCAGATCGAGGATCACGCCGTGAATTCGGCTGGTTCCTCCGAGATTCGCGAGCGCGGAGGCAATGGCCTCGGATAAGCCGATTTGCACCTCGTTGACCCGAAGGTAGGCGATTCCGTCGCCGTAGACGTTGGTCCGGGACAAGACCCCCCCGCGGGACGGTCTTTCCTCGCCGACCAAAACCCACGGGGCCAGGGACTTCAGGTAGGCGCCGGCGTTGGTTTCGCCGGGCGAAGCCTCGGGCACGCTGGGGAGTTGACTACGCAGCAGCGTCTGCAGTTCGGATACCGTAGGCCAGGCTGGAGTATCGGCCGGCACGACTCCCAGGCTCAGGAACACCAGCCCAACCGCAGCCAGGAACTGCGTCAGGCGTCTTCGGTTGAAACCGCGTTGGAGGCTTAAATCCATGAGGTTCGATCAGGCCAAGAGGGCGCCATGTCCGAGCGCTTTGGCAGCAATGTCGCGTCGAAATTGCATGCCTTCAAAACGAATCAGATCGGCCGCGGCATAAGCGGCCGCCTGCGCGTCCGCCAACGTCTCAGCCCAGGCCGTGACGCCCAGTACCCGGCCGCCGTGGGTGACGAAATCACCGTCTTTCACGATGGTGCCCGCGTGAAACACTTTGACGTCGGGAAGCGCCGCCACACTTTCCAATCCGCTGATGGGATAACCCTTGGCATAGGCGCCAGGATAGCCACCTGAAGCCAGCACCACGCAGACGGACGCATGCCCGGACCACCGGAGTTCCAGGTCGCGCAAGGTACCGGACACCGAGGCATCGAGCAGTTCCACCAAGTCGTTTTCCAGACGCGTCAGGTAGACCTGGGTCTCGGGATCGCCGAAGCGGGCGTTGAATTCGAGAACCTTGGGTCCATTCGAGGTGAGCATGATTCCCGGGTAAATGATTCCCCTGAAATCTATTCCCTCCGCCGCACAACCCCGCTGCCAGGGTTCCAGGATCATTCGCGCGGTGGTGAGTAATTCATCCTCGGTCAAAAAAGGTGCCGGAGAATACGTTCCCATGCCGCCCGTGTTCGGACCTTGATCCCCATCGAAGGCGCGTTTGTGGTCCTGAGCCGTTGGAAAGAGCTTGGCGACATGGCCGTCGCACAGCGCGTGCAGCGAGATTTCGTAGCCTTCCAGTAATTCCTGAATCACGACCTGCTCCCCGGCACTTCCAAAAGCCCGCCGGAGCATGATCTCCTCGATGGCC
This sequence comes from Verrucomicrobiales bacterium, assembly GCA_016795425.1. Taxonomy (GTDB): domain Bacteria; phylum Verrucomicrobiota; class Verrucomicrobiia; order Limisphaerales; family CAIMTB01; genus CAIMTB01. Next base: position 12,000 of record JAEUHG010000203.1, read on the forward strand.
TGATCGGCCTCCGCTTGCGAGTAGGCGAGCAGAACCCCCTTTCCCAGGGCCAGACCGTCGGCCTTAACCACGCAACGGCCACCCAGCTTTGCGGCAAAACGTTTGGCCGCATGCGGGTCAGTGAAAACGCCGGCTTCCGGTGCGGGTACCCCATGAACCGCCATGAAGTTCTGCGAGAATGCCTTGGACGACTCGAACTGGGCGGCTCGCTGGTTGGGCCCCCAAATCCGGAGACGATGTTGCTGGAAGACATCGACCACCCCCATGGCCAGGGGATTGTCGGGCCCAACCACCGTCAGATCCGGGTGTCGTTCCAGGGCAAATCGAAGCAGGCCATCCAAATCGTCCGCCGCAATCGGCACACACTCCGCCTCGAGCCCACTGCCGGCGCAGCGTTCAAGCGTCATCCCCGCGTTGCCCGGGGCACACCAGAGTCGCTGGGTGTGGGGAGACTGCGCCAGTTTCCACACCAAGGCGTGCTCTCGGCCGCCCGAGCCGATGACCAGGATTTTCATCGCGAGCCCATTGAAGCAGTGCCCGGGAGATCTGCCAAACCGGGAGTGCTACTCTGCTGCCTAAGGAATTTCGGACCTCGATTAGCCATTGGGTCCACCCGGTGACGGCTTCTGGAAGTAACCTCGCATCTTGGCAGTGACCGGACGCTCCAACCTCTCCAGAACCTTCAGCATGTCCTCCCAGGTCTTGCGCTTCTCCGAGAATCCCTTATCGGCGGCATCCTCCGAACGCAACAAGTAGGAAGGATGAAATGTCGGCATCACAGGAATTCCACGGAGGTGATGCCACCGCCCACGCACCGCGCCCATCGTGGTGCTCAAACCCAAGAGACCCTGCACCGCGGTGCCACCGAGGGCCACCAGGACGCGAGGCCGGATAATCTCAATCTGGCTTAAGAGGTAGGGCTTGCAGGTTTCCATTTCCTCGGGACGTGGCGGGCGATTCCCCCATTTCGCCCCGGGAGTGTCGGGCCGGCATTTCAAGATGTTGCCGATATAGACGGTCTCCCGCGAAAACCCCATCGCCTGAATCATGCGGGTGAGCAATTGTCCGGCCGGACCAACGAATGGCTCGCCTTGGCGATCCTCCTCCGCTCCCGGCGCCTCGCCGACAAACATCAGTTCCGCCTCCAGGCTTCCCACGCCAAACACGACTTGGGTTCTCGAACGGACCAAATGGGGGCATTTTTGGCAAACCAAGGCGCGCTCCCGAATGGCCTGCATCGCCACCAACCTCTCCGCAGCACTGAGAATCGGCGTCGAAAAGGCCTCTGATCCTGTCGTTCCCGACCGACCGGGACCTACCTCAGCGGACGGAACCACCGACCCAGGCAGGGCTGAAGCCGGCATGGAAACCGCCGGGGCAGCGACGAATCCGTGACCAGAAGGTTTGGCCGTGGGCCGTGCCGCGGTGGGGAAGATCGGATTGGAATCGCGACCGGCGGCCCCTGGGGAGGACGCCGCGGGCTCGCGTACTGGCCGACCCAATTGGGCCGGCCCACGAAAGGCAGCGAGGGTCTTGGGGTGGACATCTACCCACCGAACGCCGCCCGTCTTCAAATCCTCGAGGTGGCGCAAGGTTGCGTCCAGAAGGGTGGAAAAAGCAGAGGCCACGCCCGAGGATGCCGGACGATACGATGGAGAGCCAGCGTTTGCCCGGGGCAATTTACCGGGCGGCAATGCCGATCACCGAAGAAACGCGGATCGAGGCAGGAATCCCCGGTCCGCGAGATCTCGAATCAGGCGGCGGGCTTGGTCGACGCCGACGCAGCCACGCGCTTGAGGCTCAACGACAGACGTGACTTCTTGCGGTCGGCGCGGCCCTTGGGAATCACCCCTCGCTTGGCAGCCTTGTCGAGAGCGGAGGTCGCGGCACGCAAGGCTTGGGCCGCCTCGTCTTTCTTGCCGGCAGTCACGAGGGCGCGATATTTGCGCTCGAGCGTGCCAAGGCGGGATTTGACCGACCGATTGCGGGACTGGCGCCGGGCACTGACGCGGGCGCGGCGTTCTGCGGACTTGGTATTCGGCATACAATACGAGGCGGCTGGTCTGTCCAGACCGCGAAAAGGTCCGGACATTGGTTGAAAACACGCTGGCGTGTCAACCGTTCAACCGGTCGATCTCGCCCTGGGCCTTGAGTGGCGTTATGGGCGGCGCCTTCCCGGCATCCAGAAGTCCTGCCATTGGAGGCCGACTTCCCGAATCATCTGCACTGAATGATCGAGTCGGCCCAAATCCTCACGCCCCCCGTTGTTGGTTCCGAGGGTGAACTTGACGCCCGCGGCCTTGGCCAGGCGGAGAAAGTCCAAACTGGGGAGTCGGAACCGGTCGTTGATCTCGATGGCAACTCCCTTTCTCGCCGCAACTTCAATTACCTTATTCATGCGCTCAGGCGTCCAGAGTCTGGCGTAATCGCCCGCGATAACCGCAGGAAGAAAGGTCGGATTGACCCAGATGTCGATGGGCTCACTCTCCAGGATTTGGATGGTTCGTCGAACGAGGAGATCCATGAACAGCTGCGGATCGGTCACTTCGACTTCCTCCGGGATCCACAATCGCATCCTCTTTCCGTTGTCGTCGAAGATCGTCATGGCGTCGGTAAAGACGTAGTCGAACTTGGCGACCGCTTCCTTCGAGAACAGCGTCACCCACTCCCGCCCTTCGGCCTGCATCCCCGTGAAGACCAACGGATGCCGAAATTCCCCCAGCACCCGATCGATCCCCGCATCGTTGGTGACCGGAAAGCCAACGCCGCAATTCAACGCCACACCCGCATTGATGCCCGTGCGGAATTGGCGTTGAAGGATGTCGGCCATCGTCAGGCCGCCCTTAAGATGAGTATGCAGGTCGATCACCGGCACGTTGTCGGCAAACAGCTGACTCAGTCCGGCCGGGATCGCATAAGCATCTCCCAGGTTGGCATCAGCCATCGACGGCCCCTTTAGGGGTCGCACCCGAATCCGGCGAAACGACACCTTGCTGCCGGGATCGTGGCATTGGAGGGCGAAGGTTCCTCGCGAGATCCGTCGATCCTTGTAGCCGCCATTGGGCGCATGGCGCGGCTCGACGTAGTTCACCGACTCCGTGTCATTGACCCAAATCCGGACTTGTCGTCCCAAAACCGAAATACGCAATCGGAACCACTCGTTGTCGGCGACCAGCTGCCGGTAGACGTTGCGGATGCCGTACAGACTCCCGGTCTTCTTGTTTTCGCGATACCCGCCCTCGCCGGTCGCCGTGTTGTTCACCTGGACCTCGTACCCCTGGGTGGGCCAGTCCTTTTCCTGAAATGCAGTATGGAAGTAGATCCCTGAATTCGCTCCCGGCGACGTCCGAACCTCGACTTCAAACTCAAAGTCCCCGAATTGACCATCCTCGACCGCGCCGACATAAAAAAGATGGGACCGAGGCCCATCACAGACGATCGCACCGTCCACGACTTTGTGAGAAGCGCCGCCTTCGTTTCCGCGCCAACCCTCCAAGGTCCGACCATCGAAAAGATCGGACCAGCCGTCGACGGGTGTCGCTGCGGACAACGTCCCGACGGTCAGACTCCAAAGGATTGGAACCAGGAGACGCGCGGCGTCCGGCAGGATGGGTTTCACGGAAGAACGTTGCGTCAGCGTGGCGGAGCACGTCAACGGGCCGGGGTTCGCCAGGGACGACATTCTTGCGGCCATCCTCGGCATGCGAGACGCTCGCCCGCGGATGAAGCAATTCCTGGCGATCCTGCGATTCGGTGCTCCGTATCTGCGGCGCTACCGGGCCCGCATATCCCTGGGAATCGTGTTGGGCATCATCTACGGCGTCTCGAATGGCGCGGCCTTATGGGGTGCGCGCATGGTGTTCGAGCGATTGTCGGGAGCCGTTCCCGCCACGCCTGCCGCGGCCCAGCAGGAAGCGGCGATCGCCACGACCGGGGATAGCGGCGCGACCTTTTCCGAATTGTCCTCGAACTGGCGTTCCCGGACGGCGGCGGTGGAGCAAGCGGTACGGTCGGCCTTGGACGATTGGCTGCCGCTCGCTGGTCGCAAGCCGGGGTGGCGGGAGGTTGTAGGGGTTCTCACCTTGTTGCCGCTCCTGATGGCGCTGCGAGGATTCACCGGCTACTTCAGCAATTACTTCCTCAGCTGGGTCAGCGAACGCACGGTCAGCGACCTCCGCATCGACATCATGTCACGCCTGGCGAATCTGTCGCTCGAGTACTTCTCGCGCTTTCGATCCGGCGATCTCATCACGCGCGTCAATACCGACGCATTGACGCTTCAGGTGGCGATCGGAAGCCGGATGGCTGACCTGGTCAAGGAGCCCGTCACCATCCTCAGCATTCTAGGGTTGCTCATTCTGCTCGACCCGAAGCTCACCTTCTTCGTTCTGATCTTCCTGCCGATCTGCGTCATTCCGATTGGGCGCCTCGGAAAGAAGGCGCGGGCGGCGGGCCGCGGCATGGCGACAGCCTCCTCCCAGCAGGCGGGACTCATGGTGGAGTTCCTGGCCGGGATCCGCGTAGTCAAGGCATTCGGCCTGGAAGCCACGCAGCTGGAACGCTTTCAAAAGCTCGCCCGCGAACTGGTCAGCCAAGGCATGCGGGCCATGCGCGCCCGTGAATTGGTGAACCCGATCATCGAACTCGTGTCCGCCTTGGCACTCAGTACCCTGGTGCTTTATATCGCTTTCCAAGGCATTCAATTCACCGACCTGCTCACCTTCCTTGGCGGAACGGCGATCCTTTACACCCCGATCAAGCGCCTCTCCCAGGTCCACGTCTCATTTGTTCAAGCCTCGGTGGCGGCGGAGCGCATCGGACAGATCCTCGCCGAGCAACCTACCGTCGTCGACCCGTCATCGCCAAAGACTCTCACGGCGTTTCGCCGCGAGATCGTTTTTGATGGAGTCACCTTTGCCTACAACGATCGAACCGTCCTGAACGACTTCTCTCTCGTCATCCCCTGCGGCCAGAAGCTCGGCGTGGCCGGCGAAAGCGGCGCCGGGAAAAGCACCTTGGTCAATTTGCTCTTCCGATTCTACGATCCCCAATCCGGCCGTATCACCATTGATGGCGTGGACCTTCGGGACCAGTTGGGTCGGGACCTCCGCCGCCTGTTGGCCTTGGTCAGCCAGGACATCGTGATCTTCGACCTTACGGTGGCCGAGAACATCGCTTGCGGCCGACCCGGCGTCAGCCGTGCCGAGGTCGAGGCCGCCGCACGTGCCGCCTTCGCCCACGATTTCATCAGCGCCCTGCCCAAAGGTTATGACACGTCCGTCGGCGAGCGTGGCGTGACGTTGTCCGGCGGCCAGCGGCAGCGTCTCTCCATCGCCCGCGCCTTTGTTCGCAACTCGCCTATTCTCATTCTCGACGAAGCCACCGCGTCCCTGGATTCGCAGAGCGAACGCGAGGTTCAAAGCGCCATCGAACGGCTCGAGGAGAATCGCACGGTGCTGTGCGTCGCACACCGTCTCAGCACCCTCATGGGAATGGACCGCGTGATCACGTTGTCGGCGGGACGGATCGTCGAAAGTGGTCCCCCGCAGGAATTATTGAGGCAGGACGGCCCGTTCGCGTCGATGGCGCGGCTGCAGGGCATCCTGCCGAGTTGAAGTCAGCGACTGTCCGCGCCGGGTGCCTTGGGAACCTCGCCGATCCAGTCCCGAAATCGATCCCGGTTCGTTCGGAGAAACTCCGGGAAGGACTCGTCGAAGGGAACGAACTGCAGCTGATGCTCCGGACCCAAGGCCCAGCGGCCCTCGCGCAAGGCGGATTCCACTTTCTGGCGATCGATGAATTCAGGCCTGTTGTATTCCTGGTGGGCGAATGCCTGTAATTTCTCACGAACACGATCCACGCCACCCATGTACGAAAAGTGCCAACCCGCATCCTGGAGGCGATGCCCCTTCCAGGAACGGAGGTCGCGGGCGCGGGTGAAGTCCCGATAAAACACCGCCCGGGTGCCGTCCCACCACGGTAGAGTGCGACTGGTGCAGTTGAGAAAATGATAGAATTGCCGGTGTTCCAGCACCCAGACACGAGGATGGTGCTTCTTAAACAAATTCCGCACCAGTCCGACCAGCCATGGTTGTCGCAGGACGGCCGACCCCACCCGTGCCCCGACTCCTGTCCCGAACCGCATGCGCTCCCTTAGTTTCTGCACCGCCGAACGGCGCGGAATCTCGTCGATATCCGAATTCAGGACGATGTCGTCCGGCTTGCAGCCGACAAGGGCCCGTCCCACCGCATCGCGCTGAAACTTTTCGATGACCCACGCATTCGCTGAATCGGGGCAATCGTCCACCACCACGTGAATGATCTTGGGGAGGTAAGGCTTGAACCGGTGGCGGTTCTCCTGGAAGTGCAACGGTTTCGGCTGATTGCTGTGCGTTCGCGTCGCCTCCGCCAAAACGAAATGATCCACCACCGGCTCGAGTTCGGCCAATCGCACCTCTAGCAACTCCAGTTCGTTGAAGAACGGAAAGGTATCGTAAATCATGCGGATCCCGGCCTTCGTACGAACAGTCTCATTCGAGTGCGCGTCCGCGCAGACGTCGTGAAAAGCGGCGAAACTTGCGAAGGGGTAGGGAGAGGAATTTCTTCCTCACCCACTTCAGCGTCTCGCCGAGTCCGGCGCGATCCGGAGCATCGGCGGGAACGTACCAGTCGTTGTCTCCGATTCGCCGCAGAAAGCGATAGCCTCCCTGCCGCATGCGTCGCCAGGTGGAAAGATCCTCGCAATGATCCTCAACGGATATCAGACGGGGATGCCAGCGGACCCAATCAAATGCGGTTAGCGCGGCCGCTTCATATCCCTCCAGGTCCACCGACATGAAATCGATCGCTCCCAACCCGGCCTCCGCCAGGACGTCATCCAAAGTCCGTGCCGGGCATGCGAACGATACGTCGCGTCCTTGACTCGTCGTCCGCCTGGTTGGGCCCGACACCACCCTGGCCAACTCCGAAAGGTCAGGACTTGGAAACCGCAGTTGCACCTCGGTGGGTCCACCCTGTTCGACCAATGCGCATGCAAACACCTGGGACCGCCGGCGCAATTGCCTGCACAATTCAGCGAGATGCGGGTTCGGCTCGATGAGCACACCCTTCCATCCACGTTGTTCGAGGAGATAAGTTTGGCTGGACTCGATCGGGTGATTGGCCCCGGCCTCAACAAAAACACCCGTCTTTCCTCCGAAATACTTCAGGACTTCGAGGTCCTCACCGTGGTGGGCGAAACTCGTCCGCTCCTCTGACGCGGCCGATTCTTGGGGTTTGGGGGAAATCATCATGGCAACAGGAGACCTTCAATCCTGGAGGTTCCAACCCTGGTCGCCGGCTTCCCTTTGGCGAAGAAACCTCCCGAGCGGCCCGCCGCGCGGAACCCACAACGTCTCCGCTGATGGTGGGCGATCAGGGGTCCAGGTCGTGAAGAAAGTGGTCGGCACCCCCTCCAGACTCCGGCGCCTTAAACGATTGAGTGCCGACCTTCGAAGTGTCCGCGCAGCAAATCCTTCATAGCCGGCGGATTCGAGCCGACCAAATGCCTCATCGCGGTCCCGTCCCAGCTCAGCATAGATCATCGTGATGCGATCCGGGGACAGCGCGTCGCCGAGTCCGCGTAAGACGGCCAAATCGTGCCCTTCGGTGTCGACCTTCAAGAGATCCACCGGCCTGAATCCAGGTCGCTCCTCCAGAATGGAACGCAAGGTCCGCGAAGCGACGCGAATCTCGCAACCGTCCGCACGATCGTCCTCCACCCAATTTGGCAGCAACGAATGGGAACCATCGAACTTCGCGCTCGTATGCAGTACCACTTCGCCGCTGCAGTCGGAAGCAGCCGCCTGGACCACTTCGCAATCGCCGGACCAACCATTCAATTCAACGTTGCGTCGGATGGTGGAGGCCAATCGGGGATGCGGTTCCACGAAGACCACCCGCGCCGCGCGCGAGCAGCGCGCCAGCAAGCCGATAAATCCGCAATTCGCACCACAGTCGACCACCGTACCTCCCGGCGGCAGCATCTCCCGCAGCAGCCACTCCAGAGGTGGTTCGACATCGCCGTCGAGCCAGAAAACGGTGTTCTGAACGATGCGATCGAGATCGAGCTCCATCCGCAGGCCGTTGGCGAGAGTCACTCGTTGGTATCGCCCCACCATCGCGGCGAAGACCCGCTTCACCAGCCCGTGGCCCAGGCACATGGGTTGGTTCCGATAGGCACGGTAGATCCGCCGAAGCCTGTCGGCCGCCGCCGATTCCTGAAATCGTTCGGGATCCATGGGCTAGCGGTCCGATGTCCAGAATGAGTTGACGCCCAGGGTCAACCGCTGTTGATAACCCTGTTCTGCCAGCAGCGTCCGCTTCTCCGCCAAGCCACGATCGGTGTCCTCGGTGACGATCAGGCGCGGACGCCAGATCGAAAGATCCATGCCGCGCAGCACCTCAACTTCCCAGCCTTCGGTATCGACGGACAGGATGCCGAGCCGGGTCGGAAATCCGGCCTCGCGCAGCAGTTGGTCAAGGCGCACCACCGGCACCTCGATGGAGTCCGCGGCCCAATCCGGAACGGCCGCGGCATGAACCTCGGGAGCGAATGTGGCGTGGGTGGTGTCGCGGTTGGCGCCGGTCCAGAGCCGGAGTCTGCCGGGTTCGGTTCCGCAGGCCACCGCATGGCAGCGAACATGGGGATGCTTTCGGTGGCGTTGCTGCAGACGCGCAAAGGCTTCCGGATGAGGTTCCACCAGCAGGCATTGCCACCCACGCGCCGCGAACGGAAACGAGTTCGAAGCGTAAAAGCCGTCGTTGGCCCCGACATCAACGAAATACCGGGGGCAATCCGCTCCCGCGAGCCGTTGCATGGCGGCGAATTCGCCGGCGAACGTGGTATCGCGCCGTGCCAAATACTTGATCCATTGCGAAAGCTTCATGGCGTTCCGGACGCGCGCTTCGCGCTCACGATCAACGTGCGCCCGGTGAGCACCGGCCACGAATTATTCCACTGAGCGAGCTTCTCCAGTTCAGGATTCAGGGCGCCAAAATGGCGGATCCTTCTCCGGTGAGCCGACCCGGCGACCAGCGTCAGCACCGGTCCCAGGATCGTCGCCCAAAAGGCCGAGGATCGTTGCACCTTGTCGGCATGTGCCGCGATATCGACGAAGCCCGCATCGTGCAGAGCATGGGCGAGATAAAAGAACGGCAACGGAGTAATGTGCCGCTGGCCGGGATACATTCGCGGGTCATCCTTGGAGGGCAACGGGTCGAAGTAGGTGAAAAAACCGCGGGTGAAATAGGCCCACCGTGACTTAAGACTGAGGACATTCGGCGTGGACACCACCATCCATCCGCCCGGCTTGAGAACGCGCGCCGCCTCGCGCATGGCATGGCGAAAGTTCTCCAGGTGCTCCACCACCTCGGTGCAGGTCACCAAATCAAACGTCGCATCATCATAGGCGAGACGGTCCACGCTGAAATCGGCGTGCTTCACCTCCACATCGGGCACGCCGAAATGGGAGGGATTGTAATCCACGCCCCAAGACCGGATCTGAGGATGATGCTCCCTGAGTCGTCGGATGAGATCCCCCCAACCGGCCCCCAAATCCAGGTGCTTGAGCGGACCGGTCGCCGGGACCAGACGCCGAACTAACCCCGCAACGTAATCCACAATCATGGGCACTCCTTCTGGATGCCCTGCAGCGTTGGGTGGCACGTGTGGCACGGCTGTCATTATGTCGGTGGGCCGAAGGCTCCCTCAAGCCGCGGCATCTCCCGCCCATCCAGTCTCTCCGGATCCGCTACCCTATCCATCGTTCGCGCCCCTCCCCTGAAATCCCGCCCTCGCAATCAGCCGCTCGATTTCGTCGGCGGTGGCACCGATCCGCTCTCTTCGAAGACGCAAATCGTCCGCGACTACCGGATACCACGGCCGCCGCACCGGATCGTCGAGCCCTCCCAAATCAAACCGACCCAACCAACCCTCCACCAAACGCCGAAGGTTTTCGGCGGGTTCGCCTCGCATCGCCCGATCGCAAATGGACGCCGCGCCCGCCGAGAATTCCGGGTGGTCCCGCATCAGGAATCCATGATCCCGTTGGGTCTCCGACAAACGTCGACTCGTTTCCGAGTAAATCACGGCGCAGAAGTAAAGACGCGCGATCTCGGTGAATGCCGGAAAATCCCCCATTCGCGCGTACAGGGCCGCGATGTAGCGTTCGAGGGTGCGCTGGTCAGCCCAAGTCGCCTCGGCATATGCTTTCATTGCATCCGACCACTGTCTCGGGTCTTCCCATCCCAGTTCAAAGGCCCGAGCCAAACGCTCAATTCCCAGCAGCGTGAGCGTGAAGCCGGACGACAGCAGCGGATCAATGAACCCCGCCGCCGATGGCAACAATGCCCAGGCATCGCCGGCAGCCGGTCGCGTCGCGAAGGCAAGTCGCGGCGCATGAACGAAGGGCACGGTCGGCACCGCCCTCGAGAATTGTTTGGCCACGGTCGGAAATGACGCGACAAGCCGGTCCCAACCCTTGGCGCCCGCCGACAAATCCCAACGCCTCGCGGCATGATCCGTCGCCGCCACACCGGCACTGGTGATGCCGTTGCAGAATCGCAACACCCAGAACCATCCCCCATCGAAAACATGGTGAACCGCTGCGTCATCGATGGGATAGGGCGTTGAATGAACGTCACGGTGGATGGGCAGGGCGTCCAGTCGTGCGACGTCGGTAAAGTGGGCATACAATCCCTGGGTAGGAGGAAGGTACGGAAGCGCCTCATCCTTCAGGCCGAGGGATTGCGCCACCGGCCCCCGGTGGTTGCTGGCATCGATCACGACGCGGCCGGCGAAGGATCGATCGCGTCCCTCATGACGCGCGCGAATCGTCGCTCCGGTCCCCGCCATCTCCACCGCCATCACCTCACAGTGATCCACGTACTCCACACCTTCCCGTATGGCCTCACGCACCAGAAATTGATCGAACTCCGGCCGATACCAGTGGGTGTCCGCGATCTCATCCCGCGGACTCGCAGCCACCATGAGCTGATCGCTCCGGTCCGCTGCCGCCCCAAACGGCATGCTCAGCTGATGATGGAAAAAGGTGAACCCGCGCTTCAGTCCGCACGACACCTCGGGATAGTTCCGACGCCACGTTCCCCACTTGGCAAAGGGTGCGAGCGACGGGAGTCCGTATCGTTCGGTGAGGTTAAGCCACAACAGATCGGCGAGAGGTGTGGATGATTCCCCGATCACGAATCGAGGATGCCGATGCTTTTCGATCAATAGAACGGTCCGGCCCAAGCGACGCAGCACCATCGACAGGAAGGAACCGCCAAAACCCGAACCGATGACCACGACGTCGAACATGGCCTCAGAATTGTTCGAGCGCCTGGCTCAGTTCGGCCTGCGTATTGTAGAAGTGCGGCGAGAGTCGGAGGAATTTTCTCCCCTTCCGGTCCGTTCGCAACGAGGTCACAATGCCCGCTTTTGCCAGTTCCTCATGGCGCCGAGGCAGATCGAGATCGGAACGTGTCACGGATATGATGCCGCCGCGGTGGGCCTCGGGGGCATCGGAGGACAGCATCGCCCAACCTCGCTCCTGCAGGGCGTTCGCCAGAAAGTCGCGCTTCCTCAAGAGATCGGCAGCGATGGCATCGACGCCGATTTCCAGGATGAGATCGAGGGCCGCCCGTAAACCCACCAATCCGACCATCGAATGGCTGCCCGCTTCATACCGTTGGGCGCCTGATCGAAAGACCATCTCCTCGCGCGCCACGAAGTCCGGACAGCGGACGTTATTCCATCCATACACCATCGGGCGCAACGCCTCGATCCAGGACTTGCCGACATAAAGAAACCCCGCGCCACACGGTCCCAGGAGCCATTTGTGGGCGTCGGCAGCAATGAAGTCCGCGTGCTCGGCCAGAGTTGGAAACGCTCCCAATGTTTGAATGCCATCGACGCACAAGGCGATACGCCGATCCCGAAGAGATGCGCTCAACGCTGGCAGATCCACGCGCCAGCCCGAGATAAAATGAGAGGAAGCCACCGCCACAAGGCGCGTGTTCTCGTCCACTTGCCCCAGCACATCCACCGTGCGAATGCGTCCCAGTTCCCGGAGGTTGAGGAGGCGGACCTCGATCCCACGATTCGCCAACGCCATCCACGGGTAAACGTTGGACGGATAATCATCAAAATAGATGACGATGTTGTCGCCGCGACGGAACGGAAATCCGCCCGCTACAAAGCTGAGGGCCAGCGAGGTTGGTCCGACAAGTGCGACCTCCTCTTCCTGAGCCCCGATCAGGCGCGCCACACGTTGGCGCGTTTCACGAGCGAGCGTGCCCAGGACGGCGTGTTCCTGATCATCGAGCGTGGCTCCGTCCGCGTACGTGGCGATCGCGTTGGCAACACGCGTCGGGAGTGGACACACCGCCGCGTGCGCCAGGAAGATCTTGTTTCGGCATACCGGGAATTCCCGCTGTCGCAGAGATTCATCCTGCTGGATCTGTTCGAGTGTCATGCGTCCTTCTATTCCATGTTCACCATCTGCCCGTAGAACCCCAGCCAGAAGGAAACGATCTGGTACGCCGCGGTCAGCATCACCGCGCCATAGATGATCGCCGTCAGGAGGTTGGCGGAAATCCGAGACAATCGCAGCCCCTCCTCCTGATAATAAACTGACAACCGCGGTAACGCGTCATCCACGCGTCCGGACAACTCGCTGCTCGCGTAGATGCCGGAAAAGTGCGTGGGAAACTGATGACTGCGCACGATGATCTCCGCCGGGGTTCTGCCGTTCTCGATTTGGGGTATCCACCGGAGGATCTCACGTTCCATCGAGGGTGAACCACTCGCCGCAGCTGCGAGCGGCCAGGCGCGAACGGTTGATACGCCGGCGTTGAGTAGCGCGTCCAGGGCCAGACTGAGTCGGGAGAGCACGAGGGCCTTGCGGGCGCGCCCGAGAAAGGGAACCCAACGGATCCAACCTTCAAGAATGGACCGCCAAAAGCGCCCACGACTCCCCTGCGCCGCAAACACCGCCAGTCCCGCCAGCCCATAGAAGGGAAGGAAGAACGCGACTTTGCGCGCGAGAAATGCCGCCACTTCGCCGTCGTGGAACAGCTGCACGAGGTGCCCGACCGGCATGATCAGAAACGCAAAATGAAAGACGAACACCGGATACACGAGACCCAGGAGGATCTGATTGGCCAGGCGCGCCCTGTCCTGATAGCTGCGAGACAGCAACTGGCACGCATGATCCAGACGCCCGCTCTGCTCCCCTGCCTCCAGAAGCGCAATATCGAAGTCAGGCGCCCACCCACTCAGCGTCCGCATCGCCTCGGCAAAGCCATCCCCCGCCTGCAATCGACGAAGTACCCGCGCAAAGGGGCTTGAAAGACTTCGTGCCGGCGGGTTCTCAATGAGGATTTCCAGCGCCCTCAGGATCGGGAGACCCGCTGCGAGTGACGATCCCAGCTGATGATATAGCTCCGACCGCGCGGTGAGTTGTCCGGGCAGTAGAAGGAACGCCATGGCCGGATGTCCGCGAACCGATCAGGCGGGACGATCGGCCGCGGGGGCGTTCTTCAGAGGTAAGGTTCGATCGTGTCGCGGATGGCACGCTTGCTCTTGGCTCCGCGCATTTGGTCGACAATCTGCCCTCCCTTAAACAGGAGCAGCGTCGGGATAGCCGTAATGCCGTACTGCGCCGCAAGCCCTGCTTCGGCATCGACATCGATCTTGGCGACCTTGAGCTGGCCGTCGAGTTCGGTGGCCAATTCATCCAGCACCGGTGCGATCATTTTGCACGGGCCACACCACTCAGCCCAGAAATCCACCAGTACAGGAGTGGCGGACTTCAAGACTTCAGATTCGAAAGTCTGTTCAGAGACGATTTTGACAAGGTTCGATGCCATAGCACGGAAGACAGCGGAACGCTCCCGCGGTTGACCGAAGTCTCCCGCCGGAGGGTCCATTCATTCGACTTGGATACCCAGGGCGATCAAAACGACATGCAACAAGAACGCCAATCCAACCACGGCCGCGGCGATCGCCAAGCCCTTGTCGAGACCGGAAATCCCACCGCCAAATGACGCGGGCGCCATGGTCGGACGCGACATCGGTGCCGGTGCCGACGCCGGCGCTCCGGTCGGAGCCTTCGGAGCGGCCGCGGCGGGTGCGGCAGCAGGTGCGGGTTTGGGTGCGCCGACAGCCACCGGAGCCGCCGCGGCTGTGGAAGGCGCCGCCGCCGCCGGCGCAGGAGCCGGGAGGCGGACCGTGGGTGCAGCCGTCGGCTTGGGAGGAAGGGCGATCCGGACAGTTTCCTTCTTCGGTTGGACTTTCGCTGCCTCGCCCGGCTTGGGAGGCACCGGCGATGTGCTGGGCTCGTTTTCCGACATAAGCTGTGGGCGAACCTAGGAAGGCTCTCAGAAGGGTGTCAAACCTTTTGGCCGAACAAAAAACGGCGGCCTCAAGGCCGCCGTGCTTGTCTCCCCGAATTCAAATGCGAATCGCGAACGAAATCGCCCGCGAATACCCGCCCCCATCAGCGGCGCTCGCCGTACGAGGAACGCCGGTCCCCTCGGTCGCCGCCACCGCCCCCACGTTCCCATCGGCCGCCTCCCCGGTCCCCGCGCTCTCCACCGCCACCCCCGCCGCCGCCTCGACCATAACCACCCCCACCGCCACCGCCGCCGCCGCCGCCGCCACCTTCACGGGGCGGACGATCCTCCTTCGGCCGGGCGACATTCACGGTCAGGTTGCGTCCCTGGAATTCCTTGTTGTGGAATAGTTCGACGGCCTTGTTGGCCTCCTCCGGGCTGCCCATCTCGACGAAGGCGAACCCGCGCGACTTGCCGGTGAACTTGTCGAAGACGACGTCGGCCGAACGAACCAATCCCGCTTGGGAAAAGTAGTCGACAAGGTCGTTCTCGAGCGTGTTGTAGGACAAATTCCCTACAAACAACCTGGCTGCATTCATGTTAGACGTGTCCTGCCCAGGAACTCAGTGGAGGGGAGCTGCACTCGCAGCATCGCGAAGTGTGGCCGAGAAGTCTCAACCGACAGCCTGTCTACCGACACCGTCACCGTTAGTTCTTGGTACCGACGGCGGCACGGTGGCACTCGACCTTCGCGGCGTCAATCCCACTTCAAAGTACGGTCCCGGATACCGATTTCGCCCTCGGATGCGCAGCATTATAGGCGTTCCGCAAGCGCTCCGTTGTGACGTGCGTGTAGACCTGCGTCGTCGCCAGTTGGGAATGTCCCAGCATCTCCTGGACACTTCGCAAATCGGCGCCCGCATCCAGCAGGTGCGTCGCAAAGCTGTGCCTCAATTTGTGGGGCGTGAGGGCCGGGTCCAACCCCGCGGCCAAAAGGTATCCCTTGAGTCGATACTGCAAGGTCCGCGCCGACATGCCGCGCCGATCGTTCATCCCTCTCACGAAGACAGGCTCTTGGTCCGACGGCGCCCTCGGCAAAACGGACCAGTACCTTCGGATCGCCTCGAGGGCGTGACGACCTACTGGGACCACTCGTTCCTTTCGTCCCTTGCCTCGAACCCGCATCAACGCTTCGTCGAATCGAACATCCGAAACGCGCAGCTGACAAAGTTCCGCAATTCGCAGCCCGCACGAATAGATGGTCTCCAGGATCGCGCCGTCCCGAGCCGCGACGCTGGCATCCACAGGTCGGCCCACAGCATCGGGCGCGCGCTCCAACCCCCTCGCCGGCATGGACAGCAGCAGGAGCATTTGATCCACCGACAAGAACTTCACCAGTCGCCGCGGAACCCGCGGCAAGGAGAGTTCCCGCACCGGGATCTGATCCATGACACCCACCCGCACGAGGTATTTGAAGAAACTTCGGAGAGCCGAGAACCGCACCCGAATCGCGGAAGGCCCCAGCGACTGACGGCCCAACTGCCGGAGATACGAGCGAAAATCCAGACGCGTCAACGACGGCCATGCAGGTGATCGGCGATGCACCTCCGAGTACCATCCGGCAAACTCTTCGAGCGCCTGCAGGTAATTGCGACGCGTGTGGACCGAGGCCCCTCGCTCCGTGGCAAGATGCTCCAGGAACGCCACCACCGTTGCGTCGGGACCGGGAGTTTCCCTGGTCGGATCCATCGAACCTGGATCACCTGGATCAGCTGGCGAGAGCCCGCTCATAGGCGGCGAGGAGCTGTTCCACGGACCGTTCCCAACGGAGTTCGTTTTGAATGCGCTCACGAGCCACGGCCCCCATTCGTTCACGCAGCGCCGGATCATCCAGCAAAGCAGCCACGGCATCCCCCAACTTCTCGGAGGAATTCTCTCCGACGTACACCGCGGCGTCACCCGCCGAGAACCGCCCTTCGCGCACGTCAAACATGACCTGCGGCTTCCCAAAGGCCATGTACTCCAGCGTCTTGTTCATGGTGCAATGGTGGTTGTAGGTATTGGCCGGATCGCAGGCCACTCCGACATCGATCGTTTGCAGGGCGGCAAACAGAAACTCATTCGAAACTCGGCCGGGCAAGTCGACGTAGTCCTGCAGCCCAAGTTCATCGCGACGCCGCATCAATGGCGCGTGTTCAGGCCCCGTACCCATCAGCAGGAACTGGATGTCGCGCCGACCACGGACATGAACAAGGTGATTCGCCGCCTCAAGCAGGTGGATCACGCCATCCGCGTTACCCATTACGCCCACGTAGCCAACGAGGTACTTCCGGCCCTTTCGGAGACCCGGATCGGCCGACACCGAGCCGGTGGGAATCTTCGGAGCGGTGCGGACCACAAACACCTCCCAGGGAAGCTTGTTGCCGCGGGTCAGTGCGGTCTCCTGCACCGACCGGTTGGTAGCCAAAACGATGTCGGCGCAGGCGTAGGTCAGGCGTTCACCCAACCGGATAGCCCAATAGAATGGACCGCGTCGACCGAACTTGGCCTCGAAAAACTCCGGCCAAACATCGTGCACATCGTAGATTACGCGCGCGCCGAAGATCCATTTGAACGGCCACGCGACCAGGAAGAGAAGATCCGGCGGATTGCAGAGGTGAACAATCTCGAAACGATGGCGTCGCCACGCCTTCCACGCCAATCGGATTTCCCCCAGCAACGCCGAAGCATATTCACCGATGAAACCCACGAGTCCACCGGCCTCATCCGAGATCCAATGGCGATAGATATGGATGCCATCGAGGCATTCGTAGGCGGTGTTGTAACCGCGCATCTTGGGACAGATCACCACCACCTCGTACCCGGCGTCACGTAGGGCGCACGATTCCTGCCAGACTCGCCGGTCCAACGGCACTGGCAGATTCTCAACCAGAATCAGAATCGCGGGTTTGCGGTTCATGTTGGCGAGGTGCGGTACAGGGCAATGGCCATTTGCTACCAGCAGAACCCGTGGTAGGAGCACGGAAGTTGGCGCAGGGCGGTCCATCCATTGACGTCGAGAATCGCATGGTCCGAGGTGAGCCACTTGGCCAGTTCTTCGGCCGGAACGACTTGTTGGGCGGCAACAATTAATCCTCGGGAACCTAGTGCCTGACCGAGGTCTGCATGCAGCAGATTCGCCAAATGCGGCATGCGCGTATCGATCAATCGCTTGTTGGCTCCAACCAACGCCGCCAGGTTGAGCTGAGGATCGAAGATCCGGACCCCATAGCCACGCCCCAAACAGTGCTGCGCCACTTCCACCATGGCGCTCTCGCGGAGATCATCGGTCTTGGATTTGAATGACAGACCAAGAATGACGAGTTCCCGGTGGCCCGATGCACCAATCATCTCGAGCAAGCTCTGAAGGTGCCGTTCGTTGCTGGGCAAGAGACTCTCCAATAGCGGCACACTTGCGCCCGCCTGGCGCGCCCGGTGCACCAGTGCCCTTACATCCTTCGGCAGGCACGACCCTCCGAAGGGATTGCCGGGACGAAGGTAATACGGGGATACATTGAGGCGGGTGTCCCGACAGAGCAGCCGCATGACTTCGGTAGCATCCACATTCAAACCCTTTCCGAGACGCCCGATCTCGTTGGCAAATGCCACCTTGGTCGCGTGGAAGGCGTTGCACGCGTACTTCAACATTTCGGCCGTTTCCCAGGATACCGCCGAGGTGTCGGGATCAAACCAAAGTTCTCCGTTGCCTGACGGAGGGTGTCCATCGATGGAACCGGTAACTGAAAGCGACGGCGTGTCGAAATCTCCGACCGCCGAACCTTCGCGCAGAAACTCCGGATAGTAATAAACGGCCAATTGACCGGTATCGACAAGGTCGCGCGCGTACTCGTCGACCATAGACCGTGTACTTCCCGGCAACATGGTGCTGCGAAACACGAGTGCGTGGGACTCTTTCTTGGCGCGAACTGCTTCTGTGATCTGCTGGGTGACCTGTCGAACAAACGTGAGATCCAACGACCCGCTGACGGTTGACGGAGTCCCGACACAAACCAGCGAGACTTTGGTTGTTTTGACGGCTTCGTCGGCGGCTGTTGTGGCGTTGAGTCGACCCGTCTGGAGACCCGTCGCTATGCGTTCCTCGAGACCAGGTTCAATGATCGGCGGCTTTCCGCGGTTCAAGTCCTCCACCTTCGCGCTCGACACATCGACCCCTCGCACGTGGTGTCCCCGCGCGGCGAGGCACCCCGCGGTCACCGCGCCAACATACCCCAAACCAAAAACGGAGATGTGCATCCGGGCCTGAACGTATCGGGGGCCGGTTGCCGGACCAACGGAAAACCTCGAGCCCGGGCACTGCGTTTTGGCGTAACGTTGATCCCTCCGCAGGGCAACACCCCCAGTTTTTCAGCAAAGCCCCAAGACTGCGGGCCAGACATTCCCTCAAGGGCACCATCCGTCCGCCAACAAGCTCGAACCATTTGCAGACCCACAGATTCGAACCAGGACTGCGGGCCAGACTTCCAGTGAGTGGACTCGGAGCCCGCCGATCGACGGGAGGATTTTGGCGTGAGCTTGTCGGACCCTAGGCGCGATTCTGCTTCTTACCTTCAGGCGTGTGACGCGAAGGCGTTCTCCTCGGTGGTCTCCAGCCGAAGACCGACATGACATGCACAGCATTTGATTGGGAACCTTGGGTCAGACCTATCCTTGGGCTGAAATCGAGACCAAGACTGCGGACCAGACCTATCGTTGGTGAGAAGCGGGGGGCGAGAAAAAGGGAGGGAGGGAGATTTTGGGTGTAAGATTTCCGGTCGATGGCCCGTTATCCGGGCATGCGACAGCCCCGCCTGCTCGTGCCGCATGACGCCCCCGTGGGCCACTACCACTGCACGTCCC
>JAEUHG010000205.1 GCA_016795425.1 Verrucomicrobiales bacterium
GTTGTTGCCGTATGACTTGCCTAAGTCAGCTCGGCAAACAATGCTCGCTCGGAGCCCCGGTAGAACCATGAACTCATCATATTCGCTGGCGGGTCGTGCGGTGTTGGCGGTCGTTCTCATGATCGGGTTTTATCTGTTGGCCATCGCCATCGCGGCCGGGCTGCTCTACATCCCCTACGCGGAGCTGACTTATGCGCACCGGCTGCATATCAAACTGACACTCATCTGCGTAGTCGGCAGCCTGGCCATTCTTTGGTCCGTACTGCCTCGTCCGGATAAATTCGAGGCTCCCGGTCCGACCTTGTCGCGTGACGATCACCCGGCGCTCTTTGCCGAACTCGAAGGCGTGGCGGCATCCGTCCATCAAACCATGCCGGCCGAGGTGTATCTCGTGCCTGACGTGAACGCGTGGGTGGCGCAACGCGGTGGAATCATGGGCTTTGGCAGCCGGCGCGTGATGGGGCTTGGATTGCCTCTGATGCAGGTGCTCACGCGATCGCAGTTTCGCGCGGTGCTGGCCCACGAATTCGGCCATTATCATGGGGGCGACACCAAGCTGGGGCCGTGGATTTACAAAACGCGCAACGCCATCGGCCGGACTCTTGCCTCGCTCGGGGACGGGTCGTGGTTGCAGATGCCATTCCTGTGGTACGGGAAGATGTTTCTCCGCATCACGCACGCCGTCTCGCGGCGCCAGGAGTTTGTCGCCGATGAACTGGCCGCGCGCGCCGTGGGATCACAGCCATTGATCGGCGGCTTGCGGACGATTCACGGGGTCGCCCCCGCCTTCAACGCGTATTGGCTTCAGGAATGTGCGCCGGTGCTCGATGCCGGGTATCGCCCCCCGTTCACCGAGGGTTTCCGGCACTTTGTACAGGCCGAACCCATCGCCAAGGCGATCAACGAGCAACTCAATGAAGAGTTGAAGACGGGCAAAGCGGATCCGTACGACACGCATCCGCCCCTCAAAGAACGCATTGCCGCCGTCGAGCACCTGCCGGCAGGTGACGTCGGCCCGGAGGATCGTCCCGCCACGACACTTCTTACTGACTTAGGGAAGGTTGAGAGCCGATTGATGGCTTCTCTGTTCAAGCCTGACTTCGCCGAGAAACTTGAGCCGATTGACTGGCAGGAGGTTTCCGCGCGTGTGTACTTGCCGAATTGGACGGCCTTGACCCGAGCCAACCTCGCGACCTTGAGCGGGGTGACGCCGGAATCACTGCCCCAGCGCGCCGCGGACTTGAAAGCCTTCGCCGGCGGCATGCGCACCCAGGATGGCGGCACGCCACCGACCGATCAGGCTGAGGGCCTGGCGACCGCCGTCGTCGGATCCGCTCTTACCCTGCTCCTTTCCAGACGAGGCGGGCGCATCCAATCCTTGCCTGGCCAACCCGTCAGTGTCGTTTTCGGAGCCGTGAGCTTTGAGCCGTTTGCCGTCCTGCGATCACTCGCCCATGCCGAACTTTCGGCCGAGGCGTGGCACCAGCAATGCGCGGACCTGGGCATTCTTGGCGTGGATCTGGGCCAAGTGGCGAAAGCCGGTGAAGGCGCGGCCTAGAACCCGGCTCCGCCGATTTGACGACGATTTGCGTCGTTACGGGCGCCGCCTTTAGATCGGTTCGGGCCTCGAGACATTTGCCGGGCGGGACGCGCGCGCCGGGCAGCGCGTTCCGGGCGCGTCGGCAAAGACTGGCGTCTACCCGGACGCGACGCGTCGAAGCCCTTCACATGACGCGCCTCGAGGATGGGGCGATCCGCGCAGATTAGGCTGGCTTCAGTCCATCATCATGCGCGTTGACACCTCGGCGTCATTCGGCGATGAAGCGGCCCGACTCCAGTCAGCGCTCCAAGGCGCCTCTGATCCATACGTTTCGGTGTCCAGTCGTGCGACAGGATCGCCCGAGCCCTGATCACGTCGAAACCACCCCACCATGAGAACCTGCCTTCAATGCCTGTGTCCCGTCGCCGCGACTCTCCTCGCCACGGCCCCGTTCCAGACCGCCGCTGCCCTTGCCGGGAACCCCATCGTTGTGGCCGTTCCAGCGCGCGCGGGTGCGGTGACGGGGACACGGCAAAACTCCGATGAATTCATCTGGAGACTCTTCATTCAGTTTGTCTCGCCCGTCGGCGGCCGCGACCCCAGTCGTGTCGTGTTCGAGACTTGGGCTTCCGACAACGACACGTTCTCGAAGCAACCCGTCTGGCCTCAACCGGATCAACCCAAGCGCTTTCAAGCGAGCCGCCTCGGCCTCGCGGCCTCGCCGGACAACGGGATTATCGACGTTGCCTGTAATCCGCCGAAGGTCCCAGGTCTGGCTTCATTTCCGCATGGAGATTCGGACGAGCTCTGCATCGCTGAGGAGGTGCGTCGGAACCGGCCCATGTTTGATTACATCGTCGGGAACCAGCTGAACACGCGCGCCGGCCTCGCCGCCGCCTACGCCCGTTCCTTCGACGTTCAGATGCCGACCAACGCCGTCGCCGTCAAAGGCGACTGGATCCCGGTCCAGACCTTGCTGAAGTGGATTCCCCAGATCGGATCCCTCGACAACCTGCGAACCCTTTATCACACGGGAACCTCGGGCGGTGTTGAATACGGCCTAGTCTCGTTGCACGTGAGCAGCCGCCAGAACACCAATTGGGTCTGGGGAACCTTTGAGCACGAACTGACCCCAGGCCGCTGTGATGACATCGGGTGTTGCGACAGCTTTGGCGCCACGCGCAAAACCGTCCGTCCGAACAACAAACAGATTAACAGCCAGTACGGTCGGTGCCACAAGACGGCCAAACTCAAGGCGATGATGAAATCGGCCGGGATCTCCCCAGTCTGGGACCATTACTGCCTGAAATCGACGCAGGTTGATTACATGGATCCGAGTGGACTTCCCAGCGTCCTGGGGAACTCGGTCATAGAACGCCTGGCTGGCAATGGGACGGTTGCCGCCTCGTCGTGCATCACCTGCCATTCTTACGCGTCCTTTGATGCTTCGGGAACGACCTCGTCGAATGTTGTCGGCATCCTCCCGTACAACCCCACCGGCCGACCGATCCCGGACATCATGAAGGGTTCGCTGCGGTTCGACTTCATGTGGGGTGTTCTTGGCGCTCCTTAACTCTTGGACTCCATCGATCGAGCGTCGGCTCGTGCGCCGACGCACCTTTGGCGTGCCCGTGTGATGCACGGAGGTTTTCACCGGTGGTAGATCACGGAGGACGGCAAACACCCTCGCCGGGCCGGTGCGCGGAACCCAGCCAATGCATTTTCTGGCGGCCGACCCGCGCCCCTCTTCCCCAATCACTCTTCCCTCCTCCCCCAAGGGCTTCTCCCCAGGCACGAGCCAGGTGGACGTGCAAACTGCATCGAACCGCCATAACTCCTTGCACGTTGCATGCCAACCGGACCTTTAAGTCATCCGGGCAAAGATCGCTCCGGCAAGAATGCGCAGGGCGAAAGAGGCCGTCGAATCAGCGTCGCCGAGAAGGGTCGACATCCGGGAACCGCCTTCTCCGTCGGCCCATGGTCGGCGGCATGGCGAATGCTAACGGCCTCGTCAGCGCTCGTCGCGTGGCGATCCACGAATCGCCACGAATCCTCGCTGGGCGTCAAGGAAACAACCCCATTAAGACGAACATCCAAGACCATGAAATCATTCCACCAACTTTTCCTCGATCAATTGGCCGACGCCTATGACGCGGAAAAGCAGCTCACCAAGGCGCTGCCGAAAGTGGCGAAGGCCGCCGACGATGCCGATCTCCGAAACGCCATTGAATCCCACCTTGATGAGACGGAGGAGCAAGTCCGCCTTCTCGAAATGATTCTCAAGATCGTGCCCGAACCACCCGAATCCAAGAAGTGCCAGGCCATGCACGGCCTGCTGAAGGAAGTCGAAGAATTGATCGCCGAGTTCAAAGACTCTCCAGCCATCGATGCTGCCATCATTGCCGCCGCCCAGAAGGTGGAGCATTACGAGATCGCGACTTACGGCACTCTGCTGGAATGGGCGAATCAATTGGATATGGCGGAGGCCGCCGAGGTTTTTGAGGCGATCCTGCAGCAGGAGAAGGCTGCGGACGTCCGATTGACCCGTTTGGCTTGCGGGAGCGTCAATGAGGCCGCGGAAGAGGAGTCCACGGAACTCGGAGAATCCGCAGGCGCGGATTCGGTTCGTCGGGTTCGCTAAGAACCCCCTCTCCCGTATCAAACGACACGTTCCCCCTCTGCCGCGAAGCGGTCGCAGGGGGATCCGTCATTCATGGCATAGGGGGCGCCATCGACCTCTTCCCTTCTTCGAACCCGCTCGCAGCCAGGCGTCCCGTGGTGATCCACAGGCAGAGACTTCTCAATCCGTCCGATCACCGATCCTGCCGAAGCGTTTGGTCCGGTGTCGATTTGGATGGGATGGCACCGGAGAAGAGGATCGGAACGCGGTGGTCACCCCCATCATCGCGCAGCTTCAATCGGTTTTCATGGACCTCATGATGACCAGCTTGGATGAGGATGGTGGTGTCCATGGGCGTATCGCCACGAGTGAAGAACAGGTGGTAGGTCGAGCTACCGTACTGGTAACGAATCTCAAACCTCCGCCAATGCGTTGGCACTTTGGGATCCAAGCGCAGGAGGTCGCCCTTACGATGCAGGCCAAGCAGTGTTTGGGTGATCAGACGGTACATCCATCCTGATGATCCAGTATGCCAAGTCCACCCGCCCCGACCTGAATGGGCACCCACGGAATGGACATCCGCGGCGACCACGTAGGGTACGACCTTATAGGTGGCGACCGCACTCCGGTTGGCGCCGTGGTGGCCGACGAGGTTGAAGCTGTCATTCCAATCCCCACTGCCGATCAGGGGCAGTCCGTGCTTCCCGAAATTGAATCCCCGCTTTATTGCGCGAACACAATGCTCGTAAAGCGTTCCCGGTTGTTCAGCGATATCCGGCAGATCGTAGTATCCCACTTCGTCGGACTTCACGGAGCGCCCTTCGAGATTGGGAACGGTCTGATCCAGGATGCCGACATCATGGGTCATGCGCACACCTGCCAATTCGATGAGATCGCGGACCGTCCCGCCTTTATTTGGTTCAGGCATCACGCGACACCCTTCGGCGTCCTATGGACCATGCACTACGCACCATCTGGAAAGACGACTCATGCACCCTGCAATGCTCTCATTACAGAGGAAGGGAAGCCCGAGCAGCGGGCTGTCCTGCGCCTTCGGGGCACCGATGCTCGAGCGATCCATTCGGAACGAGCCCATCGAAACATCGCAGGATGAGGGGAATCCGAGAACTTCCTGGCTCTGCACGCGAAGCCCGGAGCCGGGAAAGTACGGGACCAGCCGGCGCGTGGGTGCGGCTATAGGCACTCGCACTG
>JAEUHG010000207.1 GCA_016795425.1 Verrucomicrobiales bacterium
GTCGGATACATTGACTTCGATTCAGAGATTATCGGAGTCCTGGAGAATGTGGATCGCCAGACGGCAACAGATCCCTTGGTACGCACCGACGTGATCTACCTTGATCCAAAACGTCGCGGCCTAGAGGACGCTAAAGATAGCGTGCAAATCGACCCTGCGAATTCGAAGAGACTTCTCGTGAGTTTCCAAGCCAGTTCTCCAGGTGACTATATTCGGGTGCTTACTGGTACATCCAAACCTCTCCCAGCGCAGGTCCTTGTCCCGGCACGTTCAGATATCTGGATCGCGGGCTTGCCATTCGGCGCTACCAACGAACTTGGGAGCCAAGTGCCCATCGCGTCGCCGGTGGAGGTCCTTACAATACCCGTCAGAACGGGCTCGTATTTGACGTTCAATGCGGATGGTCGGGTTACTTTGCCCTCCGAAATGGGGGGCGACGTGGTAGGTCCATCCGGAAGCGAAACTCAGCCTCTCGCCCGCCTGTCAAACGGTAGGCGGACACTATCGGGATGCACAGCGCCCGCTGGCGCACTCATGGCAGTCTTTCTGGGGCATTCGGAACCGACCGAAGGCCTTACTCCCGACTCCCTCGATTTTTCGAAGGAAATTTTGCGCGATGCATCCAACCTGATGCCTAGGTTGAAGCAGGTCTTCTCTATTGGTGATGGGTTGGATCTAAAGGGTGGTCGACTCAGAGTGTACGTTCCCGTGGAGGCAACGCGGCTATTCCTGGGTGTCATGGGTTCGACCAACCAGGCAGGGTACTCCGGGTTCTATTCAGTGGAAGTGATGAGTCAACCGAATGCGTTGTTGACTGCTCGTCGGGAGAACAGCCATCAAATCGAGCTCTGCTGGGAACCTGTACGCGGCGGAACGATACAGATAGAGTCAACCGAAGATCCCGTTCTGGGTCCGTGGACTCCGGTGGGACCGCTCATGGTGGGGGATGGCGAAACGCGCTGCCTCACTCTGGATAAGGTACCAGAAGTTCGTTTGTTCTATCGGTTATCCATCCGCTACTAGCCGTCGTTGTCGGACGGGAGTCCATCGCATTTCAGACCAGCATTCTTCGAACCTGACATGCTCGCCGCGCGACCCGCCCCACCAACTGGAGCAGATGGGAAAGTGAACTTGGCGACGGCACCACCCTTCCGGCCGGGTATTGTCGGTCTGAAAAGCGGCAGGGGACTGCCGCACTCCACGACGCTTCGCGGCGGACCACGCCCGGGGCAGACAAACGATGGTCGTCTTGAAGTGCGGGAGACCTCTCCCGCTTCGAAATGAAAATCGTCCTGACTGCTCGCAGATGCGCCCGGCGTCATCGCGATCGGGGTTCTTGGGTGGTCGTTCCTCAACTCAAGCAGCGACCTTGGCGTGTTGTTTCGAGATGGGGGATGGTGGAAATGGCTCCCTGAAATCAGGGAGCCAAGATTGGTTCAGAAGAAATAGCCTAATGAGCGCAGGCTGGCATAGCCCGAATGGCCAAGGACGATGTGGTCGAGGACGTCGATTTTGAGAAGCTGTCCGGCTCGAATGAGATCGCGGGTGACGCGGATATCCGCTTCCGAAGGCGTGGGATCCCCGCTGGGATGGTTGTGCGCGAGGATGAGCGCGGAGGCGTTGGTCATCACGGCCAATCGGAAAACCTCCCGGGGATGGACCAGGATGGTGTCCATGGTTCCAATGGTGATGAGTTGATGGCCTTTAATGCGGCGTCGGGTATTGACCACCAGGATGGCGAAGCATTCGCGCTCGGGATCGTAGTACGGATGATTGACCACATGCTGACGCCAGTAATCGGCGGCGCGGTCTGGCGTGTCGCACAGGTACATGGCGTCCGGACTCGGACATTCGCGGAGGGATACGATCTTCCATTAGTGAGGCGCGGCCGGGAATCGGAAGGGTTTGACGAGCTGCTGAGCGACTTGGTCGATGAAGGAAGGAGTGATGGGGGTTGAGGCTCCGTTGAGGTCGGGACTGGTGTTCATGGTTTTGCGTTTCGTTTGCGAAGGAGCTGGACTGCTCTCTTCACAGGCCCCGAGAGAGCAGGCCGGCTCCGACTCGAAACGCGTTCCCGCCGCCGTGCCGCGACGTCGGGAAGCGTAGCCTCCGCTGGCGGAGTGCCACTCGACCCAACGCGCCCCCCTGCCCCGCAGTCACACCAGGAGATCGGTCGGGTGGCGCGACGCCCGCGCGAAGCGACCAGAGGCGCGGCACGGCGGCGGGTGAACACCAGACCTGATCCAAGGAGCACCTGCGACAGGAACGGACGAAATCCGCCCATCGGTCCGGCGTGCGATTCCGAATGAGAGGACCTCGAAAGAACGGCGAGAATCGGGGATTTCATCTCACCGTTGTCTATCCCGATTCCGATAGCGACCCCGACTCCGAAGGAGAGAGTCGGTCGATAGTTCAGAGAAGCACTCAGATCCCCGAGAGAAGGAATCTGACAGTTGAATTACTGATAGGACGGATCCACAGTGGAGTTGATGATTCCGAACACGGAAACCATTCGTCGTGCCAGTGAGATTCTCAGCCAAATCGAATCGCTGCAGACTGAGTTTGTCGGTCTGTTTGGCGGAGGTGGCGCTCCCGCGGCGAAGCGACGGGGTCGCCCTCGAAAAGCGGGCAAGGCCGTCGCCGTTGCCGCTGCAGCGGCACCTGTGAAGCGCCGTCGCAGGATGAGTGCGGCAGGTCGGGCGCGGATCGCTGCCGCCGCGAAAGCCCGGTGGGCGAAGTTCCGCGCCGACAAGAAGTCGGCTTAGCACGAGAGGCTGAGAATCAGCAAGGACGGGATCGCCCTGTCGCAGCGCGACAGGGCCCACCTGGATAGGGCTTCGCGCTGCGACAAGGGCGCAGTCCTAATGCCTGCCGAAGCGGCGAGCGATCAGGCACAGAAGAATTGTGATTCGTCGTCAATATCATCCAACGATTGCGGAGTGACGGCGGATGCGATGACCGGTGGCGGCAAGACCGGTGGGAGTGGTCCACGCCACCGAGGTGCGAGTCGGCGTTTGTCGGCCCAGTAGAACTGCCTCCAAAAGCTCGGTCGGAATCCGCCAATGAGGATGAACGCGCACACGTAGGGCGAACTGATGAACGCGAGCGCGTACATCTGGCCCCAGTACTCCGAAAAGAAATGGTGCACCCCTTCGACGAGCCGCACCAACCCATGCGGATCCACTTTCATTGAACCTCCAGGATTACAGTTGCGACGGTGACCGGTGGCCGCTGCGGTTCCCTGCATGATCGCCGGGCCTCCCCCTCTATGGACGATTGGAGAGAATGCCATCTTCAATTCCCGGATCAAGTGGACATGAAGGCGGGTTTTCATTCCGCGGTCGGCGACGTCGGGCATTGCGGCGTTTCCAGTGGTTGACGATTGTGTCAGAGGCTTTCGCCAGCCATTTGGCGTCGTTGCGCTTCGTCGCCAGCTGGGCGGAGGCATAGTACTTAAGACCGTTGCGTGGCGGGCGGCCGAGGGGGCACAGCAAACCGGCTCGGGTCAAGATCGCCACCTGCTGTTCAGTGAAGCCAAGAAACCAGGCCGCTTGCTGTGCAGTGAGGCGAGCGGGCGGATTTACCAGAGACAGGAATACTCGTTGTTCATCAATCACAGCCGACCATTTATCTCGTATCGGGATTCGATGTTGTGTCCGGTCGACACAAGGTGTTGGCCAGCTGGCGACTTTCATTTTGCGATAGGCCGGTGCGCTAAGAGAGGTGGCTCTACCGACGAAAATGGAGGGAGGGCATCAGCCCGTCAGACCACGACGACAATGGCGTTGAAGCCAGTCGCGGACCGTGGCGAGGTCGTACCGGTTTCGACGTGGTCCGAGACGGAAGAAGGGCAGGCCGAGACGCTGATAAATCTCGACCGTGCGCGTAGTCACTCGAAGGTACGCGGCGATTTCACGTTTGCTGAGAAGTTGAGGCTGACTCGGATTCGTGTTCGATTGGGATTCGACCTTGGGCAATTCGCTCATTCCACCACCGTATCAAATGGGTTTTGCAGGCAATCTCCGGCCATCACCGTAGTGCGGTGTCCCATTTCGATTAGCGTAGTTCGGGTGCGGTCGTGCCTTAGGCGGACAGACGGGTCGAAACTCGTGTCAAGGGGACAAATCCGACGGCGGCCCGGGCGGTATTGCTTTGCTGGAGCCCGGCCGAATCTCGAACCACTCCTTGGCCTGGGCAGGGGTCACCAGTTCGCGATAGTTGGCAAACACCATCGCCGGCGAATTGCCGGCCTCCAAGGCAACCCTGGCTACATCATGAATGATGGCGAGTCGGTAACTGACAAACGAATGCCGAAGGGCGTTGTCGCGCCAGGTCAGACCGGCTCCCTTGGCCGCCTCACGGTAGGCCTCGTACAAAAGGTTCGAACGCGATTCCCAGATAGGTCCGGCAGACTTGGAGTGGGGCTTGAGCCAATCGACGAGATTCGGCGGACACGGCGCCAGACGTCGGCTGGCCGTCTTCGCTTTCACCGCGGGAACTTCGACGAACTCGGCTTCAGCTCGGACTTCCTTCCAATCGAGCCGGAGGATTTCGGCTGTGCGGAGTCCCGAAAAGGCACTGACGGCCATGGCCGGTACGGCTGCGTGCGGGCAGTGGGCAAGCAGTTTGGCCATCTCCTCGGGACTCCAGATCTCGATTCTTCCTCCGACGTCCTTGCGTCGGGTGATGCCGTCCAACAAGTCCGCATCCTTGGGCAGCCAACGGCGCCCGATGCAGAAACGGATGAAGGTGTGCAGAGCCGTCAGGTTATTGTTGAAGCTCCGAGGCCCACCGGGTTGCTTGTCGAGCCAGCCGCGCAAGGCTTGGGGATCCAATTGCCCGAGGTGACACCGGAGGTTCTCGGCAAGATTGAGACGCAAGCGGCTGCGCAGATCGGCGAGGTAACGAACCGAGGCGCCGGCTTGCCGGCGATCCTCGATGAAGGCTTCGACGGCGGTCAGGACCGGCACCGACGGAACGTCGAGGCGATGGCGCCGGGCAAATTCGCGGGCCGCCTCGACGATCGAACGGCCTCCGAGAATCTGGTGAGCTTCGGCAAAGATGGCTATGGCCACCTCGGGGGCAACACCAGTTGGCTTGGCGGCTTCGAGAATCGCCGAGTATCGGGCACGGTCGACCCCTGTGAACTGAGCGGCTTCCAGGTCGCGATTGGACAGACTGCCGGCGACGATTTGGGCACGGCGCCGCGCCTTTTCGAAGTCGCCGAACTTTTCACGTCGTCGCCCACCGGCGGGATCATACCAGACGAGCGTGAACTGGTCATAACCGCCGGTGGGTGTGGCATAGATGCGAGCGACGAATGGCCCTTCAGTGATGAGGACGGGTTTTCCCTTGGTCGGAACCCTGGCTTTCACGCCCGAAGGCTACCCTCTTGTCACTAATTGGTCACTAAAAAGGCGGCAACAAGGCCACTTTATCGATTTTTCGCGGGAAAAAATGGCGGGAGTGGCGGGGCTCGAACCCGTAACCTCTGCCGTGACAGGGCAGCGCTCTAACCAATTGAGCTACACCCCCGCGAAAGGGGGCCGGAAGTATGGGAACCAAAGCCCGAAGGTCAAAGGAGTTTTTTGGGA
>JAEUHG010000232.1 GCA_016795425.1 Verrucomicrobiales bacterium
AGATCCTGGAAGCGGCGATCGCTTACGCCAATTCCAAGGAACACCAACTCGACGGGTTGGTGGACATTCTGCGCGAGGCGCGTATTGCCGCTGAAGAAGCCGGCCGAACCTCGATCCGGGCTCCTGACATCAAACGGGCAATGACCGAGGTGATCGAACCAAGCCTGGTCGCCAAACAATGGAACGGCGGCCGCCCTAGACGGGAATCGCCGCCGGATGCCGCCGTTGGTGAGCCGTTGCAGCGATCCTGCGAGCCCGGTGCAGGGCCGGCGCAACCCCTCTGCGGCGCGGGTCGTCGCGAAAGTTTTCTGGAGGTTTCAGTCGGCGAAGGCTGAGACGTCCGGAGTTCAAAAACCGTCTTTGAAGAGCCCGCCCAGCGGGCCTTTACCATTTACACCGGCAGTTTGGACACGTTTTCGGTTTTGTCCGCACAGGTCGACCGCGAACTTACAGAGCCCCTACAGCGACGGCCTAGTTTTTCAATAGCGCGGTGCGCCCGTCGAATTGGCCGTCGATTTTTCTTGTTGGAGAGCTGGCGCACCGACCTGCCCCTCCGGGAAACGTGCAAGCAGGTGACGCACGCGGCGTCGAAGCCTCGCCTGGATGGAATGAGATCCGTCTGGGCGGGCCGAAAAGACTTCCCCGATTTGGGCAGACTCAACGATGAACGGCGCGCACGGATTTCTCCTTGCCGGGTCCATGGCAGGAGACGCACTTCTCCCTGACCGCAAGGCTGTCGAGTTGGGACTGGAGCACCCCGAAAGCCCCGCCACTCCTGCTGGAAGCCATATGCTGCCGTGCTTTGGAACTGTCGTGGCACGACGAGCATACCGCCGCGGTCGGCGAGATCCGAAGGTTGTTGTCAGGATTCACATCGATGGACACACCGACCGTGCTCCGTGTGTTGATGGTGGTTCCGAGAACGCCTGGAGCCAGGGGCAGCTCATACGTCCCCCTCCCCTTCTCTTCAATGTGACAGCGGAAGCAATCCCGAGGATTGGCAGGAAACTCCACGGATCCAAAGTCAACGACGCTCCCTCGAAAACCCACCACGACCAGCGGGTTATCGCGCCGTTTGTTTCCATGAATAGCGTGAATCATCGTCTTGAAGTCCACCGGCACCTCAATGCCCGATGTCCGATACGCGACGTCGGTTTGGTTGGGATTATGGCAGACGACGCAGACGCCTATTTCCTCGGTTCGATTGGCTCCGTGAAGCGTGAGTCTGGGAATGATCTCTTCAATCTCATCGTTCCATTGACCGTTGTGACACGCCTGGCATTTGGCGATATCCACGATCTTGCGACGGGACACTGGCTGCGCGTCGGTGATGGCCAAGTCCCGGAAAACGCTCTTCACTGGGACCGCGGCGGGCGCACCGCTCGCGTCCGGCCACATGGGATGTCCCTCGATGGCCACTCTCGCCGTGCCGAAAACCTGACTGGGCAGCCTGGCAGTCACCTGGAAAAGCCCAACCGGTCCACCAGGAACCGGAATGGCCGCAGCCGAGAGTGCGTTGATACTGATGGGCGGTGCGGCTGGAGTTCCCCTGCCGAAGGGTACCGGGTCCAGATTCTCCCCAGTGCTCCCCTTGTTATTGAGGTCCCGCGTGTTCCAGCCGATGTCGATACTCAACCTCGCCCCAGCCAACGTGAAGGGAGCATCCGTCTTGATGTTCCAGGCCTGCTGCGCGTGCGTCGGGTCGGTGACCGCGAAGACAACCGTCACCGATCGTGTCGATCCGCTAACTTCCAACCGTGCATCCACGATATTGTACTGAAACGAGGTCGACACCTCCCAATTGGGTGGTACCTGCGCCCGGCTCGTCCCCAGGCCCAAGCCTGCGATGACCAGGGCAAAAACTGAAGCGCCGAGCCGCCTGGTGGACGGACGACTGCGGGACGGGGAGAGGATCCATTGCGGAGTTGTGGGGGTTTTCATGGTTGGAGTTGAAAGGTGGCTTGACCGGCGACTCAGTTCATCGGACCGACCTTATCCCGTCACCACACCGACTCGTCGCAGCTATGGGTCGCTGCCATCCAACACGGATGACCATCGCCGAGTTCGGGACGGTTCGCAGCCGAGCCAATCCACCTCGTTGCGATGAAGCCTAACTTATTTGGGTCATGCCATAATTTTGATC
Organism: Verrucomicrobiales bacterium; assembly: GCA_016795425.1. Classification (GTDB taxonomy): domain Bacteria; phylum Verrucomicrobiota; class Verrucomicrobiia; order Limisphaerales; family CAIMTB01; genus CAIMTB01. The sequence goes on from JAEUHG010000232.1 coordinate 2,144, forward strand.
GCTAGGAAGATGCAGCTGGGCTCGTTGGCTAGACAGGGACTGCCCAAGGGGAGTCGGAGTTAGGGTCGATCGCTCACACCCATCAACGGAGGTATGGAGCGCCCGCTGACTCTTCAATCCGGGTTTGCCTCGAACTCACCCGCCAACGAACCTGCATCCGGTGGGCATCCGCCTTTGTTTTCTCACGAATGCGAGGTCGTTCGGAGGTCGCGTCGACTCACCCTATCTTGTCATGCCACCGAACAAGAATTGATGCCCCTGTCGAAACCAGCAGCACCCTACCGATCGCCACGAGCCGACAACCGGCCAGGGTGGCGCCGCACACAAGTTCGCTCACCCGCCACGGGCAACGTCCACGCGGCGGAAAGGGACCTACCGCTTCACTCCCGTCTCAAACACGAAGTACTCGGGATTCAGCCCTGCCAATGCCGGTTTCAGTTTCTCCAACTCCGATGCCGCCCCGTGGACCTCGAGACGTAGGATGTCAACGATCTGGGTGAATTCGGCGAGAATGGCTCCCACGTTGCCCAGATGGGCCTCGAGACCCGCGGCGCCCACATAGGCTTCCCGACAGAAAATCACATCGCCGTTGATGGTGAAATCATAGTAGAGATTCGCCGTTTCCTTCTGAGTTTGGGCCACAAATCGGGCCAGCACCGCCTTGGCTTCGGCGAGTTTTCCGGGTTTGACCTTGAAGTAGGGGTGGATGCTGACGACTTGGGAGGGATGGATCATAGCGACGCCAGATCCTCAGCGGCACGTCGGCCTATGGAGCAAGTCTGGAATGGCCACTTCGCGGCATGAATTTTTGCGGTTTCCGCGTTCGGGTTCATGATGCGGCCGGATGCTGACCAAACCCTCATCGGATTCGTGTCCAGGAAGCGCCCAAAGAAACCTTTCCCTTGATTCCTCTGCAGATCGGCCTCGAGTGGTGCCGCATCCAAGGTCGAACCCCTGGCTATGCATGAACCGTTGGACCCAGCACACCTCGTCGCAGCGCGACGAGGGCTACCTGACTGCATCCAATTCCACATCAGGGGGCCCTGATTCATGGTCCCGATACGTGTCCGGATTCTGGAAATGCTCCCTATCCATGAGTCGTCGACCCTGGATTGCCATCCTGCTCCTGGTTGCCGCGAGCGCAGAAGCGTCCGAGTGGCCTCAATGGCGGGGCCCCCAGCGCACCGGACAGTCGGTGGGCCTGCCTTGGCCGGAACGAATCGACCCCGAGCACCTCGCACCAGCATGGCGCGTCAAACTCAGCCCAAGCTACTCCGGGCCTATCATCGTCGATGGCCGGGTCTTCACCACCGAAACCCGGGACAAGAAGTTCGAGGTGGTGCGTGCCTTCGACCGAGAATCAGGCAAGGAGCTTTGGAGGACCGAATGGGAAGGCGCCGTGAGCGTACCGTTCTTTGCCAAATCGAATGGGGATTGGATACGATCCACTCCGGCTGGCGATGGGGAGAGCGTGTTTGTCGCGGGAATGCGCGACGTCATGGTGTGCCTTGACGCGGCCACCGGCCGGGAGCGTTGGCGATTCGACTTCGTAGAGAAGCTGAAGTCGCCGGTGCCGGACTTCGGATTCGTGTGTTCGCCACTTCTCGACGACACGGCCGTCTATGTCCAGGCCGGCGCCAGTCTTGCCAAGCTCGATAAGCGAACCGGCGACGTCCTATGGCGCACGTTGCGGGACAAGGGCGGCATGTGGGGTAGCGTCTTTTCGTCGCCCGTTTTCGCCACCCTCGCTGGCGAACGCCAATTGGTCGTCCAAACCCGAGAGAAACTGGCCGGCGTCCGACCCGCGGACGGTCAAGTGCTCTGGGAACAGCCGGTCGAAGCCTTTCGCGGCATGAACATTCTCACCCCGGTCGTTCAGGATGACCTGGTATTCACCAGCACCTACGGTGGAAAAACCGTCGCCTTCAGGGTCGAACGCCAGGGCGAGAGGTTCTCGACGAAGCAGGCTTGGCAGCACAAGGCGCAAGGCTACATGAGCACTCCGGTGGTGATCGAAGGTGTGGCCTACCACCATCTCAAGAGCCAGCGGGTGATGGCCATTGAAGTGGCAACCGGCCGCGAGCTATGGACCAGCGATAAGTCCTTCGGCAAGTACTGGAGCCTTGTCGCTCGCGGCGAACAGATCCTGGCGTTGGACCAGCGTGGCGACTTGTATCTCCTGCGGGCAAATCGCAACGAACTCGAGGTGCTGGATCAGCGGCGGCTGACTGAGGAAGAAGCCTGGGCGCATCTCGCTGTCGATGATGCCGGCATCGTCGTCCGCGAATTGAACGGCTTGTCCGCGTTCCGGTGGCGCTCGAAGACGCCACCGAAGCCGTGACCCGAGACGCAAACAAGGGCAGCCCCGTTCGGCTGCTCTCCGAATCTCCAACGGCGACCGAGGTCCATTTCCGATCCGTTTCCGGAACTGGCAAGTCGCTGGCACCCGGGTCAATCTTCGCCCATGCGTCTCGCGGATCTGATTCCGGTACTCCAGGTCGCCGTCGGACCTGTTATTCTCATCTCCGGTGTCGGCCTTCTGCTCTTGTCGATGACCAACCGCTACGGCCGGGTCATCGATCGGTCGCGTGCCTTGTCGGACAGTTTGCGTCGGTCCACCTCGGGCCAGGATCCAATGTACCGGTCCCAACTGGATATCCTGTTGCGTCGGGCACATCTCGTGCGTTCCTCCATTCTGCTGGCGGCGACCAGCCTGCTGCTGGCGGCCGTGATGATCATTACCTTGTTCCTGGGGGTGCTGCTTCGACTGGAACTCGGCACCGTCGTGGCGGTCCTGTTTATTGCCTCGATGGGATCCCTCAGCGGCTCGTTGCTCGTCTTTCTAGCCGACATCAATGTGTCCCTCGCCGCCCTGAAGCTTGATTTGCAGACCCACCAAGAACATGCGCATCGGGGCGCAGCCAATACCCCGGGCTCCCCCGGCCCACAGCACTCCTAATTCCCGGCACCCGCGGCATCGCCAACCTGTCGCAGGAGAAGTTGCCAGAGGATCCGCGCGCTGAGCCGAAAATCCTCGATGGGCGCGCCTTCGTTTGATCCGTGGTAGTTGATGGGCGGATCGAAATCGGCGGAGAACAGCGCACCCGCGGCAATGAGGTTCGGATAACCGTGGGCGTCACTCCCGCCTCCAATGGCGAACAACGGACACGGCTTTCCGATGACTTCCTGGTACGCCTCGCGGATGTGTCGGAATCCGTCGCCATCGGGGTTTCGCACGTCGGGTGAACTGTGGTGGCTCGTTTCGAAGGTCATTCGCGCTTCGGGATGGATGGCATTGAACTGTTGAATCAGCGTCGAAAACACCTGCGGGAAGGTGCTGGTTCCTTGAAGCTCGCCGTCCGTTACCCCATCCCAAGGCACACTCTGATGTCCCTGGGCATAACGGATGTCGATCGCCAGTTCCGCGGCGAGTCCCGATGTGGTGACCCGTGTCAATGCATAGGTCGTCCCATTCCCCTCCTGGAACACATTATCGGAGCGCTTCAGCAATTCCGGATGATTCTCGCCCAGGACTCGTGTGCCCCAGCCCCACGCGATGAAATGGCACATTCGGCCATAGCCGTTCTCGGGAAGCGTGCCGTCCTTCACCAGTCCGGAAAGGAAGTTGCCGAGAGACACCAGGGGATTCGCCCCTCCCGCGCGGTTCTCAACCGGTGCTGACCCATGTTGGGCACCTTCAACCGTCGTAGTGAGAATGACCGCGGTGCCATCGCGGCTCACCTCGAGTGGCGCCCGGTGATAGGTCGGATCATCGAAAACAAACGTCCGGTACCGGTTCGCGATGTCGGCCGCCAGGGCATCCAAACTCGCGGCACTTCCACCGTCGATTCTGGCAAAAGCGTGATCTGATATTTGATTGACCGCGCCTGGCGCCGTTCCAAACGCCACAAGCTGCATTCGATTGTCCGCAGCTGCCTGGAGTGGAATACGGAACACGGGTCGTTCTACGCCTTTCTCGGCGCGCACGGTCCAGAAGGCATCAAAGACGATGCCGAGTTCGGGAGAACCCACTGCATCAAGATACGCGGGAATATTGATATCCGTCTCTTCGGAGGTATCGAAGGTGACCTCAAGGGTCCAATCATTGAGCCCAGGCCGCTGGTCGTATCGCTTGGCGGCCGCCTCAAGGACACTCAGAGCGATGACCGACGGCCCCTTGTCATCCACTGATCCTCGGCCGACCAAGAAATCCTGGGACGAGCCCCGATAGATTCGCTTCTCGATCCGCGGCTCGAAGGGGCGCCAGGAAGCATCCCCCGGGGGCACCGTATCAAGATGCGTCAGCATCGAGAATTTGCGCGGGCCGTTTCCGACGCGGAAGCCGAAGACCCATCGTGGCACCCCTTGAACTTCCTCGCGCCACTCGAACGGGACAATCTTCAGAATCCGTTGCCCAGCGTTGAAACGGTCGATCCGCGACTGAAGGTGACTCCGAACCGCCCGCAGGTTCTCCGTAACGCGCCGCTCGCTGTCGGGAGCATCGTCACGGTAGGTCGGAATCCGAACCAACGCCGCTAAGTCCTCCAGAAACCGGTCTCCCATGCGGGTGGCCAGATACGCGTTGTCCTCGGTCACCGAAGGGCCCAAATCGAGAACGCGGAAGAATCGGGAATCCGCACCGACAGGCAGCGTCAC
>JAEUHG010000243.1 GCA_016795425.1 Verrucomicrobiales bacterium
CGATGGGTTAATGGCAAAAGCCGGGGCCATCAAGAATGCCATCCACTCCATGAACGCGGGCCAATACTTCGAGAGCAACCTTCCGAGCACGACTCGGAATCTCTTCTTCCAGACTTGGCCCGGCTGGGTTTGGAGCCGCCATGGTCACCACAAGCTCTACGCCGAACACCGGTACCTAGCCGACATGCTACCGGTCACGAGCACCTTTGCCGGTCGATTGTCCGAGGCGGAGGCCATCTATGACGGGCCGGCTGGCAATTTGGTCGGCATCTCCACCTTCTCCGGCAGCGCCGGTTCCTCCACCCCCCAGCATGCGGTCCTTCTCGGGATGTCGGGTGCCGGCAAGTCCGTCTCGGTCTGCGACCTGCTCACCCAAACCGAGGGCTACTTCGATTACACCGTCATCATCGAGGAGGGCCTGAGCTACGGGATCTACACCACCACCGTCGAGGAGGGTGCACGCCCCATCATCATTCAGCCCGACGGCGATATCGTCATCAATTACCTCGACACCGGTGGTCTCCCGTTAACCCCCGACCACCTTTCGAGCGCGACCGCCCTCGTAGCCCGAATGCTTGGGACAGCAAACGCCGGTGAGGACCGTGAATTACTGCACCGAGCGCAAATCGCCAAGTACCTCGGCATTCTCTACGACGACATCTTCCAGGATTGGAGCAAACGCCACGAATCCGACCTTCTCGACATCGCGCGCCACGCGATGGCCCTCCAAAAGTACCGCCAGGAATGCATGCCCCCCGGCTCCACCACCCTCGACACCTTCCAGGCGGAGCCTGGACCCACCTTGAAGAGAGGAATTGGGACAGTGAGGGATGGGAGTGGCCCTATCGACCTGGGGGGAGGAAATGAACGTGTCGCGGAGGATGAGGAGTGGAGGAGTCGTTACCTCGCGCAGTTTTCGGATGATGAGGCTTTGAGGTTCCTTAAGGACGCCAGGACGGCGCGGGAGGTTCGCAATCTCGCTTTCGCGTACTTCAAGCCGGAGGAGTTTCCGACGCATCGGATGCTTCAAGAGTTGATGATGTTGGAGCCTTTGGCGGCGGAGCGTCAGGAGATGGCTCAGATGGCTACCTTGCTTTTGCCTTGGTGCAGGGATGGGAGCTATGGGCGGTTATTCGATGGGACGACCAATCTCTCGCTCACGGGCAAGATCGCCCACTTCGAGCTCGGGTACATTCCCGACTCAGCCAAGGAACTCAAATCAGCGGCTGGCTTCCTGATCACCAACCACGCCCGCAAACACATCATGACCCTGCCCCGGGGGCGCCGGAAGCGGTTGGTTTACGAGGAGGTGGCTCGGTTCCTTGATGTGCCCGGCGGCCAGGAGATCGTCCAGGAGAGCTACGCCCAACTTCGGAAGTTCAATTGTTGGAATATCGCCATCGTGCAGCAGTACGCCCGGTTTAAGGCGAGTCGTATCCGGTCGGCGGTTTTCGGCAATAGCCGCCAGTTCTTCATCATGCGGCAAAACGATCGGGCCGACCTCGACGACATGGCGGGGGACATCGCCCTGCCTGATGTCACCCGGAATCTCATCATGAACTACGCGCTGCCCGATCACCAAACGGGCGACGTCAAATATGCTCCCTTCACCTATTTCCACACCGACTCTCCCCGCAACCTCTGCGGGACAGTACACAACATTGCTTCACCCGAAATGCTCTATTGCTCCGCCTCCGGTGGGGAGCACTTCGATCGCCGGGCTCGGGAACTTCGTGAAGCCCCCTCGGTCCTCGAAGGAATCATTCAACACGCCAAATCATGAAAATACTCTCGTACCTCCTTCCCTTTGCCCTCGTCGTCGGCGGCGGTTGCGCCGCCTCTCGGTCCATCGGCGATCTCGCCGGCGCCGCCGGCGGTGCCTATTTGGGCCACGAACTGTCAGGCGGTGACCCCGGCCTTACAGCGGCCGGTGCCGCGGGCGGCGTCCTGTTAAGCGAAGGGGTCCATTACCTGTCGCGGCGACAAGCGGATAAAGCCTACCTGAATGGATACGACAAAGGCCGCAGCGACGCCGTGAAGGCCCAGTATTGGCTCTACGTCGGGATGCAGCGGGAACGGCACGGCACCACCAAGGTACGGCTCTACCCCGTTCAATTACCTGAGCAATCAATCGACGGGGCCATTTTCCAACCCTCAACCAAATACCTGCGAATCGAAGAATGAAAACGCTCCCAAAATATTGGATTTCGGTGATGGCCGTCTCGGGTGCCCTGCTCTTCACCGGCAACCAGAGCGCCCATGCATTCACGGTGTATGACCCGACGGTCCACGCCCAGATGATCATCTCCACCGCCCAGGAAATCGCGAAGTTCGCGGAGATGGTGAATAACCAGGTGAAGGAAATCCGCAAGCTGGAGGAGCAAGTCTCAACCTTGCGGCATTACGTCACACTCTTTGGGGATCCAGGTGCACAGAAATTGCCCTCGCTCGGGCTTATCAAGAATGACCTCAACCTGCCCGAAGTGGGGGTCCACCTGGGTGACCTGGTGAAGCGGGCCGACGCCGTCAAGGCGATGGTGAATGACGGGGGTGGGGTATTTGCCGCCATCGGGCAAGAGTTCACGACCCCCGGAGGTTCGAAGGTCAGGCGCGATGGACGGTTCTATCGGCCGGTCGCCGTCATGCAAGAGGCGACCGCCAACTACCTCGCCGTTCTCCGCCAATCCTCCGAGAGACGAGCACTTCTCAAAGCCGAGATCGCCAAGACCACCGAGGCTTTGAATGAAGCCAAGGATGACGCACAGGTCCAGAAATTGACCGGGACCCTCGTGACTCTTGGGTCGGCCCTCCAGGAAACCGGCGACCTCGTGGAACAGGCGACAGCCTCGGCGATCGTCCAAGACATCGCGACGCGAACCGACGAAAAGCGTCAGGAAGCCGCTCGGGCGGAGGAGAGCTCCGCCGAGTTCCATGAAGCAATGCATGCCTTTGGGCGGACCTTCCGAGTGATGTCGACCCCGACCGCCTTCCCCACCCGGTAGCTAACTCCATGGCCACGTTCGAACAACTATTTCCCACCTTCATCCAGAAGTGCGCCGATTTACACGCCTTGCTTCGCTTGGTGACCTTCGGCCTCTTCATTGTCGGCACCATCGTCACGGTGGCGCCGGGGTTCACCACGCGGGGCCTGCTGTTACACCTCGTGCGTTTGGTGATCCTGATGTCGCTCCTAATGCTCTTGCCCACCTGGGGAAACCAGGTGCAGGAGGTGCTCCAGAGTTCGATCCTGGATGGTCTGGGGGTCGACCCGTCAAAAGTTCAGGAACAATACCAAAACCTCCTGGAGATCAAACGGGACCAGGGACCGTCGGAGAAATCCTGGTGGCTCATCATCGCCGACCTTCGCAATACGACCATTGAGGCCATCGTTTCAGTCGCCCTATGGCTGCTCGGGGTGGCCGCGGCCTTGCTCCTCTTCTGGGCCTATATCTTTCAGAAAGTCATTCTCTTTACTGGCTACGCCCTTTCTCCCTTGTTGATTGGTTTTATGGCGATCCCCGGCCTTCGCGGGATCGGGTCGAAGTACCTCCTCAATTTGAGTGGGGTCCTCCTCTGGCCCCTGGGCTGGGCAATGGCAGCCCTGGTCACCCAGGCGGTGCTCGACTTCATGACCGATCCAGCCACTCGGTTCTATGATCCGACCGCCACGGTCTACCGCTTGCAGGCCCTGGTCGGGTTGGCGGTGGTGGCGTTCTGGATCCTTTTCAGCACGGTGGCAGCGCCGTTAGCGATCCAGCGGGTGGTGAGCCACGGAACCCTGGCTGGCGCCGATCTCCTGTACCACGCCGGTGGTGGGTTCCTCCAGACGACCGCCACAACCGCCGGAGCGGCCGCCGTGGCGTCTGGTGCTGGCTTGCCACTGGTGACCGCCGGTGCCGCTGGATTGGCGGCCGGGCTATCGACGATTTCGACTGCCGCCGGGCTCGGCAGCGCCGGTGCCATCATCATCGCCGGCAGTGGTCTCCCACCTCGAAGCGCCCGAGGGCGGCCCGGTGACGACATCACCGGCGACCGGGCCGTTCGTGAGCTCCT
>JAEUHG010000268.1 GCA_016795425.1 Verrucomicrobiales bacterium
TACGCCGTGACGGTCATGCCCCAGCCGGGATATGTCGCCACCGGCTCGCCAGAGGACCCGTTGACGGGCAGCCCCGGAGAAACCCTGCGGTGGGAACTCGGCTATCGGCGGCGTCCGGCAACGGCCACGGAGCAATACCAAGACTGGGCTCGGAGCGTGAGGCTTCCCGACACAGCGGTTGAGCCTGGTGATGACGCCGACGCGGATGGAGCATCGAATCTGGTGGAGTTTTTCACCGGCACGAATCCGTTGAATGCATCGGACCACTCCGGACTTCATGGTGTGGTGCGATCCGCCGCGGGAGGCATTGAAGTGGGGATCCAGGTGCGCCGCGCCAACGGGGTGGCGGCGGTGCGGGTGCGTCTCGAGCGGTCGCGTGATTTGTCCCGGTGGGAGGCGGTTTCCGCGAGGGAGGAACTTCGTGATCCGGGACCCGATGCGGAACAGGTTGTCTTCTGGGATCCGGACGCCATCGACGGATCGGCAGCGTACTTTCTGCGCCTTCGGCTCGAGCTCGATTGAGCGTCTTGGTCAATCCTTCCTTGGCCGTGTCGAGGCGAGTCGCCATAGTCGGCACGCCAATGCCTTTGTCCGCCCCTCAACGGTTCGTTGCCGCCGCGTTGGGGGCTTGGCTTCTCGTGGGTTGCGGCAAGGCTCCGGACGGGAAATCATCTCCAACCCAGTCTGCGGTTCAGGAGGCGCTCGAATTGCCGTTGGTCCTGGTCACCAACCGTGCGCTGGACCGGGCCATCCATGTCACGGGATCCCTGCTGCCGCTGGATCAGACGCCGGTGAGCGTGAAGGTTCCCGGTCGTTTGGAATCGATCGTCGTGGATCTCGGATCTTTCGTGCGCGAAGGCGACCTGATCGCGCGCGTGGAGGCGCCCGATTATGATCTGCGGGTTCGCCAAGCCGAGGCGGCTCTGGGGGAGGCGCGCGCCCGAGTTGGACTGCCACTGGAGGGAGAGAATGACCAGGTGGAAGTGGAGGCGCTGAGTTCGGTCAAGGAAGCCCGGGCGGTGCTCGAAGAGGCGGTGGCCAACCGGAAGCGCATCGATACTCTGACGGTTCAGGGCATTCTTTCGACGGCCGAGTTGGATACCGCCAGCGCGACCTACAAGGTGGCGTTGAGTCGTTACGAGGAAGCCCTGGAAGGGGCGCGCACGCGAGTGGCGCAGTTGCTCCAGCGCCGCGCGGAGTATGACATCGCCCGCAAGCAGTTGGCGGACACCTACCTCTTGGCGCCTTTCGACGGGGCGGTCCAGGCGCGGCGCGCCAATGTTGGGGAATACCTGACGCCGGGCGCACCCGTGGTGGTGCTGGTGCGCATCGATCCGTTGCGACTGCGCGTCGAAGTCTCCGAGCGCGATGCCATGCGCGTTCGCACCGGGCAACGCGTCCGGGTGACCTTGGAAGGCGATCCCAAAACCTACGAGGGCGAAGTGAAACGACTGAGCCCGGCCATCGCGCAGGGGAGTCGGACCCTGGTGGTGGAAGCGGACGTGCCGTCGCATGGGCAGCTGAGGCCGGGCGCGTTCGCGCGAGCCAGCATCGTGACGGTTTCCGAATCTCCCGCGGTGACGGTACCGACCGACGTGGTGGTGACCTTCGCGGGAATCGAGAAAGTCTTTGCCGTAACGAACGGGCTGGCCCAGGAGCGGCGGATTACCACCGGGGATCGAGGGGAAGGGTGGGTGGAG
>JAEUHG010000041.1 GCA_016795425.1 Verrucomicrobiales bacterium
CGTGCGCCTGAGGAACTGGTCGGCGTTCCAGCCCGTGCGCTTCTGAATGTTGGCGGCCCAAATCCGAAACTGAGGTGTGCAGACAAGGGCCACAGGAACCCCCTCATCGCGTAAGGCCGAGTAGATCCACTCAAGCAGGACTGGCGTTGTTTCAACCCGCTTTCCGCGAGGAAGGATCTGATGGGCTTCGTCGATCACCAGCATCAATCCGGAGCTTTGGAGCATATCCGCACAACGCCCCTTCATCTCATCCACTTTACGGGTGTAGGAGGCCGCGACTCCAAGTGTGCTGGCCAAGGCCCGAAAGAACTCCGTCTGGTTATTCGTGGCAGTAAGGGTGATTCGCCGCACATCCCCCTGATTCCGCTTCAGCCAGGTCGTCATGGCCGCCGTCTTGCCGATGCCTTCCCGCCCACAGATGACCACCATTTCTCGGGTGTTTCGGCAGAAGTCCAAATGGTCGGAAACGATCTTGCCCACGGAAGTGACCGCTGTTCCAGCCGATGCGTCCCGGCGACTTCGGTTCATGATCGCGACCAGGCATGACACGACGTCTTTGAACCCGGGCAGCTCTGCCACCGTCATCCTGTCGGGAACCCGGACGCGCTGCTCGCCAGGCATACGCATGCCAGGATCAACACAGAGGCGCATCAGGAATGCCGGGATTTCAGCGCGGAGGCGCTGCCGAAGGTTCGCGCGCCAGGCCTCCTGTTCCATGGGAGAAAGAACCTCGATGTCAATCTCCTCAATGGAACGCACCGCGCCACTCTTGGTGTCGAATCCCAGCTGATAGCTGGCATCAACCGGACGCCAGACGGAAACATGGTCTGGGAACGAGTCCAGAAGCTCGGATGCAATTCCCGCAAGGCCGTTTGGTTCGAGGCTCCGACCTTGGATCCAAAAGAGGAGCCTCCGAAGCTCGCCACTTACCAACTGTGCTCGCTGGGCAGTACAGAGGCCGCTGATTGGACGACGTTCCACGAATATGGGATCCGACATCCATCGACTTTGAGCCATTGGAGCGCCATTCTCGGCCTTCCTTGTGCTACTCATCATGGCCTCCTTTGGACTCGGCTTCTTCAGCGGCACGAAGGGCTGAGGAAATGGCGTCCGCAGCATCCGAGATGTCGACGCTTCCCGAGACAGTGGCGGAACTCAATCCAAGGCGATTCAGTTTGGTCCTCCCTGTCTGCTCCTTCCGCGCGTTGGTCCGATCATCCTCAATTGCCTGCTTCCGACGCACAGAGATTTCTTCGCCGAGAGTCTTGGCCTCCGCAGAAACCACGTTGGCACGAAACGCTGGCTCGAAGCTCGCCTTCAGCGTTCGATAGAAGGTGGCAAAATGCCGGCGGTGGGCACCGATTTTGGCCGTTTCCTTCTCCAAGACGTCCAGGCCTTCACCGCCCAAGACGGCGAGCGCATTGGGTTTGGCGCATCGGTGTATTGACACCGGATTCTGGTGCTTGCGGTCCGTCACAGTTGCCATTTCGGGATTCTCGGGATCGAACCACACAACAACCTCAGTTCCTTCGCGCTTTGAAAGCACCGGATGGCGATAAGTGAAGGTCTCACCCCGAAGAACGAAGCTCGCCGCACCTCCGCGCACGACGAGGTGCTTGCGATAGTTGGAGACCAAGTGGCTGCAATTTTCGTCGAGGCGGGTCGGAGGATCTTCGACCGGCCACATTTCCTTAAAAGCCTGTTCGGGAGATAGGCCGTTCAGGCGTTTCCCTTCCTGCGGGGTCTCGTTATAGGTCCGGGAGATTTCGCCCATCCGCTCGTGCCATTCCAATGAGCTGTAGAAGTATCGCGATGGGTGGGATTTTCCCTGTGCCACCTCTCGGAGCTGATTCGTCACCGATTCGGGGCGGTCCAATCGTTCGAATCGGCCCGCATAGCCCCGTTCTCGATCCATCAAGTTTTGGAGCAGGCCGAAGACGAGTTCGATCGGCTTCGACCTGGCCCTCCTGGCGGTGATGATCCTGATCCCGAGGGCGCGGAGTCCGAGTTCCCGTTCGGTGCCGGGAATTTGCTCCCAATCGGCACCCACCGTTTCGTTCGTATGGCTTCGGCCTCCAGTCATCAGGATAGAATTTCTGAAGACCTGGCCACGCTCCAAGTACAGGGCACGCGGAATTCCGAACTCTCGAATAGCTCGTGTCGTGACGGCCCAAGCCAGCATCGAGTTTGGCTGCTCTTCGGGGATCAGGCCGAATTGGAGAACGCGAAGAGTCCGAAAATCGATGGCCATGATGACCTGGCCTCGGGTCACCTTGAATGTGCCGTCCGCATTTTCGGACCAAAAGTAATGATTGAATGTCACGTCATCCAACACCACGCAGTCCATCGGACGAATAGTGTCGTAGGACAGATCCAATGGAGGGGCTGCCTTGTCCGCAGCTCTTGGCCCCTGGTGAATGGGAGTGATGGCGCGTACCAGCGGAGTCGTGATATCTCGGATTCGAGCCGGGACGTAGGACTTCCGAGAAAATCCCCCGGGTGTCCCGGATGCTTCCCGAAATGCAGGAGCAATGCGCCCCCGATGATTTCGAACGGCCAAATAGATGATGCGATTCAGCGCTTCCTCATCGAGTTGCTTTGCTCGGGCAGCGTTGGCGACCGGTCGTGCGTCTGAAAGGGTGCAAAGATCCTCCGATTCGCTCCACTTCCTCCACTTCCGATCGAACGCCACGCGGAGCGCGTTCCGATTTTGAATCCAGTTTGAGAGTCTCGGAAATAGGAAATCGAATAGCCGCTCCCGAGTTTGCTTTTGCGATTTGCCAATGGAGATCTCGCCCTTCACCCATTCACAGGCGCAAAGCCAGATGAGTTGCCACTCTGATTTCGATGGGCCTGAAGGATTCCGAACCGCAGTCAAGGCGCCAGCAATCTCGGGGAACGTCTCAGAGTTCGCCTCGGTGGCGGCCTTGGCACCCTCAGGTCGACGCTGGGGATTTTCGCGGAGGTAAATTTCAACAGCATCCAACGGCCAAGCGGATCCAGCGCGGTCGAGAGTGCGTTGGAGAAGCCTTCGCCAATGGCGCTCGCTAATTGGATTCCCAAAGACGCTGCGGAAATCCTCCAAGCCTAAACGGGCAACCTCCGAGGCTGACGCCCCAGGCTGTTGGACGAGCTGTAGGGCGCGCCTCATAGCCTTCCGAAGCTGAATGGCCTGCTGGAGGTCCCAATCGGCACATTCCGCTTGTGGGATCCGCGGCTGCCATACTTTCGAAGTGGCCCACTTCACCGCCATGTCTTCGACGTCCTTGTAGCCCCTGCGAAGGGCTTCAATCGCGAGGGCGCTCTTGATTGCAGACGGAAGCGCAGCCACTGCCCAACGCCTTGTCCCAGCCAGTGAGGTGTTCGGCTCGTAGGACGCCATCGCCCGTCGGACATGCCTTGGGGACATCCGAAGCATTTCGGCGATCTCAGACGCTGAAACCGTCGGATCGTTTTGGTGGGATTTCCCTGGAGAGCTCATCGAGAAAGAACCGGGTGTCTCCGGGCTTTTGCCGCGAGTTGGCTTGCGAGATCGTCGGCATTGGCGGTCATCTCGCGGGCGAATTTGCGCATTGACCGGATGGCTTCGAGTTGGTGGCTCGGAAGTAGCCTGCAAGCCGTGGCATAAGAAATGGGAAGCTTTGACCGCTGGCCCGATTTTGGGAGGCCGGGAATCTCCAGTCCGCTTCTCCACTCACGCTCGATTTTCCGCAGCGTCTGCTTCAGTGGTGCAAGATCGGCGCATGCTCGCTGCACGATGTATGCCTTGAGGTCAGGATGCGCCTCATTTGGAAGCAAAGGCCGCTTCCAGCCTGGCCGCAATGCCTCGGCTTGCTTTGAGTCCCGCCAGCCGTACCAAAGTCGAATGATCGTGGATGTTGAATACCAGATCGTCCGAGGTAATCCGGATTCCAGTTTCCACGCGCGACCAAGTTCCTTTGTGCGATTCGCGGCGGCGAGTACTCCGAAACCGGATTCAACGAGACGATCCATTGACCGCATGTAGCGGATTCGAATCTCCGTCCGCTCGCACAGAAGCGCATCCGGTTGGGGAGAATCGATTCCGGTGTTCTTTGTCGGCGTTGCCTTCATGCCGAGCCTTCGCTGGCCTGGTTTCTGGATTGGGCCTTCGCCGGCGGGAGCATTGTCCGGGCAGCGCCATCAGAGCTCATCTGATCCCTGGAGCCGCAGCAAATCGGCACCCGGCGACTTACAGCCACGTTTCCGACACCCGCATTGATTGCGAGTGCTGGCGCGCCAGCGAAGAAATTCGTCTTTTTCAAATGGATCGATCCCAGGTTAAAAAGTCGGGCTCCATCGGCTGCCGCCGCCCCCGAGCCCTCCGGTCGAACCTCACTCCTTCGCCAGTTTGGAAACGGTGTCCGATGATCCAGGCACCGCCGCTTCGGCGGCCGGAAGAACCGAATCCAGCTTCTCAATCGAATCGATCAGATTCGCAGCGAGGGTGGCGGCAGGGCTATTGAGTTCAGCGTGCCCGGCGTATCCGGCTGAGTTTACCGAATGGTGAACATCGCTGGAGAAGTAAACGTTGCGTGCGAAAATCGCTGCGTGTCCATCGCCTTCGAACATCGGTTTCAACGCGAGCGTGAGTTTCGACACCATGTCCTCGTGGAACTGGTGGATCGCGTTCCCTAATTCCCCACAGACCGCCAAAATCTCGGGCCGACTCTTTTCGAGAAGGGTTTCCCGTTCCTGTTGAATGCGTTTTCTCTCCCTGGGGATCAATTCGAGCTTCAGTCGCGCCGCAGCCAAGGAATCGCGCGCCGACTGGACGATGTTCGGCGACGTACCCCTCAAGAGGTCCGGATTCTCAACCACGTTCCGCTCTTCGGCCTCGGCGGCCTTTTGGAGTTCGTCGATCTCGCGTTCCTGGTCCCCAAATTTTTTGAGGGCCTTGATCAAGTTCTCGGCCTTGGCGGCCGACGGGATTTTGAGTGCTTTCGCTTTCATCGTACTTTTACGTTCCTCCGGTCGCCGTCCCGGAATTCCTGGCTTCCTGCCATCGAGTTTCGAGGCGTTCCATGATGGCCGCCCGAATCTTTTCGAGGGACTCATAGCCCTCGACCGAAACACCAAGCCGGCCGGCTCGTGTCCGAAGTTCCGTTCGCCCGATCAAGAATGGATCAAAGCCCAACTCGCCCGCGCATCTCTCCCGCGTCCTCAGTTCGGACGAAGTGCTCCAGATCGGGACTCGGTATTCCAAGGCCGCCTCAATTCGCCATCGGGCGGAGCGCTTCGCGAATCCGTCCGCGAACCAGTTCGACACCGTGCGCTTTTGGCGGTCCATCCGCTTCGCGATCTCGTCGAGAGAAATTCCCCGCTGAATCATCGCGATCATCGCAGCGTCGCGCTGGATCATCTGGGCCGGTGATTTCATCACCGTTTTTTTTGCCAGTTGGATCCTTCGGCTTCGCATGAGGTGGGCAACTGATGGGCAAGGTGGGACAGAAAACGCTACCTAGTCAACTGGATTTAGAGCTTCATGAGACTTTGGTACCGTCCGCGGATGCGCATTCGACCACTCTCGAAATCCGACGCGATTGTCGCCGAGAACCTCCGTAAAGCGAGGGAGAGGCTTGGTTTGACGATCGCGGAGGTCGCGCGGCAAATCCAGGTCCCGAGAACCACTTTCGCCAATTACGAAGCGGGCCGCGCTGCCTTGCCGGTCGGCGTTGGGTTACGGTTCTGCCGGCAGTTCGTCATCAGCGAGAAGTGGTTGGCGCAGGGGCGAACACCTCAAGACTTGGGTGCAAGTGATGATCCGCAGTCTTCACCTGGTGAGCTGCTTCCGGAAATTCGCGCCATAATCGAATTTCGAATGTGTGCGTCTTTATTGGCAAATCCGATAGCATTTTCGATTCCTCAGGGGCTCTCGTTTGCGGTGGCCTTCGAGAGGTTTCTTCGTCCTGAGTATGAGCGCCTCACCAAGCCGAATGCCTACCTTCCTCGCGTCGAGTTGACCTCTCTCCCTGAACCGGATTTGGCTCGAAATCTACTCAATAGCCTTACCGACCTCTGGTTGGTGATGATCGATGATGCGTCGCTCTCTCTGAAGCAGGTTGAGTCGTGGAAGGATCAACGAATCTTTGTTGAGAGGTTCATCGAGATCGGAGACGTCCTTTACCGATTCATGACCGGCGCGGTGATTGATCCGACCGAGATTCCGGAGTGGCTGCGGGTAATCCTTAACAACAAGGGGTACTTGTTCCTTCCAGGGCTGAACCCTGAAAGTAAACCGACAGTTGACACAAGGCGGTCGAATGACCACCTTGTGCCCGTGGATCCCTGGCAGGAACTCGTTGCAAAGCTCCGCCTCCTCCTGAAGGAAAAGCGAGGGGCCCAGGCGCAGCTTGCGGCGCGGCTTGGTGTCACTCGCCAAGCGGTGAATCGTTGGTTGACCGGGGCGAGTGCTCCGAGTGCGGCGATCGTTCTTCATATTGCCGAATGGGTTCGAGCCAATGAACGGGATCAAAAAGGTAAAGCCTGAACTACCGGAGCCAAGGACATGGAAAAACCCCACGAGAATCACGGAGATCACACATCTATCCCCGGCATTGGAAGACAGCTCGATGATCGGGAACGGGATCTTTTTGAACTCCTTGACGGGTTCAACGGGACGCTGGCGTCTGCGGTGGCGATGCTTTTGATGCCATTTCGAAACAACGCGGGCATCACTGAGGGGAAGGCCCCGCCAGCCTCGGGTAGTGTTCCGGAGGATCTGGTGGTCGTCATGGCTTTGGACAACGCCTCGCTCGCCGAACGGGTGTGGGATTCCTGGTGCGCGACCGAAACTTTTGATCCGAAGGCTCGCCTGGTTCACTTGCTGAAGGATGGTCCGGAGAGCGTTTTCACCCGTGCCTGCATGAGTCTCTGCGCCGAGTTGGTGAAGACGGGCGAGTTCGTTGGAGGTCGAATCGAGGAGAACCACCTTCCCGCCGGGTTGGTGGAACAGGCACGCCTTCAGACGGTGAAGATTTACCACACGGCGGCGAATACTCTCTTGCGAGGTCTTCGGCAGCTTCAAGCAGCGTTCGTCATTGCCACCCATCATCCAATTCCTGGCGACGCCCCAAGCCTCGCGTCCAATTGAGATGCGAAACGCACAGGAATTCGATATGGGCGCCCTTTGGCTATCGATCGGGTCCAAGTGGCTGACGGCGGGAAAACCGGGCTGCACGAGTCCTGCACGGGGTTGCGCGGGCACTCCATTTCTTCTCACCAGGGCGTGGACGTTCCGGAAACACGGGTTTCGCGGATTTCGCCTCTGAATCGACCATTGTTTGAACCGCACTCTTTATGGCAACGACCACCGAAAATAGTACAGGATTTATGACGTTCCAGGCTACCGCCGCTGCGATCGCGCAAGCGATCCGCGTCAAGGTAGACTCGAACGGTCAAATCTCCGCCGCCGCCGCGACTGACGCCGCAGTTGGAGTCACCACTGAAGCGGTGGCTGCCTCCGGCTGGGGCACCGTCAAACTGTTCAGCGCTCCGGGGACCTTCTTGGTGACAGCCGGCGCGGCGATCACTCGCGGTACGCAACTTTACCCTTTGGCCGCCGGGAAAGTAGATGACGCGGGCACCACGGCTTTGCCTTTGATCGCCCTCGAAGCTGCATTGGCAGACGGCGACATCATCGCCGCCGGTCGTGCATTGAAAGGAGCGTAGCCTGGAACTAGTCGCCCCAGGCACCGAAAGGGAATATGGAAGAAGCCGATTACAGAATCAGGTTGGACGTTGAAAACCGGGTCCCCCCGAAGCTCGACCAGGTCGTCAAAGGCCTGAACAAGGTCGAGAGGGCAGCCGAATCCGCCGGTCGTAAGGTGTCAGCCTTGGAGCGAGTTCTCGGAAAACTGCTGCCTGGTGGCGGCCTTGGAAATGCTCTTGGTGACACAGTTGGGGGTGGCGTCGGCGCCACCGCCGGCGTCGGAACGGCTTTTTTTTCGGCGACCTGGGTTAAGGGGCTCATCGAAGAAGCGAGAGCGATGGATTTGGTGGGTAAGTCGGTTGAAGAATCCATGCAACGGATGACTCGGTGGTCCGATGGAGCCATCGAAGGGCTATCGTCCCTATCGTATCACATCGAGACGCTTTGGAGAGTCTTCCGGAAATCGGAAGGCGAGCGGGCCGGCAACGCGGTGAACCTGGGAAAATTCGCGGGAGGGATTGTTGGTGCTAGCATGATGGATAAGCCTTTGGTGCGTCTGATGACCCCAGACTTTATTCGCAACTGGATCCAAGAACATGGAACCGATCTGGCGGCGCAGGGCTACAATGGGCTTACAGGAGGATCCGGCGCGCAAGAGGTCGCCGCCGCTGAAGCGCGCCTTCGAAAGGCGAGAGAGAACCGACCCCAAAAACGTCGTGCGGCCCCTGGTGCCTCATCATCCGTCGATATACCTAATGTTGATGACCTAGCCAGACTCGGTCTCTTTCGCGCCGGCACGCCGATGCTCCAAAGCCAGATGACCGAACTCCAGCGGGCCACCAACGAAAAACTCGATCTGATGAACCGGAAGATCGAGGACCTCGCGCCGAGAATCGCGCAGCACCTTTGATTTTGCCCATCGGCCGCCAGTTCCATTCATGACATGGCGGAGCGTTCCATGAACCGATCAGCCGCAACCAAGTTGCGTGGTGACGTTCCGTCCGCCCCGCTCCCATTTGTTGATTCAGGATCCTTGCTGCCCCGGGTGACGCTGGTGGACGTCAATACGGTTCGCGCCGTCCGCGGAATCGGGGCTGAATCCGTAGTTGCAGCCGTGGAGTGTGGTCGTTTCCGTTGGGTCTGGAATCTCGCGCCGAACCCCGATGGACGCAGGAGAGAGCTTCGTTTTCTTGCGTCGGAGATTTGGGAGGTTGGTTCCCCGAAAGATCCGAAGGAGGCTGTGATCGCGGCGATGGGTTCGCGGCATCGTCTCAGAATCAGGGTTTCCGAGCTGGAGCATCGGTGGGTGGTCAGCCACCAGTTGATCGACGTCCTTTGCGATCAGGACCTTCTCGATTCGTCCATGGACTCCGGGACCAAATGGGTCTCGTCCGAGAGCGTGGATTGCTTCCTTACGTCTAGGCTGGTTCAGTAGCCGAGGCGCTCATTTTTGTTCCTCCATGGCACTTCAATTGGCACACCGGAATGACAAAGCTTGTGATCTGGAGTGATGGGGCCGAGACGATCGTCTCGATCGCCGATTTCAGGGCGTTGGCGAAAAGCGGACAGCTTCCAAAGGGCTCCCTGGTTCGGTCGACGTCATCGGATCGGTACTCCGTTCCAGAAGAGTTTCTCGCGATGTTGGAGGCGAATGATCCGCCCGCTTCACCACAGTCACCGGCGCCGCAACAACCGCCGGTCGTCGCGGACCGGGAGCCGTTGCTCATTCAGTGTGTCGCCTGTGGTAGGGAAGTCAGCAGAATGGCCAAGTGTTGTCCTCAATGTGGGCATCCAATCGCAGCCGAGAACCCGCAGGGAAAGACCGGGAATGTCGTTGCGTCGATCGCGAGCTTGTTGATTCCTGGCGCTGGACAATTGGCCCAAGGCAGAGCGGGACTCGGCGTCGCGTTCTTTTTGGGCGCCGCGCTAGCGTGGGTCGTTTTCCTTGGATGGCTCGTCCACATTTTCGCTGCAATTGAAGCGGCTGCTTGGACCGAGTCGAAGCGTTGAGCAGCACTTGGAATCCGATCGGTGAACTCGGCATCCAAGCGGATGTCACGTATTCGAAAAAGTGTGGCCCCGTCGAAACGACCACAGGCGGCTCCCGCTATGGGGCACGTCCTCGAAAGTCGGCGTGCGCCGGTCGCGGCGGAAGTTCCGCAACTCGTCCCTGGCCGCCGTCACCCACATCGCAGGGCCGGGTTTTTCGGCGATAGCCCAAGAGGCGCTGTTCACTACGGTCGGAGTCTTGGCGCTCTTGGCGGCGCACTGGACGACGATGTCGCGGATGGCGTCGTTGTCGAAATCGTCCATCACCGGTAGGACAGGCTCGCGGTGCGTCGCGCGATGCTTGGAACTTAGTTCTGGCTTTCGGAATTCAGCGAGATTCGCCAGCGTATGCTTCAGGATGCATCGTGATGTACGGTTAATAGCACTCGCAGTTTCAGCGCTTGCCAGCAGTCTCGTCCTCTTGGCCTTGGGCTGTCGTCCAAACAATGCCAATCAGTCGACGCTGGTCGACTGGAAGTTGCGAGAATTCAACGACTTCAAAGTCATCGTACCAACTAATCTAGTTAGAGACGTTGACATGGAGAAACAGACTGTCGAGGCGGGTCCTCGCGGTTTCATTCGTGGGGCTGAGGTTTACCGCGGCGGGGAGCGTGAAAACCTGCGAATCGAGGTCTCGTCGGTTACCTACGGCAAGCCACTTGTCCCAGACCTCGACCGTGGCTTAGAGGAGGTCCTGTCGTTAATAGCAAAGAGCCTCGATGATCCGTCGCCGAATCGTTCAATCTCTTCAACCGTTGTATCAGGCTTGCCGGCAAAGGCCGCCGATTATCATTTGAGTCGCGGGAACCGGCACATGTATATCCATTTCATCGTTACTGGCAGCAAAGGGAAGCTGTGGTCGCTACGTGTTTCCTACACTGATCGGAAGCTGGAACCAGCGGCTCGCAAGGTGCTGAGAACGTTTCAGGTAAAGGCGCCTTCAGTTTGAGTTGGTGAGCGGTTGGGTGACGAGTTGATCGCTCAACGGGAAGAGTCCCGGAGTTCGACGGTGGAAGGTCCCGCGACGTCCGTTACTGCTTTAGGTCCTCTCAGGATCGGGTATCGCGGTCTCGTTGCACGTCTGGACAGGAAAAGGCCCCTCGGGGTCACCGAGGGGCGTCGTGGCGCGCTGGTTCTTCTTCGCGGGAACGAGTTCGAACACCCAGGCGTAGAGGCGGACGCGTTCCGTGATCCGTCGCACGATCTTGGCGGCCTGCGCCTCGCTCAGCTTCAAGGCGGACGCGAGGTCCTTGGCGATGTCGTCCTTGTCCTTGCCGGTCAGGAAGTGAAAGGCGACGAAGCCGCTCTTGGTCTCCTTGAGTTCGTCGAGCGTGGTCGGGAGCCGGTCCGTCGCCTCGCCGTCGGCGTCGGACTTCGCCGCCTTGGCAGCGTTCGCAGGCTGCTCGGTCGCCGAGGTCAGGTGATCGCCGGGCCCATGTCGATTTGGGTCAGCGCCGCTGGCGGGTCGCGGTGCTGGATCGATCGAAGACGCGGCGCGGGCCTGTTGGAAGCGGCGGAGTTCACCGGGACGTTGACCTGGTCATGGCGGCCATCGCAGTTCTTTCCCTCCATGCAGTTGACCGGGACGCTACCTTGGGCTGGGGAAATCCAGCATGGTTCAGGTTCTGGCGGGCTCCCGGATCCGGCGCGGGACATCTCGCGCGGCCGAGTGACCGGCGGCTGGGGTAGACTTGGGCCGGCGTCGCTGGCGGGTTGCGGAACTGCCGCGATCGATGGCGTGGCGCGGGCCTGGCTGGAAGCGGCGGAGTTCAATGGGACGACCCACTAGGTCGGGGCGCCATCGCCGGTCATTACCTCCATCCGGATGACCGTGACAGGGCTTCGGGCTGGAAAATTCCGCAGCCGCTCCGCAACCGGATTGCACCCGATCTGCATGGCTGGCGATCAAGTGTCCCTGGCGCACATTTGGGCAGAGGCGGTAGGTCTCCGGATGTCCGCCGTCCCAAGTGTGCGGACTGCTGCCCCACCATGTCCAATTCCGCGCTGGAGGCGCGAAAAACCTCCGCTTTCTTTGGCTATCGGCGTGTCGGAGCGAGGGACATTGGGTCCGCACATTTCGAGCCAATCGGGGCACCGGGCGCCACTCGCTCATTGCAGGCAGAACCGATCGTAACCCATTGCGTTTCCAGATAATTCCAGCACTTAGACCGTTGTTCCGTGCGTTCGAACAGATCGATTGGGAAGGTCCAGCTCGGATCGGAGATGGTGCGCGCTGCAGGGTTCGAACCTGCGGCCCCTTCCGTGTGAAGGAAGTGCTCTACCACTGAGCTAAGCGCGCCCGGTGAAAGGCGGGCGTCACTGTAGGCAGCCCAAATTTTTAGACGCAAGCGGGTTTTCGCGGCGGTCGGCGCCGCCCGTTGATGACCCGGAACGAGGATCCGGCGGAACAAGCGGCATCCTCTCGGTTCCCGATGGTGATGCCGGTGAGCCTTCTCGCCCGACGATGATCCAGGCGCTCTGCTCGTGATCGCCTGGAGTGGGGACCTGGACGCCTCGTCGGGCCGTCCCGCGGTCAGCGAGCGAGTCGGAATACCGCGTTGGCCTCGAATTCCGGAACTTCCACCGTATGCTCCGTCGCCGTGTCGATGACGGGCTCTCCCGCGGGTTCCCAGGGTCCTCGGCCAAGTGCGGAGCTTCGTTGCAGTTGGTATCCGTCGAAGGCTCTCGGCCACGACACCACGGTTCGGTTTGAGACCCGCCGAATCCTGAGTCGAGGACTGTCCGACGGTTCCGGTGCGGTGATGGGATCGGACTGAGCAATGGCGCCGTCCCAGCCGACGGCGACGAAGGTCCCGGCGCCAAACGTCACGCCAGTCAGATGCGTCGCCAATCCCGTTTCAACACGGGTCCACTCGATGCCGTCGGTGGAATAGCACATCCGACCGTACTGACCGGACGCCACAAGAAAGTCGCCGCCGTTGGCGAAGTCCCACAGGAACCCTTCCGTTCGACTATTCCTGAGTGTCCATTGGGTGCCGTCGGGTGAGGACGACAAGACGCCATTTTGGCCGGCGACGACGAACGTGCCTTGGATGTACCCGGCGGCGAAGAGGTTGTTCGGAGCCTTGGATTCCCGTGGGGTCCATTCTCGGAGATCCGAACTTGTCCATAGCATGCCTTCATTGGCTCCCGACGGCTTGTAGCCGGCGACCACCCAGGTCCCGCCGCCGTAGGCGACGGCAGCCGGATCCTGGCTGGACCGGATCTTGCCCGTCGCCCAGTCGATGCCGTTGCTGGACGTACCGTAGGCGCCCTTGCCGGCGAGCGTGAAGAACAGGCTGCCGTTGAACGTGACGTCCAGGTAACCCCCTGCGATCGCATTGGTCCGCGGAGTCCAATGCACTCCATCCGGGGATGTGAACATGGGCTTGTTTCCCAGTCCACCGACGGTCACGAAGACGCCATTGCCAAAGGCGATAGCATCCAGGCGCGCGACGGTACCTGATGGAACCGGCGACCAGTCGACGCCATTTGCCGAACGGAGGATGGTTCCCTCTTCGCCGACGGCGACGAAAGAACCGTTGCCGTAGGCCACGTCAGTGAGGCGTTTGGCGGTACCGGCGTTGCGCGCGTGCCAATTATCGATGGGGGCTGCTGGAGACCCGGTGATTGAGGCCAACACCAGGAGAGTGGTGACGTATCGGATGTGCATCACAGACCGTGGAAGGGGTGGACGGTGGATCGCAGATCGGGGTCAGCGCGGAATCAGGGCTTGGAGGATTCCTGTTCCGTGAGGCGATAGAAGGCGGTTGGCATGGTCGCCTCTGCATCGGCGAAATCCAGTTGGCCATCTTCGCCAGACACGGCCGTGCCGATGTGGTGCCAGTGAATGAGATCGGCGCTGCGTTCGATGTGGAAGGTTTGGTTGGGGGCAACGAGGGTTCGGTGTCTGAATACGCCATTCTCAACCACAGTGGCAGTGTTGGTGCGAGCGGTGGCCGGTGTGCCGACCACTTCGAGAATGACGTCGTTGGCGCTGCTCCCGCCCTGGTACGTGATGCGCAGGGGAAGGCCGGCCACTTGAAATTGGGCACCTTCCGGGAGTCCGGCGAAGCGGCCGGTAATGGGATCGCTTCCATCATTCAGGAAGAGCAGGAACTTGCTGCCTGCGGGCGGCACGAAGCCGAACTGCAGGTCCAGGTGGGCTCCACCCAAGTCCACGGTGCCGATCGTGGCCCACTGATCGTGCTGGCTGTTGCCCGTCAGACCGTTGAGATCGAACCGGAGCGTGGTGGCGGGGCTGAATCGAAGATTGCCGGTGGAGAAGACCCCGGTGCCGCTCGACCCGACTCCGGGTCCCAATCGTCCTGCCTGACTTTCGATGCGGCCGGTTTGTCCCTGGCCGACAAATGTTCCCCCGTCGATGACGAACCGGCTTTCATTGACGGGCGAGTTGAGACGGAGCGTGCCGCCAGTGACTCGGGTGAGGGCGTGCCGAAGGCTTCCTCCAAGCACCAGGGTCCCGGTCCCGCTCTTGCGAAGTTCGCCAGTTCCAGTCGTCCATCCTCCGAAGAACCAATCGCCGGGAGGGACGTTGAGGGAAAGCCGACCTTCCAGGATCAGGCGCCCGGTGCCTTCGATGGTTCCGATGATCTCATGGCGTCCGGCCGGAATGGTGCATTGGCCGGAGTTCTCGAGTCGGAGGATGGCGTCTGGGGACAACTGACCGGCGGTCTCCAATCCGAGCACATCAGGATCGGAACTCAAACCGTCGCCCACGACGACGAGGCCGGGGAGGGAGACCACACCTGCGGGTTTGGCCGATACGATGGCGCCTTCCCTGATTTCGGTGCCTCCGGTGTGGGTGTTCGGTTCGGAGCCGGTGAATCGCAAGGTGCCCGGGCCCGTCTTGATCAGCTTTCCCGGTCCCTGCACGAAACGGGTCAGGGTGAGTGTGCTGCTGGGGAGGTTTCCGACGCGGATCGAGGCATCCGCCAGTAGTCCAATTCGGCAACCAAAAGGCTGGGCTCCCTGTGTCACCAAGGCTCCGAAGCCGTCCGCGCCGTGACCGGAAAGCGCCAGATCCTCGTCACCCAGACCGACCCCGACAATGGAGAGTGTGGCTTCGGGATGGACGGTTGTTCCACTGGGCACCAGCGAGGTGGAATCCGCGACCCCTAATGCGGTCGGGTGGACCACGGTCAGCCAGCCGGCTTCGATGGTCGTCGGGCCGGCGTAGGTATTGGCACCCGAGAGCTCCAAACGGCCGGGTCCCCCTTTCCGCAGACCCGAATAGAGTCCGGAGCCGGAGACGACCGCCTGGACGTGGAGGTCAGTCGAGGGCGCGGATCCCAAGGCCGTATTGAAGGTGCGATTTCCACCGCCCAACGACAGTCGACCTTGAATGATTGCGGTGCGGCCGGACGGCTGGGTTGTGACGTTTCCGGCCAAAGTCAGGGTACCTGCGCCGCTGGAGACCCGACCTCCGGTCAGTAGGAGGTTTCCGACGGTTTCAGTGCGCCCATTCAAGTCGAGCCACCCCGACGGGCCAACGGCGATTTGTTTGGAGTCGTTCAGTTGATGGGAGGCCAGCAATCGGACGACGTCTTCGTTGGCCGCGGTGCCAGCGCCGATGGAGAGGTCGCCGGGAACGGCCAGCACTCCGTCGCTTTTGCCGAGTCGGAGCTGCCCGGCTTGAACAGTCGTCGGGCCCATGTAGGTGTTCGCTTGGGTACCCGCGAGTTCAACGGCGCCGCTTCCTGTTTTGATCAGTCCTCCGGGACCGGAGATGCGACTGAGGATGGTCAGCGTCTGGCGGGTCCCCACTTCAAGTTCAGCGTCGTCGAGAAGGAATAGTCCAAAACTGGAGTCGAAGACATTCGTGGCGGAAACAAGGCTGCTGGCGATCCAGATCTTCTCGCCGGTTCCGCGAAAACGGAGCGTGCTGCCGGTCGCCGAAAAGCGATAGCCGCCGCGCTGGAGTGTGAGGCGATCGACCGTGAGTCCCGGGATGTTGTTGCGTGTCGCGGATCGGGCCTCAGTGGATGAGGGAAAGATGAGAATGACCGGTGCCGACTCATTGGGGGTCGGCACGCCGCCGGACGACCAGTTCTCAGGGAGATTCCACTGGTCATTGACGGCGCCGCTCCAGGTGTGCGTGCCGGCGACGACGCCAAGAGTGGCGGCACCGAGCACGGCAACGACGGCGCCGAGCAGGGTGGGTTGGCGGGTGCGTGACAAGCGGAGTTGTCGTGGAGGAAACGTTGGCGATTTCATGAGTGGCAATCTCGTAACTCAAGGCGGCCCCACGCGTCGCTGTGCGAAGCAAGCACACCGCTGTGCGTCTGCCGCACAGGGGAGTTCAGGGCAAAGCCACTCGCCCGTCAGAAGATTTGGTTGGAAGGCGGAGCCGTTCGGAAGAAGCGAGCCCGAGGTTGGCAATCTCCCGGAAGACTCACGCAGCTGCAGGAATCCATACCCGGAACCGGGTACCCTCGCCGGAGCCCGTTTCGAGCA
>JAEUHG010000093.1 GCA_016795425.1 Verrucomicrobiales bacterium
GGTATCATTCAATCGTTTCGATTGGTTTCTGGCCTGCTGGCCGCTACGGGTGACCGGAGATCCTCCCGACATCCTCGATAAATCGTTCCAGCAATGGCGCCGTGTTGTCTTTTCGCCAGACAAACGCAAACGGCAGCGACAGCTTCAAATCCGTTACTGGCAGCAACACCACGCTTTGGGGGCATCGCCAGCGCGTCGCGTTGCTGACAAACGCCACACCCAGTCCGCACGACACGAGGCTCAGGATGGTGGCTTCATTCACTCCCTCTTGAACGACATGCGGGGATTTCAGGCCACCGCGGAAGCACGCGTGCATCAAGTGGTCGTAAAAGAGCGGACTCTCCCGCCTGGGAAACCAGATGAATGGTGCATGGTTCAAGTCACGCAAGCGAAGTTTCTTTGACTTTGCGAGTGGGTGTCCTCTGGGAACGGCCAGCGTCAGGCTGATCGATGTGATCTCAAGTCTCGCCAGATCATGATCAATGTTGGCAATAGTGAACAGGAACCCGGCATCCAGTTGGCCGGATTGGATAGCTCGAATCTGCTCCAAGGAACTCAGTGGCCTGATTTGTAACTCGGCGTCGGGTCGGTGCTCTCGAAATTGACGGAACGCGTCCGGAACGACCCCGTGCCACGACATGCTCTCGATGAATCCCACCCGCAGTGTTCCCAATTGACCGGATGCCACACGTTTGGCGCGGTTGGTCGCCTCGTCCACTTGCTGAAGGATGCGGCGCGCCTCCTCCAGGAACAACTTGCCTCCCGTGCTCAGTTTGACTCCACGCGAAAGGCGGTCGAACAGTTGGAAGCCAATCTCCGCCTCCAAATCTTGAATCTGTCGCGAGAGCGCAGGCTGAGCCACCCGAAGCCGTTGAGCACCGCGCCCGTAATGCTGTTCCTCTCCGACTGCCACGAAATAGCGCAGATGTCGCAATTCCATTCTGATAACCTATCGGCATGGGTCTGATAGTAAAGATGTCCTAGATGGATCGATGGCATTGAAGCAGGGTGGCTCCGTGAAACGAAGTGCGAGATCCAGCTTGAAGACAAAGAAGAGGCGTCGAATCCAGCTCAAGCCGAAGCGGAATCGTGCGCCAAAACCGCTGGAAGGGCTGCCTAGGGCATGGGAGCGATGAACCTCGACCGAGTAAACCCAAAGCCGACGGAAGATGAACAACTATATGAACAACAGACGAAGCGATGCCTCAAACGAGGCATTGAGGAAGGGAAGTCCAATGCGCCTGCCCCTGATGGCACTCGCGCTCGCCGCCATAGTTCTTTCCACAGGTTGCGCCACGGCACCCAAGCAGGCAGCTGCGGGCAAGTTCTATCACGTCGGCTTGGTGTGGCTGAAAGAGCCCGGCAACGCCGAACATCGGCAAAAGATCATCGCGGCGGCCCATTCTTTCGCGCGCGAAATTCCCGAGGTGGAATTCCTTTCTGCCGGTCAGACTCTGCCGAAGTCGAGTCAGTTGGTCGACGCATCCTTCGATGTCTGTTTCGTGATGCGCCTCGAGGACAAGGCGGCATTGGATCGCTATGGGAAGCACCCTGTTCACCAGAGGGCCGCACAGGAAGTGTTCCTGCCTCTTTCGCAGAAGATCCTGTTCTATGACTTCACCTCGGAGTGAACCGCAAATCGACGATGATGAAGCCATCCACCATTCTTGACGGTGCAACCGAGTTCGCTGCCAAGCGAATCCTCGTCACGGGCGGCACGAAAGGGATCGGCGAGGCCGTCGCGAACCGGTTGCGGGCCGGAGGCGGCAACGTGCTCACCACCGCGCGCAGCGTTCCTGCCGGCGGCAGCCCCGAGCATTTCATTCAAGCGGACGTCAGCACACGAGCTGGAGCGGACCACATCATCAAGAGCGTCCTAGACCGGTTCGGCGGTCTGGACATTCTTGTGAATGCCGTGGGTGGTAGTGCTGCACCAGGCGGCGGGGCGCTGGCATTGACCGACGAAATCTGGCAGCAGGAGCTTGAGTTGAACCTGCTTTCAGCCGTGCGGTTGGACCGCGGGTTCCTTCCGGCGATGCTGAAGCAAGGCTCTGGAGTCATCATCCATGTCTCGTCCATCCAACGAACACTCCCGCTGCATGATGCAACCTTGGCGTATGCGGCCGCGAAAGCCGCACTGACCAACTACAGCAAAGGGCTCTCAAAGGACGTTGGCCCACGCGGTATTCGAGTGAACAGTGTTGCGCCAGGTTTCACCGAGACCGAAGCGGCAACAAGACTGATTGAACGGCTTGCCACGCAAGCCGGCACGGACACCGCAGCCACAAGACAAGATCTGATGAATTCCCTTGGCGGAATCCCTCTGGGCCGTCCTAACCGACCCGACGAGGTTGCCGAGTTGATCGCATTCCTCGCGTCCGACCGTGCGTCCTCGATTATGGGCAGTGAATACGTGATCGATGGCGGAAACATTCCCACAATTTGAAAGAGCATAACCAACCCACAGCCGAAGGAAATGGATATGAAGCAAGTCTCAAAATCACTCCACCTGCCGAACCCCATCGCCACTTACTTCGCTGCGGAGAGTGGGGACGGCGAGGCCGTTTCACAATGTTTCACTGAAGACGCCATCGTGAAGGACGAAGGGCGCATTTACAACGGGCGAAACGCGATCAGAAAGTGGAAGGTGGACGCCTCGACAAGGTATCAATACACCAGTGAGCCGTTCGCGTCCGAAGCGAGAGATGGGAAGACAGTCGTCACCAGCCACGTGGCTGGGAACTTCCCCGGCAGCCCCGTTGACCTTCAATTCTGCTTCGAACTCGAAGGCGACAAGATAGCATCATTGGAAATCAGATGATGAACGGATGCCCGCTCGACAGGGAAGCGCTACGAACGATTCCGGTCGCGCACCACCCCTGGGCGATCCGGTTCCGTGTTTGAACGGTCGAAAGTGGGCTCACACCTGTTCGCACGCGGAGGGAACCTTCCGCATGGCCTCCCGGTAAGCGCTGGGGGTTGTCCCCATGGCTGAGTGAAACGCCCGGCTGAAGGCACTGTGATCGTAGAAGCCGCACTGGTGGGCAATACCGGAGACGCCCAGGCTGGTTTCGCGCAACAGCCGTGCGGCAGCGGCCAGGCGGGTCTGAGTCAGGAATTGGCCGGGGGTGAGATCGAAGAAGCGGTGGATGAGCCGGGCAAGCCTGGGGGGCGTCAGTCCCGCCCGCCGGGCCAGGCTGGCGGGGGTAACCGATTCCGCGAGATTCTTTTCGAAGGACTCCAGCGCTGCCGCCAATTCCACCGGAATACTCCGGGGATCCACCGGTGCCCGCACGTCGCGCGAGATTCCGACCAGCCCGATGACCTTTCCGGCCGCGTCCCGCAGCGGCAACTTGGTGGTCAGGCACCACACCGGCTTTCGGGGCAGGTACCATTGCCGTTCAAGATGGTCGATGAGCGGTTTTCCGGTACGCAAAACCTGGGCGTCCTGCTCGGCGGGCAGACGGCCGAAATCGCTCGGGCAGATGTCGCTGGGGCGGCGGCCGAGCACTTGCGACTTGTGACGGTAACCGTGCCTTTTGATCAGGGAGGCGTTGACCGCCACATACCGTCCCGCGCTGTCCTTCACGAAGAAGGCGAGGTCGGGGGCGTGATCGAAGAGTTCCGCCAACACCCCGGCTGCCACCGCCAGATTGCTGGCCTGCAGCCTGGCACCCAGAGTTCTCATTGTGCCGACTTTCACAGTCACGCGTAAGAATTAGCCAAGCCAGAAGGCAAATCCAAGGTAGGCTCGCTGGAGCAAACCGGCCGTCTCTGCGGTCACCGGTCCTGCCGTTGGCCGCGGGAGACCGCGGAACACCACCCGCATGCTCGTAAGTCTATTCAACGACGTGGTCGACTCGGTCGTGCGGGGATTCCCGGACTTGCTCGGACGCATGCTTTCCTCTGGTGCTCGATTCCTCAAACGCTTTGAGACCAGGGGACCCTTCATCCACTTCGGACAACCTTTCTTCCCTGGCTTGGCGCTTAGACGAATCGATATCCAAGGACATGATATGTTCCTCAAAAGCACGACCGTGAGACGCACCGCAATCGAGGAGCTCTTCCGCTTGCTTCCTGCCATGGCAATGGGTGTCACCACCGTCGTTGCGGCGGACCAGGCCGGCGTCGTCACCTCGCAGTCCCAAGGTCTGCATGGGTATATCGGCTTCAGTCATGACCGGCCCCCGGCCGGATCCGGCTACAGCGCCGGGATGGGATTCTACGCGGCGGTCTGGCCGCTCATTGATCAGCCGTTGGCGGATTTTCAGATCGGCCTGCCGAGTTCGTGGGTCACGCCGGATAACTCAGACAACAAGGATCAACCGCTGGCCCCCGAGGGAACGCTCGCGCGCACCTGGAAGGAGCGAGGGCCCACGTGGGGCAGCGTCTTTCAAACATTGGAAGGCGGCCTGGGTTACTGGGCCGGGAACCACTTCCGCTACGGCCCGCCGAAGTTCAGCCTGAACGCCACGCCGCAATGCTACGACTACGAGGTAGGCTCGCCCGGATGGTCGTTCTTTTACGACAACGAGGCGCTTCCCGACCATCGCCTGGGCATCGCCCAGCTCAGCAACCGGCTGCTGATTCCTCCCGATGCACTGCCGTTTCAGGGCAATCCGAACGGCGAGTTCCTCGGCTACACCTGGATGGCGCTGCCTTTCACCGACCCCACGACGGGCGATCCCCCCACCGGCGACCAGAGCTGGACCTGCTTCCTGAGCGCCGCGAACTACAAGGGGCCGATGGCCTATTACATCCCGGAGACCTGGAGCAAGATCGGCAAGCTCTTCAATTACCCGTTCATCTATGGGCGCGGACTCGACGCACGCCCGGGCGACATGGGCGGTGGCGCCATGGAGATCAACACCGTGCCCCGCTTCGACAGCCAGGACGCCAAGGGCACCCGCTATTCCAAGATCCCCAAACTGCAGGTCCCCGTGGATGCCGATGGCCGGGCCATCCTCGTTCAGGACGTGACCTACTACTCGAAGGCCGCCTTGTACGACGCCTTCAAGGCGTGGCGCGACGGCGGTCCGGCCTGCTCCGGAAGATTCGATGAAAAGGCCACCTGGAAACCCAAGCTGACGACGCGGACGACGCGCTTCGACCAGGGTGGCAAAGTAATGACCGGGGTGGAGCGCTCGTTCGACACGAAGATTTTCGAGGGCAACGTCTGGGGCCTGCAGTGGGTCACCAACGACCTGAGTCCGAAGGGTCTGTTCCCGCAGTACTACCAACATGTGGGCGATGAACGTGTGGCGGTCCCGGCCAAGGACGTCCCGGCGGAGACGCAGTTGCACCAGCAGGAGTTCAAGCTGGCCACGCCAGGAGTGCCCTATACCTCGCCCACTTTGGGTGCCTGGGCGAAGCCTGGTCCCAAGCGAGGCCCGTTCACGGTGAAGCTCGTGGATGGTTCGGTGGTCACCTACTCGTGGTATCGCTTCGTGGATCAGCCATCGTTTCAGCAATACGCCTGGAGCGAAGAAAAGAAGGCGAAACTGCAGGCTTTCGTCGAGAAGCTCCACGCGAACTGGCCGATCGACCGCGACTACATGGCGCCGCCCACGCACGGAAAGCGGGCGAGTCTGGATCCTGCCCTGCTGGTGACGCCGCCGGCGGGCCTGGAACTCGGCTACGTCCCCATCGTCACCCGCCAGGCCAGGCCGTGATCTCGGATGAAGCTGGAAATCCTTCGCAAAAGCGCCTGGTTTCAGGAACCTTGAAAGTAGACGCCTGAGACCAAAACGGATGGCTACCGCCACACAGCGTCGATCCTTTGTGCCGAGCGTTTTCAGGGCATTCCAACATTCAGGGATCGGTCCATGAACCCTCAGGAGCATCAAAGAAAGCCAGCGGTTTGGGTAGGATTGTGGGTGGCGCTGACGATGCCCTGCGCGGCGCCATCGCTAGGCGCGGCAGAGCCGCACTTCGAGTCTCTTTCCACCCAACAGCAAGAATCCGTCGGGGGCGTCACCAACGCCACCCTTCAAGCCGCCTTGCGGAACCTCCATTTTCCCGGGGTGGCGATCAACGTTCAGGAGTGGTGCGTGGACGTGCAGAGTTCCGTCTGCCTTCATCGAGGCGAGCTGGAGTTGGTGGCTTGCACCAAAGGATCCAAGGAGCATGAGTCCATCGTCGCGATCGAGGCCAAGCCGATGCACGTTCACGCGGCGCTCCTGCTGTTGGGTTTGAAACCGGGAAGCCCGGCGACGCGCCAACCGCTTGGGGATCCGGCCGGGCGGTGGGTGGACGTTCCGCCCAGCGGCGGACCGGTGGACGTCTCTCTGGTGCTCAAGGGCGAGGAGGGAAGAATGGTCGAGCACCCCATCAGCGAATTCATCGACCCTTCCGGAAAGCGATCCGAAGACCCCGCTTCTGCGGTCAAGGAAGGCAAGTTCCCGACGCACACCTTCCTCTTTGCCGGTTCGGTCTTGTCTGGCGACGGGCCGGGCCCGCGCCGGTACCTGGGCGACGAAAGCGGAAATGTGATCTCGCTCTCGACCTTCGGTGACGAAGTGCTTTGCCTGCCGGCGATTCACAGCCAGGACAACGGCGCGCTCCTGTGGAAGGTGAACGCCACGCATCTGCCTCCCGTTGGTTCAAACGTCACCCTACGACTTCGCCCGCGCCTTGTTCCGGCCGTGAAAGCCGCGCCGGCCAAACCATTCCCCGCGGGAAGGGGCAGCCAATGAAGGGTGAACTTTATGTGCTGGATGGCGCGACCGGAACGGAATTGAACCGGCGCGGAGTGGACACCGGCTTGCCGTTGTGGTCGGCGAATGCGCTTACCAGCGACACCGGCTTGAATGCGTTGCGCCAGATCCATCTGGACTACCTGAGTGCTGGCGCGGACATCCTCACCACCAACACCTTTCGCACCCATCGCCGGGTGCTGGATGGCACCGGGCACGACGCGCGCGAATTGACCCGGCGCGCGGTGGCGACCGCCCGAGAGGCGGTCGCTGAATTTGGCCGACCTGCCCGAGTGGCCGGCTCAGTGGCCCCACTGGAGGATTGTTATCGCCCCGACCTTGTGCCGCCCGATGACGAATGCAGCGCCGAGCACTCTGAACGCATTCATCATCTTGTCGAAGCGGGCGTCGACCTGCTGTTGATCGAGACGATGACTTCAGTTCGGGAAGCCGTCATTGCGGCCAAAATGGCGACGATCACCGGCCGGCCCACGTGGGTTAGTTTTGTGTGCGACCGCGAGGGCCGAATTCTGTCTGGCGAGTCAGTGAAGGTTGCCGCTGAAATCTTGATGCCGCTGGGGGTGAAGGCCCTGGGCGTCAACTGCGGCCCGGCCCACAAGCTGGCCAAACCACTGGCCGAGTTGCGGACGTTCTGCGGCCCCGATTTTCCGCTGATTGCCTATGGCAACATCGGCTACGCCGACGAGAAGGAGGGCTGGGTCAACACGGACGCCGTGGATCCGGAGAGTTACCTGAAATATGCCCAAACGTGGCCGGCGCAGATTGTGGGCGGCTGTTGTGGCACCACACCGGACCATATTCGCAAGCTGAAGGCCCATAGAGTCCACTTCGAAGCGATGGCCGAATTTCGACACCCCACCAGGTCTGATTTATGACGACTCGTCTCTTCACTCTCGTTCTCGGGGTTCTGCTCGGTGCGCCTGCGTCCACCTTGGCCGCCGCCAAGAACCAGCCGTTGACGATCCCCGACTTCACCCGAGGCGATGCCATTCCCGGGGGCGCGAAGCACGATTGGAATCTGGGTCCCACGGGGCTGCGTGGTTGGATGTTCTGCGATAAGATGGTGACCACCGATGCGCGGCAGATTTCCGTCACGCAAGTGGAGAAGGGTTCTCCGGCTGACGGTGTTTTTCTTGTCGGGGACGTCCTCCTTGGAGTCGGTGGCAAGTCGTTCTCCCACGATCCGCGCACTGAGTTTGGCAGGGCAATCACCGCCGCTGAATCGGAGGCGGGCGGAGGAAGACTCACGCTGACCCGCTGGCGGGCAGGCAAGACGGAGGAGGTCGTCGTCCAACTTCCGGTGCTTGGCCGCTACGGCGCCACCGCGCCCTACGATTGCCCGAAGTCCAAACGCATCCTCGAAGAGGGGTGCAGGGTGCTGGCGAGAAAGGTCGCCAAGTCTCCGTCTCAAGACGATCCGATCGTGCGCTCCCTCAATGCGCTCGCCCTGCTGGCGAGCGGCGATCCCGCGTATCTCCCGCTGGTTAAGAAGGAAGCGGAGTGGGCGGCGGGTTACTCATCCCGCTCCATGCAGACCTGGCACTACGGCTACGTCATGATCCTGCTCTCCGAGTATGTTCTGGCGACCGGCGACGCGTCGGTCATGCCCGGCCTGCGACGCCTCGCGCTCGAGGCCGCCAAGGGTCAGAGCGCGGTCGGTTCCTGGGGTCACGGATTTGCGCGACCCGACGGCCGCCTTGGCGGCTACGGGATGATGAATTCTCCGGGAGTGCCGCTGACCATTTCCCTGGTGCTGGCGCGCGAGGCCGGCGTGAACGATCCGGACTTGGTCCGAGCCATCGAACTCAGCACCCGTCTGTTGCGCTTCTACATTGGCAAAGGGGCGATTCCCTATGGCGACCATCATCCCTGGATTGAGACCCACGAAGACAACGGCAAGTGCGGGATGACCGCGGTCCTGTTCAACCTGCTCGGCGAAAAGAACGGCGCGGAGTTCTTTTCGCGCATGAGCGTCGCCTCCCACGGGCCCGAGCGCGACACCGGGCACACCGGCAATTTCTTCAACATCCTATGGGCGATGCCCGGCGTCGCCCAGGCGGGACCGCACGCGACGGGGGCGTGGATGCAGGAGTTCGGCGCCTGGTATTTCGATCTCGCGCGGCGCTGGGACGGCACGTTCACCCATCAGGGTCCGCCCGAGCCGGACCAGGACAGCTACGAGGGATGGGACAGCACCGGCGGCTACCTGCTCGCTTACGCAATGCCGCTGAAGAAGCTCTTTTTGACCGGCAAACGCCCGGGGGTTACCTCGCCCTTGGACACTGCTGCGGTGCACGCACTCCTCCAGGATGGCCGTGGCTGGGATAACAAGGACCGCTACAGCACCTATGACAAACTCACCGAGGAACAGCTGTTGGAGCGTCTCGGCAGTTGGTCGCCGGTGGTTCGCGAACGGGCGGCGATGGCACTAGGCCGGCGCAAAGAAGTGTCCGTTTCGCCCTTGGTGAACTTGCTGGAGTCGCCCGCGCTGTATTCCCGTTACGGTGCCTGCCAGGCCCTGACCGCCGTGCGCGGGCGGGGAGCACCGGCCATCGAACCGCTGCGCAAAGCGCTGTCGGACCAGGATCTCTGGCTACGCATCAAGGCGGCTGAGGCGCTTGCGGCCATCGGCGCCCCCGCCATGCCGGTGGTTCCCCAGCTTCTCAAGCTGCTGGCGCAGGTGGATCCGCAGGTGGATCCCCGCGGCATGCAGCAACGCTATCTGTCCTTCGCCCTTTTTGATGGGGGCGGGATGCTGAATCGGTCGCTCGAGGGCGTGGATCGGGAGGCGCTTTACGAGGCCGTGAGGGCCGGGTTGAAGAACCAGGACGGTCGCGCCCGCGGCAGCATCGGATCCGTCTATAGGAATCTGTCCGCCGAAGACATCAAGCCTCTGCTGCCCGCCATCTATCAGGCGATCATGGAACCTTCTCCAAGTGGAGAAATGTTCGCCGATTCCATCCGCGTCGAGGGACTGCGCCTCCTCGCCAAACATCGGATCGCGGAGGGCATCAGCGCCTGCGTCAAATACACACGCGATCAGAATCCCTGGTCGAGCGAGCATCGGACCCCTGAGCTGATGGAGATCCTCCTCAGCTACGGCACCCACGCCAAGTTGGTCATCCCGGACCTGACCAGGATCGCCAATTACTTTGAAAAGGACGAAAAGGACTTTCCCGAAGAGCTCATGCTTCGGAAGGCCAAATGCGTCCGCGAAACGATCCGTGCCATCGAGGCCTCGACGGACACCCCGGAACTCAGCCGCCTCCCGTAGCGTGAAAGACGCAGTCTCTTCGATCGCCGGACTTCTGTTGGTCGAGGGAGACCACTGAACCCCACCCGCATGCTGGTAAGCATATTCAACGATGTGGTCGGCCCGGTCATGCGGGGTCCATCGAGCTCGCATTGCGCCGCCGCTCTGCGCATCGGGCGATTGGCCCGCGACCTCATGGACGGCCAGTTCGGCGATTTGCTGGTCGAGTTCGACCGCAACGGCTCGCTACCCACCACCCACGAATCCCAGGGGTCGGACATGGGGTTGTTTGGAGGGTTGCTGGGCTGGGACGCCGATGACGAACGATTGCCCGGTTCGTTGCCGACCCTGCGCGAGCGGGGCGTGAAGATCCGCATTGAGACAGTGGATGCCGGCGATCCGCATCCGAACACCTATCGCCTCACGTTGCGTCATGCGGAGGAGCAGCACTTCGTGCGCGCCATTTCCACCGGCGGCGGCATGATGGAAGTGGTTGACGTGGATACGTTCAAGGTCTCCATGGCTGGGGACTGCTTCGAAACCCTGCTCTGGGTGCGCGGCGAGGGGCGCAAGCTGGCACGTGATCTCGCGACCCTGGTATCGGCCGACGCCATCCTGGTACATGAAGCCGGGGGCGAACAACTGGTGGAGGTGAAGGCGGGTGAGTTCGTAAGCGAACAGACGATCGCCAGACTGAACGAGGCCTTCGCAATTCACGCGGTCAGGCGCCTGGCGCCGGTGCTGCCGGTGCTCTCGCGCAAGGACACGAGCGTGCCGTTCATGACCTGCGCGGAGATGCTGGCTTACGACGCGGGCCGGAACCTTCCGCTGTGGAAGCTGGCGGTGGACTACGAAAGGGCTCGCGGCGGCCTGACCGAGGCAGAGGTCATCGCCAAAATGGTGGACATCGTGCGCATTCTGCGCCGCTCCATTGCCCAGGGCATCACGGGCACCCATTACGACGACCGGGTGCTCGGCCATCAAAGCGGGCGGTTCAACGACCTGATGCATGCCGGGCGGCTCCTGGACGGCGGCGCTTTGAACCGCATCATCCTCTATGTCACGGCGCTCATGGAAGTGAAGAGCGCGATGGGTGTCATCGTGGCGGCGCCGACGGCGGGGGCATGCGCAGCGTTGCCCGGGGCGGTATTGGCGATTGCGGAGGAGAGGGGACTGGGTGAGGAGGAGTTGGCGAAGGCGATGCTGGCCGGCGGCATCATCGGCGTCTTCATCGCCACGCGATGGACATTCGCGGCGGAAGTCGGCGGCTGCCAGGCGGAGGGCGGTTCGGCGGCGTGCATGGCGGCGGCGGCGCTGGTGGACCTGGCCGGCGGAACGCTGGGGCAGTCCGTCGCGGCCGCGTCCATGGCGTTTCAGAGCATGCTCGGGCTGATCTGCGATCCCATTGCCAATCGCGTGGAGGCACCCTGCCTAGGCAAGAACGTGATGGCAGCCAGCAACGCACTGGCCTGCGCCAACATGGCATTGGCGGGCTACGACCCGGTCATCCCGCTGGACGAGGTCATCGAGACCGCCAAACGGGTCGCCGGCCAGATGCCGCGCGAACTGCGCTGCACCGCGTTGGGCGGGCTGTCGATCACGCCGACATCACAGGCCATTGAATTGAGGTTGGCAGAAAGGAAAACCGCTGCGTGCGGGGATTGCTCCTGCCGGCGGCCCACCACTTCCGGATAGCCGCTGTGATCCATGCGACACTACCGCATTCCATCCTCCGCCACGCGATTCCATGTAAGCATTGAGACCGGGAGATCCTTCATCCGCTTCAAACAACCTGACCATGAATACCACCCAGCACTCCGTTCCTGCGCTGCATTCCGCGTCCCTTGACCGGCGTCAGTTCCTGCGAACCGCCGGCCAGGGCGCCTCCGTCCTGACGGCCGCCTCCGTCTTCGCGCCAGCGGTCCTGTCAGCGCCTGCCCCTGCGCGGGTCCTGGGAGTGGGCTGCATTGGTGTCGGGACCCGTGGAGGCGACCTGCTGAACTCGGTGGTGCATGTGCCCGACGTGAAGGTGGTGGCAGTCAGCGATGTCTATCAGCCGCATCGCCAGAAAGGCATCGAGCTCAGTCGGAATCCCGACGCCAAGAGTTACGTGGACTATCGCGAGCTGCTGGCGGACCCCAGAGTGGATGCGGTCGTCATCGGCACCCCGGATCACTGGCATTGCCAGATGGTGCTGGACGCCGTCCAGGCCGGCAAAGACATCTACTGCGAGAAGGGGTTCTCGAAGACCTTGGAGGAAGCCAAGCGAATGCGCGACGCGCTCAAGCAGAGCAAGGTGGTGTTTCAGCTGGGACACCAGGCGCGCCAGGCCACCTGCGCCCTGCAGGCGAAGGAACTGATCGCGAAGGGCATCCTCGGCCCAATCACCCTGGTTCGCACCGGTCGCT
Organism: Verrucomicrobiales bacterium; assembly: GCA_016795425.1. GTDB lineage: Bacteria > Verrucomicrobiota > Verrucomicrobiia > Limisphaerales > CAIMTB01 > CAIMTB01. The sequence continues at coordinate 12,378 of JAEUHG010000093.1, forward strand.
TCAAGTCCACGCATCCGGAGCGCCCCAATTGGCGCTGGTACGGCTACTATGATCGGTGGGATCGGCCGGACCCGGAACAGGTTCGCAAGGACGTGGACTGGGATCGCTGGCTGGGCCCGGCGCCGAAGATCCCGTGGAACGAGCGGCACTTCTGGCATTGGCGCTGTTACTACGCCTACGGGACTGGCTACGCCGGTGATCTGCTGTCGCACGAAATGGATTTCGTCCAGTATCTGCTGGGACACGGAATTCCTGACACGTGCGTGAGTTCCGGTCGGATTGCGCTCCTTCGTGACGACCGGGAGGTGCCGGACACCTGGGGGGCGACCTACGAGTTCGAGAAACTGGGGCGGACGGTCACCTTCGAGGGGAGTATGAACGCTACCGACCGTCAGCCGGTGACCCTTTGCGGGCGCGACGCGACCCTGCGATTCGACGCCATCGCGCATGATGTGAGCACATTTGAGGTCGTCCCTGCGGGTCACAACCAGCACGCTGCGTTGCCTGAAGGTTACCAGCGTGGCCAGACACCCCCGCAGCCCAACCACATCGTGGATTGGGTGAACTGCATCCGTAGCCGTGGCACGCCGAAGTGTTCGACCGATGAGGCGTTCATAGAGACAGCCACGTTTCTCATGTCGCTGAAGGCCCAGCAGGAACGACGCATGGTGCGCTGGGACCCGGTGCGGGAGGACATTGTCTAGCCTTGGGCAAGAATTGAAACAGATCATGAAAGCGCGAAAAGGAATCGCCAGGAGCCTTGGGATCGCAGTGGCGGCCGGCTTGTTGTGGGTGGCCGGCAGCGAGGCGGCCACCAAGCCGCTGAAGGTCTTCATCCTCGCCGGCCAATCCAACATGGAGGGCCCGGCCCGGATCGACACCTTCGACTACCTCGGCGATGACCCGGCCACGGCCCCGCTGCTGAAGATCATGCGGGGTTCGGACGGAAAGCCGGCCGTTTGCGAGGGTGCGTGGATTTCGTATCTGACCGGTGCCGACGAGGAGAACTTCGAACTCACCGGCAGGCTAACGGCAGGGTTTGGTTCGATGTGGGGGCTGGACGCCAGCAAGCCGGGCGACAAGATCGGCCCCGAGTTCACCTTCGGTCTCACGATGGACGCTGCGCTGGCGGAGCCAGTGCTCATCATCAAGGCGGCGTGGGGCGGCAAGAGCCTGCACACGGATTTCCGGCCGCCCAGCGCGGGGCCCTACGTGCTCAACGAGTTTCAGAAGAAGCTGTATTATGGTCCCAAGGGACACGGGGTTCCCGAGGACATGGACCAATGGCTGGCGGAGAAGAAGCGGGACACGGGGCGCTACTACCGGCTCATGATAGAGCATGTCAAAAGGGTGCTCGTCGATCCAAAGCGCGTGGTGCCTGGCTACCACCCGGCGCAGGGCTATGAACTGGCCGGATTCGTTTGGCTGCAGGGGTGGAACGACATGGTCGATGGACATGTTTATCCAGCCCACGGCAAGTCCGGCCAGTTCGATGGTTACAGCGCGTTGCTGGCGCAGTTCATCCGTGACGTGCGTCAGGACTTGGGCGCGCCGGGGATGCCGTTCGTCATTGGCGTGATGGGCGTCGGCGGCGAGGCGCCGGGCGCGGAAACCGTGGAGTTTCGCAAAGCCATGGCGGCGCCGGCGGTCATGCCCGAGTTCAAGGGCAATGTCGTGGCCGTGCCGACCGCGCCCTATTGGTCGGAGGAACTGGGTGCCATCGACAAGAAACGGGAGCAGGTAAGCCAGATGCGCTGGTATCTGGACGTGAAACACAAGGAATACGCTAATGCCGATGGGAAGATGACCGAGGAGCAAAAGCGGGAGTTCGTGGAAAAATTCGAGGCCGACCTCATCACGCCCGCCGAGGCTGTGCTCTGGAAACGCGGCGCCTCCAACGCCGGCTACCACTACCTTGGCTGTGCCAAGACCTTCGCACTTATGGGACAAGCCTTCGCCCGGGCGACGCTCCACATGATGAAGGAACGGCAGGGCCCGTGATTGAAAGTCACCCACAGGCCCGATCCTGAGACGTTACGGCTGGATCTCCCCAGGCTTCGGCGGCTCGGCCTTGGCGCCTTGGAGTTCCTCGAGTTTTTTTCGCAGGGACTCGAACTCCTTCTTTAACTCGCGGTTCTCCTTCTGCATGACGAGGACTTCGTTGCGCAGGTCGTGGAGGTTTTCGGCCGGCGGCTTCGACGCGCGCAGGGTGCTGACGGCTGCTTCGGCCGCAGCGCGCTCAGGCGAATCCCTTCCGTCTCGGGTGAAGGTCTCGATCTTCGCGAGCGCCTTTGGATCGCCCAACGTGCCTAGCGCCTCGATCGCGTCCCGACGGACGGATGGCTTGGGATGGTCCAGTTTCGATGCGAGGAACTCGCGCACGCCATCGCGGTTCTCCTCGTGGCGCGCCAGCCACGCGAGAGCTTTCATGGCCCTTGCATAACCGTACGTTGTGAACACCGCTTCGCGCGTCCGCAGTGTTTCCAGGAGCGGCGCGATGTAGGCGGGGTCGTCTTGTCCGCGCATGGAGTCAATCGCCGCGTCGGCCACGGCATTGCGGAACGAGTCGGTGCCGAGGAGGCGCAACAGGATGGCCCTCGTCTTCGGCGAAGCGTACGCGGCCAGGCTGCGAATCAGGGGTGCCTGGACATCGGGATTGGGCTCTCCGTCGATTGCCGCCTGGGCCGATTGGAGGGCCGACTCCCGATAGAACGCTCCCAAATCCTCATAGACCTGCTGGCGAACCCGGTCGTCCGGTTGGCGGGTGGACGCGAGCAGCGCCTCCAAAGCCTCATCCGAATGCGCGGAACGCAGGGCTTTGGAGGCTTCGATGCGCACGCCGTGGAACACATCTTCGTTCAGCCGCTTCTTCAGCCGATCGATCGTATCCTGGTCCTTTCGTCCGGAAAGCGTGGTCACCGCGAGGAGCCGGCCCAGGCAGTCGTCAGGATTCTCCAGTTGCGCGTGGAGCAGGTCGTTGGGGAGTTCCACCCGCATCTTGGCCAGCACGGTGTATTCGGGATCCACGCGGAGGCGGGTTGGCTTGGCGGGCAGGGCCACGTAGAAATCCTCGGCTCTCGCCTCGACGTTGAGTGTACGATCCACGACGCCGGCCGGCGTGGTGAATCGCACCGGCAACGGGAACCGGAAGAGCCGCACCTTGTCGCTGACCGTATGGGTCTGCCGCACGGAAAGCCGGGCCAATCGGGTTTGCTCCTCCCACGTGTAGGTTATCTCCAGCTCCGGGACGCCGGCGTGATACACCCATTGGTCGAAGAACGGATCGAAGGAACGTCCCGACAACTCCTCGATCACCGAGTTCAGGTCCTCGGTGACCACCACGCCGTAGGCATGACGCTCGAGCCACGTCTTCACGCAGCGTCGGAAGAGGTCCGCGCCCAACTGAGAGCGGAGCATGTGCAACACCCAGGCTCCTTTCGGATAGGCCCGGAAGCTGAACTGATCATCGGGGTGACCAAAGTCACGCCAGACAATCGGGGTGATGTCGTTCTCAACGCTCAGCACCGATTGCGCCTTTTCCCACAGATTGTAGAGCAAATGGTCTCGTCCGTTCTTGTGACCATCGAAGAGCGCTTCGAAATATGTGGCGAATCCTTCATTCAGCCACAAGTGACTCCAGTCCTTGCACGTGACCAGATCGCCAAACCACTGGTGCACCAGTTCGTGCACCACCAGTCCCTGGCTGGACCGGATGTTCCCGGTCTCCGGCGGAAACAGTGTGCCCATGGTGAGGATTGTCAGCGAGGTGTTCTCCATGCCGCCAGCCACGAAGTCATGCACGCAGGCTTGCGCATATTTGGCCCACGGATAGGGCACCCCGATCTCTTCTTCGAGATATGCCATCATCGCCGGGGTGTCTGCGAAGGAACTGGTCGCCCACTGGAACTCAGAGGGAGGCGTGAGAAAAGTGAGTTCGATGTCGCGGTGGCGCGCCTCGAGTTTTTCGAAATTCCCGGCCACCAGCGCGATCAGGTAGTTCACGTGCGGCTTGTCCTGCAGCCAGCGAAACGCCGTCAACCCGGTGGCGGGGTCCTTTTCCTGTGATACACGCCGGCCGTTCGAAACAACGGTCATGCCCTCCGGCACGCGGCAGATCGTCTCCGACGTGAATTTCTCGTTGGGGGCGTCGAAGCACGGAAACCAGTGCCGGTGCGAGATCGGTTCCCCCTGGGTGAACAGATGGGTGTCCCCGGCGGGGTAGCCCATCTCGGGCGTTCGGAAGAATAGACCCTCGGTTGGCTCGGCCGTGTACCGGATCGTCAGGCCGACTTCGGCGGACGGTGGGAGGTCTGCTTGGAAGGTTACGATCAAGTGGCGATCGGTGTTCTGCCAGCCCTGGATCGGCGCCGTGGACTCGACCTGGGTGATGCGCAGGTCCACGGCGTCGAGCTTGAGCTCGCGCAACGGTTTGGCGATGGGCTGGAACCGGAGAGTGGTTTGGGCCGCGATCGTCCTGGCCTTGAAGTCCGGCGTCAGATCGATGAGCACGTGCCGAATGTCGACCAACCGGTCCGGGGCGTACTTGCGGGCGTCAGCCGAATCCGGCGCCGCGGCCAGGCGTCGCGCGTGGGCGCACGCGAACTCATGCGCATGCACGGTGAGCCACCCGATCAGGATGAGCAACGCGATGACCAGCCGGCGTGCGGACGATGATGCCAGACCACAGATAGAATCCCTCATCGAGTGAGCGCTTTGCTTCTCCAGCGCCGTGCGACGCTGACGAAGTGGAGACGGGGTTCAAGGCGGAAGTTTCCGAGGGAGATGCAGGTGCGTATCACCCGGCGCCGGGATGCGGAAGACTGGCTGGTTCCTCCGCGTCGAAGCCCGTGCCCTGATCCCAGAGCGGCTGGCTCGCAATGAACCGGCCGCTTCCGCCTGGTTGATCCCGCTGGTCGACGAGTTGTTCAGGGTCCAGCGGTTCATGGAAGCGCAGGAGCTGGGTTCATCGGTCTTCGGGAAACATGATTTGCGCCGTCTGCCAAAGGTAGCGCCGCCAGTTCAGCCATTCGTGACCGTGGGAGCTGAGCACTGAGAAAGTGCGGATCCCGTGATCGTTGAACACCGCCATCGTTCGCATGCTGTTCAGGTAGGCGATATCGGTCTCGCCCACGCCGAAATAGATGGGCATGCGGAAGCGTTCGTTGATGTTCGTCTGGCTGAGGAGGGATTCGATGTTCTCCTTGAACACCGGCAGTTGATCCGGCCAGTAGCCCGAACTGAACACGTAAAGTTCGCCGAAAGTCTCGAGATGCGTCAGCCCGGTGTTGAGCGTCACGAAACCGCCCATGGACAGCCCGGCGACCGCGCGGCTCTCGCGTCGGGTCAGCGTTCGGTAGTGTCCGTCGATATACGGCACGATGTCGCGCAGGTACTCCTGGGTGCAGGCATCGTCCTCGCCCAGTTTGGGTGGTTTGCCCGAAACCACGCGTCCGGTGTTCGGCATCGCCACGATCATCGGGCGCGCTTTCCCGGCGGCGATGAGGTTGTCGAGAATGCAATGGGTGAACCCTTTGATCGTCCAGTGGCTGTCGTTCTCGCCGCCACCATGATTGAGGTAGAGCACGGGGTAGCGACGAGCGGTATCGGTCTCATAGCCGGGCGGCAGGTAGATATGCATCCGCTTCTCCGTTCCTGCGGACGTCGGGTATTGCACGACTTCGACCCGACCGTGCGGCACCTCGTTGGTGGCGTAAAAGGAGACATCGGTGGGGGCGGGCAGCGCGGGGAGGATGGGGACGGGATTCTTCGGGGGAGGTGGCGCACGGAACCCGGCGCGTGGCGGAGCGGCGTTGGTGGGGATCGGGATGGGTGTTTGGGCGAGAGTGGACAGGACGGTGGCGAGCACCAGCGCGAGCGAGAGCCTGATTGGAAGAGGGTTCATTGCACGGGGTTGGTACGGGGACGTCGATGGGGAATCAGAGAGAGTTCGAGGTTCATTTCGATTCCCCGACCAGACGGACAGAAAAGCCCTTGAGGGGTCGGTCGTTGGCATCGAGAAAACGCGCGCAGAAATCGGTCGCCCCGCCACCATTCACGACGGCAGCGCGCACGATGTTTGCACCCTTCTTGAGCGTGAGACGTTTCGAAACGCCATCGTCAATGATCGTCTGCCGGTCGCCGTAAATGCCGATGACTTCGCTTCCATTCACCCACCAAACGGATGCGGCATTCGAACCGATCGCCAGGCGAACGTCTTTCACTTCCTCGGGGCAGTGGATCACGGTCACTCCCCAAAACAGCACGTTGGACGTGGGCTTGCCCAGCGCGCGGGCGAAATGGAAAAGGTTCACGTTGTATTCCGTTGTCTCCACGGCGTGCCAGACCAGCTCCGCTCCAGTAGGGCTCGCCTTGTCGCCGTCTTTCGGCAATCCCGTGAACTGATCGGGAAAATGCACCTTCTTCACCAGCGCCTGGACCGCCCCATCGGTGAGCCCGCCGGCGGGAATGGGCTCCAGGATTAGCCAGCGTCGAATGAAGCCGTCGCTGCTCGGCACGCATTCGGTGGAGGTCGGCTGCTTGAGTGTCGGGGCGTTGGCAACGCCATCGGCGGCACGCACCCCGTGCCCAGCCATCCAGAGGACGGCAACCGCGAGCGACGTCAGTGAGAGGATCCGATGACGTGGTGTCATGGCGCTTTCAGAATCCAACGGTGTTTGTTGCTAGCGGCATCAAACTTCGAAAGCGTGGCAAAACTCGCGCCGATGGCGGAGAGCGCCAGCGGTTCGCTGCCGCCAGGAGTGGATTTGGGTTGGAGGCGCCAGGACCCGTCGGTCAGCTGATCGATCTGCCACAGTTGTTCGGGCGCGCCCGTGAACGCGGGCACCGCCGCCAGTTCACCTTCCGCTGTCGCGGCAAGCGCACGGTCCGTGTTGGCCACGGTGATCTTGAAGTAAGGCGAACCGAGGTAGCCGCCGGCATTGGTTACGGCTGTGATGCTCCACTTTTGTTGCGCCTGACAAAGATAATTGGCCATGCGCAGGGGCACCTCGCCGGCCGGCCAGTTGGTCGAGACTTGGGCCACATCCTGGTTGGGAATTGGACGGCCGATTCCGGCGAAAGGTCCCCCACCGCCGCCCGGGGGCCGGCCTGCGCCAGGCCCTCCGGCGCCAATACCAGCTGCGCCTGCACCACCGCGCCGCTCACGCCGACCGCCGACGGGCATTCCCTCTATCGCCAGTTCAAGCGCGGTGCCGGTGCGAACGGATTCGATCTGGAAGGTGCCATCGCGAAGGTTCTCGCCAGCCTCGGGCCAGCCGTCCTTCCAAAGCAGGGGTCGGATGTCGAGGACACTGGCGCCGCCGCGGTCGAGATCCGCTTCGTAGTGGCAGGAGAATTTCTCTATCCCGGCGCCGAGAGGGATGCGACCGAAGTGCCCGGGGCCGATCACTCGTCCGCCGGATCCGGCAAAGAGTTTGCCGCCGCCTCGAATCATATCCACACCCTCGTGATCGAGGTAGGGGCCGGTGACGTTCCGGGATCTCCCCACGCGAATGTTGTAGCCGGAGTCCGCACCGCGACAGCAACTGCCATGGGTTGCCAGGAGGTAATACCATCCGGCTTCATGAATCAGAATTGCTGCCTCACAGTTGACGGCGAGATTCACCGGCTGGGCCTGGGCGTCGATGCGAAGGCCTGTCGTGGCATCCAGCTCCACCAATCGGATGAAGCCGAAGTACGAACCGTAGACCATCCACAACCGGCCGTCGTTTGGGTCCAGCAAGAGTCCCGGATCGATGGCATTGCAATCCTCGATCCCATCGGACGAAGCCACGACACCGGCCTCTTCCCACTTGGCTTCGGTCGATTGGGTGTCGAGCGAGGTAGTCCAGATTAGATTGATGTCCGCGCGCGGCTGCGCCCCGACGTTGCGGGCCACGTACATCAGGTACCGGTCGTTCACGTGGATGATGTCTGGCGCCATGCCACGACGCGGCGGTGTGACTCCCCGACTCCAGGTCCATCCGTCCTCGGAAACGAGGCAGGTGCCGCCGGTGCCGTAGGTGTAGAACCTGCCGTTGCACTGGACGAGGGTGGAGGGATCGTGAATGCGAACTTCGCCGTCGAGCGCCACGACCGTCGTCGTCAGCGCGAACAGCATGCCGAGGCTCCCGAGAGACTTCATGATGATGGATCCGGGCCTTTTTTCTGCCTCTGCAATCACCGCGTTCAACGCCAATGCAATAGCGGCTTTCATCGATGGGGGCTGTGTAGGTGTCATCATGATGATGATGCGGATTGGGGCACCAGTCTGAAAACGTTGCGGCACGTCACGAATGGAATCCGGCGCAGGAGTCTGGCAGATCTCAACGGACCGGTTCCAACGCTCAAGGTGGAATCGCTGACAAGGTCTGGATCAGTTGCCCGGTGAGAACACGTTCAGAGGGGGCCCAGGAAAGAGTTGAATCGGGAACCTGGACGCGGTGTATTGCCAGCAGCGGCTGGTGCGCAGGTTGAAGAGGTACCTCCGGACGGTTGGAGTCCACGGGTGGATCTCGCGTCAACCACTCATCCCGCACGCAGACCATGACGAATTGGATCATCGCTTTCTTCGCCCTGCACCTGGCGATGTTGGTCGTCGTCGTTGCGATTAGGGTGATTCCACCGCGTTTGGCAATGGAGCGGCGGGCTCGGAGGCTGCTTTCATCACTTCCCAATGCGAAGCGGAAATCTATCTACCTTTCATTCCAAACAGTGTTGGGCAAGCGGGCCGTGATGGATGCAAAGATCGCCGAGGTCGAGGCGGATGGATGGACCTTCCTTCGGGCGACCGAAGCTAATCCCTTACGAACACTGCGCTCGTGGGGGGGTGGGTTGATGCTCCATTTCATCCGGCGACCGGAGCAGCCAGGATGATGATTCGCGCAGGGGCGACCACCCATGATTGAGCCCGCCGACCTTCACAGCCTCGAAGTGAACCTGAAGGGCGCTGCCGACGCCGCGAGAATGCAGAGACGCCAACAAGGCGAGCCACCGATCGACGCGACTCTTGAGGTGGCTCGACGAGCCAGGTTGGAGGCGTAACAGAAAGCGTCAGAACTTCTCGCCGATTGGTTGAACATGGGTGTTTGCGATGCTTTTGGAGCGTTGACCTTGGTTGGTGGCGACCCGATTGGGCGCTTGGTTCCGACACTGAAACCGGCGCCCCGATGCTCTCGTTCCGAAGGAAGTGACAACTGGCAGATCCTTTACATATTCAGGACGCCCTACGCCGCCAACCGCCTGAACCTCGAAGCCATGAAACTCTTGCCCCATATCCTCACCCTTCTTTGCATTGGCACCACTTTGATCTCCAACGCCGACGAACAAGTCTCCCCCAACACCAAATGTGCTGCAAAACCACCGACCGCCGGGGAATTCCAAATCCTCGAGGGAAAATGGGAGGGAGTCGAAGTCGGCGAGGCGTCCCAAAAGAAGATCACTATCACCATCACCAACGGTTCACTCCATTTCTTCCGAGACACGAACTTCTGGTTCGACACGACCATCACGTTGCCGCCGCTCACCTTCCCGCGGCAGCTTCATGCCAAGATCAAGAATAGTTCGCCGCCCACGAATAGCATCGGCGAAGTGGTGCGAGCCATTTTCAAAATCGAGGCCGGGACCTTGACCCTGGCCACGGGAGGTGACAGTGAAGATGGCACGCCGAAGAGCTTCGAACCCACTGAGGCGCAGGGGGTGACTCTTTACGAACTCCGGAGGACTCAGCCTCAACAGAAGAATACGCAACCGCCCGAGAGCAAATAAGCCGGAAGCGCCCGCCATGCGCCGCGGTCGGTCATCGCGGCACGGTCGCCATCGTCGGACCCTTATTGGGCCGCATGGCCGCACTCGAGCCCAGACTGGCATGGGTCGAGATTGCGGGTCATAGGTGACCCGTCCGCCGCCCGCAAATGACTATGGAGCGCACCATTGAAATCTTCGCCATCATCCAATTTGTGGTGATCGGCCTTTCCCACATTGTCCAGCACCGCGCCTGGGCAGAGTTCTTCATCCGATTGCGTGGACTAGGGCTTCCTGGGGTCTTCATGAACGGTTTCCTAGGTCTGAGCTTTGGCTCGCTGGTGGCCGCGTTCCACAACGTCTGGTCTGGTCCGGCCATGGTGCTCACCATCTTCGGTTGGTTGATTGTGCTGAAAGCCAGCATCAGCTTCGTCGCGCCACGGGTCTCGATGAGGGCTTTTGAGCGGATTTCCCTGGAACGTTCTTGGGAATTCATCCCGCCTGGCGCGATTTTCCTGCTGATGGCCGGGGTGCTGGGATTTGCACAGTTGTCGGCCGCATCGAAATGAACCGATATGAACCTCGCAACTCCGACGCCTAAGCGCGGGCTCACTTGGTTGCGCGTCTTCCTCCTGATCTTCGGCATCGTCGTTGTGATCTCCTCTGTCGTGTTGGCGCGCAGGGGGAGGGCAGCAACCGGTGAACTCATGCTTCGGAATGAAACGGACATTCCGGTGTCCGTTCGGTACCGGGGCCATTTCGAAACGCGGACCTTCAGTCTTGCGCCTGGGGCGACCAGTACCCTCGCCTTTCAGGCAGCCGACACCATTGCGCTCGAAGCAACGTTTCGTGGACTCGTCCTCAAGAATCAGGTTCCTGTATTTGGCGACAGCCTCTTCGCCCAATCGCCCGGTCGCGTTCTCGGAGAAATCATGGTCATGCGTGTCACGGAGCGCACCCAGTACAATTTGAGCACTCCCGGCTGGGAAGTGGAACCCCCAGGCGTCCTCGGGACGAACATCGCTCTGCATCTCACCCCCTTTTTGCCGTGACTGACTCGGTGATTGGGATGGTATCCCTCGTCAAGAGTCCTTCGTCATTTGACGCGAGCTTCGCGGAAGTCGACCTCGTCGATCCGGGTCTTCCGGAGTCCATTTGCCGGTCCGACCTTCCTTCCGCCCGTTTCAACGTGGTTTCGCGGGAGTGGGACCGTGTGGATCGGTCGTTGACCTGCGGGACTCCCACGAGCCTGGCCTGGAATCTCGACGTTCGGTCGCCATGACTCAGACGTGGTTTGTTGCAGGCAATTTGAGTGGGGCACTGTGCGAGATCGCTTGCGCCGCACTGGCCAAAGCCTCGACGAGAAGAGGTGTGGACGTCGGTGTCTTGCCGCGTTGCCAGAGGATCATGAAATCCCAGTGAGCTGTTTTGTCCGCAACGGGAACGAACGCGACTCCCGGATGCTTGTAGCCCCTAAAATAGCCCGGGAGAAGAGTCGTGGCGGATTCGGCCGCGACGTGGCCGAGGACATGAGTGATGCCGTCCAAGATCTCTATGAATCTCGGCCGGAAGCCCGCCCGTCGGCAGAGGACCTTGATCCATGCGTTTCTTCCGGGCATCTGCTCTTCATCTATTCCGATGAAGCCATGCCCCATCAATTCCTTCAGAGCAATGGACGGGCGCGTGGACAGCGGATCGTCTTTGGACAGCGCTGCGCAAACATCCACCGAGCAAAGCTTCCGGCTATGGAAAGAACGAGCGGCCACCATACCCTCCTGTCCAATCAGTGCGACATCGAGATTCCCGGCCTGCAGCCCCGTGATCTGTTCTTTCGGTGACATATCAAAAAGTCGGAAACGAAGTTCGGGATGCTTCCTGCGGATTTCGTCGAGAGCGGGGCTCAGGATCGAGTCGGCGGCCGAGATCAGATAGCCCACACGCAAGACAGGACGCGTGCCGTTCGCTCGCCGCCGAACCCCGGTCAGGGCTGCATCGTAGGATTTCAGCACAGGCTTCATTTCCGCAACCAGCGCATGCCCGAGATCTGTTAGGGTCACGCCTTTGGCCTCACGTTCGAGCAATCGTCCACCGATTTCGTCCTCCAACCCTTTCATCTGCCGACTCAACGCCGGCTGGGTGACTCGTAACCGAACCGCGGCGCGGTTCACGCTGCCTTCCTCGACGACCGCCAGGAAGGCCCGGATGCGTTCGATCATGACAGGAGGGTATGCCGAAGCAGCATGCCAGCAATGCCGAACCCAGGTTGGCGCGAATCGCTGAGGCAACCTAGGGTCGCATTCAACCGATGTGTAATCCGAAGAACGACCTGGTGGAACCATTGCTGTTCTCCCTGCACATTGCGACGATACTATTTCCTGCCTCCCCCTCTCGGAACCGGAGAATGGACCGAGCATCGTTCATCTCAACCTGACCTTAATATGGCTGATCGATTCATGCGGACCGTGTTGACCCCCTCGGTTCTCGCGGCGCAAAAGCACTATTTCGGGCGCCAGTATCCCCTCGAAGCGGCGCCCGCGCGCGACCTCCTGACCGAGGGCGAGATCGAGTTCATCACCACGCGGGACAGCTTTTACCTGGGGACGGTGACCGAATCCGGCTGGCCTTATATCCAGCACCGGGGAGGTGAGCCCGGGTTTCTCCGCGTTCTGGGACCGGGGCGGATTGGCTTCGCTGACTACAAGGGCAACCGTCAGATGATTTCCACGGGCAACCTCGGGGCCGATGACCGGGTTTCGCTGTTCCTGATGGATTATCGACGGCGCCAACGGCTGAAGATCCTTGGCCACGCGCGGGTGCTCGACGCGCGGGAGAACACGGATCTCGTGGGGCAGCTCGCCGAGCCCAAGGTGCATGGGATTGTCGAACGCCTCTTCCTCATCGAAGTACTGTCCTTCGACTGGAATTGCCCCAAGTACATCACCCCTCGATTCACCCTTGCGGAGGTTGAGGAGGTCGTGGCCCCGCTTCGGCAGCGCATCACCGATCTCGAGGCGCAGCTGGCGGCACGTTCCTAAAGAGGTCACCGCGTTTCTGGCTGGTGGACCGCACGGCGTTGTCCTGGTGGGCGAAACCGAGCTAAGTGGATGCTCTGCTATCGGCGATGTCAGTTGGTGGAAGCGGTGGGCAGTTCCCCACATAGATCGAACGCCTTCAACGCCTGGGCCGTGGCGATGTAGGTGATGTAATGGAAATTGCCGCGATAGAGCGAGTGCATCCACCAGCGCCCGCTTTCGCGTTGTTCGCGTCTCAGCCACGCGAGGCCGCGCTGAATTCGGGCGTCGGCTGCCGGCACGTTGCTCTGTCGAAACAGCACGATGGCGAGCGCCGTCATGTACGAATCGCTTTCGGGCCGATCGGCGTCGGGCAGGTTCTTGAGGAGATTCAGAACGGCCGGGCTCATTTCGAAGTGCCAGTCGTTGATCGGCGACAGGTCGCGCGTGGACCAACCGCCGTCGGAATGCTGGAGTGAGGTAAGCAGCGCCAACGCCTGCTCCCGTTCCGATTGAAGGACGAGTTCCGGCAGGTAGTGCGCGAGTTGGAGCTTCAGGATGCGGTCGAAGTCGTTCTTCGGAGCACAACGTCGAAGCCATTCCTTCATCTTCGCGACCCGGGCGAGGAGCGCCTTGTCCTTGAGGCCGGCCAACCAGCCCGGCGCCGCGCACGTCGCGCGCGCGGCCTGCAACGTGAGTTCGAAGTCCGTCGTGATGTGTGGAATCTCCACCTCCCCGTGACTGACGAAAGCGCCATTCTCCGATTGCCGCTCAAACATGTCGCGGAGCGAGCGGTCGGTGGGTTCGGAAGTTTTTTCGGCGAGGTGTCGATCCCACTCGGCCAGCCCGAGGCTGCGCCAGACGCTGTAAAACGTGTTCGGGTAGTGCTTGTGGCCGTTCTCTTCCGTTTCCTTCACCGACGCGACTTCCTTTGGGACGGAATCGACAAAATCCGCATGCACCTCGGCGCTGGGCTTGCCGAACTGCTTCGTCCACGCCGTGCGCTCCGCCAGGTAGGGACCGGTGGTGTGGCAGTTCACGCAGGATTTCTCGCGCACCCAGCTCAACGCGCCATCCTCCAAATATTTTGCGGCGAGCCTGAGCGACTCGGGGCCGAACCGCTTCACGCGCGGTTCGGCCGCGGAAGGCACGCTCACACGGATGTCTCCCGACTGATACTGAAAGGCCGGCTTCGCCTGGTCTTGTGCATTTCCGGGCGCAACCATCACGAGGGTGGCCAGCGCTGCCACGGAAGTCCTACCCACCGCTCGGAGACTGGTGCGTCGCGTGGTGGTACACCAGGCACGGAGAGTTGCTACTGTGACCACGCTCATAGTTTCGGAGAGGTGTTGATTCCAGGTATCAGCGAATGGTGCGCCATCAAATGGGGGCATTCAAGCGGTGCCACCACGGGAAAACTTCGGCGGACGGAGGAACCGGAGCTTCGCGCCATGGACGAACACTCTCTCACTCCTTCTGGCGGGCCGAGAGGCAGTAGAGGAATTTGTCGGATCGCACGAGCAGCCGGTGGCCCGCGACCGCCGGGCTCGCGTCGAAACTGCTGCGGTCGCCAAGTTCGTTGCGGGCGATGAGTTCGAATCGCGGTTGCGCCTTGAGGACGATGCCCACGCCGTTTCGGGTGAAGGCGTAGATGCGCCCCTCGGCGAGCACCGGAGAACCATAGAATGGCCCGGAGTTGGGAATGCGTTCTTCATAGACGAGTTTGCCGGTGGCCGCCTCGACGCAATACGCGATGCCAAGATTCTCATGCAGCCAGTAGAGATGACCTTCGTGGAGAAGTGGCGAGGGAACGTTTGAACCCTTGTTCAACGTCCAGCGCCGATGTGAAGCCGTCACGTCGCCACGGCCACCGGGGCGCACGGCCAAGGCCCCGCCGGTGCGCCCACCGATGCAGTAGACCGTGTCCGCGTCATTCAACAGGCTCGGTACCATGTACCATCCGATCCCCGTCGCGCAGGACCACAGCGATTGGCCAGTTGCGGGATCAAGGCCGAGCACTTTTCCGAGGATGGCGACGACGAGTTCCTGCCGACCCTCAGAGACGGGTACGAGAATCGGGGTGTTCCAGGATTCTTTCATCCCGCCGGTCCGCCAAAGTTCCTTTCCCGTGGCCTTGTCCAGCGCCACCAGGGATTCGCTTTCCACCGCCGCGTTGACGAGAAGGAGGTTGCCGTGAACCACCGGCGACGACGCGGATCCCCAGCCATGCGTCGCCGAGCCGACGTCGGCGTGCCAGAGTTTTTGACCGTCGTGATTGTAGGCGAGAACACCCGACTTGCCGAAGAAGACGTAGACCCGGTCGGCCTCCACGTAGGGCGTGCTGGAGGCGTATCCGTGGTCGCGCACCTTGGGCTCCTCGGGTTGTGCTGCGGCGACATCGTGTTTCCAGATCAACTTGCCGCTCGCGAGTTCGAGGCAGAGAAGATGGCGTTGGAGTGATCCGGGATCACCCCCTGGCGTCCCCGGAATAGCGTAGCCCGTGTAGCAAGTGAGAAACACACGGTCTCCTTTGGTCACCGGGCTGGATCCACCAGGGCCGGGGAGGGGTGCCTTCCATTCGACGTTTCGCTCCGTGCTCCAAGTTGTCGGCAGCCCTTTGCCCGGGCTGATGCCTTGTCCGCCCGGCCCGCGGAATCGTGGCCAATCCACGGGTGTGGACTGTGCGGCCAGGGTTAGAGCGAGGCTCATCAGGGCGCTGACGGCCAATGGCACGGGGGGCAGCGAATGCGGATTCATCGAGACGTGATAGGAGATGGTTGTTACCTGGATCATCCAGAAGGTGACAGGAAGAAAGGCGGCGGAGGCAGATCGGGCGGTCTTCGGTTCCCGGGTTGACCCGGAGTTTCCGCCGATGCCGTTGAGGTTCGCTAGGTCTCAGCTCGGGTCTTCATGAACTTTCGCGGCAATTTGGTTCTCGGCCTGGGAGGCGGGCCTACCCTTGGAGCGATGTCCGCGCTGTGTGGTCCGGAAGCTTCTCGGGGTCCGAGTCTAAAGAGGAAGTGGGTTCGGATTTTGGCCGCGATTTCGGCGGTTGGTGCGGCCGGGGTCGTGACGGTTCTGCTCCTTGCGGCGCGGTTCGATGCTCGCGACTGGCCCGGGTTGGTCGCGTGGACGCATGGCCTCCGTCCCGTGACCACCCTCTCCCCTCACGACGATGTGCGCTGGGTCAGTCTACGAACGCTGGATCTCACCGCTCGGACGGAGGTGCTTCCGACCTTGGTTTTCAATTCGCGCACGCGATGGCCGAGTCCAGACCGGCGACCGCCGGGCTTCGATCCAGGCCAGATGCTGACTAACGCGATGAACCCCGGTCTGGGTGTGCGTGCCTTGCATCGACAGGGGATCACGGGCCGCGGAGTGAGCGTGGCCATCATCGACTTCAATGTCATCGGGGAACATCCGGAATACGTTGACCGTCTCGCGACGATTCATCGTCTCGAGGGAGTTCGGCCGAAGGACGCCAGCATGCATGGTCCCGCCGTCCTCAGTTTGCTTGCGGGTCAAAGCTGCGGCACCGCTCCTGAGGCCCGGGTTTATTATGTTGCGACAACCGATCCTGGAGGAGATGCCGCTGAACAAGCCAAGGCCCTGGACTGGATCATCGAACAAAATCGCCGGCTTCCGATGCCGGACCGGATACGCGTCGTCTCCATCTCCGCCGCGCCGTCGGGTCCGGCCCTGTATCCTTTTCGCAACGGGGCACTCTACGACGCCGCCTGCGACCGCGCGGAGCAATCAGGGATCCTGGTGATCGATGCCACGGTGAGTCGGGGCTTCATCGGACCCTGTACCCTGGATCCGGCTGATCCCGAGGATCCAAGTCGTTGCCGGCCGGTGCAGGCCAGGGGGCGCACCAACTATTTTTCTGGGCGAATACTGTGCCCGACGTCCCCACGGACGACCGCGGAGGAATATGGCCCGGGCCTTCTGGGCTACCAGTATTGCGGACTTCAGCGCGAAACGCGGGAGGCGGCGGGGTCGAGTTGGTCGATGCCGTATGCCGCGGGAGTCGCAGCCCTCGGATGGCAACTCCGCCCCGAAGTGAGTGCGGCCGAGATGCGGGACCTGCTACGAGCAACCGCTCGGGTCCTTCCCACCGGCGAGCGCATTATCGACCCGCCGTCGTTGGTGGCCCGGCTGCGCGGTTCCGTGCCCCGCTGAGCACCGCTCGCCTGCCAATCGCAAGGGGCAACCCTGTCAGTCAGTGCGCCGTGTTCAGGAAGGACCGGCACCCGCGACCACGACACGGAAGATGAACGCGGAGGTCGCGCTGTTCGGCGCTTCGGCACGGTACGTGACACGCTCCAGGCCGTTGCCAAGATCGACAGGTGGCAGCGACGTCGTCGGCAGCAGCGACGTGAAGCCTGCGTCGGCTGCTCCCTCGACCGTGACGGTGGTTGAGCCGAGTTCCTTGCGTCGGACAAAGGTTACGGACGGGTAGGTTGTGGCCCCCACCGGCACCGAACCGACTTCGAACTTAGGGCGATCGTTCGCTTGGGCCGAGCCGGGCGCAGTGCCGAAGGCGAATTCAGCCGCGTTGGGGAAACCATCCTGGTCTGGATCATCAGTCGGACCACGACTTCCATCGGGAAGACCTTGGGTGGCAATCCAGTCTGAGAACGGATCGTCGCCTCCGGTTCCGGAGTTGCCATTGGCGCCGAGCTTGATGTCGTAGTAGGCAAAAAGGCCGCCGGCAAAGTTGGCCGCGACGAGGCGTGAGCCGGTGTAGAGCAGGCGATTCTTGTCCTGGGGGAGGAAAGGCGCAGGGAAGGTGTTCGTGTCGACGGTCCAGGTTGTTCCGTCATCCGAGTAAATCAGGCGTTGGCCGGCGAGGGTGTTGGCGCCCAGGTATTGCATCGTGTAGAGACGGCCATTGGCGTCGATGAGCGAGGTCCCCGCCGGTTGCGGCATGGCTGCCGATTGCATGGAGTAATTGACCGCGGTCCAGGTCGCGCCATCGGTTGAGGAGAAAAGAGCCTGCTGGGCGCTGAGATAATAGCGGTTCCCGGATTTCACGAAGTCGCTGTACCCCGAGTTTGGGGTATTCTGCAGGATCTGGAGGGTCCAGGTCTTCAGATCGGTGGAGGAGAAGAACCGGGTCTCGCCAGCAAATCCTTGGGCGAAGATCAAGTAGCGGCCATCGAGGTAGGCAAACGATCCGACGCCCACGGTGGTGGTCCGGGTCGCGGGATGGAAGACATCGGGGATCGCGGTCCACGCCACGCCGTCGGACGAACTGTAAAGGTTGGTGTTGCCATTGGCGTATCCGACATAGTGTGTGCCGTCCCAGACGATATCCCGAATCGAAACCACGGGATCATGCCGGGTGAAAGTGACGCCGTCGGTGGACCGGATGACGCTGCGCGGTGAAACCGAGTAGGCGAGAAACGCGCCGTTCAGATGGCGTACTGAAATGAAGTTGTCGGCGAAGCCCGTGTTGTTCGATGACCAACGCGTACCGTCGACGCTGGTGAAGATGCCGCCGGGAGTGCCGCCGGCGTTGCCAACGCCGACGAACCGGCCTCCGCCCTGGGCCAACATCGTGACCGACGCATCGAATCCCTGCCGGTGGGGGCTCCAGGTGACTCCGCCGTCGGTGCTCGAGGCAATCGCGCCTCCGACGCCGCCAAAGAAGAACCGATTGTCGGAAGCGCGAAACGCCAGCGTCCGATAGGCCAGAGATTGGCTGGTGGGTACGAACCCGGCGATCTCCCAGGAATCGCCGTTGTTCGTGGAGGCGTAGACCGTGCCGTTGTAGGCGAGAACCAGCCAACGCCCGTTGCCGTGGGTGACCGCCTGGAATCCACCGGCGCTGGGCGGAATCGGCAGCGAGGTCCACGAGGTGCCGTCGGTCGAGCGGAAGATATTCGTGGTGGTGCCGGCGAGGTAGGCGCCGACCGCGATGAGACGGCCATCTCCAAGCTGAATGTCTCCAACGTAATATCCCGGCGCGGTGAAGTTTGACGTCCAGGCCACTCCGTCGCTGGAACTGGCGATAAGATTCTGTCCCACGACGACCAAGCGGTTGTTGAACCAGACGCCGTCGGCGGGTTGCGCAATGGCGAGGTCGTTGTTCGGGGACGGGGCCCAAGTCACCGCGTCGGTGGAGGTGGCCATGCGTTTGGACAGGCCCAGTGCCCAGTACGTGCTGCCGTTCCCAATGACCACGTAGGGCTCCGTCGTCAGCAACTCGCTGGAGGTCCAGTTCACCAGGTCCGGGCTGCTGTGGATGTAGCCGGGTGAGGCGGCGATCCACTTGCCGTTGGCCCAGGTCAGATCCTGCACGACGACCGAGCCGTTGGCGAATTTCGGCAGCGTCTGCGAGCGCCAGTCATTTGTGCCATTGGGACTGGCCATCAGCGCGTAACCTTCGAAGACCGCGCCGGCAACCTGGCCGTCGCCACCCACGACGAGGCGGGTAAAGGTCTGGCCCGGGGTAGGATTCACAACCTGCCATTGTCCGTGCACACAGGTGAGAGTGGATAAGAGCCCTGCTAGGACAACCGCCGTTCGCGAGACGCTGGGGAGTGGGTTCGACATCGGCGATAAGCGTGTCCGGTAGGACTCCAATCTCTCAATACGCAAGTTCACGTAGGTCGTAGGAAAGATCCTCCAAATAACGCCGATCGGACCGTCGCGATAGCCTGAGACTTACTTCCAACGGCTTCCCAGGGGTCGGTCTGTCTCGGCGGCTGAGTAGGCGGCCTTCTTTTTCTCCGGGATGGGTCCGTTTCGACAGAGCGCCGAGCCGACCGCCATTCAGAGTGATTTCAGACGGATATTCTTGAACTCGATCTTCATCGGCGGACCGGGGTGCATTTGGAGGGCGAGGAACCCCTTGGAGGCCGCTTGTTTGGAGTCATGATCCGTGAATTGGCACATGAGTATGCCATTGATGAACAAGGTGATCTCCGGGCCTCGGCAGAGAATTCGGTAGGTGTTCCAATCTTCCTTCCGATAGATCCTGGCCAGTTCGGCGGCATCTCCAAGCTTCTGCACCTCGCGCTTCCCGTCCGGTCCGATGCTGACGCGTTCTCCACGACCGGCGATAAGGCCGCGGGTGTGCTCATAGACAAAACCTACCAGATCGCCGTTCCCACTCATGTCCGCCTGGTAACCTGAGGTATCCCAGTTGGGAAGGGCTTGCGAGCGGAGTTGGATGCCGGAATTGCCGGCGCCACTGAGGCGGAAGTCCGCGATGAGTTCGAAGTCGGATGGCTGGCCGCCTCGCCAGATCAGGTAGTTAGGTTGATCGCAGGGTTTCACCGGGGTGCTCTCGGCGGTCAACGCACCGTTTTCGACTTTCCACCATCCCGGCATGCCGTCCCATCCTGTGAGATCTTTGCCGTTGAATAGGGAAATGAACCCCGCCTCGGAGACACTCGCTGGTACCTTAGCCATCACCTTTCGGACGCGCTCGGCGAGCGGCGCGTCGTGAGTTTGCACCAACGGCATAGCCGCGGCGACTTCCACGGCGTGGTTGGTCACGATGTTCTCGGCGATGGCGACGGCCGCAACACCGGCCTCTGCCATCAACCCTGAACGGCTCAAGTAGGGCAATACGAGGGCAAGTGACTCCGGGCAAGGCAGTCTACCAAGAGTCGAGAGCGCTAGAGGCTGCGCCTTACATTGTTCGACGATCGGCAGCAGTTCCTGGATCTGTGCGACCTGCCGTGCTGCAGTTGTCGCTTGCAGCGGAATCAACCGAAGCTGGCTGCGCAGCGCGAGATTCTGGAGTTTGGGATCCGCGCTGGTTCGGGTCATCCGCGCCAGGTCCGGCAAGGCATCGGCCGTCGGCCAGTCGCAGAGCACTCGAAGCGCCGTTTCCCGAACCGCCTCCTCCGGATCCATGGCGGCCGCCCGCATGGCGTCCAGCGCTCGCGGGCCCCCGACACTGCCCAGGGCGCCTAGCAGGGCGAGTTTCGCCTCGCCTTTCGAATTGGCCAGACCGGGCAGCAGTTGGTCGGCACAGCTGGAAGGTGTTGGTTGCCGCTCACAGATGGCGATCAACGCGTTCTCGCCCGCCGCGAAGGCCTGGCTTTCATTCAGGGCGGTCACGATTCCCGGAAGGTCCGCGATGCCGCCCAGTTCGCCGAGTACCTTGAAGCTGGCGCCTCCCACTTGGGCATCCGCATCCGCCGCTGATCGGATCAGCGCTGGGAGCGCCGCCGTTATGCGGCGCTGGCCCACCGCTCCAATGGCTGCGATGCGGGTCTTTGGGTCAGATCCGTTCATCAGGGCCATGACGGCGGCATCGGCCTCCTGGCCAGGCGACCCGCTTAATCCCGCCCAGGCCGCGGCAGCGACCGCGGGTTCGGAATCCTGCACCAATGCGGCCAGCACCGGGATCGACGAGGCATGTCGAAGTTGAACCAGACTTTGGATCGCCGTGATACGACGGTGGGCGGAGCCTTTCTGAGCCAGGTTGACCAGCGCGCTCGCGGCGTTGGGGTCGCCGCGAAAACCCAGGGCTTGCAATAGCAGGATCTGGCCCTCCTCGTTTACTTGATCAAGAGCTCCCATCAGTGCCTGGGTCACCTCCGTTCCCGGGAGGTCCACTGAGATCGCGATCGCGTCGACGGCCGACACGGGCGAGCCCGTTCGAATGGCTTCGACCAACAAGGGCAGTCCCTGGGTGCCACGGCTACGGATCGATCCGCGCAAGGCCGCGACCTGCACGTGGTGCGGCAGGTTGGGCGTTGCGCGGACTTTGTCGTAAACGGCCGCAGCCTTGTGGGCCGGCAGGCCTTCGGCGCATCGGAACAATCCGTCGCATACCGCAGGTCGCAGGGTTGGCGAGACGGTGGACAAGGCGGTTTCGAGCGCCGGGACCGCTGTGCTTCCGATATCGCCCAAGGCTCGCGCGGCGGCTTGCGCCACGGCGAGATCGGTGCCCGCCACGAAAGAGCTGAGAGGTGCCACGGCCTGAGGGTCTTTACGGACTCCGAGACTATGAATGACGCCGACGAGCAACGCGCCTTTGACCTGGCCTAGTGCCTGGCGGAGCGCGGCATCGACGGATGGGTCGGCGATCGGTTCGAGTGCGAACCGAGCCCGATGGGAGAGCTGTTCGTCAGTGAGCAACGACGCAAGCACCGGCACGGCGTCGCGAGTGCCGATGCGCGCGAGTTCCTGACAGGCGTCCGCCTTTTCGTTCAGAGACGCATTGGATTTGAGAATGGCAATGAGTCGGGACTCCTGTGCGAAGGAGGTGCCGGCGAGCAGGAGCAGGGCGAAGAAGATCGGTTTCATGGTGGGATCTCCGGGGTTGGAATCAGGCTGTGTACGGGGCGCGCATGGCCCGGGATCGCAGTCGATTGGCTTCGGGATCGTTGACGAACTCAGCCTTGCCCAAATCAAACTTCAAGTTGCGCTTCAACGCTTCGCAGATGTCGGCCGCCAGACAGATGTTCATCGAACGCGACATGACCTCAGGATTCGCCACGGCGGATCGGCGCGATCGGATGCAGTCCAGGAAATCCCGCACGTGACTCAAGGGGCGTTGGGTGCGGGCGGTGTATTCCGCCAGGACCTTCTGGTAATCGAGCAGCAGCGAAGGAGAGGAGACCTCGGTGCGGGCATAACCGTCGGCGGCGGCCGCCCAACCTTCGGGCCCGTCGAAGCGTTCCCCGCAAGCGCCATGCCAGTACTCGCACGGATCCCACACCGAGCCGGTCACGCGGAACAGCACCAGTTTCACCCCATTGGAAAGACGGGTCACCATCGTGGCATCCGGCCCGGCGTATTCGAATTCGATCGAGGTAACCTGGGTCATGTCGAGTCCCGCCAGTGCCTGGGCGACGGTGTGAGCGCCCCACATGGCGACGTCGGTGGCGAAATCGTGGAAGTGATACCACCCGGAGCGAAGATAACCCTTGTTGAACGGGCGCCATGGACACGGACCAATCCAGGCATCCCAATCCAGTTCATCCCGGGGAGGCTCGGGTTCCGCCGGCAGCCAGTCGCGGCGCAGCCCGTCGCGCCAGCGGATATCCGCGTAGACCGTATGAATGGGGCCCAAACGACCGGAGCGGGCCATTTCGATGGCATAGACATGGTGCGGCTCGCTGAGACGTTGGGCACCGGTTTGAAAGACGCGGCCATAGCGGCGGGCGGTGTCCACCACCATTTGACCCTGCGCCATGGTGAGGCACGCGGGTTTCTCGCAATAGACGTCCTTGCCGGCTTGCATGGCCCAAACCGAGGCGAGCGCATGCCAGCGATCGCCGGTCGCGATCAGGACGGCATCCACATCGGTGCGCTCGGCCAGCATCTGGCGCATGTCGCCGTAGGCCGCGCAGTCCTTGTTGCCGTAGGCGGCATCGACGGTGTTCTTGGCCGCTTCACGCCGCTCTTTCACGAGGTCACAGACGGTGACCCACTGCACATCCTTTTGACCGAGCATGACTCCGAGGTCGTAGGAACCGCGGCCGCCGAGGCCGATGCCGCCCATGACGATGCGTTCACTGGGGGCGAGTCTGCCGCCGCGGCCCAGTGCCGACGCGGGGATGATGCATGGGAACGCGATGGCGCCGGCTGCGGCGGCACTCCGAGAGAGGAATTGACGCCGCGTCAGGGAGGTCGAAAGGGGCGGGTTCATGGATGGCCTGGGCTCGGTGGCGGTTCGTTCTTGGATCGGTTGGTTGAACGCCGATGCCCATTTACCCCAAGTGGTTTTGCGGGGCGATGATCTGGGGATGAACTGCTTCGGGGAGAGGGAAGGCAAACGGCTGCGCCGTGGGACACGTCCCGGTCCGGGGAGGAGCGCGGGCTGTCCCAGCCCGCAGTGGCGCGCTCAGGGTCGAGACGTGGAATGAGAAGAGTGTTGCAGGAAGGCAGGAAGGGCAACTGCTGCGCCGTGGGGCACGTCCCGGTCCGTCGCGAAGGGTCTCGGTTTAATGGATGGGCCCGTTCCGCGTTGGGCACCTGTCCCTCCGCACCATGACCGGCGATCGTCTGCTCTGCGGTGCCGATGGGACTCAATCCTTCGTTGATCGAGCGGGCGCTGATTTTCGACAGATTCCCAAGAGGACTGGAACAGGGCGTGTTGTTCCGCTGGAAGGTCGGTTCATCACGCGCGGGGCGCCGGTTTCATCCGCCAGCATCATCACCGTGCTTCCTCCACCATCAAGGTTGAGGGCATGACGACATCCGAGCGTCTTCATGAAGCTGGCCAGTTCCGTGAGCGTGGCGCCTTCGCTGAAGCCGGGGGTCCGGCCATCGACAACGACCATCCACAGCCTCGCGCCTTCGGCATCCAGGCCCAGCGCCGTCCTTGGGTGGAGATGGGTCGAGAACGGAGTGTCTTCCGCCTCGACCACGCCGTTTCTGAGGATCACTCCGTGCTTTGCGGCATGGGTGCCGACGGCCCAATCGACCAGCGCCGGGTCAGGCAGCGAGGCATCGAACCCCGGACGACCGCCCGTCGTCACCCAAAGTTGCTCGAGCGGACCGTCCATCGGGCTTCGGATTTGCCCACGTTCCACAACCCACCCGCTGATGATCACCGGTCGGTTCTCGAACCAACCGCCGTCGGCCAATTGGGATCCGGGCAGCACCTGAAAGGCATTGGCGTTGATCGCGGCCAGAGCCGAGGCGCGGCGCATGAGAGTTTCCGGTTGGGTCAGGGTGGCTTCCGCGGGGCCGGCGCCATCCGGATCCTGCGCCACGATCGGCATTACCTGCAGGACCTCGCTGCGAAGATCCACGCGGATCCAATGCAGGCGGATCGGTCGCGGCTTCTCGAAGACTTGCAGGCCATATTCAAAGGTTGGTGGAGACAGGTCGGGGTCGGTTCCCAAAACAGGGAAAGGTGCCCAGACACCGAGCAAGAGCAGGGCAAAGTGCTGGACACTGAGACGGAATGCGGAGGAGCCATCAGCGGCGCGTCTTTCCAAGCATGGCAAGTCCGGGGGGCTCATGGAGTCATCCTAGATGGCGGGGTGCGACGGGACGATGGTGGACGATGGCCGAGGGTCAGCCTCGCCTGGGTTGGCCAGCAGAGCATCCTGGAAGAGGGAGTTCGCGGACTCGACGAATCGGCGGACGAGCGGAAGCCGCAGGGCCAACGCTGCCGATGGGAGGATCTGGCGGAGAAGCTCCACCAATCCGCGGGTGGCGCGCTGACCCGGGCTCCGGTCGAGCAACCACCAAAGGATGACGCCGAGGTGACCCAAATAGAGCAAACGCCCTAGCGCCTCGGCGACCGCCGGCTTCGGGGCATCCTTGGCACCTGTCATGGCGGCCTCAAAGACGCCTTGGACACGCTGCCGCGAGAAGGCGGTGGTCTGGGCGAAGATGCCTTCGTCAGCGTCTCCCACCATGGTGGGGGTCAGCGCCCGCAGGGAGGTTCGGTGAGGTCCGAGCACCTGCAGGCTGAGTTCCAAGGCATAGAGGAAGCGGTCGCGCCACCGTCCTTCGGGCATGGCCTCGGCTTCGCGGGCGAAGGCCACCGAGAGTTCGTCGTAGAGTGCCAGCACCACGGCGCGCTTGCTGGGGAAATAGCGGTAGAGCAGGGCGGGGCTGACTCCGACTTGAACGGCCACCTCCCGAAGCGTGGCACCTTCGTAACCGCGCTGGCCGATCAGGGAGATGGCGGCTTCGTAGAGGCGCCGGCGCATGGTTTCGCCTTCCGAGGTTCGACCTGGCGGACGCCCGCGTTTCTGGGGCTTGCTATTTTCGGTGATCATGTTTACATAATTAAATCATGGGTTCGGATCAGAGACAACTGCGGAGACCGGGCGGGGGCGACGGGCGCCGCGGGCTGGCTGGCGCGACCTGGCATTGGGGTTCCCTGGTTGGTTATCGCTTTCCTGATAACGCCGGGAGCGTTCGGTCGAACCTGGAGGAAGCTCGATGAAAATAGTCATTCCCGGTGGCACCGGCCAAGTGGGCAGCCTGCTGGCCCGCGCCTTTCATGCTGAGGGTCACGAGGTGGTGGTTTTGAGTCGGCGGGTGAGGGAACTCCCGTGGCGGGGGGTCGAGTGGGACGCCAGGACGATGGGCCCGTGGTGTTCCGAGATCGAAGGGGCCGAGGTGGTCATCAATCTCACGGGGCGCAGCGTGAACTGCCGGTATCACGCCCGAAACCGCCGCGAGATTCTCGAGTCCCGGGTGGATTCGACTCGAGTGCTTGGCCAGGCCATTTTGCGCGCGACACGGCCTCCGAAGGTTTGGCTGCAAGCCAGCACGGCCACGCTGTATGCCCATCGGTTCGATGCTGGGAATGACGAGGTCACCGGGCTCGTGGGTGGCAGCGAACCCGGGGCGCCGTCGACCTGGAGATTCAGCATCGAAGTCGCGCGGGCCTGGGAGCAGGCGCTTTTCGGCGCCGACACACCGCGCACGCGGAAAGTGGCGCTCCGGTCGGCGATGACCATGAGCGCGGATCGGGGCGGGGTCTTCGACGCCCTCCTCGGTCTGGTTCGGTGCGGGTTGGGCGGGACCGCCGGCGACGGGAGGCAATTCGTCTCCTGGATTCACCATCACGATTTCGAACGGGCGGTGCGGTGGTTGATCGAGCACGACGAATTCGAGGGCGCGGTGAATCTGGCTGCACCCAACCCGGTGCCCAATGCGGAGTTCATGCGTGTGCTCAGGGAGGCCTGGGGCACTCGCATCGGTTTGCCGGCCACGCGCTGGATGTTGGAGGTCGGCGCGGTTTTTCTTCGGACCGAGACGGAACTCATCCTCAAGAGCCGCCGCGTGGTGCCGGGGCGGTTGCTGGCGGCTGGATTTCGCTTCGATTTCGAGCATTGGCGGGATGCGGCCGTGGACCTTTGCCGCGTGTCGAGGTGCCAGGTTGGGGAAGGGTAACTGCGGATGCACCAGGATGGGATTGATCCACAGGAGGGCGAAGCGCGCCATTTTGGAGTCAGGCAGAGACTGTTGGTTGGATTCAGCCAAGAAAGGAAACTATGAATACCAGTGTTGGAATCTACGCCGCCTATTTTCTCGTCAGCCTGGGAATGACGATTTGGGTGGCTCGCACTCTCCACAAGAATGGAAGGCATTTCCTGGTCGATGCATTGGATGGAAACGCGGAGGTGGCGGATTCGGTGAATCACCTCCTGCTGGTTGGTTTTTACCTGGTCAACCTAGGGTTCATCCTGCTCTTCCTGCGAGTGGGTGAAAAACCGGAAGATCTCGTCCAGGGAATTGAGTATATATCGACGAAACTCGGCATCGTGACCTTGGTTTTGGGCGGGATGCACTTCTTCAACATGTTCAACTTCGCGCGCATGCGAAAGCGGGGCTTGGATCATCCTTCGCTGCCGATGGCTCGTGGGGCTGCAGGAGGTGACCTTGATCGCACTCCTTGAATTGCCGGAGCAAAGTCCCTTCATGTTGATTTCACTCGTGTTTCTCGGAACGGCTGGCCTGCTCGCGTTCGGGGCCTCCCTACTTCTATGGCACCTGAAATGGCTTTGCCGATTGCCAGCGGCCGAGCGCTTGAAGGCAGCGGACGTTACGTTAAGGAGCGACACGGTCCGGTGCTCGGTCGTGGTGGCGGCGCGAGACGAGGAGGCCCGCATCGGGGAGACGGTGCGGCGCTTATTGGCTCAGCGCGACGTCGAGTTGGAACTGATCGTGGTGAACGATCGGTCTCGCGATCGAACGGGCGAGATCCTGGAGGGATGGGCCAAGGCCGATTCGCGGCTGAGGATCGTGAGCGTCGATACCCTTCCCGATGGCTGGCTGGGCAAATGTCACGCCTGTCACGTCGGCGCCCAGGCGGCCGAGGGAGAGTGGATCCTATTTACGGATGCCGATTGCTGGACGAAGCCGGACCTGCTCTGGCGCGCCCTGCGGGTAGCGGGGTGTGAGCGGGCTGATCATGTCACGCTCACCGCGGGAACGGCGATAGCAGGTCCCGGCCTTCATGCCGGCTCGGTCCTGTTTCACCTGAGCATCGCCAACTGGATCTCCGGAGTGAACCGCGACCTGCCGAACTCCTACGTGGGTTTCGGCGCGTTCAACTTGGTGCGTGCCGAGGCCTATCGACAATGCGGCGGCTACGAGGCTCTCCGCCTGACGGTGCTGGATGACGTGAGACTTGGATTGCTCCTGCGTCGAGCCGGGAAGCGGACGCGGGCGTTTCTGGGCGCGGACGATGTCGAGGCGCATTGGGGTTCCAGTCTTTGGAAGGTGGTTGGCCTCATGGAGAAGAATTATTTCGCCGCCTTGGAGTTCAGGGTACTTCTGGCCCTGGGTTTGATTGCGTTCCTGGCGCTGCTTGGGGGTGTCGTCGTCCTGGGAGCGGTTGGGGGAACCACCGCCGGATGGGCGGCGGCGCTCTCACCGTTTTGCCTGTCGGTGCCGGGAGCCATTCTCGCGCGTCGCCTGGGTTGGTCTGGGTGGGTGGCCCTCGGGGTCCCGTTCGCGATCCCGGTCTTTGTCTGCGCCCTGGCCAATTCCACCTACCAGACCCTGCGGAATGGCGGTGTCCGCTGGCGCGATACGTTTTACTCTATCCAAGCACTTCGAGCCGGAGAGGTGAGATAATGTCACATCAACCCAACCATGTCTTTGCCGGAACGCAGGTGGTTTCCCTGGTCGAAGTGCGAGGGACCAACAACTCGCCCGTGCATCCCGGTGGTGCCGTGGGGGCGGCCACACGAACTCCCGCAGGAGGGATAGAAACTCGATTCCTGCTTCGTTTGCCGGACGGCTTCGAGGCTCCCCCTAAATGAAGCTGCTTTTTGTGTGCAGTCAGAACCGGATGCGCAGCTTGACCGCGGAAAAACTTGTCGAGGGGGTTCCCGGTTTTCAGGCCCGTTCCGTCGGTACCCAACCCGATGCTCGGATTGTCGTCACCGAGGGCCACCTCGGTTGGGCCGACCTCGTCGTTTGCATGGAAAAATCGCATCTGAACCGGCTCCGCCGGAAGTTTCCAGAGGCCATGCAGCACAAGCGAGCCGTCTGCCTCCACATTCCCGACGACTACGTTTTCATGCAGGCCGAGTTGATCGACGAGTTGCGTGCCAAACTTGTCGCCTATGTGGAATGGCCTTGATGCTTCGGCGGAC
>JAEUHG010000100.1 GCA_016795425.1 Verrucomicrobiales bacterium
AACTGAACGGCGCATACCGCTTCAGCAGGCGGTCGATGGTCGGCGCATGGGCCTGAAAGGGTTCGGCAGGGGATGGGGGAAGGTCCAACGGGGCCATGGGCCCGAATGGCATTCGGGCCAATTTGAAATTGTAGGCTTTGATGAGCAGGGCCTCGAGGTTGACGACGTCCCGGATGTTGTAGGCCAGCAGCGTTTCCAGCGCGTGAGGATTGCCGCGCGTCCGGTAATCGTGCCAGAGCGCCACGGCAAAAAAGCCATCCACATTCGCCAGATCGCCGCGGTCCAACCCCAACTGTCGCTCACAACTTTTCAGGCCGCCCTTGTAGCCCAGGTTCGCCAGGACGTAACGGAGGTCGATATGAGCCTGGTCGAAAGGCAGTCCAAACGTCGTCCGGAGGATCGGCAGATCGAAGCATTTGCCGTTGTAGGTGACCAACACCCGGTAGTCCTGAATGTCATGGGCGAAATCCGCGAGGTTCTGTCCATGAACGTAGTGGCGGATGGAACGGCCGTCGTACAGGGCGATGGTGGTGATGTGATCCCCCGGGCCCCCCAGGCCGGTGGTCTCGATGTCGACGTAGGCCACCGATTCGCGGAAGGCGGAATAGAGTCGCCAATGCTCGGTGGAGGGCATGGTTGCCGCGAAGAACCCGGGATTGTTGGCGGCCAGTTGACGATGGGACTCTGCCAGATGTTGGGTCAGCCGTTGGCGCCGTCGTTCGCTCAGGCTCGAGGTCGCCTGCTCCACGGAGTCCCAGGAGACCACGCCCGCGGCCCAGAGTTGCTCCTCCGCTTTGATGCCAATCCCGGGGACGTGACAGAAGGTGCGGCGCAGCACGGACCGAGCATGGCGACGAGAATGCGCGGCGGCAATGGGGTAGCGATGCCCTGGAATCGTGAATGCCGAGACTCTCGCCCGATCTGCGGGCACCCGCGGGGAGGGGGACGCGGCGCGGGGTTTGAGATGCCTCGATGATGATGGTAACACCGGCAAGAACACCATGAGACGACGGCTCCCAGTTCCCTTCCAATGGCGGGTTGGTCCAAGGTGGGCGATCGCCTTGGGGTTGGGCACGACGGCGGGTTCGGAAAGGGATGGTGGGTGGTCGACGCGAGCGCCTGGCCATGGGGTGCAACCAGTTTCATGGAAGCCCGTGCTGTCGGATTTCAAACTGCATTTCATCGGGGTTGCGGATCCGACGATCCAGGGGCAGCGTCCGTTTCGCACTCCCACCTTGCGTCAACTCGGCCGCAACGCCCCCTCTATGCACAACGGCAGCCTTCGTTCGCTGCGGGAGGTTCTGGTGTTTTGCGAGGCGATGGAGGATGCCGTGGGCGAGACTCTGGATGGTGCCGATTCGGCAACCCAGCCGCGGCTGGGTCCGCCTCCGAAGCACCTCAGTCTCTCCCCGGAGGAATTTCCGATGATCGAGGCCTCGCTGGCTGCTCTGGACTGTGGCGATGCATTTCCGGGTGCGCCTGCAAGAGTGCCGAGCGGTCTGCCCGTGGTCCCCTCGACCTGTTTGCGTCCTCTTTCATTTCCGTTGCTCCTGCGATGACGACCCACTCCCTCCCTCGATGGTGCTGGTTGAGCACTTGGCTGGTTCTGGTAACAGGCCTAACGGACGCGGTTCGAGCGCAACCGATACCTTCGGATCCCCCGGCCCATGTCTTGTACCACGACTTTGACCGGGACGGGTTGAAGGAGGAGTTGGTCAGCCGCCCGGGAACCAACGTGATCCGCCATTGGAACGCTGAGTTGAAGGCCTGGGAGAAGGCCGACTTCACCTTGCCCGAGGGTGTCTCCCTGGTGGATGAGGCCGGGCGCGACACGGGGCTGCGATTTGTGGATTTGAACGACGATCGCTTCGACGACGTTTTGCTGTCGAATCCACAGCGCTTCGCGATTCACCTGTGGAACAAGACCGTGAGGCCCGACCTTGGGTGGGTGCGTGGGTGGTCGCAGTTCGTGCGAGCTGGGGAACGTCGCGGGGAGAAGACTGAACCGCCTTCCCTGGTGGGCGCCGAGGTTCGCGTCAAGGACGGGCAATTGGTCGTCACGCGGTCGGCCCAGGTGGAGCGGTGCAGCGCCAAGGAACTGATTGCATTCGACATGCCACCGCCCAAGTCACCGGAAGAATCCCTGACCAGTTTTCGGGTGCGCCCAGGCTTTCGGGTCGAGTTGGTGGCTGCCGAGCCGATGGTCATCGATCCGGTTTCCTTCGATTGGGGCGCCGACGGCCGGTTTTGGGTGGTGGAGATGCGGGATTATCCGCTGGGTCTCGATGGCCGGGGGCAGCCGGGTGGTGTCATCAAGGTGCTGGAGAACCTCAATGGGGACGGGCGGTACGAGAAGGTGACGACGTTTCTCGAAGGCATCGCCTTTCCGAGCAGCGTGATGGCTTGGAAGAAGGGCGTATTGGTTGCCGCCGCGCCGAACCTATTCTATGCCGAGGACACGAATGGGGATGGTCGGGCCGACCTTCGCAACGTCCTGTTCACGGGCTTTGTCGAAGGCAACCAGCAACATCGGTTCAATGGTTTCGAGTGGGGACTCGACGGTTGGATCTATGCCGCCAACGGCGACAGCGGTGGCAATGTCCGCTCGGAGGTGACGGGAAAAGTCCTTTCCATCCGGGGACGAGATTTTCGCTTCCGCCCGGACACCGGCGAATTCGAAACGGTGTCGGCCATGACGCAATTTGGTCGGCGTCGCGATGACTGGGGAAATTGGTTCGGGAACAACAACCCGACCTGGCTGTGGCACGTGACGCTGCCGGAACATTATCTTCGGCGAAATCCAAAGCTGGCAGTGAAGAGCGTGGTGCATGTGCTGGCCAACTATGACGATTCGACCCGTGTTTTTCCGGCCAGCCCGCCAATGGTACGACCGAATCAGCCGCAATCATTGAACCATGTCACCAGCGGGTGCAGTCCGTGTCCCTACCGCGACGACCTGTTCGGCCCGGATTTTCTCACCACTGTTTTCGCCTGCGAACCGGTGCACAACGCGGTGCATCGCGAGGTTCTCGTCCGGGAAGGTTCGGGATTCGCCAGTCATCGGGCCGCTGGCGAGGAACACAGCGAGTTTCTAGCCAGTACCGACAACTGGTTTCGACCCGTGACGGCCCGGACGGGGCCGGACGGCGCGCTCTATATCGCGGACATGTATCGCTTTGTCTTGGAGCATCCCGAGTGGATTTCGCCGGAGATGCTCGCGCGGTTGGACGTCGGCGCCGGCAGGAGCCAGGGGCGCATCTACCGAGTGGTCCCGGAGGGAAAGACACGACGTCCGATTCCAAATCTGGCGAGGATGAGTTCCGGGGAATTGGTTGCAGCGATGGACAGCCCCAACGGTTGGCAGCGCGACATGGCGCAGCGCCTTCTGGTCGAGCGCGCGGATCCTTCGGTCATCCCTCAGGTGCGGCGATTGCTGGCGCCGACTCACGCGCCGCAGGTGCGCATCCAGGCCGTGGCCACGCTTGGATTGCTTCACGCTCTGCCGGAGGAAGTCCTGGTGGCGACCCTCGACGATCCGCATCCGGCGGTGCGGAGTGAGGCGTTGCGGCAAAGCGAGAGCCTGGCCGGTACTTCGGAGGTGCTTTTTTCAACGGTCAGCCGTCTCGCCGAAGACG
Organism: Verrucomicrobiales bacterium; assembly: GCA_016795425.1. GTDB lineage: Bacteria > Verrucomicrobiota > Verrucomicrobiia > Limisphaerales > CAIMTB01 > CAIMTB01. Next base: position 3,636 of record JAEUHG010000100.1, read on the forward strand.
GAGACGCAGCGGTTCGGTTGCAGGCGGCGTTCACGCTGGGAGCGTGGCCACCGGACCAGGCCGAGACCGTGCTTCGCATTCTCGCGGCGCGTGAAGATACCGACGAACTCATTCGTACGGCGATCCTGTCTTCACTTCGACCGGAAATTGGGCTCTTTCGTGATTTGACGGCCAAGACACCGCTGACGAAACGGGCGGTGACGGTGGCGTTAAAACCGTCGTCGCCGGATCGGGCCAAGGTGATCGCCGAATACGCCGAGGTGGCGAACCTGGTGGGAAATGCCGAACGTGGCTTGAATCACTTTCGAAACTTGTGCGCCCCGTGCCATCGGCTGCGTGGGGAAGGCCACGAAGTGGGGCCCGATCTGGGCATGGTGGCTTCGAAGCCACTCGACTGGATGCTGACGGCGATCCTGGATCCGGGGTTGGCCGTTGATCCGCGGTACCGTGGGTGGACGGTCACTGGCAAGTCGGGGGATGAATGGTCGGGACTAATCTCCGCGGAGACGGCGAACAACCTGGTGGTGCGCATGGCAGGGGGAATCGACCAGGCGATCCTGCGGGACGACATCGCCAGCATGGAACCGATGAAACAATCGCTCATGCCGTCGGGGTTCGAGAGCGCACTCCAACTTCAGGACATGGCGGATCTGCTGCGTTGGGTGCAGTCGCACTGACGGGTGCGACCCGAGACAGTCCATTCGGGCCTGGCGAAATCCGTTCATGGTTTGGCACAAACGGTGTAGTCAAATCAGGTTCTCGAACGCACACTATGCTCATGCCTGATGCCAGACCTGTCCGGGACTGGTCCGACCGATCACCGGTCTTGCGCGCCGAAGCGGCGTGGGCGAAGGGCACCCGTTCCGCTGCCTTCACCTTGATCGAACTGCTGGTGGTCATCGCCATCATCGCGATTCTGGCGAGCATGCTTCTACCGGCGCTGGGGAATGCCAAGAGCCGGGCGCTGCGGGTGAGTTGCACCAACAACCTGCGGCAATTGGGGCTCGCTGTCTTCATGTATGCCGACAATTCCGGCGACCGATTGCCGCCCAGCGAATTCAACCCGGAGAAGGACCCGGGTTCGGGGCCTTGGGAATCCTATTCCCTGTGGTGGGGAACGCCCGGACAGGCGCCTAACCTGAAGCAACCCGTGGGCCTCGGGAACTTGTACGCCGAAGGCCTGATCACCGTGGGCAAGTCCTATTACGATCCCGGCCTTCGTCACGTGGCTGCCATCCCGATCAAGTTCGAGATGCGTTATTTCGAGAGCCCGAAGGTTCCGTGGCCGATGTGTCCTCCCGAGGGCAATGTGCGGGCCAATTACATGTACTATCCGCAATCGGATGTGCGGGCCAAAGCCAACCCCGCGGCGGGAGAGGAGGAATGGACCCTGGTGGCGGAGCGTGCGACGCAACTGGTGGCGCAGCGCAGTCTGATCACGGACCTGATTTACACCCGTCGGACGGTGCCGCACACGACTTCGAAGAACCCAACCGGGATCAATGCCCTGTGGGGCGATGGCCACGTTTCTTTTGGGACCAGCAAGCGGGCGTTTGATCCGAGTTTGTGGGACAAGGGCGAGGATCACGTGTCGGGCCAGAACCCGGGTGACAATCCCAAGAAATTCAGGACCATTGTGTCACTCCTCCGGCCCTGAGGCGATCGATCTTGGCTGCTCATCGCGAAACCTTCACATCCCGCGCCTACTTATGAACCTGTTCTCACCACAGAGGCACCGAGGCTCGGAGAAGAAAGGCAGTGGCTCTCCACCTTCGTGTCTCAGTGCCGTGGTAGATACCTTTTGCCGTTCATTGTCCGATGGCGCGAAGCGGCATTCGTGGCAGCGACCCATCCAAGGCGAACCGGCGTTCACCCTCATCGAGTTGCTGGTGGTGATCGCCATCATCGCCATTCTGGCGAGTATGCTCCTGCCGGCGCTGGGCAGTGCCAAGAGCCGCGCGCAGCGGGTGAATTGCACGAATAATTTGCGGCAAATCGGTCTTGGGTTGGCGATCTACGCCGACAATCAGGGCGATCGGTTGCCTCCCGCAGACTTCAATCCGGAGAAGAACCCGGCGTCAGGGCCGTACCAAACCTACTTCATGTTCTTCGCCTCCCCGGGGCAGGCGGCCAAGATGGAGGACCGACTCAACCTGGGTTATCTGTTCTCGGAGAAGATCATTCCCAGCGGGAAGACGTTTTACGACCCGGGCCTGCAGTACAAGGAGATCAAACCGGTCCGCTTCGCCTATGAGGTCTATCAGAGTCCACGGATTCCTTGGCCCAAGGCCGATGACCAGCGGGAAGGAGTACGAGGGAATTACATGTATTACCCGCAATCGGACCAACGGGCGAAGAAGAACCCCCAACCTGGGGAGGAAGAGTGGTCGTTGGTGGCGGAGAAGGCGTCCGATCTGGTCAGCCACCGGACCGTCGTCACCGACCTGATTTACACGGTGCGAACGCGGCCTCATACCACCAGCCGCAATCCCACCGGCATCAACGCGCTGTGGGGCGACACCCATGTCTCCTTCAGCACTTCAAAGAAGGCATTCGATCCCGCGTTGTGGGATCCCGGAGATGACTTCGCGTCGGCGCAAAACCCCGGGGACAATCCGAAGAAGTTCCGCTCCATTGTCTCCCTTCTACGACCGTAGCCTGTGAACCCGCGGCGAATGTCCGACCGCATATTGCAGCCGCGCCCGAGGCAGGGTCGCGGTTTCACGCTTATCGAACTGCTGGTGGTGATCGCGATCATTGCGATTCTGGCCAGCATGCTGCTGCCCGCCCTGGCCAAGGCGAAGTCGAAGGCCCACCGAATCAAGTGCACTTCGAATCTTCGGCAGCAGGGCATGGCGTGCGCCATGTATCTGGACGACAACACCGACAAATTCCCCACGCACTCGAAGGGTGTCGACTACACCTACTATTCCTGGGGCGGGAAGCAGGGGCGCCAGGCACCCGGTGTCACGGACAATCAGTTCCGCATGCTGAATCCCTACATCGTGAAGACGGGCGCGGTGGTCACCAACGAGGAGGGGGCGGCGCGCGCGTTCTGGTGTCCGAGCGACAACGGCGCCGCCAAGGGAGCCTGGCCCTTGGAGTTGCGACCCTCCATTTTCGACCAGGACGGCAGCAGTCACTTCTACAATTGCAGCGCGAACAATAACGACGGGGTGAAGGGACTCTATGGCAAGAAGGCGGCCGAAGTGCGGAGTCCGAGCCGCATGGTCGTGGCGAACGATTTCGCGTTCAATTGCTACTTCGAGTTCACGCGTTGGGGCAAACGCGCCTTCCAGTTGATGTACTGGCATGACAAGCAGCGTTTGGGATTCGGCAATGTGCTCTTCGTGGATTCGCACGTCGGCTATCATCAGGCCACGACGGATCAGCCGGACTTCCAGCGGGGTCGAGGCTGGACCTTTGTCTATGATGATCCCTGATTCCTGCCGACTGGGTCGCATTGCCGTTGGGTCCGGGCATGGCAACTTTGGCAAAGCGGCAGGGGACTGCCGCAGTCCACGACGCTTCGCGCTGATCGACGCGTGGGACATCGAGGACGCTCGTCGTCGTGGAGTGCGGGAGGCCTCTCCCGCTTTTCCAGCGGAAGTACTCGGAGGAGCCATCGCAACGGACGCTGTATCATCGGCACGGTTCTTGATGTTGAGCCCCTGATTGGCGTTCCCTGTCGGAGATTCTTCCATGCAACACCTTTCACGTTCGATCCCGTCTCCGGTCTCCATCGGGCGCCGGCAGTTCCTGAAAGCCGCGTCGGTCGGTGCTTTCACGGCGGCGCTCACGGCGCGTCGAACGATCGGTGCGACCTCGACCCGTGCTCGTGGCAGCCAGGATCCGGTCCGCGTCGCCGTGATCGGCATTGGATCGAAAGACGCGGTGGGAGGTGTCGGTGGGCGAGGACTGCAACTGATCGACTCGCTGCTCAAGGTGCCCGACGCCCGGTTGGTCGCCTTGTGCGATGTCGATCAGGCCATCCTTGAAAAGGAAGCGCGTCGGTTGCAGGACCAGGGACTGACCCTTGCCACCCATCGTGATTTGCGACGGGTGCTGGAGGACAAGGACGTGGACGCCGTCATGGTGGCGACCCCGAACCATTGGCATGCCCTGGCTACGGTGTGGGCGTGTCAGGCGGGCAAGGACGTCTACGTCGAGAAACCGGTTTCGCATAACATTTGGGAAGGCCGACAAATGGTGGCGGCGGCTCGGAAGTACCGGCGGATGGTGCAGGCGGGCACGCAGGCACGGTCGAGTCCGGTGTTGCAGGAGGCTTTTGCCTGGCTTCAACGGGGTGAACTGGGACGTGTTCAATTCGCGCGGGTCATCGTTTACCGGCAACGATTCAGCATCGGAAAAGTCGGGGGGGCCACGGCGGTGCCTGAGAACATCGACTACGACCTTTGGTGTGGGCCTTCGGAGAAGGGACCCTTGCGGCGGCGCCAATTGCATTATGACTGGCACTGGGCCTGGGCGACCGGTGGCGGCGAGATGGGAAACAACGGGGTGCATTACATCGATATGTGTCGCTGGGCGATGAAGCTCGATGCCGCCGCCCCGCGGGTGGTGAGCGCGGGAGGGCGGTTCGGCTATGAGGACGACGGGGAAACGCCGAACACCCAGATTGCCGTGCTCGATTTTCGTCCGGCACCCATTTACTGCGAAGTGCGTGCGCTCCCGGAACGAAAGGGGGTCACGGCGATGGACACATTCCAGGGACTCAAGACCGGGTTTATGATTCAGTGCGAGGGTGGCACTCTTTCGGGGGCGCATCTCGGCGCGACGGCCAACGACGCAAAGGGAAGGAAGATACGCGAGTTCGGACCCGCCCCGTGGGAGGTGATGGACAGCGGACATCTGGCCAACTTCATTGCCGCGGTGCGGAGCCGGAAGTCCTCCCAGTTGAATGCCGAGGTGCAGGAAGGCCATCTCTCCGCCGCATGTTGTCATCAGGCGAACCTGTCCTGTCGACTGGGAGCCACGTCCCGGGCCGGGCCGTGGGACAATCAGACCGTTTCGAATCCGGTTTTTGCCGATGTGGTGTCGCGGTATCGGGAACATTTGCGGCTGAACGAAGTGGACGCGGCGGCGGTGGGGGCCTGGGGGCCGTGGCTGACGTACGACACGAAACGGGAGCGATTCAAGGGCGAGCACGCGGATGACGCGAATCTCTGGGTGCGGCGAACGTATCGCCCCTCATTTGAGGTGCCGGAGAAGGTCTGAGATGGTGAATGCGAGGATGCCAACCGGAGCGGGGAATTGGATTGGGGTAGGCTGGGAGGCGCATTTCCGAATCGTGAGCTGGGCGATGCCACGTTCCCGGATGGGCATCGTCGGTCGGAAAAAGCGGCAGAGGACTGCCGCAGTCCACGACGCTTCGCGCTGGTCGACGCGCTGCGCAGGGAAAACGCTTGTCGTCTTGGAGTGCGGGAGTCCTTTCCCGCTCATTCACAGAAAGCGGAAGATGTTCGGGCAACTCCAATGCGTCGTCTTAGGTGACCGAGGAGTGTGTCCGCATTTATCTTTGATGCGGAGGCGATGAATACGTTTGACCAACTGCTCGCGCAGCCGGGTTTGCGCCAGCTCTTCGACCTGGCCTGGCGCACCTTCGGCGTGAACCCAGCGCTGGTTTCCATGGATGGCCAGCGGGTGGTGATCTTTGACATGGAAGCCCGAGCGCAGCCGTTCTGTCAGGCGCTGAGCCGATTGCCGGGCGGCAAGGAACTGTGCGCGATGTGCGACCGGTCCAAGTTCCTCGAGGCCCGTCGGGACGGTCAGGCGCTGCGCTATCGATGCCATGCGGGATTGCGCGAGTTTGTCATCCCGGTGATTCGGCAAGGGCAGACCATCGCCTTGCTGCAATGCGGGCAAGTGCATGATCGACCGCCCTCGGCCGCCGCCTGGCGGCAGGCGCAGCGATCGTTGGTTGCGGCGGGAATTCGTTCCCCGGCCTTGCGTCGACTATATGCACGAAACCGGGTGCTGGCACCGGAGCAGCAAAGCGATCTGCTGGAGTTACTGGCGTTGATTGCCGGGCGACTGGCCCAGGCGGATGAGGCGCGGTTGGTGCCCTCGCCGGGCATCACCCAGGCCGCGCTGGGACGGGCGATGACCTACATCGAGACCCACCTGCCGGAGCGCCTCGCCTTGTCCACGATTGCGTCGGCCGCCCGGCTCTCGACACGCACGTTAATGCGGCTCTTTCGGAAGCACGTGGGCGCCAGTGTGGTCGAGTTCATTCTCAGCCGGCGCATGGCCCGGGCGCGTGAACTCCTGTTGGAGCCGGGTGGACGCACATGCGCCGAGATCGCCTTCGAGTGCGGGTTCGGCAGTGTGCAGCACTTCAACCGCATCTTTCGCCGCAGCGAGGGACTTTCGCCGACTCGGTGGCGGGCTCGCGAACTTAGACAGGAGCGGGAAGGGGCTTAGCCTTCACCAAAAGTGCCAGTAGAAGGAGCACCAGGCCACGGCATAGAGCGCGAACCACAGTTTGACGTGTTGCCACCACGGACGGGGAGGCCCGTCGCCATCCAATTCACGGAGCCAGGAGACCTTCCACAGAAAGGGATCCACTTGGGCTGAGGGCAGTGGCGCGGTGGCCAGCGACACGATGGCGGCGAGTGCCATGGTGAGCACCTGAGCGATGGCCCCGGTGTAAAGCCAGTGCAGATTCAGTCCCGCCGCCGGCAGCCCGAGTGCGAGCACGATTTGGAGGACGAGTCCGCCAATCAGCCCGGTGAGAGCTCCGGCGGTGTTGGTTCGACGCCAGAAGATGCCCAGCAACACCACCGAGATGAACGGGGTCGCCATGTAGGTGACACCGGTTTGGAAGTATTTGAAAAGCCCGATCCTGGCCACCAAGGGCGCCAGGGTGGCGGAAAGCAGCAGTGCCGCGCCGCCGACGATGCGTCCGGTGGTGATCAACTCGCGATGACCTGCTTGCGGACGCCAGAGGCGGGCGTAGACGTCGAGGGAGAAGATCGTGGCAACGGAATTGGCCAGCGCGCTGACGGTGGACATCACGGCCGCGAGAAAGCCGGCGAGAATGACGCCGCGGACGCCGGAAGGGGCGAAGGTGGCGAGGGCATAGGGGAAGGTTTCGTCCTGGCGATCGGGGAGCAGCGAGGGGCCCTGGTGCATCACTTCGAGCCAATGGTACACGATCAACCCAAGCAGGCAGGTGACCAAGGGGCGGACGAGGTTGATGAACCCGGCGAAGAGGATGCCCATCATGCTGTCCCAGGTGGAACGGGCGGAGAGCACGCGTTGCACCATCACCTGATTGGTGGACTGGTAAAACAGGAAGACGCCGAACGATGCCACCACGAGTCCCAGGAACGGAGCCTCGGGATCGGAGGGGGGCCCGTAGAGATGAAAGCGTTCCGGAGCGGCAGCAACCATGGCGCTCCATCCCCCAGGAATCTGACCGAGAGCGATGAAGAACAGAACCAGTCCACCGCCGAGCAGCATGACGCACTGGATGGCATCGGTCCACATGACCGAACCCAGGCCGCCAAGCAGGGTGTAGCTGCCGGTGAGAAGGACGATTCCCGCGAGCACCGCCCACGGGGGCCAGCCGGTGAGTTGGCTCAGCGTGAGGCTGCCGCCGTAAAGGACGGGCGGGAGAAAGATGAAGACATAGCCGAGCAAGGTCACGGCGCTGTAGATACCGCCGCATGCCGGGCCGAAACGCCGATTGAGGAATTCGGGGACCGTCAGGATTCGATTGCGCAGGTAGAGCGGAATGAAGAAGACGATCATCAGCACGTAGGTGGGCAGGCACCACCATTCCCAGTTTGCGATCGCCAAGCCACCCTTGTAGGTCGCACCGACGGTTCCGACGATTTGCTCGCTGGAAACGCTCGTTGATACAAACGCCGCACCGATCACCCACCAGCGCATCGAACCGGAGGCGAGGAAGTAGCCTTCCGTGGTGGGCTGGGTACGGGAGGCTGCGAACAAACCTACTCCCACGACTGCCAGTGTTGCGCCGAGGATGATGAGCACGTCCAGGAGGGAGAGGTGAAAGGCTTCTGTTGGCATGGGTTGAGAAGAGATGCCACCAAGCTAGCGGACACAGGGGGACGATGGATCGCGGAAGGTCCTTACCGCGGGTTCCGCAAGGCGTCCCTCATCGCGCTGCGACGAGGTGAGCTGGGTTCGGCGGTTCATGGAGCGCGAACACGGAGGTCACGGTTCATGGAGCGCGGACGCGACTGCGCTGCAGCCGGCGTCGGCGCCGAGCGCCCTCCAATCGGCGGCGGAATAGATCGGCGGGAGGATCCGCCATCGTTGGAGGTGGTGGGCCCTGCCGCCAGGGGGCAGGGTGACTCGCCCGCCGAGGGTTTCGAGTTCCACGTAGTCGGCGCCGGTGAACACCTCGACATTGCTGCCGTCATCCACGCAGTGCTCGCGCGCGGGAGCCTGCGGAGCGTGAATGACGAACGCCGCGTCGGGCTGAAGGGAGGCCAGCCAGGCGGGGTTGGAATGCCAGCCCGCTTTGCCGCGCGTGCCGGTGGCCACGATGGTCAGCGCCTCGGCCCCGATATCCCAAGGGGCAACATCCGTCCCAGGCCAGAAACGTAGCCGGCCGGGACCGCGAGGTGCGACCACGGGTCCGGATCGGGGCACGCAGGTGATCGCCCACAACGCGCCGGTCCAGGGATTTCGTCCCTGGTTCTCCAGAACGTGATGGAGGTCGAATCCCACTCCATCATGGGTCGGTGTGACCTTGAGGTTTCGCTGTAGTCCGGAGCAATCGGTAGGGGCGGTGATGCTCAACGCGGCAGCCTCCTGCCGGACCTCGCAGGGTGCGTTGTCGGGCTCGTAGCTCTGCGGGCCTTCGGGAGCCACGGTGAATCGGTGGCCTCCGTACAGTCGCCAATCACCTACCCGGAAATCGGTCGTGTCCAGGTGAAGCAGGTTGTTTCCGCCGCGATACCGGAGCGACAGGAAGCGGGGGCCTGCGGAGACGCCGACGATCAGTTCGACGTCCGCGGCGGTGCACCGGATCGTGTCCCAATCGTTCCATCGGACACGCATGGTCTTCATGGGAGGAGCCGCCGGTGCGTGCCGCGCTGCCAGGAATCCAGGCGGGTGAAGCCTTCGGCGTAGGCGCAGCCACCGGCCAATCCGCGGAAGCGCGACTGGATTTCGACGAGTTGTTCGAGGTCACAGCGCGCCAGGTCCGACATGGCCTGGAATTGGCTTCGATGACACCTGAGCATACGTCGTTTGAGGTCCATCACCGAGGTGATGTCGACGTACTCGGTGGGCAGGCAACCGATGCCCCCGATGGTGTCGAGGTAGTAGATCTGAGTTTCCCCGAACCGGCAGGCGGGCTGCTTTTGGTCTGGAATGAAAGGGAGCCCTTTCTGGAAGTAACTGTCGAACACCAGTTGGGCGAGGTGCCGGTGGTCGGGATGATAATCCTGGGGATGATGCGTCAAGATGACGTCCGGATCGGTTTCACGGAACAGATCAATGACTCGACGGCGTTGATCCGCATCGGGGAAGACGTGCTCGTCCACGATGCCGCCCCACAGCAACCGCGCTCCGAGCAACGCGGCGGCGGCTTCGGCTTCGGCGCGGCGAGTTTCGACCAGGACGGCGGGCGGAACCTCGCGGTCGCCCATGCTGCCGTCGGTGAAAATGGCGAGTGTGACTCGATGTCCGTCGGCGGCGTAGCGGGCCAGTGTGCCGGCACAAAGAATCTCGGCATCGTCAGGGTGGGCCACCAGGGCGAGGATGTTCATGGAAGGCATCAGAGGACTCCGTAGCGGTCGAAGACAGTCCGGAGGGAGTCGCCACGCATCAGGTCGCGGCGGGATTGGTTCTCCTTCGTCACCTTGTCATAGGCGCGGACGAGTGCCTCGTCTTCGAGTTCGCGCGGCACAACCACGACGCCATCGAAATCGGCGAAGACCAGTTCGCCGGGTCGGACGAGAACCTCACCGCAACGGACGGGCACGTCGTAGGCCATGACGCGCCCGCGGCCGAGGCTGTCGAGAGGGCGGATGCCGGCATAGAACACTGGGAAGCGCAGGGCCATGATTTTGCGGCAGTCGCGGATGTTGCTGTCGCAGATGCATCCAGTGGCCCCATTGTGTTTGGCTACCGTGCTCATGAGTTCTCCCCAGGGCGCGTTGGTGCCGGCGGGATCCGTGGAATGCACCGCGACGTCCCCCGGTTTCAAGGAGTCCATGGCGGCGATCTCCATGCCGTAGGGATTCGCCTGGTCGAAGTAATCGGCGTCCATCCAACGAAAGGTCTTGGCGCGGCCGACGATCACGCAGTGGTCGGGGTCGAGGGGACGCAGGCGTTGGTGCATGGCGCGGTCGCGAGAGCCGAGGGAGTCGAGCACATCGCAAACGACGGGTACGTAGAGATACTTGCGGATCCAGGCGAAGCGCTTGGAGTCGGACGCGGGGAGGGGGATCTGTTTCATGGGGTTGCGGGAGAGCTCCAGGGGAAGGGTTCCATGACACGCGGGATGATGCACGCGGCGCCGAGGCCGCGTTGTTGGCAGAACCAGCGGAAGACCTCGGGGTTTTCGGCGTTGAGCGCCATGAGGTCATAGTGATTAGGAAAGGCGAAGCGTGGGCGTACCGCCTCCGCCAGGGTCGCGGCATCGGCGGGCGACGGATTTCCCCACTTGCCGTTGATGGGCACGAGCAGCACTTCCGGTTCGCGCGGCGCGGCGGCCAGGACAAGCGGATGAAACGCGGTGTCGCTGGTGTGGTACACGGATCGTCCGTTGGGAAAGCGGACCCAATACCCCGTGGTGTCGAGCACATCGGCGCCGGTTGGCAGCGCGAAGACGCCGCGCACTTCGACGTTCGCGAGGGTTAACGATTCGCCGGCGTCGAGGCGATGGATGCGCTGGGCCGGCACGCCAAGGTCGGCGAGGCGACGCGCCGCCAGTCGGGGCGCTACGAACCAGGTCGATTCCTTGGCGGGATAACGGCGGAGGGTCTCAGGATCCAGGTGATCGCCGTGATCGTGCGTGACCAGATAAAGGTCGGTACGCAGATCCTCCGGTGCGAGGGGCGACGGGTACAATCGACTGAATTCCGGAGCGGCGGCGCCGACCGAGTCGGTGAGGTACGGGTCGATCGTCACTGTCACGCCAGCGGCGCGCAGGACGTAGCCGGCCTGACCGAGCCACCAGAGGGCGGCTTGGTCGGGAGCCATTGGGTAGTCTTGGATGGCCTTCATGTTTGGCCGACGCAGAACGTTCGCACCGCGGCTTCGTCGATCTCGATGCCGAGTCCGGGACCCTGGGGCACTGGGATGAAGCCGTTTGCGTCGAGGCGGACCGGGTTGCCGATGATCTCGCGAAGCATGGGATTCTCGCAGACGTTGTATTCCAGGAAGAGCGAACGAGGCAGGACGGCGTTGAAATGCAGGCTGGCGGCGGTCAACAGGTCGGTGAGCCAGGCGTGTGGGCAGACGTCGATGCCGGCGCGCTCCGCCTCCCAGGCGATCCGGCGCGCCTGGGTGAAACCGCCGCAACGGCTCAGGTCGGGTTGCGCAATGTCGATGCGACCACGGTGGATGAGATCATGGAAACCCCAGCCGGTCGCCTCCTGTTCCCCCGCGGCGATGCGAGTCTTGACGCCGGCCGCCTTGACCGCGGCGTAGCCCTCGTAGCATTCGGGATGGAGGAAATCCTCGAGCCAATAAATGTCGAAGGGCTCGAGTGCCCGACAGAGTTCAATGGCGTCGTAGGCGCTGCGGTTGACCATCCAGCCTGGATCAATCAGCAGATCGATCTCGGGCCCGAGCGCCGCCCGTGCGGCCTCAACAAGGCGGATGTCCTGTCTACGGTCGCGGCCGAAGACCCCCCAGCCGAACTTCACCGCGGTGAACCCGCGGGACCGGTAGAACTCGGCGGCCCGGCGCATGGCGTCGGGGGTGGCCCGGAAGAGCGTGGAGGCATAGGCGCGAATGCGGTCCCGACGGGCGCCACCGAGGAGTTTATGAACCGGACGTCCGATGGCCTTGCCGATGATGTCATGGCAGGCGAGATCGAAGCCCGAGAGCACCTGCATGGCCGCACCTCGTCGACCGTAATAAATCGAGCCGCGATAGATCTTGTCCCACAGACGTTCGACATCGAAGGGGTCCTCGCCGAGGACCAGAGCGCGAAGGCCTTCGAAGACCCCGGCCCCGCTGGCGGGAGCCGCGACGACCGCGGCGGCGACATGGGGAGCGGTTTCGATGTCGGACCAACCCACGATCCCCTCGTCGGTGCTGACCTTGAGGAGGAGGCAATGTTTCACCCCGTGGGCCTCATCACTCCCCTCCGGGGCGGAGTTTTCGTAGGGCGACTGAAGGATAAAGGCGTCGACGCCGGTGATTTTCATGAGGGTTGAGCAACGGGGAAGGTGAGGGCGACCTTGAGGGCGCGGTCGTGGCCGTGGCGGGCCAGGTGGAAGGCCTCCTGCCACTGCTCGAACGGAAGCTGGTGCGTGATCAACTCGGCGAGGACCAGCGTCGAATCCCGAAGACACGACAGCGCTTCGTCGAGGCGGTCTTCGTCGTTGCAGGCGCCCACGATTTCCAATTCGCGAACGTGCACGGGAAAGAGTTCGAGCGGCGTGGCATCGGCGAGGGCGCTGAAAATCACCAGGCGCCCACGCGGTCGAAGCGCCGTCAGGCATTCGGCGGCGGCGGCGGCGGAGCTGACGGCGAGGATGGCGACATCGGCGGAGCGTGGCGCGGCGGTGGTGGTCGGGGTGGCGTGGCGGAGACGCGCGAGGCGGAAGGACTCGCGCCCCACGACGCGAACGCTTTGGGCTCCGGCACGGGCGGCGAGGCGGGCGATGAGATTGCCGAACGGCCCGTCGCCGGCCACGAGGACGTCCCGACCGCGGACATCACCGGCCCGGGCGACGGCTTGCAGGCAGACGCACACCGGTTCGAGCAGTGCACCCAGGGCATCGGGTACCTCGGGAGGCAGCGCGCGAACGCGATCGGCGCGTTGGACAAAGAACTCTGCGAAAGCGCCATCTCGATCGAGTCCGAGGTGGCCCATGCGCGAGCACAGATGTCCCAGGCCGCGACGGCATTCCTCGCAGTCGCCGCAGGGGACCACGGGATGGACGCCAACCCGGGTGCCTGGGGGCAAGGCATGGACTTCGGCCCCGCACTGAACCACCACTCCCGCCGCTTCGTGTCCGAGCACGCGTGGCAGCGAGATGCCGAAGGGATTGCGTGCCAGATCATGAAGGTCCGAGGTGCAGATCGTCGCGGCCGCGGTGCGGATGAGCACGTCGTGAGGGCTGGGCGAGGGTATCGGAAGTCGCGTGACGACGAGGGACTCGAGCCCGCGCATCTGCAATGCCGACATGGATGCGTCCCGGGTCATGAAGGGCGTCGGGGAAGGGAGGACGGATGAGGGAGGCCGAGCAGGCGCAAGGCGTCGCGGGCGAGGATGCCTTCGATGGCTTCGCTGGGCACCGGTGGCAAGCCGCTGTTGCCGATCACCGCGTTGAGTTGGCGGACACCGCGAATCGAATCGGCGGTGGTGGTGAAGGGATAGTCCGATCCGAACAGGACCTTGTGCTCGGTGCGGTATTCCACCAGCAGCCGCATCGAGTGATAGAACTGCCAGGGCCGGTAGTAGAGCGCGGAGAGATCCGCGTAGACGTGGGGATGCCGGCGGATCACGGCGATCGTCTCGCCTTCCCAGGGATGTCCCAGGTGCGCCAGGACCATGCGCAGATCTGGAAAGTCGACGGCGATGGCGTCGAAATGAATCGGGCGCGAGTATTCGAGATAGGTTCCGCTGATGAACGAGGTGCCGACGTGGAAGAGCACCGGGAGTTGGTGGCGAATGCAGTAGCGGTAGATCTCGAGGCAGCGGGGATCGCGGGGGTGAACGTTGTGGTAGAGCGGCGCGAGTTTCACGCCGACGGCGCCGAGATCGCGGTGGCAACGTTCGAGTTCGCCAAGGCAATCCGGTTGGGCCGGATCAAGGGCCGCGAAGAAAAGCAGGCGGTCCGGGGCGCGCGCGACATGGGCGGCGACGTAGTCATTGGGGATGTTCCAGCCAGTGGCGCTGGCTTGGAGTCCGAAGACCACGGCAATATCAGCGGACTGTGTGGTCACAAGATGGTTCTCGGCGACGTCGCCCCACGCGGCGGGATCCACGCGGCAGCGGGCGAGGTCGGCGCGCAGGGCGGGGCCGAAGTCGGTCTCCGGCCGGAACACGTGCGTGTGGATGTCGACGGTCATGGTGAGAGGCGGCTGCCGTTGGGGACAACGGGTGGTCCGTCGACGGCGGTGGGCTGCAGCGTCCGGCTAGGGAAGGTGTGGTGGGGAAGGGGGAAGGGGAGGGGCAAGGCCCAGATGGAACAAGGGGCCAAGTGCGCGACCTCCAGAGCGCGGGCTGTCCTGGCAGGCATCGCTTCGGGCTGCTTCCCAACGACGCTGCTGCGCCGTGAGGACACGTCGCGGTCCGTCGCGACTGGGCTTCGGCTGGGTTCGCGATCCAGGTCCGCGGATGTCGCTCTGGGGTCGCTTCGCCAGAGACTCATCCTTCCAAGATCGAGGGTGGATTGCTCGCGCATGTGAAGTTCAGCGTAGAGGCTGGGCGCCCAGAGATTCGGCGGGCAGGGTGGCGCGGGGTTGGAACCGGTCGCTGGCGGCGTAGCGCACCAATTGATCGAGGAGGTAGCGGCCGGCGGGGTCCTTCTTCTCCAGGGCTTGGGCGAAGTTAAAACCGGTGACGAGCAGCCGGCCCTCACCGACACGCGCTTCGAAGAGGTAGGCGCGATGAGCGAGGCGGGTCGGGCGATCAATGCAGCGCACGATGGGGTCGATCTTCACCGGCAGCGAGGACAGCAGGATGGTCTTCGAATT
>JAEUHG010000109.1 GCA_016795425.1 Verrucomicrobiales bacterium
TTGGACGATATTGGCAGTAGGGACGAACAGGTCGGCTTGCTCGTCGCGTCGTTTTCCGAGGGCCATGGATCTGCCGTGAATCTTGCCTCATCACGGAACCATTGGACAAATCGGATCCGTGGTTTTTTGACGGGCTGTTAACCCCAAAAGGTAGGGAATTGCGTGCCGGTCACGGTGTGGCCGACCGGCTTTCGGGTGCGGAAGGTGGCGTTGCCCTTGGGAGTCACGTTCGAGGTGGTGGTCGCAACGCGGACGCCTTCCTGCTGGCACTAGGCGATGTCATTGCCGAGGTCGCCTCCGCTGCTCACCGGCAGCGAACGGGAGCGCGATGGCGACATTTAGACGTCCCTATGAGGGATGCCGGCAGGGCACGTATGCCCAGCACTTACTGTGGACATTGGACTCCTGACCCTCCGATCGGATAATCCTGAACTCGTCGCGAAGGTCGGGTGTGGGACCCTGCGCCGGGGACTGATCCATCTCTCGGCGAACGTTTCGCTCCACTCGTCGACTAGAGGATCCTCCTCACATCGAGTGTGATTTCAGAAAATGAGTTGACGTAACCTCACTCACCGTTTAGTTATCTCACCACGTTCAATGAGAACCTGTCCGAGCATATCAATCTTGATTTCGCCGACGACGTCGGTCGCGCCAGCGACGCGTCATGGTTGGCCGAGTCATGGTTGTATGTTCAACCTTGGCCTATCCAGGTCGTATCAAGGGCAAGCCCCCAAGACGAATTTGGATAATCCGGAGGTAAGCAGGTAAGAGAAATATTCTAAGAATTCTCCGAACCCTGCTTACGCCATGTAAGCAGGGTTTTTTGTTATCCATGAATGACCGCGAACGACAACCAAAGGTGAACGATCTGTGAAGGTATCGAAAGCGACATCTCGATGATGTCATCGGACACACAACTAAGACGGGCGCAGGGGAGCCATTGTTCTCCGCCGCTGGGTCATGCCCAGGAGCCGCTAAGGAGCGCGCCCAATGTGTTCAGCCAGAATTTACATTCCATGGGCTTCGGAGGAGGTGTGCCCCTAAACACCGAAACAGCCGCCGTGAAACCGCGGGTTGGGATCGAGTAGATCACCAAGAGGTGTTTGCTCTTTGTTGAAATGGCACGGGCCGGGAATGCCAACGTTCCCGGCCCTTCAATTCTTAAGGCTGCTGGTTACTGGCAGAACATCTCCGCAAGAAGGAGGCCGCTCGAGGAGAGTGACCGGCAGCCGTACCCATTCTTGACAGGCTGCGCGTCAGCACGCGGCCGAGTTTCCAAAACTCAGCTCACTCCGGGCAGCACGGAGGCAGCCTGCCAAATCCATTTTCGGTCGCGACAGACAAATTCAGGCGCCTGCTCTGCCATTGCGTCCATAGGGAATCTTTACTCCCCGACTCCATAATTCCTAACTGCGGGAAACTCGACCAAAGAACAGAGAGAAGCCTCATAAACTTCTTCAGGTGGGTGTGACTCCCACTCCCGCTACCCCACCTTCCCCCAATGCCGGGAAGTCGTCCAAATCAATTCCACGATGCCCTCCATTGCCTAGCGCAAATGGGGACACCTGGTGGTTTGGCTTGAATCCGCGGGTGGAAATCCTGCCGTTCCGACCAGTTTCATGTGCTGCCGTGGTCGAATACCTGAGGCATCCGTCTTCTAAACGGAACGATGCAGGTGGGAATCCTGCCGGCAGCGCCATTGCCAGATAGTGTCAAAGTAGCACAGCGGCCTGTTAATCCGATCGTCTTGGTGCGAGTCCAAGTCTGGCAGCCACTTTTCAGGAAGTAGCGTCCGCAGCAGGCGGCCTTGTTCGGAACAAGGAAGACGCAGGTGCAACTCCTGCCACACCGACCCTTTGGAAGGCAGGAAACCAGATGCTGGTCGACCCTGTCTTGACCACCGGTTCGGCGCAAGCCGAGGCCGGAGCACTAACCACGATTTCCGGCAATTCGAGAAATGAAACAAAAGGAGATTCCGTGAAAACACTTATTCGCTATCGATGTCTGTGGATCCTTCGGAAGAGCTTTAAGCCGCATCGTCTCGCCGGCATCCGTCCCATGGGCAAGATCAGAGTCACCTTTCGTCCAATGCGAAAGTTTGGAATGAAGCCGCAACTACATGTCGACTCGTAGCTCAAAAGCAGAGCCTTCGGCCGATTATTACAAAACGCAGGAGCACTTTCTGCCGGGACCATCCAGCCCCCGAGTCGTGGAGGCGGATGAGCGACTCGACCAAGGCAAGGAGACGCCGGTGCGGATCCGACCGGAGAACGCTCTTAGTGGTGATCATGATGTAACAGCAGCATCCCGCTTTGTGAAGGCGGTTGTGCCGGTGCGAATCCGGTTGGTCACCCCAATTTCAAGTGAACGAAGAGAATGCACGATCCTTCACCCTAGAAATGGAGGATCGTCCGCGGCGGCAGTGATGGAATATTTGTTCGCGAGCGGCGGATGATTCAAAAGCGCGCCGCCGGCGGAGGCTCAAGTTCCCTACTGCATTCCCAGCATTTATCCCGTTGGCCGAGCAGTTCAGGCGGCGGTTTGCAAAGCCGCAGAGGCTGGTGCGATTCCAGCACGGGATTCCATTTCTCGAGCAGAGGTGTTGAGAGAGACAGGCGGTCTTTCCTCCTTCGCATCCAATCCCTACCCGTTGGTCCGAAGGGGGACCACCTTTTCTCCGGTTCCAAGCTGCGGATGGCAGGCAAAACCGGAGTACAGGGCGCGCTACCCAGCTGCTCGTTGTTTTCTCGCGACGCGAATGCCGGTGTGGGCCAGGACCTCACAGGCCTGGCCGCGGCGGTTCAACTCCGCCTTCGTGTCGCGTTCGGGTTGCAAGCATTGCAGCGATGCAGCGGTCCCTTAAACCGCAGAGCGCGGGGCAGCACCGTGGCGACCCACCACTTTGCCGATGTGGCTCAGGAGCGACAGCAGCAGTTTCGTAAACTGCCGGGCACATTGCCCCGCGAGAGTGCGAATCTCTCCATCGGCTCCAATCTGAGGAAGGAACGACATCGAGAAGCCTGGGGGCAAGTCTTCCCATGCCAACCCCTTTGGAATGTCAACCGGACGAGCGTGCCGGACTTGTTTGCTAAACAACGGGCTCCCCGAACGGGAGTGTGGTGCAAGTCCACGGCATTCCGCCATTTATACGCGCGTAGCTCAAAGAGAGCCGGCGGCCTTATACCCCGCATCGCACTAGATCAGTGCCGGGTTCCGGAGCGTTACCGGACGCGCGTACCATTTCGAACTCCTGAAGGCGAGGTGCGAGTCGCCTGCCATCTGCTGACACTGATCCGTCCTTCGTGAAGGCCAACGCCCGCCCGCCCGCCCGATCGAGAATCATTGGCATGGTCACGGCGTTGGATCCAAAGCTCACCTTCCCGTCGAGGGGTGGAAGTTGATCCTCCGCCGTCACCTCCAGCACGAACCAACCTTCGCTGCCAAGCCGCACGAAGAGGGCTCCACAGCCCCGGCAACCCATTTCAGAGCCCGTGCGCAACCCTCAACAAAGAGCAAACACCTCTCCTCGCGTGTGGACGGAGGCCATAACGCCGATGAACGACATCTTAAACAGGAAGATGGTGCTGGTACTCAACCGCAACTGGCAGGCGATTAACATTCGCACGCCCCAGGAAGCGTTCTGCCAGATGTCGACCCACGTCGTGACCGCCCTGGAGATCGAGGGCGAGGACCACATCCGTCCCGTGGCTTGGGAGGAATGGATCACCCTGCCAATTCGTCTGCAGGACCACGCCGTACGCACGGCTCACCGGGCCATCCGCGTTCCGACGGTCGTTGTGGCATTGCATTACGCCAAGGTGCCCAAGAAGCGCCCGACGCTATGCGCCCGCTCGATTCGGGAACGCGACGGGAATCGCTGCCAATACACGGGCAAGGTGCTACGCCCAGAGGAAGGCAGCCTCGACCACGTGCTTCCTCGCTCACGCGGTGGCAAGAACACTTGGGAAAACCTCGTCTGGTCGGACAAGAGTGTGAATGCCAAGAAGGGCAACCGCCTGCCGAACGAGGCCGGCCTGAAGCTGCTTGGCGTGCCTCGCGCGCCCAAGGAACTGCCAGTGACGGCGCTCATTCGCAATGCTCACGAGATCGCCGACTGGAGACTGTTTGTGAAGGAATGAAAGAACAGGAGGGCGAGTTCCAATGGCTATGGGCCGTGAAGGGCGAGTACGACAACCAGATAACCTTGGAGGACCCATCTTGCCAGCATCCGAAATGCCTTTCACCTGCGGCCTTTGGCGCCGGAAAAGGCTGGGTGGAAGGTGCTCGCCATCCCGCCCCGGCAACTCGCCACATAGCGGTTCGGGAATGGGCCCGGGATCCCTAGATTCGGGCTCATGGAAACGGCCAACCCCGGCGCACCCACGTCCCCTTCGGACACCGTCGTCCCCGTTCTGAGCACGCTGCCCTCCGACGAAGTCCGTCAGGTCCAGTGGCGGTTCGCGGACCGGTACGATCTTCACCTGCTGGTGCAGGCCGTGCGCGGCGTGGCCCGCGGGCCGGTGGCCCGGTTGGTGGGAGCCGGGGCGCGCAATTCGCACGAATGGACCGAGGCGAAGGCGAGCCTGCTGCCGGCCTTCGACGAGAGCGGCATCACCGCGGCGTTTTTGGACCCCGACCAGGGAGGGTACCTGGAAGGTCCGAAGAACCTGGCCCTCGCCCTGATTGCCTTCGAACTGGCCTGGGTGGATGCCGGGGCGGCCACCTGCGCCCTGGCGAGCAACCTCGGGTTGGCGCCGATCCACGAACGGGGCACCGCGGAGCAGCGCACGAAATACGTCGCTGGCGCCGCGCCGACGAAACAGGGCGAGGATCGTCGCCAGGTGCGGGCAGCCTTCGCGCTGACCGAACCCCTGCCCTTCGTGGGCGTGGAGACTGGTCTGCTCGCAGGGAAAGTGCGCATCGCGGAATGGACGGACGGCGGCCAACCGGTGCTGCAAGTCGACAAACGAGGGCGCTTCATCACCAACATGGCCTTCGCCAACGTGGTGACCGCGGCGGTGGATTCGGATGATCCCCGGATCAAGGGCAGTTGCATGGTGATCCTGGAGGACGGCGATCCGGGAACTTGGGACCGCGGGGTGCCCACCAAGAAATTGGTGCACCAACTCAGTTCGACCCGGGACCCGGTGTTCTCCCTCCGGGTGCCGGCCGACCGGATCGTGGGCGGGTATTCGATCAAGGACGGGGTCATCGTGCCGAACTACTCGCATGCCGAGATCATCGAGGCGGTGTTTCGTCGCACGCGAGTGACGGTGGGGTTGATGACCTCGGCCAAGCTGCTGTCAGCGGTGGAACCGATCATCCTCTATCAGCGCCGCCGCTTTCGCGGAGGAGCGGGTGCCCAGGGCACGCCCCGGCACGAATTGGGTCTCCAGCAGAAGGAGGATGTCCTGCTGCGACTGGTGGATGTGTGGGCCACCGGCGAGGCGAGCGCCTCGCTGGGATTCGCCGCCGCACGGTGGTTCGACGAACTCGATCCCATGGAGAAGGAAAAGGATCGCCTTATGGCCGAGCGCCGGCTGACCGGGCGCGCGGCCTTTCGGGAACTGACGCGCAAGCAGGAGGAAGCCATCGCCTGGCTGGAACCCGGGGCCTCCAGCCCGGCGCGGACGGAGGATGGCGCGATGCCGGAGGATCCGCTGGTTCGTTACGTCCTCTTGGATTCCGTGGCGAACGTCCTTTGTCCGGCGTGCAAGCTGTGGAACACCGGTCACGGCGCCAATATGATGCGCGAGGCGGTCAGTCTGATGGGTGGGTACGGCGTCACCGAGGATTGCCCAGGTTTTCTCGGGCAGAAGTGGATGGACGCCCAGCTCGAAGCGACCTACGAGGGGCCGGAGGCGGTGCAGCGATTACAGCTTTCGCTGACCATGACGAACCCGCTGTTCCTCGCGCAGTTCCGGGGTTGGATCGCCAACCTTCGGCTTCTGGCCTCCGAACGGCCTGGGACCGGCGCCTGCGCACTCGCCACCGCGATGCAACTCTGGCTCTGGACCCTGGAACACGTGCAGGCAGGGACCGATGCCGACGGCGCGAAGCTTTATCACAAGACCCGGCAGGGCGTGACCTTCCCCCTCGCGGACGCCCTCTGCTGGTTGCTCGCCGCCCGCCAGTTCATCCTCGATGTGATCGAACTCGAGGCGAAGGGCGCGACTCGGAACGGGCTCGGCGACGGTCTGGCGGGAACGGTGGCCTTCTTCGTCGATCTCTGCCACGTCCAGAGCGCCCGGGCGGCCGGGGAGGTAGGACGGTTGTGCGCGGAAATCGTGAACGGATACCGACGGCATCCGGCGTGGGACGAGGCGGCTTGCCGCGGCTGTTACCAGGAGGAGGAACTCCAGAGTCTCGAGGGCCTCATTCCCGGCATCGCCGATGCCGCCCGCGGCCAACCCGACTTCACGCCGACCGGCGCAGCGCACCCGGTCAAGGCCGGACCGTGTGTGAGCTGCCACGGACTGGAGGGCTTCACCCGGTTGCGTTCGAAGCTGGACGGCTGCCTCACCGGGTGCCGATTGGCACGAGATCGCGCGGCCCAGGCACTGACCAAAGTCATGACCCGCGAGGCGTTGGACTATCCCGTCTGAAGCGTCGCCCCATGAGCCCTTTTTACCCCGGCCCCTTCGACCATGGGATGGAGGAGGGGAACGACCTTCGTACCGCGTCGTTGCTCCCACGACCGAACGGTTCGAACCACCTGTCGACTGAATCCACGACCCCGGAACGTCGTTGCCGCGCATGAGCGACGAGCTTCGTCAACAGATGGAAGTCGACATCGTCTGCGTCGGCTTTGGCCCGGCCACAGCAGGCTTCCTGCATACGGTGTCGAAGGGGTTCGTGAATCCCGACGGTTCGCCGGTAGTGGAAAGTCGCGTCATGCCCGGTCTGCCGCCGCAGGTGTTGTGCTACGAACGGGCGGACGATCTGGGTTTCGGAGTCTCGGGAGTCGTCACCCGCGCCCGAGCCCTGCGCGAGAGCCTGCCGGACCTCGACCGGGCAGGCATCCCGATGTCGGCGCCGGTGAAGAGCGAGAAGGTGGTTTACCTTCTCGATCCGATCGGGGCGAGCCGGCGGCCGAAGTCGCTAAAGACTGCTGATGCGCTCCTGCGGGCGGGGTCGAGCGTGGTGCCGGTGCGTGACCACGCCATGGAACTTCCGTGGGCGCCGGAGTTCCTGCACAAGACCGGCGGCATGGTCCTTTCGCTGGGGCAGTTCCTGCAGTGGATGGGCGCGAGAATCCAGGAGACGGGCGTCATCCAGATCTGGCCGGGGACACCGGTGGCACGCGCCTTGGTGGAGGAGCGCCGGGTGGTGGGGGTGCGGTTGTTGGACCAGGGAGTCGATGGTCGAGGAACCCCGGGGGAAGGTTATCTGCCGGGCATGGACATCAGGGCCGCGTTGACCGTCGTCGGGGATGGTCCGGTGGGAGCGGTCGGACAACAATTGGACGACGCGTTCGGACTGCCACCGAAGCACCACAACCGCGACTGGGCCGTGGGCATGAAGTTCGTCGTGGAATTGCCGGACGACACGACCCTCGAACCGGGGACGGTGATTCACACCCTTGGCTTTCCGGAACCCGAGATCTTCGGCTTCCTGTACGTCCATCCCGATCGCGTGGCCTCGCTCGGGATCTTTGTTCCGTCGTGGTTCGACTCGCCGGTGCGAACCGCCTACCGGTATCTGCAGCATTGGATGCAGCACCCGTATCTGTGGCGGCACCTGAAGGGCGGTCGACTGCGCTCGTGGGGGGCGAAGACGCTCGGTGAGTCCGGACGACGCGGGGAGCCACACCTGGTCGGTGACGGCTACGCGCGGGTCGGTGAGGGAAGCGGGACGACGAACGTGTTGACCGGGTCGGGTGTCGACGAGGCGTGGCTGAGCGGTGTTCAACTGGGCGAGGCAGTGCTGGAGTTGTTGCGAGACGGCCAGCCCTTCACCCGGGAGAATCTCGAACGAACCTACGTGCAGCGGCGGCGCGCGAGTTGGGTCGAGCGCGAGGCGATCGTCGCAGAGACCTCGCGGGATGGTTTTCAAAAGGGCGTCGTTCGGGGCCTGGTCGGCATGGCTCTCACCGGTCTGACAAAAGGGCGCTTTTCATTGTCGGGCGATCCGCTGCCGCCTTGGAAGAGGATCCCGTCTCTCAAGCAGTACTACCGCGGACGCATTTCGGCGGAGGAGATCGACCGTCTGAAGACCGACTGCGACACCCGCGGGGTGTCGCTCCACGGAACGTTGATGGATCGGGTCGGCTGGCCTTCCATCGCCTACGACGGCCAATTGCTCGTGTCCCATCAGGACGCCCTCCTGCTCGGCGGCAAAGTTCAGGCGCCGCCCGGTTACGCCGACCACGTCGTCTTCCTTTACCCCGAACTGTGTTCCCGGTGCGGGACCCGCATCTGCATCGAGGCGTGTTCGGGTCAGGCCATCGGTCCCGGACCCGGCGGCGTGCCGACCTTCGATCGCGACAAGTGCATCCATTGCGGCGCCTGCCGCTGGAACTGCGCAACCCCGATCCCGGAGAACCCGGAACGAACCAACATCGAGTTCAGGGCCGGTCCCGGCGGGCTGCACTCCGCAGAGAACTGAAGTACGAAGATTTCATGAGTAACGGATACCATGTCGTGGTGTGTGGCAGCGTCGTACCCGACCCGCTGCAGACGCTCGAACCCGTCGTCGGACCCGCCGGACCCGGATTGAAGAACGAAACCATGCTTCCGGCGTGGTTGGATCCCTGGGCCGGGCACGCGTTGTACGAGTCGGCCCATTGGGTGGGCAAGCATCCCGGCAGCCGGCTCTGGCTGGTCAGTATCGGGCCGAAGGCGAAACTGCAACAGGTCTTGATGACCGTCGCCCAGAAGGTGCCGTTCGAACTGGTGCCGTTGGACGGCCCGGCCGGCGGATTCACCGAACCGGCCGAAACGGCCGCGGTGTTGGTCGAGGCGATCCGCGGGTTGCCCGGCCTGGATCCCGCGCGCCTCGTCGTCGCCGGAGGTTGGGAGTCGGCGTCGCGCGGAGCCGGAGTCACCTTGCAGACGGTGGCGGAAGGCTTGGGCATCGCGGATGTCTTTCTCGGCGTCGACGCGCTGACGGCGCTCCCGGATGGTTCGCTGGAAGTTCTCGAACGCATCGAGGGGGGACGACACCAGGTGTCGCGGTGCCCGGGGGCGCCCGTAGTGTTGGGCTGGGCAACGGGCCACTTGCCGGAGCCGAAAAACCACCCGCAGGTGGGCATGCAGAACATGCGCCTGGCGATGCCCGCCCTGCAAAAGGCCAAAATGGTCAAAGTGGGCGCCGAAGGGGTGCGCTATCTCTCGGTGACTCTCCCGAAGCAATTGCGATCGACACGCGTAGTGAAGGACCTGCCGCCCGAGGCGATCGCGCGGGAAATCGTCGAATGGATTCGCGAATAGAGGATCATCCCATGGAAACCTTGCTCGTACTGGCCGCCACGGAGGCGGATGGATCACTGGCCCGCCCGGCCCTGGAGGCGTTGGGTGCGGCGCGCACATTGGCGGCATCGCTGCCGGGCTCGACGCTCGTCGTCGGTTTGTTCGGGGCCGAGACCGATGGGGCCGTGGGACGGATCGGTCGGGCGGGAGCCGGGCGGATTCTTGCGGCGCGCCACCCCGACTTGGCGGTGTCAAGGTACGCCACGGACTCGCTGGCCGCGGAGGCCCTGGCACGTGCTGCCGGAGCGACCCTGGTGCTGGCCCCGGGAACATCGCGGATGAACCGGTGTCTGCCGGGCGTCGCGGCGAGGTTGAAAGGGCGGGCGGACACGCATGTGACCGGCTTGGGCGTGATCGACGGGGCGGTCACGGCGAATCGGTGGTATTATCGCCAACGCATGGAAGGGGTGCTCACGCGGAGCCATCGTCCGTGGTTCCTGCTCGTCGACCCCGGCAGCCAGACGGCGGCCGAGGGGATCGAAGGACCCGCATCCGCCGAAACGGTTTCGGTCGAGATTCCGGAGTCGGCGCGGCGAACCACCGTGGTGGGGGTGCGAGAACCCGCCGTCGATGCCCAAACGATCCGACCCGACGCGGCGCTGCTGCTGGTCGCGGGAGCGGGTTGGACGAAGAAACAGGCGGACGGCCAGACCCATGTGCCCGAGGCGGAACAATTGATCCTGGGATTCCTTCGCGCGACCCGGGCGTCGCTGGGGAGCAGCAAGTCCCTGGTCGACCTCGGCGGCGAGGGGCAGGCCGTGCTCTCGTTTCTGTCGCACCTCAACCAGATTGGCCAGACCGGTTCAACCCCGCGCCATCGGAAAGGGCTTTCGACCTGCTGCCACGGTGAGGAACCGCACACGGTGGGGTGGCGTTTCGTCGCGGAACGCCGGGCGATCAGCCTGGACCCCAATTGCGGCTGGGCGCGGGGAAAGGCCGATGTTCTCTACGTCGCGGACGCGTTCCGTGTGATGGCGTTGGTCAACAATTTGCTCGGCTCCCAGGGTGGCTGACGTCCGGGGGGCGGAGTGCGGTCTCAGTAGCGTCCACGATGTCTGACTCGTGCAGAGCCAGTGGTTGGGTTTTCGCGCATAACGCGCCCCAATCAACATTCCTTCTCACTATTCCTGAAGCACCCGCTGAGTTCATTCGCAATGTACTCCGGTCCGTTGTCGCTTCGCGGGCACGCCGGAACTCCGTGCTCCTCGATGGATCACTGCAGCCATTACATGAGGTCCCTCGACTTCAACGCCCGTTCCGCCCGCAGGAAATGGCATTGCCGCGTTGGTCGCATTCTCGGAACTCCCTTCGGCCGAACTCACATCAGCAACTTAGCTGCCTCTCGAGTCCGCAATATTGACCTCAGCTTGGCGCTGCAGGAGCAATCGCATCACTTTCAGGTGACCGCGCACCGAAGCCAGGGCGAGAGGCGTCAAGCCGGCGGATTCGGGTCCGTTGATATCCAGCCCGCGATCCAGCAGCAGCGCAGCGACGCCCCGGTGTCCATAAAGCGCCGCATAATGCAGTGCATTCCAGCTCTCGTCGCCCGTGGCTCGTACATCCGCGCCACTCGCGAGCAACATCGACACCATCCGCCTCTTGCCGCGGGGCCATGATGAGTGAGGGGCGCACCGCGGGATCGTGGCGGTTCTAAGGATCGCCTTTGAAGTAGAGTTGAGTCGTCAGCACCGGGGAATTGCCGGAACTGGCTTTGACATGGATGTGGGCGGGGCGCTGCTCCCTATCGGGGCCGTAGCCAAGGGGCTTGATGGTTCGCAGAGTGTTACGTCCCGCGTCGTCGGTGTAGAGTCTGGCGCGAAGAGTGAAGCCCTGGTTGTCGTAGGTTCCGGTGTGGTCCGCGTGCCAGACATCGCGCAGCGCGCCCTTGAGCGCACGGCCTTGGGTGTCAAGTACACGGCCCGTCCCTGTCAGCGGCGTGCCGCCCATGCCCTTCCCATGAAGCACGGAACGCAAAGGCGCTCTGGGTTTGTAGAACGGGCCTTCCCAATTGTCCTCGGTCTCCGGCGAGTCCTCCGCGGCTGCGAGCAGTCGGGCGGGCCAGAACAGCGGTGCACCCAGCAACGGCAGACCGGCGGCACTCAACATGATTGGGGTCACTGGGCGGATTCGCCGAGGGTCAGGCCCTCGGGCCACCGGGCGCCCTCATCGACCCAGGCGCGCAGCCGCGCGACCTCGTCTTTTGTGAGAGCGGGAAAGGTGCCCCTCTTCGCGACAGGCGGCATCTCGAGATCCTCCACCTGATCCTGAACGAAGCGGAGCAGTGCGCTACGTTCGGCAGAGCCGGGAATAAGCCCTGGCTCGCCGCTCTGTCCGCCCTTCAGGGCCAGCTCGCGCGTGGTCAAAGCATAGCCACCCTTGGGTTTCTCGCCGCTGTGGCAACGGACGCAGGAGCGCTCCAGGATTGGACGGATGTCGCGAGGGAAATCGACGGAACCTGACACAGCCAGATGTGCCTGACGCTCGGGAGCAGGCTCGAGTGACCGGGTGGGTTTCCATGCGGTCGAAGCGATGAGTTGCTGTGCCGTCGGGAATCCGTCCTTTGATGACGTCGGCTCGATCGTCAGTAGCAGCGCCATGGCGGCCCAGGCCGTTCCGCCCGCGGATATCCACTGGTCTTTGCCATGCGGGAATCCGCTGTCGAAATGCGGTTGGAACGGCCAGGTGCGGCTCTTCACCCACCACGAGCCATCTTCGAACTGGGTGCGGAGCAGAAACTCGACACCGCGTTGATAATTGCGGTCGTGCGCCGAAAGCCCCCCTGCCTCGTGGAGGGACACGAGCATGTGCCCGGTGGTCCAGGAATCGCTCTCCAACGTCGGCAATGCCGCCCAACCTCCGTCCGGGCGTTGCAGTGACAACAGCGTTTCTGTCTCGCGGCGAAGTTCGGCCGGAGAGGCACCCGCCCAGCCGAGGCCGTGATGGCGGAAGATCCGCTGATTGAGGTCCGTCGGTCGGCTGCGTTCCAGCCAGGCGCGCGCTTTCTCAATTCGTTTCTTCAAGGACTGAGTGCCCGTTGGTGGCGGAAAACTCTGCAACGCCTTGAGCGTGAGCGCCGTTCCGACGATAGGCCCTCCTTCCATCGGTGGGCGAAAGTCGAAATCGGGCCAGGAACCATCGGACATCTGAGTTTCCGCCAGATACCACGCCATGGCGTCCGTCAGTTCGTCCGGCCGGTAGCGCAACGCGTGCAGCCCTTGCAGGCCGTAGCCGATCACGGCGGCGGGCGCCGGCTGCGGCGCGTGCATTTCATAGGAGCGATCGCGGGTCTTCGACCAACCGGTTTGCTGGAACGCGAGTTGGCGCGCCAGGGAAGCCTCGTCAACTCGGAACCCACGTTCTTGCGCGAGGGCGAACGTGACCGCAGGCAAGGTCTGGTGATGGCAGGACACGCAGCCGCTTTGGCGGACGAATCCGTTGTCGAGAAAGCCGTCCGAGGATCGCTGCAACAGATCCAACGCGTGCTGCACACTGCTGCGAATCAAGCGTTCCCGTTCGCGGCTGTCGGACGGCACGGTATGGTTGGGAACCCGCTTGGCCTTCGCAGGAATCTCGCTTGCTCCGCGTGATCGCAAATAGTTGACCAGAGGAGTTTCGCCGCGTTTGAGGGCCCAGCTGAGGGCCGTGCTGCCGGCGCTGCTCGGCTCGTTGACATCCAACCCGCGGTCCAGCAGCGCACGTGCGAGGGCGGGATCCCCCGTTTCGTCATAGGCCGACCAGACCATGGGAGGAACACTCTCGCCAAATGGCGACTTCCGGTGCAGGTCAATGTCCTGTGCCAGCAGAAATGGGATCAAATGGGTGTGTCTCGCGTAGGATGCAATGTTCAGCGCGTGCCCGGCGAATCCATCGTCGCAGTTCACCGAGCCGCCGCGCGCCACGAGCATTTTTAGAATTCGCTCTCGCCCGGCGAGTGCGGCGCCCGCCACCGGCGAAAATGGACTGTCCATTCCTCCAGTCCCACCCGGGGCGGCACCGCGGTCGAGCAGGAATCTCACCGTTCGTTCGTCGCCCATAAACGCGGCAATGCTCAACGGCGTGTCGCGCGGCTCAAACGGCGCGGAGGGGACGCGAACAGGATCGACCTCGGCGCCGGCCTCCACCAATCGCTTCACCTGCACGAACGACTCCGCCCGGCCAGCCGCGGCGTGCAGCGGCGTGCCACCCGCGACGGACCGCGCGTTGGGGTTGGCGCCCGCCTTCAACAGCAGTTCCACCACATGCCCGCTTCCCACTCCGTAGTGCAGCGGGGTCGCCCCGGCATTGTTGGTGGCCCGCGCGTCGAATCCCGCTTCCAGCAACTGCGCCACGATGCGCTCGTTGCTCGACAGCGCGGCCCAGTGCAGCGCGGTGTTTCCGAACGCGTCGCGCATCGGAAGGCTCACCTCGGCCTTCAGCAGCTTGCGGACGGTCGCGGAGTCCCCCTTTCGGATGGCTTGAAAGAGTCCGGTGGCGGATGACGTCGGTTCTGCCGCCAGAAGCGAGGAACAGGCGAGGCATCCGATCAGGACAGTCGCTCGGAGAATGTTCATGGGAGTCTGCGGGGGATGGGTTTCGGGGCCGAAGGGAGAGGGTTGGAAGGGATAGGCCGCGATCTTCTCGTTCACGGTGCGAACGCCCACAGATGGTCGGCGCTGCGCACGTAGATCCGGTTTCCGGCGATGGCCGGGGTGCAGCGGACGCTCTCGCCCACCTGGTTCACCGCCACCACGTCGAGAGTGTCGCCGGCCCGGAGCACGGCAAAAGTCCCCGAGGTGTTCACCGTATAGATGAATCCGTTGGCGGCGATGGGAGAGGCACTGAACTGGCCGCCGATCCCCAGGCGTTCCCGGTCGAGCAGGCGACGGCCGGTGGCGGGATCGATGACCGTCCACATCGCGCCGTCCCGCACAAATCCGAGCCGGCCGCGATAGAACAGCGGCGACGGCATCTCCGACAGTCCCTTGGTGGTCTCCCATTGCACGTGGGTGGTGGTGCTGTCCTGGTTTCCACCGGATCGGACGGCGACGAACCGGTCGGCGTTGAATTTGTCCTTCGCGAACGCCTCCGACGCATCCCATTCGGCTTTGGTCACGATTGCGTTCTTGTCCGTGTCCACGAAGAACGACATCAGGTCGCGCATCGGAAAGCCGTTGCCGGGCACGTCGATCGGCAGCTCCTTGCGGATGTGCCAGACCAAGGACTTCGGCATTTCCTCGAGCGCGAGCTGGCCGTCCTTGTTCGCGTCGTGCTTGGCGATGAGTTTCGTCCAGTCGAACAACGGGTCGTCTGGCTCGGAAGGATCGCCCATTCCGCTGCCGCCGGCGAAGAGCAGGCCGTCTCCGGCCACAGGCGTCGTCACCGCGGAGAAACCCCAGCCACGGACCCACCACTTCGGTTCGCCCCCGGTCATGCTGTAGGCCGCGACGCGACCCTTGCCCTGGATGATGAGTTCCTCGACACCGTCGTGACGCCACACCATCGGCGTGGAATAGCATGCGCCGGCGAGCGGTCGCGGCGATTCCCACAGGATCCGTCCGGTGGCCGGGGCAAGCGCGATGAGCTGGGAATTCGTGCTGTCGCCGTCGCGTTGCAGGATCAACTGGCCGCCAGCCAGGATCGGGGACGTGGCGGTGCCATACTGCGAAGGAAGACACTCGAACGGCCGGCGCCACGCCTCCTTGCCCGAGAAATCGTACGCGAGCAGTCCGAACGAACCGAAATAGACATAAACCCGTTCGCCGTCGGTGCAGGGGGTGGACGCGGCGGGGGAACTGAATTCATGGCAGGGCTCGGGCTTTTCCGCCGGCGCGGCCTGGCGCCAGAGCTCGCGCCCGTCGCGAAGGTCGTAGGCCAGCGTGAGCAACCGGGAATTTTCCAGCGCCGTCAGGAACAGGTGATTCCCCCAAATGATCGGTGACGAGATCCCGCGCGGCACCGTGACCTTCCAGAGCTGGTTGGATCCGTGCCCGAAATGGACCGGTGGCTGGCCGTTCTCGGAGATGCCCGAGGCATTGGGTCCGCGAAACTGCGGCCAGTTTGAAGCGGCCGCCGACAGGGCGCCGATGGCAAGAAGAAGGAGGAAGCGGAGATCTTTCACGGATGGAGGGCCTGGAATGGCAGGGTCATGACGACAATGGGTGCATCTGGTGATACGTGCGAAAACAATGCGCCAAAGGTATGTCAGCACCCCTGAATAGTTTTGGGCTTGGGGGGCGCACGCGGACCTGAAGGCCTCAGCCACGTCCAACCCGGATTCTCCCGGGCGGGCCGTCCTGGGCCGAGAGGGCTGAGGTCGAGGCGGGGTGGAAGCAACCGGATTCCTTCCCGGTTTGCGTCCGCGGTCAGTTCTTCGCCTCGGGGTCCAGCATCGCCTCAATTCCCTGGACTGGCTGACCCGCTGCATCAGTGAAGCGAATCGAGCCCCACCAACCCCGCGAGGTGTTGCTCTCGGTGATCAATTTGAAGACCACCGCATTGATCCCTGCGTGCAAGGCGATCTCCGGGACGGTGTCCTGGTCCGTCGAAATTCTCCGTCGCTGACAGTGGTGAACCCTCTTCCCGTTCAAGAACACGGTCGCTGCAGAGGCGCTGCCGACCAACATCCTGAGCCCGACCTGTTCGGTTTCCGACCGGAGGTAGCAGACAGCATAGGCCACACTGTTGAGTGTCTGGCGACCCAAATGACGCTCGATATTCAACCTGTAGTCGTTCGAGGTCACGTCCTGCCACCTCAGGTCAATTCCCGCAACGGATCGGATTTCGTCGGCTCTGGGTCGAAGCCAAGCTTCGCCGGGAATTTGCTCCGTCGCGAGGCTCTCGGCTTCGGTCTGGCCGGTGGCCAACGGGATCGGTGCCAGGATGCGCCAACGCTTGAGCGCCCCCGCCTCACTGGCGCGCGCATGATTTTCGCGCTCCCGCCGGGCGCTCCGTTCGCGCTCCAAGGCTGCTAGTCGCTGCGATGCCTCCCGTTCTTCCTCGTGCCAGGTGGTGACCTGTTCCGGGCGCGCCGCCAGCCACTGCCTGACCGTCCGATCGTAACTGCCCGTGATGATCCTGTGCCCATCCGGAGAAAAGGCGACCGAATCGACCCCGCCCTCGTGTCCCGAGAGCACGAGCAACTCCCAGCCGCTCACCGTCGCCCATATTCGGACCGTTTGATCGCTACTGCCGGTGACGATGCGTTGGCCGTCCGGCGAAAAGGCCGCGACCTTGACCCGGCCGTTGTGGCCTCGCAGGGTCTGAATCTCCCGACCGCTGTCGGTCTCCCACAGGCGCGCGGTTTCATCCCCGCTGGCGGTGACCATCCACTGGCCGTCCGGAGAAAAGGCCACCGACCAGATCGTAGCGGTGTGCCCCTTGAGTGTGACGAGTTCGCGGCCGCTCGTCGCGTCCCAAACCTTGGCTGCAGAGTTGCCCCCACCGGCAGCGACAACGCGGTCGCCGTCCGGGGAAAAAGCCACCGACAGAATTTCGCCGCCGAACTCTTCGAGTGTGAGCAGATCTCTGCCACTGGAAGTTTCCCAAACCCGGGCGACATTGCCAACGCCTGCGACCATGCGATGGCCGTCCGGAGAGAAGCCCACCGCCAAGATCGAAGCGTTGAGCCCGGTAAGCGCGAGCAGTTCCCGTCCGGTGGCGGCCTCCCAAAGCCTGACCGACTGATCGTGGCCGCCCGTGACAATGCGCTGGCCATCCGGGGAAAAGGCCACCGCCGTGACCGGACCGGTGTGCTGTCTGAACGCGAGCAGTTCGCGGCCGTCCGCCACCTCCCACACCCTTGCGGTGTGATCGTGGCTGCCGGTGACAACCCGTCGGCGGTCCGGCGAAATGGCCCATGCACTGATCGCAGCGGTGTGCGCTTTCAAGGGCACTCCTCTCCGCTCAGTCGCGACTTCCCAGACGCTGGCCGTGCCATCGAAACTGCCAGCGGCGATCCGCTGGCCGTCCGGGGAAAAAGCCACTGAACTGATTCCGGAACGGTGGCCCGTGATCGTCTGCCGGTCCCGTCCCGTGGCCGGGTCCCACACCTTGACCGTAAAGTCGTCGCTTCCGGTGGCGACCTGCTGGCCGTCCGGCGAAATGTCCACGGTGTTGATGAGGCCCTTGTGCCCTTTGAAATTGTGCAATTCCCGGCCGATCGCCGCGTCCCAGACTCTGACTGTCTGATCGTCGCTTGCCGTGACAATGCGTTGGCCATCGGGGGAAAAAGCCACCGATCGAACGGTTTGGCCGTGCACTTGAAGCGTGAGCAATGGCGCGCCGGTCTCCGAATCCCAGACCTTGGCCGTATGATCGCCACTGCCTGTGGCGAGGCGATGTCCATCCATCGAATAGGCCACGGAATAAATCGTCTTGCTGTGTCCGTTGAGCGTCAGCAGTTCCCGGCCATCGGACGCCGCCCAGATCTTAAGTTGAGCTCCGCTGGGAGTGGCGATCCGCTGACCGTCCGGCGAGATAGCGACCTGGTAGATCCTGTAGCTATGCCCTCCGAGGATGAATAATTCCCGGCCGCTGGTGGCATCCCACACTCGAGCAGTCTGATCGGCGCCCCCAGTGACAATCCGCCGGCCGTCCGGAAAAAACGCCACCGACCAAATCTCACCACTGTGCCCCTCGAGCATCAGCAATTCTCGGCCGGTGGCGGCGTCCCAGACCTTGGCGGTGTGGTCGCCACTACCGGTGACGAGGCGGAGGCCGTCCGGGGAAAAGGCCACGGAATGAACACTCTCGAGGTGGCCGCGCAGGGTCAACGCGGCCAGATGACTTTGCCGTTGCCAATAGAACCATTCGAAACCGCGGAACGGAGAGGTTTCTGTCTCCTGCAGCAAATGCTGCAGTCGAAAGAGATTGGGTTGTTCCCAGGCTTGCTGGGCGAGATTCATGTTCGCCGCGTACAGATGGCGCTGAGCCGCCAACTTCTCCGTGTCCGCTCTCAGCCGCGCTTCTTTCTCGGCGGCTTGCGCGATCTCGGCATGCCTCTGGGCGGCCTGGGCCGCGAGGCGCTGCTCCCGTTCGGCGCTTCGGGCCTTTCCGGCTTCGACCATCTGCCAGGTACTCACGCCGATGCCGATCACGAGCGCCGCGGCCACCGCACCGACCGCGACGAACGACAGTCGGTTGCGACGAAAGGCCTTCTGGAGCCGGTAGCCTGAACTCGGCGGACGGGCCACGACAGGCTCATTGGCCAGGTGCCGTTTGAGATCTGCTGACAACCCGTTCGCGGTTTCGTAGCGGCGCTGGCGGTCCTTCTCCAGGCACTTCATCACGATCCAGTCCAAGTCCCCCTTCAGCTGGTGCAGCAGCTTCGTCGTG
>JAEUHG010000110.1 GCA_016795425.1 Verrucomicrobiales bacterium
TTGGACGATATTGGCAGTAGGGACGAACAGGTCGGCTTGCTCGTCGCGTCGTTTTCCGAGGGCCATGGATCTGCCGTGAATCTTGCCTCATCACGGAACCATTGGACAAATCGGATCCGTGGTTTTTTGACGGGCTGTTAAACATTCGGCAGACGGCGGTGCCATCGATGGCAATGACCTGCACGGCGAAGCCGACAATGCGTCGCGAGAACTGATCCATCACTACCATGACCCAGTGGGTCTTTAGGAGGACGGATTCGCAGCAGAAGAGGTCGGCGCTCCACAGGCCATTGGACCCGGTCCCCAACCGGGCGAGCCAAGACGGACAGCAGCCGCGAGCATCGAAACGGTAATGCTTGGCGAGAACACGGCGTACCAAGTCTTTGTCCACCTTGATCCAAAAGACTCAGGCGACTTGGCTTGCGATTCGCGGACAGCCGAATCGCGGGTTGCGTTCCTTGGTCTCGACAATGACGTGGACCAGTTCGGGCGAAGGACCTGGTGGTCCGGGCTTTCGATGGCAGCCATGTGGGCGAAAGAGATTGAGGTATTTGCGCCGCACCAAGGCGCGGTGGATGCCCAATAGGGTTGAAGCCCGGAATTTGACGGCGGCGTGCGCCAGACGCCGTGGATGGAGGAGGATTGGGCATGCACCGGCGAGCAACCGCTCAGCGGGTGAGAGGTTTGGAGCGCGACGCCTGGATCGACGCAGCGTGAGGAGCTGCTGCCGGAGGAGAAGATTCTCGGTCACGAGTGCTCTGGCACCACCGGGTCGGAGGTGGGGCACGAGGCAGCGGATCAATTCGGCTGCGAACAAGTACATGTGCCGGATGGCAAGGTAGATTACACGCCACCGTTTGGGACGCCAGACGGTCCGATGATGACGCCTGTTCGCGGCCGATTAGTAATTCGCCATGCACAGGGGGAGGGCGGTTGAGTTTCCAATGGTCGGAGGCCTCCATCATCACTACCGACGGGAAGCGGCATGACCTTGTCGCCGCTGTTGGATCTCAGAAATCGGCCGCCGTTACGGTTCGCGTCTCCCACTGCGCGTCGAACGCCACGACGCGCACAGCTCTGGCGCGGCTCATGTAGTCCGCCCCCTCAGAAGTCCTCCTGACCCGAGTTCCAAGTTCAACACTCCACACCCAATGCCGGTCAGTTCATGCGCCCACGTCATTTTCGTCACCCACAGGCATCACGATCCGCGGCTTCTCGATCCGTCGGCATAGGTTCTCAGCTACCCACCCGCGCCGCACGGCGAAGCTGAAAAGTGCTGAGAGCCTTGCTATGCAGCTGGCCCGACTCGATGCGGTGAGGCCTCCCGCCTCATTCAGCCGATTCTCGAGCCAAGCGAGCCCGGTGTCGGCAAGGCGCTCGATCTCTCGACCGCGGAAGAAGAGCGCAAGAGCCTGCCGTCAGTTGCGGATGTCGTGGGATCGGAATCCCGCTGCGGTCTTGGCTGTTATCAGCGAACAGCATGCGTCACTCACCAGCACCGGTGAGACTCGAACCTGGCTTGGTGCGTGTACCGTCGCCGCGGTCCAGAAGCCCACCGGGATGATGATGACGGCTGTCGTGTGCGCGAAGGCGAACGAGACGGTGGTTGCGCCCGTGCCGCACCGCCTTCCCCCAAGCGTGTGATCCTGCAGCGTCGTTCAAGCCAGTTGCGAACCGAGGTCAGGTCACACCGGTTAGGGCGAGGTCCTTCCATCCAGGCAGGCGTCCGTAGGTCTCGATGGAGATTCCAAGGTCAAGGATCCAGCCATCGGGCGTCTGGCGTTTGGAGGTGGCGTGCTTTGAGTCTTCGATCGACTGCACAGTCTTGTCGAAGTCCCAGACGGCTGGCCAAAGGTACGCATGGGAACGTTCACCTGGCACTCGCCAAAACGAACCGCTGTTGCGGCCAGGAAGAATGCGATGCGGATCCAGTCTCGACGCCGCGAGTTTCAATGGGGTCACAGTATTCGACTTATGGTGATCGCCAAGGGATTGTGGAGCCATGGCACGGAAGCCCAGAGTGGTCGTGGCAGGCGGCTGGTATCACGTGTTGAACCGGGGCAACCGGCGGGAAGTCTTCTTCCGGACGGACATCGAACGCCGGCGTTTCCTTGCCAGCGCGGAGGAATTCCCTGATTGATTCCGCATCGAGGTCCATGCGAACCCGCTTTAGGAAGCGGGATAAGCCATCGCATTCAGGGGAGACCAATGGAGGATGCCTCGGCGCAAAGCACATCTATGATATGAACAATCGTTTGTTTCGGGCTTGTTTGGCCGCTTTGGCAGGATGCCTTGGACTGGCCGCCGTCGCCCAGGTTCCAGGGGCGCCACAGGTCTTCATTCGCCAGGTGCCGCCACAATCGGTGGAACTCGCCTGGCCCCTGTCCGTCGGCGATTTCGTGGTTGAGCGGACCCGCTCGCTGAACCCGCCGATCGCCTGGGAAGTCTTCCCGGCCACACCGCTCCTCCAGGGCGACCGGGTGAGCGCGACGATTCCCGTCGACTCAGGAAACCGCTTTTACCGCCTTCGGCAGACCGTCGCCACACTCGTCTTTGTCGATTCCACCTCACCCGCGACAGGCGAAAGCGGTGTGGCCGTGACGCGGGAATCCATCTTTCGCCTGAGCGGCGCGTTGGCGGAGGACACCGTTCTTGGCACCAACCAGGTCCAGGCGATGGCGGGGGGACGCCGTGTGCTTTCGCGTGTGGAGCTGAGCGGCGACCGGCGCGCCGTCACGCTGTTTTATCTCGAACCGCTCCCCGCGGATGCGCGCGTGCAGGTCACGTTCGATGGCACCGGCGTGTTCGATGCCTTCAACCGTCCGATCGATCTGGACGGCGACGGCGTCATCGGGGGTGCGGTGCATTTGTCGTTCGAGACGCTGTCCACCACCGCGCTATCCACCACGGGGATCGAGGGTCGCGTCTTCGCGTCGGAGAAGAATCCTGATGGCACGGACCGTCCCTTGCGGGATGTGACCATTACGGTCGACGGCAAGGAGGAGACGCTGCGGACCACCACCGATGCGGCCGGGTTCTTTCGTCTGATGCCGTGTCCGGCGGGGCGATTCTTCGTCTCGGTGGATGGGCGCACCGCGGAGGGCAGCCAGTGGCCGGGCGGGGCCTATTACCCGTTCGTCGGCAAGGCCTGGGAGGCCGCGCCGGGTCGGACCAACAACCTCGCCGGCGGCTCTGGCGTGGTTTACCTGCCGCTGGTCCAGGCCGACGCGCTTCGACCGGTGAGCGCCACCACGGAAACGAAGATCACCTTTGCGCCGTCGGTGCTCGCGACGAACCCGGCGCTGGCGGGGACGGAGGTTTCGGTGCCGCCCAACGGGTTGTTTGCTGACAGCGGAGTTCGCGGCGGACGCGTGGGGATCGCGCCGGTGCCCTTCGATCGGCTGCCGGAGCCGTTGCCGCCCGGGCTGAACCTGCCGCTGGTGATCACCATCCAGACCGACGGCCCAAGCAACTTCGACGGCGTGGTGCCGGTGAGGTTCCCCAACCTGCCGGATCCCGTCACCGGCGTGCGGTTGGGGCCAGGCGAGAAGACGGCCCTCTGGAGCTTCAACCACGACACCGGCCGGTGGGAGATCCAGGGCAGCATGACCATCAGCGCGGACGGCTTGTTCGCGGTGAGCGATCCCGGCGTGGGTGTCCGCCAACCAGGATGGCATGGATCCGCGCCCGGGGGCGGAGGAGGGGGGCCCGGAGGTCCCGGAGGTCCCAGGCGATGCCCCAATCCTCCCTGCCCGGATGACGACGAGGAGGAGGAGAAGAAGAATCCCTGCGACTCCAAGGCGGCGCTCACTTTTCTGGCCATCAATGATCTGGCGTTGGATTTGTCGGTCGAAGCGACGGGCGGCGCATCCAAGGATCCGATCGCGAACTGCCTTTTCGGATCCGGCGTCAATGCCATGCGCACGGTGCGCGACTGCCAGCTTCAGGATGACGCGGGGTGCCGGGGCACGATGAAGAACAACTACATCGGGTCCGCTCTTGGCTGCATCCCTAAGGTGGGCGGGATTCTGAGTCTCGGGTGGGGGGCGAAGGGATTGATCGATTCGATCTTCGACTGGTACGACTGCACGCAAAACCAGCAGGGCTCGGGCGTCGCCCTCGCGGCGACACCTGGCCCCAACCCGGTGGCCGGCGTGCTCGCGCAGGTGATCGCCCAATTGGAAAAACAAATCGCCCTGTCCGAGGCGGCCCGCGGGTATCTCACCGGGTTGTATGGGTCGGAAGTCTGGTCGGGTCCCGAATCGCCAGCGGACGCGGTGGTGTACGCCGAATTGTTCGCGCGGATCGAAGCCGCGCAAGCCGAGGACAGTCCTGGAGGCGAACTATTCACCGACCCTGAGCGCGCCGCCCTGGAAGCCGCGCCGCTCCCATCCCGGGTCAAGGTCGCGGATCTTCGGGCGTTGCTGGACCGTTCGCAACGCATGGCGAAACAGGAATTCGTCACCGACCCCGTGCTGCGGGATGAAATTCGAACGGCCGCGGCGCGGTTTCTCGCGGTGGCGGAGCCGTTGCTCGCCGAGGGATGGGAGCATTACTTCTCGGGCCTGGAGCGCGCCGTCACGCTGCTTGGCGGACTCACGTCAAACGGGAGCTATCCCGGCTCCGGCTTCCGCGGCGGCGCGGCGCTTGCGGTTGGTCGGGCGTCCGTCGCCCTGGCCGGACCATCCTCCGAGCCGGCGATGTATCGGTTTCCAATCCGCCCGTTGTTCTTCCGACTCCTGAATCTCACCAGCGGCTTCGAACAGCGTGGACGGCTGAACCCTTCGGCGCTGTTCGAAGGAGTGATTCTCGCGCCACAGGCCTGGTACGTGGTCGAGTACTTCGATTCCGTCCGCCGACGACTCGGCACGGCCCATTTCCGCTCCGGTCGATCGGGGTCCACCACGCTGATCCCGGCGGCACTCATGCTGGAGCGGGTGGATCACGACCTCGACAGCGATGGCGACGGCCTCACGGATGCCGCCGAACGGGTGATCGGCACGGGGGGTGGCCGATTCGACACGGACGGGGATGGTCTCTCCGACGGGGCGGAAATCGCCAACGGGACGAATCCCTCGGACGGTCAACCGCTCGGCCTGGGTGTGGTCGCCACACGACAGTCGGAGGGGGATGCCGTGGATCTCGACACCGTCAACGACTATGCCGTGATCGCCAATGGAACGGCGGGTCTCGCGGTGTTCAACGTCGGCAACCCGGTGGCGCCGGTTCTGGTGAGCCGATTCACCCAGGCGGGCAGGAGGTTCGATGCGTTGGCGACCTCGGGTGAATTTGTCGCCGCCGTTCCCGGAACCACCACGTTGGCAGGGGCGGGAATCCAGGTGTTTGGACTGGGCGCGGACGGTAACCTGGCACCGAGGGCCATGACGCTGCTGGGCGAGGTGCCGAAGGCTGTCGTGGCTTCCGGACGTTATGCCTATGTTCCCGCGCGCGATGGCACCACCCGCAGCCTTGCTGTCGTCCGGCTGTCCGACACGTTGGTGCTCCGCCGCGTGGATGTTTCCGAAGTTGGGGAGGTGACGACCCTGGCGGTGGAAGGCGACGTGTTGTGGGCGTTGAGTTCCGACCGGCTTTCCAGTTTCAGGATGGAAGCAGACACGCTGCTTCCATTGGGTCAGGTGGCGTTGAGCGGGCTGGGTGCGTCCCCGCTGGAGCCGGGCCTCGAACTCGCCTCCGGCAACGGCCGTGTTTACGTGGGCGAGTTCCGCGGTTTCCGAATCTTCGACGCCACGAATCCCGCCGACCCCAGGTTCCTGTACGCGCCGCCCACGACACAAGCGGCCATCCACGATCTGGCGCTCAACGGTTCGGGCCTGATGGTCCCGGTCACCAGTTTCTCCGGCACCACGACCCTCGCGCTCTCGGCCTACGACATCCGGGCGGATCGCTCGACGAACTTCCTGACCAGCTTCGACACGCCAGGCACCACCCGTGCCGCCGTGCTGCATCGGGGCTATGCCCTGACCGCGGACGGATCCTCCGGGCTGACCACCGTGAACTTCCTCGCCGCCGACCGCGGCACCAACCCTCCCAGCATCGTCCTGCGACCGTTTCCCACGCACGGCGCCGCCGGCACCGAGTCGGACGAACTGTTCCAGGTCAGCGCGGTGACCACCGACGACGTGCAGGTTCGCGACGTGGAATTCTACATCGACGGCGCGCCCGTGGCCCTTGGCGGAAAATTTCCCTTCGCCGCCTCACTGCGCGCGCCGGCGCGATTGCCGGACCGGACGTCGTTCCGTCTTCGCGCGAAGGCTACGGACACCGCCGGCAACAGCGCTTGGTCGGATGAGATGTCCGTCGCGCTCCTTCCCGACATGACGCCGCCCTATGTCGTGAGTTTCAGCCCTCCGCACAATAGCACCCAGCCACGGGGCTCCGTCGCCTCGCTGGCCGTGCAGTTCGATTCCGCCGTGAATCCCGCGACCCTCCAGAATGCCTGGACGCTCCAGGCCGCCGGGGCAGACGGCAGTCTGGGGACCCCGGATGACGTGGCCATCGGCGAAGGCCAGGTCGCCTTCGACCCCACGACACGCGTCGGGACCTGGCGCTTCAACGCCCCGCTGTTGTCCGGCAAGTACCGGGCAGTGCTGGCGGCGTCCGTGGCCGACCTCGGCGGCAATCCGCTGAGCCAGGCCACGACCTGGGATTTCACCCTGCCGGCCCCGCTGCCGGTGCGATCCGATCCCTCGGACGGCGCCGTCCTGCTCTCGGGAACGCAGCGGCGGTTTGCGGTGACTTTTGACGAGCGCCTCAGTCCGGCTTCCGTGACACCCGGTTCCCTGCGCCTGATCACCACCAACGCGGTCAATCCCCAAGTCATCGGCGGGGCCACGGCCTCGGTCGCCGCCGACGGGCGAACCGCCGTGCTGGAGTTTGGCCAACCCGTGGCGGATGGCAGATATCGACTCGTGTTCACCTCCGCGATTCTGGATGCGTACGGTTCGCCGGTGGGCACGAACCTGCCAGTGACGGTCACGGTGAAGGGGCCGGCGGTGTGGGTTTCGGACCTCGACGGGCTGTGGCAGTCGGCTACCAACTGGAGTCTCGGGGTGCCCGTTGCCGGCGACAACGTCGTCATTGACCGGCCCAACGCCACGCCCACGGTGACGATGGGAGTGGATGCGACGGTGTCCACGCTGCGCTCGGAGGAACCGTTCGTGCTGGATGGCCGGTCCCTTACCGTGCGGAGCCAGGCGGTGTTCAACGGCCCCTTCGTCTGGGCCAATCAAACGCGATTGAGCGGCGGCGTGATTGAGTGGCGGGGAGGCGTGGTGGCCACCGGGACCGCCAACAAGTTTCTCGCCGGCACAACGGTGCGAAACGCGGGGCTGTTCGACTGGCGCCAGGGCGGGATTCTCATCAATTTCCCCGGGAGCGAGTTCCACAATCTGCCGGGCGCCGTCTT
>JAEUHG010000122.1 GCA_016795425.1 Verrucomicrobiales bacterium
GGTGCGCGAGGTCTGGTTGGTCAGCGCGTCCGTGTCGGTGACGGTGAGGCGCACCACGAAGTTGCCCGGCTGCGTGTAGCGATGGACGAGGTTGGCTCCATCCCGGGTGGCGCCGTCCCCCATGTTCCAGCTTTCAATGACCGGTTCGCCTTCGGGATCGCTGGAGGTGGAAGTGAACTCGAAGTCGCCCCGGACCGGAGGCACGGCTCGCGAAGAGAACGAGGCGGATGGCCCGCGGCGTTGGACCTCGACATACCAGTCTGGGAGGGAATTCCCAATCTCCGTCGGGCAGTCAGCGTCGAGACGCGGCGTATCGATGCCGTTGAAGTAGCAATAGAAGCGGAAACGTCCGCCGCGAGCGACGGAACTCTGAGGGGTGGCCGTGCTCTGGAGGCCCGGGGTGAAAATCCGGTACGAACTGCGGTTGGTGTAATTCAGGTAGACCGGCCATTCCCCGTAAAGCCTGACCCCGCAGGTCTTCCGGGTCCCGTTTTCGGAAATGTTGTTGTAGGTTTCCCGCACCTTTTCGATGGGAATGGTGACAACGGGCCCAAGTGGCTGGCTCAAGGCGGAGTGCCACCCGAGGAGCAACCCGGTCAGGAGGAGACGCTGACAATAGCAGCGGCGGGATTTGAGTCGTTCCAGGCAGGCGGTCAGCCTCATGCGGTCGATTTTTTGCCAATGGGCCTACCCCTCATCAAGGTCGGGCTGCATTCAGAATGATGTTCACGGGAAATGATCGTGCGATCATAGATCGGCTGGAACGCGATGCCTCGCGTCGCTCCCCATGAGTCTGTAGCCGAACCACCTTGACTATCGGGAAGCATCTGTCAGAGGGAAGCGCGAGTCCTGGTACAGCAATCCTGGAGTCCGGTGTTCGGAAATCTTGATTTGCCATCAATCCCCCGCATGAGCCCCAAACGATCCAACGAAGCCGTCGCCCTCCTTGCCATCGCCTCCATCCTGAACCTCGCTCCCGCCGCCGAGGCCTGCAGTCGGATACTGTGGAATGATAACAAATTCGCCGTGCTGGTTGGGCGCACCATGGATTGGCCGGAATCCACTCAGCCCATTCTAACGGTCCTGCCGAGAGGCATGCAGAGAAACGGCGGCATGGCCGGAACCGATCAGGTGGTGAAGGAGAACCCCGCGAAATGGACCTCCAAGCACGGCAGCTTGGTGACGACGATTTACGGTATCGGTACGGCGGACGGGGTGAACGAGAAGGGACTGGCGGGTCACATGCTCTACCTCAATGCCACAGATTTCGGTCCGCGACAGCCAGGCAAACCCGGACTTCAGGCGGGGCTTTGGCTGCAGTACTTGCTGGACAATGCGGCGACGGTAAAGGAAGCGCTCGGTGCACTCGAGAAGGTCCAGGTAGTCATGGTCTCTGCGCACGGTCACAACGCGAACGTCCATCTCGCGATTGAAGATGCCTCCGGGGATTCCGCGATCATCGAGTTCATCAAAGGCAAGCAGGTGGTTCATCATGGCCGACAATACAAGCTCATGACGAACGACCCGACTTATGATGAACAGCTCGAGTTGCTGAAGCTGCATGACTTCTCCAAGCCAAGCAGTGATCTCCCGCTTCCTGGCAATGTGAAGGCCACGGACCGCTTTCAGCGAGCTGCCTACTTCTCTGCCATGCTGCCCGAGCCGAAGAACGAACGGGAGGCGGTGGCGAGCATACTCGCGGTGGCCCGAAACGTATCGGTGCCGTTTGGCGCACCTTACAAGGGATTCGGCATTTACAATACCGAGTATCGAACAGCCATCAACCTCTCGTCAGGTCGCTACTTCTTCGAGTTGACGACCAGCCCCAATGTATTGTGGGCAGACATCGCGAAGTTCGATCTGAGGGAGGGATCGCAAGTGATGATCCTAAATCCGGACGACCTGGGGCTATCGGGCGATGTGACAAGCCGATTTCAGAAGGTCGAGAGGTTTCCCTTCTAGGAACAGAACTGACCCCTTGCTGGGTCAGCCTGAAGGGCGGAGGTTCAGTTCTCGTGGAAGCGATGGCGGGGCGACGCCTTGTCGGGAAACATCCCGCGGCGTACGATGGTGTCCAATCGAGGCAGCCAAGAACCAGGCTCTCATGAACGCCGGGAACGCGAACGGTTCAGATTCGAGCGCCCCCTACCAATGGCGCGCCGTAGCGGAGCATTGGGGACTGACGATGCCCTTGGTGTTGGTTGCCGCCGGGGTTCGAGTCCTCCTGTTCTTCCAGAATCTCACCGGGCTTGGCTTCGGAACCTTGGTCTTGACCTGGAATCCGCATGAACCCTATCGACCGCATCGATGAACCAAACCGACCCGAAGCGAGCCCGGGGCGCTACAATTCCGGCAATTCCCAGGGTGGGATAGACCGATCCGCAAGAGCAAGAATGGCGGACGCGATTCGGGCGTTTATGGACGAGCGACCGACAGCTTTCGAGTTCGATGATGCGCTAATAGAAATCGCCAATGGGACGTCCGACTCAACTGTTCGCGCCGTGAGTCGGCTTCTATGAGAGTCCGGCCAGATGAGCAGTATCCCGACAGGCAAAACGGCCTGTACGACTA
Source organism: Verrucomicrobiales bacterium (assembly GCA_016795425.1). Lineage (GTDB taxonomy): Bacteria > Verrucomicrobiota > Verrucomicrobiia > Limisphaerales > CAIMTB01 > CAIMTB01. The sequence goes on from JAEUHG010000122.1 coordinate 2,572, forward strand.
CGACCCTTGCGTTGTGGCAGGAAGTTTTGGCGCGGCATCCACTCTCAAGCCATCGGACTCGAGTCTGTTCGCGGATCGCACGGGCTTGGGTCGACACAAGTGTTCGCGACCCGAGCCCGCACTCCGCTCTCCGGACGGTCAGTATTCTCACGGTTGGACGACGCGGAAGAATCGTGCGGTCGCGTCGGGCGAGACGATCGCAGTGGCCGTGCCCGCGGCGTCGCTGGTGACTGGTTGAGAGGCTCCCCAAGTCGTCAAGCCTGGGGAGGATTGGAGTCGATAGACCGTGTTCGACTGGCCGCGCCATTCGAGGCGGATGCCATCGGCGACTCGTGCGATGGTCAGTTGGATGGGTGCGGGTTCGGTCAGGGTCAGGACTTGGTCGCTGGCAACCTGGGTGAGTTCCTGCACGATGCCTGACGGCCACTCGACGCGGACAATGGTAGCATTGGTGGCCGAACCGAGGCCGAAGTGGGCGATTAGATTCCCACCGCCGCTGAAACCCGCGTTGCCCGAAATCTCGCGCCACTGGATGACGCTGCGCCCGCCGAGGGTGGCCTCGACGCGGACCGCGGCGCCCATGCCGTCGCGGTTGGACGCCGTGCCGACGAGTTTCACCTTCAGCCAGTGATTCCCGTTGCCGGTGTTGCGGTAGAGATAACTGGGCTGCGGAGTCGTATCACCGATGACCAAATAGAGATCAGGGAAGCCGTTGTTGTCGTAATCCCCCCAAGTTCCCACCGAACCCCAATCTCCGTCGGTATGCAGGTTTCCCACGTTGACCGACTGGAACGTCCCGTCGCCGCGGTTGCGATAGAGATTGTTGGTGGTCGAACCTGTGACGAACAAGTCGATGAATCCGTCGTTATCGTAATCGGCCCACGTGCCCACTGCCATCGCGCTGATTGGGGGGACCTGTATGCCAGATACGAGCGTCGCGTCGAAGAATGTCCCATCTCCCAGATTTCGGTGGAGGGCGGTCCGGCCGGCCGAAAACGCCGTAATGAAAAGGTCGGGCCATCCGTCGTTGTCGTAGTCCGCCGGGCTGATGGAGCCATCGCCGGGGACCGTCGTCAGGCTGCCACCCGATGCGACCGTGAACGACCCGTTGCGTTCGTTGTGATACAGACGAACGCCCACGCCGACGTAGCTGACCAGGAGATCCTGGGCGCCGTCGCCGTCGCAATCGAGCCAGGCCGCGGTCCAGTCCGGCAGTCGATCGTCAACCAGCGGACCAGCCTCGGCGGTGGACACGGTCGTAAAGGTGCCGTCGCCGTTGTTGCGATAGAGCGCGTCGTCCGTGTTTTCGAGATTGTCCCCACGAAACGCGAAGAGGTCGAGATCGCCATCCCGATCGTAATCCGCCCAGATACCGCCCTGGCTCGCCGAGCCTTGGGCATTGAAGGGTTGGCCACTGACCAGGCCAAACGAACCGTCGCCGTTATTCCGGAACAACTGATCGCTGCCGGAAGGACCTCCGTCCTGATTCACGAACAGATCCAGGTCTCCATCATTGTCGAAGTCACCCGCCGAACCGGACCACGACCAGCCCAGCTTCAAAGGGAAAGCCAGGCTTTCCACTTGGACGAAGGTTCCATCGCCCTGGTTGTGGTAGAGCATGTCGAGAACGGAAGGGGCAGCGGCGGGACTGGAGTTTGCAACGAAGAGGTCGACCGATCCGTCGTTGTCGTAATCGAACCACGTGGCACTCATGGCGCTCGACCGGTTCGTCACCACGCTGCCTTCGAGTACTTTCGCGAACTGGGCCAGGACCCGGAGGTAAACGTGGTTGGTCTGCCATCCATCGGCGGTTTGAGCGACAACGGAATAGCGGCCCTCCTGAGCCGGTTGAACGGCGGGAAGAGCGAGGGTTCGGCCGGTTTGCCCTTCGAGCGGCGCACCTTCGAAGTACCACTGGCGGGTGGTGTCGGTGACCGTGCTCGTGATCTGGAAGCTGCCATTGATGGTCGCCACGGGCTGGACAGGCTGGAAGAACGTCGGTTCGGTGACGGTGAGGATCTGGTCCGCGGCCAGGTTCGTCAGGGTCTGGACATTGCCCGATGGCCACTCGATGCGGACCTCCTCGGCCTTCGTCGCTTCGGCCAGACCGAAATGGGCGCGCTGACCATCCTCGGCGAGGTAATGGGAGATGAGCTCGCGCATCTGCCAGACGGTCTTACCGCCGAAGGATGCCCTGACGCGGACTTTCGCGCCGATGGCGGATCGGTTGGAAGCCGTGCCGACGAGGCGGACCTTGAGCCAGTGGTTGCCGTTGCCCTGGTTTCGAAAGACGACGTTGATCACCTTGTTTCCGCTCAGCCGGCAAGCGTGCAAGTCCATGAACCCATCGTTGTTGTCGTCGACCCAGGGTCCGCCAGCCCAGGGCGAGCGCGTCAAAGCATCGTCCACCAATTCGAGCCGGCCAGTCCCATCGTTGCGGTAGAGACGCATGGGAGTGAGCTGTGAGACCGGGCTACCGCCACTCATCAGCAGGTCAAGGTCGCCGTCGTTGTCGTAGTCGCCCAGGAACGGCATGTTGAATTCCGGCAGCGTCTGAACGGGGACGAAGGCTCCCAGGCCATCGTTGAAAAACACCGTCAGCGCCTCAGGCGTGGCGGTGTTGGCGACCAGGTCCACGTCGCCGTCGTTATCGAGATCCCCCGTAATTGGGACGATGAAGCGGTATTGGGGCTGTTCCAGCAGGCTGTTGGTGAGCCGGGTGAACTGGCCGTGACCGTCGTTGCGGTAGAAGAGATTGTGCTGCCCGAAGTAGGGAACCAGCAGATCGCTGTCGCCGTCGCCGTCGAGATCAGACCAGACGGGATCGATGTTCCCGGGTTGGTCGGAGGCCATCGATCCCTCAGTGACTGTGTCGAACGAGCCGTCGCCTCGCCCGCGCAGGAGATGTTGCTTACTGTCATCATCGGTACTGCGTGAGGAGGGGAGAAAGACGTCGAGAACACCGTCGTTGTCGAAGTCGCACCAGTTGCCAACGGCACGAGTGCGATAGGGTTCGGTGACCGAGCCAGCCTGCGCCGAGGTGAAGCGTCCGTTGCCCTGGTTGAGATAGAGGCGATTGATCACGTACTGGTTGGTGTCTGGATAGGAGAGGTTCAGGACCAGGAGATCGAGCCGGCCGTCGTTGTTCGCGTCGCCCCACAAGCCGACATCACTCGAGGATTCGTCGCTGGCGATGGGACCGACTTCATCCGGCCCCTTGAGAGTGAACGAACCGTCTCCGTTGTTGCGGTAGAGGAGGTTCGGGCGAGGACGATCGGTGACCGGGTTCCCCGTGGACTCTCGTTGGACCAAGGCATCGAGGAACCCGTCTCCGTCGTAGTCGCCCCAACCTGCTAGGAAGGTTGTCGGAGCCATGTTCGTCCATCCCGGTGGGTAGACTTGGACGAAGAGGTCGGCGGCGAGGACGGCGGATTGAGGCGCCAGGCCCAGGCCGAAAGCGGTTAACAGCCAGGCAGGCAATAGGCCTGCGAGGTGCCGGACTCGGGAAACTGAGCGTTGGGGCCCGAGGAACCCGAGGAGGGTGGATCGAAGTTTCATGGAGTTCAGAGGTTCCGAGTTTCACAGACGGACCAAGCCGATGAATCGCTGGTGGAGAACGCTCCCGTGTCCACGAGAGCGGCACCCAAAGGTGTCGGCGACAGCGCGCTACCTTCCGGGCTTTACCTCTGAATAAGGAAGAAATCGCAAATCGTTCCGAAGAACTTGCCCGCGCGAATCGCGCGGCCGTGCTTCGGGCGCATTATGGATTTGGGGAAGCTCCGGAATCGTCGGGGCGTGACGCGAAATCGGCAGGGTACTTGCCCGTCAACTTCGTCCAGGCGTTGGTGATGTCGGCGGTGCCGAGCAGCGCGAGGCGACCTAAGGCGTCAATCCGCCGTCCCGAAAGCAATCCCGCCAGCAACTGGAGATCGACCAGAGACCGGGTTTCCTTCTTCAACGTCCAGATCCTGGCGGTGCCGTCCCAACTGGCAGAGACGATGTGTTGGCCATTCGGGCTGAAAGCCACGCGATAAACGAGGTTCGAATGGGCGGGGAACTGGGCGACAAGGTCGCCCTCGGTGGCGTCCCAGAGCCGGGCGACGCCGTCCTGGGCTCCGGAGGCGATCCAACGACCATCCGGCGAGAACATGACATCATGGACCGAGCTGGGGTGAACCAGCGTGGCGACGGGAGGGCCGCCCTTTCGGAGATCCCAGATTTCGGCCTGACCTGCCGCGCCGCCGGTGACGACGCGCGTGCGGTCGGGACTGAACCGCGCTTCGAACGTAGGCGCCACACGGCTCAACGGGGGGGTCGCCGCAAGGCCTGTCCGGGAGTCCCAGATCGTGACGGATGGCGTTCCCAGATCGTTGTTTCGCACTGCCGTAACGATGAAAGCGCCTGTTGGATCGAATCGCGCGCGAACCACACCGCCACCATGCGCCAAGGGAGGCAGGATGGGCTTGGCCGTCGCGGCATCCCAAATCCAGACCGTCCGATTCAGGGTCGCCGTCAGGATCCTCCGCCCTTCCGGATCGAAGCTGGCCTGGGTCACCGCGCCTGGGTGACTCAAAGGACCGGCGACGAGGTCCCCGGTTTGGCAGTCCCACACGCAGGCTTCCCCAGGCGGATGTCGCAGCGGTGACACGAGCTGCGCGGCAGTCGTCGCTTCGTTCCAAGGCCAGTGGCCGCTGGCGGTCACCAGGCGAAGTCCCCCGGGGTCGAACGCCACGTGCCAGACAGCGTTGCCGTGACGCAAGGGTGGGGTCAGAGGCGCGCCGCTCCCCGCGTCCCAAACCCGTGCCGTCCCGTCCAGACTGCCGGTCGCAACCCGGCGGCCGTCGAGGCTGAAAGCGGCGTGACTCACCGGAAGACTGTGGAAGAGAGGTGTGCCTGCAGGTTTCCCCGTCGCTGAATCCCATAGGCGCGCGGCGCCATCCGCACCGGCGGTCAGCAAACGCAGCCCGTCCGGACTGTACTCCACGTGGTAGATCCGAGCCGCGTGCGGCAGGGTCACCGCGGAGAGCTCCCCGGCCGGGAGATGCCAGACTCGCACCAAACCGTCGAAGGTTCCGACGGCAAGTCGCTTCGCGTCCGAGGCGAACGACAAGTCCATGGCAGCGCTGCCGTGGACGAGGGGAGGACCTGCCGGGGTCCCGCCGTCACGGTGCCACAAACTCACGATGCCATCGTTGACCGCGGTCCCGATCCACCGGCCGTCGGGGCTGAATTTCGCCTCACGGACAAAATCCTGGTGCCTCGGGGGCGGCCAGGCCAACTCCCCGGAATCAACCCTCCACAGGCGCGTGGTCGCGTCGAAGCCGAAACTGAGTAACCCGCGATCATCGGGAGTGAAGGTGGTCTCGTAGATAGGGCCCTCGTGCGGGAGCGGGTCGGTGAGGGGGGCCCCCGTGTCCGCATCCCATACGCGAGCTTGGTAGGGCGTGATGCAGGCGGTGGCCAGGCGTTTTCCGGTATGGTCGAAGCCAGCGTGAAGGAGCGGGCCGGGGTGTTGCATGACGGGCAGAACCAACCGCCCCGACGGCAGTTCCCAGAGGCGCGCGGACCCATCGCGGCTGGCGGTGAGCACACGATGGCCGTTCGGGCTGAACCGGGCAGCGGTCACTGGGCTTTCATGGGCGAACGTCGCCAGCAGTCGCCCGCTCTCCGTCTCCCACAGCGTCGCCTGACCCGTCCACGACCCGTCGGCTAGCCGATTCCCAGTCGCCGAGACGAGTCGGCCACCGTCCGGGCTGAATTCGGCGAAGAGGACGAGACCTTTATGTTCCAACGGCACTCCGATGAGTGCTCCGCTGCTTGTATCGTGAAGGTGGATTTGGCTGGTGAGATTCGAGGATCCTTCCGCCGATGACGTGATGGTAAACAACCTCTTATCATGCTGTCCGAGGGGAAGGTAGCGGACCCCGATTCCCTTGTACCATCCGCTGCCGAACATAAGAGAGGTGTAAGGCAGAGGAGGGAAGCGGGGCCGATCGGTAGCGAAATCCCAAACGATCGCTTCCCCGACGCCTCTCGATGCCGGATCGACTCCGTCGGGCTCCTGCCCCGAGAGGGTAACAAGACTTCGATCACCGTCGGCGAACGCCACCACCCGCGCAGAGTGCGGTAACCGCAACAGGTGCTCGATCTTCGGGCACCGTTCCAAGATTGAGGCGATCCGGATTCGATGAGCCTCATCGTCTCCGGCTCCGTGTTGGGCCAGGGCGAACGCCTCGACGTACCAGAGCAGGGCTGCGGTGGTGTCGCCCTCGGCGAGCATCCGGTCGCCCGATTGCAGATACGAACGCATCAATCGCGCGCGCTGAACCTCGGCCTGCTGTTCGACCACATGGCGCTGCTTTCGCTCCGATCCTTCGGCCCGGCGCGCCCTTGCCGCCTGCCCCAGCGCGAGCACGCCGAGCACGACGACGGCGAAGATCAGCAGCGCAATCGCCCCGCCAAGTGTGGCGAGGCCGGGATGCCGACGGCACCAACGGGCGCCTTTCTCCAGCGGCCCGATCGGCCGGGAACGGATGGGTTCACCGGCGAGAAAGCGGCCGAGTTCATCCGCCAATGCACCGGCCGTTGGAAAACGCCGAGCCGGGAGCTTTTCGAGGCACTTCAGGCAGAGCGTCTCGAGGTCGCGCGGCACCCCGGGGTTGAGAAGTCTTGGAGACACGGGCTCTGCCTCCTGGGCCTGACGGAATGTGGCACTGATCGTCGCGGCCAGGAACGGCGGTCGACCGGTCAGGCAATGATACAGGATCGCGCCCAGGGCGTAGATGTCGGCCGCAGCGCCAATCTGATCATGGCGGCCCGCCGCCTGCTCCGGGGCCATGTAATTCGGCGAACCGAGCGGCTGACCGGTGAGGGTGACGTCGAGCGATTCACCCAGTCGTTTCGCCAGTCCGAAGTCCGTCAGATGCGGCTGGTCCTCGGCGTCCACCAGCACGTTAGAGGGCTTGAGGTCGCGATGGAGGATGCCCTGGGCATGGGCGTAGTCGACCGCCCGGGCGAGGGCATGGACACAGCGGGCGGCCCGCGCGGGCGGGAAGGGGCGGTCCCGCACCAGGTCGGCCAGGTTCGGGCCTTGGATCCAATCCATCGAGAGATAGGCCTGCCCTTCCGAAACGCCGTATTCGTGAGTGGCCACGATGTTCGGGTGATGGAGGCGGCCCGCGGCTTGGGCCTCGCGCTCGAACCGGCGTGCCGATTCCGGGCTGGCGAACTGGCCCCAGAGCAGGACTTTCACGGCGACGATCCGATCCAGGCCCACCTGCCGGGCACGGTAGACCACGCCCATCGCTCCCCGCCCGATTTCTTCGAGCAACTCGTACCCGAATAGGTGGGGCAAACCCAGTGTTGTCCCGTCTACCTCTGGCCCCTCGGATTCGGCTTGGAGGGTTCCGTTGTCTGGATCATTCGAAGCCGCGAAGTCACCGAGGCCGAGGCGGAGCATGCAGCGGAGGCAACGCTGTCCCCAGCCTCCGCCGACCAGGGGAGCGCCGCAGATTGTGCAGTGTTCCGAAGCGTCCATGGTGCCTTGTGCCTTAATGGGCCAGCACGCTCATGAGGAAGTGGATTTCCTCGTCGATCTCTTCAGAAGTGGCGACGGTGTGGGCAATCTCCCGGCGCAGCAGCGCCCTGAACCGCGTCCGCAGCCGGTGAATTTCGGAGCGCACGGCCGCCTCACTCACTCCCAATCTCCCGGCGATCTCGCCGTAGGTCAGGTCACCGGCCCCGGACGGTAAGAACTGCTCGAGAGCCTCGAACCGGTCGGTCCGCCCCGAACTCGCGTATTCCTCCCGCAATTTCCGGCAGGTGTGTCCGAGCACGGACCGCGCCCAGTTTTCCTCAAAGATGAGGTCCGGGGGATGCTCCCGCGCGGCATGGGCGGCGAGATGCTCCCAAGATCCAAGTTCCTCGAACGGAATGGCTGTCGCATCGCCCTGGCGTTTCGCGGCTCGGCTCCGGTCCCAGGCATCACTCAGGAAGTTCCGCACGGAGACGAGCAGAAAGGACCGGAACCGCCCGCGCACCGGGTCCGCCCGGCACAGGCTGTTCCGCTCAAGCAGGCGGGCGAAGAATTCCTGCGTGAGATCCCGGGCGTCTTCCGCGGAATGGCCCCGGCGTTGAATGAACGCGTAGACGGGATACCAGTACGACCTGCAGAGGCACTCCAGGGCTGCCTGGGCCTGGGAGGAATCCCCATCCCGGGCAGCGACCACCATGCTCCAGTGCGTGGTGGCGAATTTCGCCATAGGATGCATGCCACCTGGATCATCGACCATCATCGCACACGCTTTCGGCGATGGGCCGGCGCCCCGAAATTCACCCTCCAACTCACTTCGCTCCCTTGAGCGGGCGCCCAAGCCGGGGAACCGACCATTAGCGAAAGGCTGAGATCGACCGCTCAATCGGTCAATGAGTCAGGGACGGAACGTCGATGCGCGGGGCGGGACTGTGATGCGTTGGGAGAATGCCGCCCGCCGACCGGAAGGAAGCTGTCGTCGCAGACGGTCGAGGACGAGCGCGTCTTCCAGCGACGTCCCCGAAACGGACGCCGGCGTCGCGACAGGTAAGGCGGGTCGCTGCGCCAAGGGAATGCCGACAGAACGGCAATGGGGTCAAAAGAAGGGCAATGGGGTCAAACATCAACATTCGACAAATAGGAAGTCGTGATTAGAATGGGTGCATGGCGAGAGGACCGAGAATCCATGTTCCCCGAGGTTGGTACCACGTCACCAGTCGAGGCAATGGCGGTGAGGTCATCTTCGGAAGCGACGAGGATCGGCGACGATTTCTCGGGTTGGTGGCGGAGGTGCCCAAGCGGTTCGGAGCGGAGATCCACGCGTTTGTGCTGATGGATAACCACTACCATTTGTTGATGCGGTGTCTGCGAGCGGACGTGAGCGAGACGATACGATGGTTACAGACGGCGTACGCAATTCGTTACAACTGGGCGCATCGGAGACGAGGGCACGTGTTTCAAGGTCGATTCAAGTCATTGCTGATTCGCGACGAGGGAGCCCTGGATCGAGTGGCGCGTTACCTGCATCTGAATCCCGTGAGGATCGCGGGCCTGGGTTTGGACAAAGAAGCACAGCGTCGGGCGCGAGTGATTGGAAGCGAGGATCCGGGAGCGGAATTGGTGGCGCGGAGGATCAGGGTGTTGAGGGAATATCCGTGGAGTTCGTGGCGTGTGTATGGGGCTATGGAGAGGGCTCCGGGCTGGTTGACGAGAGATCGGATCGGACCTGGATGCGGGGGCGGAACGCGCCGAGCCCAGCTGTCCGCGTTGATGAGGTATACGGAGGCGCCGATCCGAGAAGGGCGGTTGGAGAATCCGTGGGAGGGATTGGTAGCGGGGGCGGTGCTCGGGGACGCGGACGACGCGAAGGCACTGGTGCGGGAAGCCATGAAGGGCCACGGAGAGCGGGCGAAGGAAAGGTTGGAGAAGAGTTTCCGGAAGCTGCCGTCATGGAAGGAGATCGTGGGCGCAGCGGAGAAGATCCTGGGGAGGAGTTGGGAGTCGATGAGCGAACGGCATGGGGATTGGGGACGGGACGGGACGATGGCGGTGGCAACGAGAGAGTTGGGTTGGAGGTTGGTGGACGCGGTTGGGGCGGTTGGTGACGTGGGTTACGCGGCGGCGGCGCAAGGGGTGCGCCGATTCTGGAGGCGGGCGGAAGAGGACGTTGCGATGAAGCGATTCACGAAGGAGCTGTCGAGAAGAGTGCTCGAAAGTCAATAGTCAATGTCTGACCCCATTGCGTATTGTGTCGTGCCGAACAGACCAGTGATCGAAGCGAAGTCTGGCGCACACGTCTTCGTCATGCGGAGGAGGAACTGGCAAGACTGACCGTGCTTTCCGAACCGAAACTGATCGGCGGTACCGAATTGAACAAGGCCTCCATGCAGGTGGAGTTGCTCCGGGCGAGAAGCGGGCCCCGCTAGTCGGAGAAACGGGTCATGGGATCGGAGGAACTTGGCAAAGGAGGTCACCCTTTTTGAGGGTGCTCTCTACTGCTGCAGGCGGCACGGAAGATCTAGCGGCCATAGTTCTGCTCATCGTCGGCCGAGTATTCTCCGCGTCTGTTCCAAACCTCTATCTCAAATAAGGTGAAGGGAACCCCGCCGAGGCTGAGGCCGAAGGTGTCTTAAGCCACAACCTCAACCTACGGAGTTCCCCGTGGTTCGAACCGCGAGATTGTTTGACCAAGTTATCGGCCTCTTTCAACCCACGGATCTTCCCGGTCACGTTCGCGGACACGGCCTCCGACAGGCCCCGCAGGCAATGCCAGACCGACTTCTGCCATCCGGCGTGACGCGAATCGACGTGATACGAGGGAGGTGCGGCTACCTGCGGGAATGCGGAAGCACCATCATGCCTTCGAACAGCCAGGTGGCTACTCCGGCGTACCTGTCGCAGAACAGCGTGTTCGGATCGTCCGGATGTTCAGGATCGTACGGAAGGTAGAAGGCGAACACTCCCTTGATCTCGCCAGTTCCTTTCGCACCCTGCAGTTTTCCGGTGCCGCCCTGGATCGTTACATTGTAGTAGAGACGGTAGGTGGTCTGGCTCGGATCGTTCGGGTCGGGATCGGCCCAACCCGCGACTCCTGCCAAGAGTTGGTCGCCACCCAGGGTGGTGATGGTCATAGTGCCGACTAGATCGAATTGGTGGCCTTGGGTGCCGGCAAGGATGGTGGCCTGGAATGAGACCTTGCAGTTGCCGAGATGCAAGACCTGTACCATGCCGCGGACCTGATGACTCCAGGGCGGGTCGCCGGTTGCATTCAGGTTGAAAACCGTCCCGGCGTTCATCGTCAGGCGGATGGGTTTCCCTTTCACCAATGGTTCACAGGCGGGCACGGGATCGGCCGCGGCTGAGAGCGCGCTGGTGCCGGCGAGCGCGGCGGCGCATGATTTTAGGAAGGTACGAATGGTGATTCGGTTTCGGTTGGTTTGCATGATGACCTCCATTACAGGGTGAGTGCCTCCAGATCCTGGTTCGGCAGCTCAGTCATTTCCGTACCGAAGGAATTCAACTACGCGCGTTACACGGAATTGCTTGCGGGCCTATGCGACGGAGGACGTGGGCTGACCTAGCGGAAGACCACACGACCGAGGCAAGCAGCCTCGTTTCCATTGGATAAGTTCCAAGAGTCGATCACTGGGCGGGGCAACAACCTGGACCACCTGGGATGCTCCGCTTGGATCACCGGCCGCGGCACGGCTATTTCTTTCGGAAACCGATGACATCCGGGTGACTGGTGCGGGGATTCTCGAGCAGATGATTATCCGATCCCTTCAGGTGCTTGTCGAAGAAGGAAACCATGCAAGCCTCCATGGCCCGGGCACGGCGGCGCGACGCGGTGTTCGGGCTGATCGTCCAGGCATTGTCGGTGTAGGATTCGTGCGTGGCGCCGTCGATGGTCAGTTGGTAGGCATTGGTTTGGGCCTTGGCGAACAGGGTAGGATCGGGAGTCCCAGCCATGTTGAGGTAGGGCTTTAACAGTCCCTTTTGCACCACCTGAACAGCGGTCAGGTAGGGATCCAACAGCACGGCCCCTTTAAGCCGGTCATCCACGCGGCAGGCTTCCGCGGCGGTGCCACCTCCGAAGGACCAGCCCATGATGCCAATACGTTCCAAATCGAGGCGGCCCCGGAGGATGGGATCCCCGATTTGCCATTCTGCTAGCCGATCCAACAGAAACACCACGTCTTGGATTCGGTCTGGTGCAAAGGCGAAGCTCCAGACATTCCGGCCGGCGATCAATTGGCTGGGTGGCAGGACTGTCGCATAGGTATCCGTGTGATCCATGGAGACCACCACGTATCCATGGCTGGCCAGTTCCACTGCCTTGCCGGTGTTTTCGGTGCGAACGGCGCGGCCCATTTGATCGCCGAGTCCATGGGAATAGACGACGACCGGAAACGCTGCGGCATCGGCAAGGATCGGCGCTTCTAACGTGGCATACTGCATCAGGGCCGGAATCGCGTTCGTGTAGGTTCCCCAGTACGCCCGCCTTTCCGCGAGGGGGCGATCCACGTACGACGCGAGAGCATTTTCGGGCGATTTGGTTGGATACCAGAAGGTCACCATGAAGGCGCTGTTCGTCTTCAGGCCAAATCGATTCGAACGCGACGGGTCCGTGAGGAGGCGGGAAAAGGTGCCCACCGAGTAGGGGCCCGTCGGCGGTTGGAAGGGAGTCAGGACATGATTTGAAGCCGTCCGGTAGAAGCGATGAGAACCACGCGGCTCAGAGTCGTCGACGAAGGTGGGTCCGTTCGCGGAGGCATTGGTTCCCACGATGGTCACCATGGGACTCCAGCGGATAAGATCCGTCGAGGATTCCAGTCGAAACAGGTCGAAGTAGCTTCGGAAGGCAGCACCAGGCGCTCCCGCCAGGGTGAGGAGCGGGTGGCCTGTGGGCGCCATGGAGATGGTGGAAATCCGGTGTGGCTCGGAGGGCGGAGTCGAGGCCGGCGCTTCAATCGGCCCCAGGATCACGGCGACCAAAGGCACGGAGAGCAGAGCAATCGGAGTCTTCATGGCGTTCCTTTAGGCAGGCACGGTCAGGTTGGATGTGGCGGGTTCCCGCCGATTCCCTACCTAAGGAATTCCAGCGAATTGTTACCGGCAGCGTTCGCCTGCGGGCGCCAGCGGTCTATGGCGTTTCGCCAGGCGCCGAGGCACGCCAGAGGCGCAAGGTTTCACTGGCGGACACGAGAAGCCGTCCATCCGGAGAGAACGAAACCACCGGGATGTTGGTGAGATGACCTTTCAAGACGGCGACCTCTCGGCGGGTCGGCAGGTTGAACAGCTTCAGGACACCGTCCTGGGTGCTCACGGCGAGCGTCCGGCCATTCGACGACACATCCAACCCCAGCACGACACCGGCCTCGGGGGCGATGGTTTCGAGGCGGTCCGCGTCGAGGTCCCATATGTGGACCAGTCCGTTCAGACCGCCGATCGCGATGACCCGGCTTCGAGGAAGCCAACAAAGTTTGAGGGCATGCAAATTCGTTCCCGGAGAAGTCCTTAGCAGGCTTGCCGTGGCCACATCCAGCACCCGCACCTTGCCGTCTCGGAACGACGCGGCGAGAAGCCCGCTGTCCGGGGAAAATTGGAAGTACCGGAAGGTATTCGTGCGCGAGGCCTCAAATTGCCAGGTTTGGTGGAGTTGGAATGCGGGGGCTTCGCGGAGTTCAACGCCATGGGCCGACCGTACCGCCCAATGGTCGCCGGTTTCAGACCGATGGGCGAGGGCAAGCCACCGGCCATTCGGAGAGACCGCAAGCGCACCATTCAAAGGTGCGTTCGAGGTCAGGCGGCGCCGCCTCTCGAACCGTATGCCTTCCACGATCGCGAAGGACGTTTCATCCAAGATGGTCACGATGGGGCCTTGCGGCGAGAAGACCCCCTCGTTGCCGGGGAGGTTGGCGACCACGCGCTCCGTGTCGGTTTCCCGGACGACAACGTTTGTACCTTCGGCACGCAGGTTGAGGCGACTGTCCGGCGAGAACACGGTGCCGAGTTCCGTTTGGTTGTCCATCGGCGATCCCCGGGAATGTAGATGGCCGACGTTCCAGAGCCTGACCGTGCCATCCAGGCTACCGGTGACCAGCGTTTGGCTGTCGGGAGTGAAGTCAATGGACCAAAGGCGACCGGTATGGCCTCGCAGAATGATCGGGCTGTTGGTGGGGTGGGCCAAATCCCAAACCCTGGCGGTGTGGTCTCGAGAGCCAGACGCCAGCCAGCGCCCGTCCCGTGAGAATGCCACGCAATCCACGGGACGGGCGTGGGAGCCGAGGGGAACTTGTTCGTCACTGTCTACTCGCCACAAACGGACGGTCTCGTCCATCGAGGCACTAGCCAGCCATTGGCCATCCGGCGAGAATCTGACGCAGGCCACAATATTGCCGTGGCGACGGAAGGTTTTGACGGATTTTCGGGTGGACAGATCCCAAAGAATGATCGTTCCGTCGCCATGAGGTGTGGCGAGCCGGCGGCTGTCCGGTGAAAAGTCCGGCTTCCAGGTGCTCCCAATCGGAGCGTCGACCGTCCATTCTTCCCGACCCGTGACGGCGTCGTAGAGGTGGATTCTTCCCGAAGCGGACCTTCGATAGAGATCGGAACTCGAGGTGGCGGCGAGCCAGCGTCCATCCGGGCTCCAGGCCAACCCCGTTCCGAAGTGTGCGTTCCCGAAGGCATTGGTGACGACGACCCGTGATTGGAGGTCCACCACCAGCACGGCGTAACCGGCGAAGCTGGCCAGTCGTTTCCCGTCGGTCGAGAATCCGACGGCATAGCCTGACAGCCCGTTGATCCATCCGATCTCCCCGCGGGTCACCAGGTCCAGAAGTCGGGTCCTTCCGTTTTGATGGCAGGCGGCGACGGTTCGGCCGTCGGGGGAACAGGCCAGCCCGAAGATGGGACTCAACTCCCCCTCGAAGGTGAATAGCGCCAAGGTCTGGCACATACGATCCAGGTAGTGCCACTCGAAGCCGCGCCGGTCCGGTCGACCATGGGCGGGGATTTGCCGGTCTAGCAGCCTGCGTGGAAGGGTGAGGCTGCCTCGTTCCCAAGCGGCGAAGGCGTTAGCGGTTTCGGCGACATAGAGATTGTCTTCGAGGTTGTTTCGGACCGTGCTCAAATGAAACGAATACCCCGTCGCTCCGATGGCCAGCGCCATGAGCAGGACAACGGAGGTGGCCGTGAGAGCCGCGACGGCTGGTCGGCGACGAATCCACTTTTGGACGCGTTTAATCCGGGTGGCGGGCCGAGCCCGGATGGGTTCCTGGCGTAGCCAGCGTTCCAGGTCGTCCGCCAGTTCCTCGGCCGATCGGTAGCGTCGTCCGGCCTCCTTCTCGAGACATTTCAAGCAGATGGTTTCCAAGTCGCGGTCGACAGTCGGATTCCATAACGAAGGCCGGCGCGGCTCTTGATCCAACACCTGGCGGATGGTCTCCATCGAAGTCCCGCCGCCGAAGGGAGGCGCGCCCGTCAAGGTTTCGTAGAGGACCGCGCCGAGACCGTAGACATCTGCGGCGGTGGTGACCGTGGCGGTGTCCCCGCGCGCCTGTTCCGGCGACATGTAGGCGGGCGTGCCCATGACCGCATGGGTGTGGGTCAGTGTGCTGTCCTTCTGAATGAGTTTAGCGAGGCCGAAGTCCGTGAGATGCGGTTCGCCCTGGTCATCGAGGAGGATATTGCTGGGTTTGAGATCGCGATGCAGAACACCGCGTTGATGCGCGTAATGGACTGCGCGCGCGACCGAGGTGATAAGTTGCGCGGCCTGACGAGGCTGGAAACGCGAAGGCATGTCGAAGGGCGCCTTAACCTCGGGGTCGGTACCCGGATCGAGGGGAGGCTGCTGACCGATGGAGGTCGGTTCGTTCGCCAGTTTCCGAGCCTTCCCGGACTCTCGTTTCCTGGCCGATCGCCCGGCGCGAAGGCTCAGCGCTTCGCGCAACGTCGGTCCCTCGACCAGTCCCATGCTGAAGTAATGCTGCCCATCGTGTTCGCCAATCTCATAGATGGGAACGATGTTTGGATGGGACAGGCTCGCGGCTGCCTCCGCTTCGATCTTGAAACGTCGAACGAATTCCGGGCTGGCGAGAGCACCGGCGTGAATCAGCTTGAGCGCGACCAGACGATTCAGGCTTACCTGGCGCGCCCGGTAAACCACCCCCATCCCGCCGTGGGCGATCTCTTCCAGGAGTTCGTAATCCCCGAAGTAGCGGATCCTCGGTCCGAGGATGGGCAACTCGGACATTGAGGTCTCCGAGGTCGTGACGGGTCGCAGCGATTCGGGGTCATCGACAGGGCGCTTCAGGCCGCGGCCAAAGAGGCAGCGAGGACAAAGGATTCCGGACCAATCGGCAGGGATTCGGGCGCCGCATTGGCCGCAGGTTGGCACTTGCGGAGGCATGGTTGACAGGCTTCGACCGGCAATGGGTTCACCTCACTCGAGTACCGAAGAAAAAGGGGAAATCTGTTACCGGATTTCTTCCGTCAGGTGCCTACCACCGCCATTAGATGCCGGATCTCGTCGTCGATCTCTCTGGGATCCCCCACGGTGTTGCCGATCTCCGTGCGAAGCAGTTCCCGGTAGCGGTGCCGCAATCGATGCACCATGACCCGGACGGTGCCTTCCTTGATGCCGAAGCGCTGGGCGACGTCGCGATAGAAGATACCCGGGTGATCCCCCGACAGAAACGGCCTGAGATGATCGAATAGCTCAGCTGGTTGACTGCCGCGGAATTCGTTGCCAAGGCGAGTGAGAACCCGCTCCAGGATGGTGAACGCCCAACGCCTTTCGTAAAGCATGTCCGGGGTCGCGACATCGGCTGGCTCGTAATGGTAACGTGACTCGGCTTCCCGATGGTCGATGGAGACAATCACCTGGCCTCCCCCTCGCTTCCGGGTTTGGGCGCGGTCCCATTCATTGGCCAGGAAGTGCTTCAAGGCTGTCAGGAGAAACGAACGGAACCGGCCGGTGCCCGGCTGAAGGTCCCCAAGATAGTGCTTCTCCACGAGACGCTCGAAGAAACCTTGGGTCAGGTCTTCAGCCTCTCCAGGACTATTTCCGCGGCGGCGAATGAAAACGTAGAGCGGATACCAGTAGGTCTGGCAGAGTTCGGCGAGAGCCTGTTCTGCCCGGGCGGAGTTGCGTTCCCGCGCCGCCAGTACGGCGCTCCAGTGGGTCGTACAAAAACTGGCGTCGAGCGAAGGACGGGCGCCGGAGGTTTCCCCACGCTCTGGCATGGGTTTGAGCCTAAAACGAATGAACCCCTGGGCAAGGTCTCCGGGGCGAATGGGAAAGTCGGAAGTCTACGAGGTGTCCCTTTGGGGAGGGCAGCCTGCCACCGTGACATCGAGCTAAGGCACTAGGGTCAGACATCAACATGCAACAAATAGGAAATCGTGATTAGAATGGGTGCATGGCGAGAAGACCGAGAATCCATGTTCTCCGAGGTTGGTACCATGCCACGAGTCGGGGGAATGGCGGTGAGGTCATCTTCGGAAGCGACGAGGATCGGCGACGATTTCTCGGGTGGGTGGCGGTGGTGCTCAAGCGGTTCGGGTGGTGGGTGATGTGGCGTACGCGACGGCGGCGCAAAGGGCTGCGCCGATTCCGGAGGCGGGCGGAAGAGGACGTCGCGATGAAGCGATTCAGGAAGGGCTGTCGAAGAGAGTGCTTGAAAGTCAATAGTCAATGTCTGACCCCATTGCGTTCCCTTTCGTATGATGAATGGCCCATGAAATCAGGCCTCCGGACACCGTTCCGTTCCATTCCTCAGCCCAGGCCGCGCGGTCCGGGTTTTCGGCAGTCGGTCTTCCCGGCGCCTGAGGGGTGTCTATGCCGTCTCTTCAGGCCGGAAATCCAAGGGGAACCTACCGACCCGGCCCGTTGGGCCGGGCTGAGGAATTCGCGGCCGTTGGCCGGGTCCGAGGCCGTTGCCGAGATCGGATCGGTTCATGATCCCAACTCGCGAATTCCGGTTCGTCCACGCGCTTCATGAACCATTGGACCCAGCCCACCTCCTCGCAGCGCGACGAGGGTCACCTGACCGAATCCAATTCCAATCCAGGTGGGCCCTGTCGCGCTGCGACAGGGCGATTCCGTCCTCGTTCATGGCGCCAATGCTCGAGTCGACACGGCCGCGATGCAGGGACGGTCAAGCGAACGAGGAGCCTCGGGGCGCGAATCACGTCTGCCACTGGCGTTCAATCTCCTCGAGGCTGCGACCGCGGGTTTCTGGGACGAGACGCCACACGACGAGAACGAGAAGCGCGCAACACGCGGCGTAGAGATAGAAGGGGAATCCGTGGTGAAACCGTTCGACCAGCCAAGCATTGCCGTCGAGCATCGGAAAGGTCTGGGAGACAACGAAATTGGCGATCCACAGGCAGAAAGTCGCCACGGACAAGGCGCGGCCGCGGAGGCGGGTCGGGTAGATTTCGGCGAGCAGAACCCAGGTCACCGGGCCCACCGAGAGGGCGAAGCAAGCGATGTAACCGAGGACGAAGGCAAGGACCCAAAGGGAGATGGCACCGAGTTGGGCCGCGAGCCCCATGGCGATCAGGCAGATCCCCATGCCGCTCGCACCGAGGATCATCAACGGGCGGCGGCCGAGGGCGTCGACGGTGCGGATGGCGACGACGGTAAAGCCCAGGTTGACGACGCCGACGACGATCGTCTGGAGGAGGGCGACGTCCACGCCGGCCCCGAGTTGTTTGAAGATCTCGGGAGCGTAGTAGAGGAAGACGTTGATGCCGGTGACTTGTTGGAGGACCGCGATGGCGATGCCGATGAGGACGGCCCGGCGAAGGCCGGGGGAAAGTCGGACAGCGGAAGCGGTACGGGCTCGGTCGGTAGCAAGCGCCTGTTCGAGGGTGGCGAGTTCGGTGTTGGCGTAGGCTTCGCCTCCCATTCGGGTGAGGATGGCACGGGCGTCGGGGGCGCGCCCATGTTCGATCAACCAGCGCGGGCTTTCGGGAACCAGAGTGAGCAGTGCGAGAAAGAGAGCGGCGGGGGCAACCCCGGAGCCGAACATCCAACGCCAGCCCATGGTGCGGTTCCAGGTGGGGTCGCCTTGGGCGGCAATCAGGTAGTTGACGAAGTAGATGATGAGCATCCCGGTGATGATGGCGAATTGATTGATGGACACCATGCGCCCGCGCACGTCGGCTGGGGATATCTCGGCGATGAACATGGGTGAAGCCATCGAGGCGACGCCGACGCCGATACCGCCGAGGACACGAAAGACGATGAAGGTGGAGAAGCGGTCGGGGATGGCGGTGCCAATGGCGGAGGCGAAGAAGAGAACGCCGGCAAGGGTGAGGACTGGCTTGCGACCGAAGCGGTCGCTGACGGCGCCCGCGAAGGCGACTCCGAGAACGCAGCCAAGGAGGGCGGACGAGGCGGCCCAGCCCTTAAGCGTGGCATCGAGTTGAAAGTGTTCCTGGAGAAAGCCAATGGCACCGGCAATGACCGCGGTGTCGTAACCAAAGAGAAGCCCCCCGAGGGCGGCGACGAGACAAACGAGGGTCAGAAAGCCGGAGCGGGGCGCGGCGGCGTTCATGAGACGCTATCCCGGAGCGCCCGGAAGAGCGCCTCGATGTTCTCGACAGGGGTATTGCCCTGGATGTTGTGGACCGCGTTGAAGACGAAGCCGCCGTCGCGATTGAAGACCTCCAGGCGTTCCCGAACTTCGCGGTACACGTCGTTCGGTGTGCCGAACGCCAGGGTCTTCTGGGTATCAACGCCTCCGCCCCAGAAAACGAGGTCGCGTCCGAACTCATGCTTTAGACGCTGGGCGTCCATGTCCACGGCGGAGCATTGGACCGGGTTGAGGATGTCGAAGCCGGCGGCGATGAAGTCGGGGATGAGTTGGTACACCGAGCCGCAGGAATGGATGAAGGTCTTCCAACGGGAGTGGCGATGGATGAAGTCGTTCACCTGCCGGTGGAACGGTTGGTAGAGGTCGCGGTAGGCCCGGGGCGCGATGAAAGGACCGCGTTGCGTGCCGAAGTCAGTACCGGTGACCAAGGCGACCTGGATGCGGTCGCCGAAGAGGTCGATGAGGGTTTCGAGGTTCTTCAGCGCCACCTCGCATTGACGCTCAAAGACCTTCCACACGTAGTCTCGCCGGGCCCGGGTGGAGATGTACCATTCGGAAATGTCCCGAATCCCCTTCGGATGCTTCATCCAAGGGGCTGGAACGAGGGCGATGTCACCGAAGGCGGTGCCCGGAATGATGAGGATCGTGCCGGCCTCGGGGCGTTGGTCGAACCAGGCGATTTTTTCGCGGTAGTAGTCCAGGTCCGACTCGGTAAAGAGGTCGAACTCCTCGGTGTTATCGGCCGGATCGAGTCGGGCGTCGTCGATGGCCTTCTGTCGAATGATGGCGTTAAAGAAATAACCTTCGGGCGGCATATACCCGCTGGGTGGAACGGAGGTGTCGCCTTCGGGGTACATGTACCAGCCACCCTCGGGCGCGGGCGTGGCATTGAAGTCGCCAGAGACGAGGCATTCCGTGCCGTCGAAAAGTCGGAACGGTCGCCAATCTTTGGCTTCGGTACCGAAGATCGATTTCCGACCGAGGGCCCCGATCACGTCGATCCCCAGGGCTTCGCGCAGCTGGTCATCGACCTCGCCCAGCATTTGATAGGGCTCGATGACACGCACCCGGTAGTCGGGTTCGCCGAGCAGTCGGCGACGGAGGCGCGTGAGTGCGCTGACGTGGATGCCGGTGACGAAGGTGGCGCCGAAGTCCACGGGGGCGCGGTCGGGTTGTCGGTGATCGAGGGCGGCCTGGAGGCGTTCGCGACTATTCATGAAACGAGGATCGGTCAGGCGAGGACCGAGGCTTGGGCTTGAGGCCGGACTGTGCACCGGTTCGCGGCGTGGACAACGAAGTTGGGGTGGAGATGCACCTGTCGTGGACCAAGGGAGCAGGTGGACAGGGCCTGGACGGCCAGGGCGCATCCTTGTTTCAAGGAACGTTTGCCACAGGTTATTTGACAGGCGTTTGGCGATCGCCGAAGGCTGCGATATGCGGTGTGCGTTCGGTTCCGACGGCGTCCCCTGCGTGGCAACCGTGGCCGCAGCCTTCTTGTTGATCGCCGCCCAATTTTTCGTGCCGTGTAGCGCCGTGGAGTTGGCCAAGAGTGGGGAGCCGATGCTCCGTTGGCCCCCAGTTGGCCTCAACCAGGAGGACGACGAGCCCGATCCTCCGGTGGTGGGGGAGTTCATCGTGCGGGCATCCGCGACGGTGAACGGAGCGGCATCGTATCAGGCGAGCGACAGCAACGGCAGCGTCGACCAGCGAGAGAACGTCAATGGGACAATCACCGGCACGACGCGCTACGTTGTGCAACTGATCGGCGACGAGAGGCTCTCCGGCGACGAATTGGCGGCAAGCTCCACCGCCACGGTGGGAGGGGAAGGGTCGATGCTGGTGAAGATCAAGGACGGCACGCTGCGCGGTGCCTGGAGTTTTGTTGCGAGTCCGGACTTCGACCCGACGGCGTCAGCGGCGACGGGAGTGCTCGACACCGGTTCCGACTACTGCAGTGGCGGCATTGATTTTCCGCCGATCACGTCCACGGGAGATAGCGAATGGGGAGTGGCCAGGAATGCGGCCTACGAGGCTTTTCGAAAGGCCAATGGCTTCACCTTCGACATTCCCACCGGAACCAACGAATGGAGCCTGACCCAATCGCGAAGCGGAACTTACCAGGAGATGTTTCATGGAGGATCCGCAGAAGGGTCGGCCCAGTGCACCGTGACGGTGACCTTCATTCCGACCGGTCTGCCGCAATGGGAGGCGATTCTCGAACCGATCACCGTCGATCGCTCGGCCTACTCCCAATGGATCCCAAAAGGAGGGCGAGGGGAGGATGAACCTGGCAGTTACCTCGGTGCCCGCGTTTATCTTCGCGCGGTGGACGGGAGCGCCGCCACCCCGCCGGAGGCGAAGTTCACGTTCTTCCTCGAGGACGTTTCCCGCGAGCCGGGGATTTGCATGAACTTCCCTCCCCGGAGCGAACCTGCCGTGGCGCCGTACGATCTGCGATTTCTGGACAACGATGAGTTGACGGTGGCGGAGCAGGGGCAGCAGGCCGAGACCAAAGACCTGGTCCGCGAGGCGGGCGTCGCCGTGGCCTGCTACGACTACGGCGCGCACGGGAAGCTGAAGGTGGTCGTCCAGACGGTGACCGGCCTCACCCTGGTCGCCCGGGTGGAACAGCCCGTCGGATACTTTCTCAGCATCCCGATCGACGATAACCAGAACCACGTCGCCGACGCCTGGGAGAAAGACATGGAAGTGTTCGACCAGGGCCTGGATGCCAAGTGGGAAGGAACCTTGGATCCGGCGTACCAGGGGCAGGCGCTTGAGGGCGATGGCATTTCATTGTTCGAGAAATACCGGGGTTTCATGGTGTTGATGCCTGACGGTGAGGAAGCGCATGAACGGCCGAGTCCCTGGTTCAAGTATCTCTTCATTCGAAATCCGGATCGCCTGCTTCGCGAAGTGTTTCGCAGCGAAGACGGCTTCGCGGAGAGCTATCCGTCCGCCTCGAAATGCGAGGTGCGCTACATCAGTTCCACGGGTTGGACGGGGCCGGGTGCGTTCAAGGACAAGAGGCGAATTGTCAACTTCAACTACAGCGAGGACAAACACGCGGTCGATCAGCACGCGTTGTATCTGACGGTCAATCCTTCGAAGAACCCTTTCTTCTCCACCGAATGGGCCAAGTTGGGCAAAGCGCCCGATTCGGGCAAAGCAGCGGAGGCGACCCAGGCGTTCGGCGTCACTTATCCGGATCGATCGGCTCCTTCGGCGTTTCTCGACCACTGGCGTCCAGCCAGCGTGTTCCAGGTGGAAATATTCGCGGCCAACATCACCAACCGCGTTTTTCAAACGGTCCGTTACCACACGTATGCGGATTGCCCTGCGCCCTGCGATGCGACGAGTCTGGACGCTTGGACGAGCGCCTATATTGCGGCGTTCCCCTTTAGTTTCCGCACCAAGTACACCATCGCATTCTGTGCCACGGCCACGCACGAGCTGGGGCATGCCACGGGCCTGAACCACCATGATCCCTCCGATAGCGATCCCAAGAAGGCCGGCCTGGCGAACTGCCTCATGCGCTATTATGGCCCCGCGGAATTCAGCCGAAATGTCGGAGATCGTTTCGAGTTGATGGCCCGCGGGCACAACCCGAGTTTCTATTGCCGGGAGAGCTTCGACTGTTGGGGTCAGTTACAGGTCACCGACAACCCCGCCGCCACCCGAGGCGCCGCGAACGCGGTTGCGAGGGACACGCACGCGCCGCGGATCGCGCGAATGAGTCCGTTCACGCCGACTTCGCCGGTGGAAACGAGATTGCAGGTTTCTGCCGACCTCGACTGGCAGGAGATGATTGAAGGCGATCCATTAAGGCTCTGGGTGCGGTTGCATGGGGTCACTGGTGCGGTGAAACCCAATTGGACGGAAGGGTTGACGGTGACACTGCGTCGTTTGTCAGGAGTAAGCCCACCGGAAGTGACGTTAGGGCCTGCCCGATGGCCGGCCTTTCTGCAGGCCGATCCTTTCGATTTCGAACTGCTCAGCGTTTCCAATGTGACCCGGATCCGAGAATTCCTGGTCCCGCCGGATGCCGCGGGTTTGGAGGCCGGGCGCTACGCTCTGGAGATCGCGTGGAACGGGACACCGTTTGCTCCGGCCTTGCTGTTGCCGACCAACGGCGTGGTCGGTGTCCCGACGGTGGAGTTTGAGGTCCGCCCCGCCACGAATGCCGTGCTCCAGGCGCTGGGCCGTCGCCATTTGGCTTGGTATCATTATCTTGTCGGTAATCTGACTGCGGTGCTCTCCCAAGCTCGGGATGCACATCAACTTGATCCCGGTGGTTCCGACCCATTGGCCATTCAATCGGAAATGATTCTCGCCGAGGCGGCGGCCGCAAAAGGGGAGCCGCTGGAAGGCGCGCTGGTCCTCGATCGTTTACGGCGTCAGCTTCCGTCGGCGAATACCTCGGCGGCTGAACTGGTGATCGAGCGCTTCGGTTTGTTGTCGCCGCGTTTGCGACTGGCGGAGGCACCAGCGAGTCAGGGCCCGAGATGGATTCTATCCGGCGTGCCGGGTCAGACCTATGTCCTGCAAAGGTCCGGCGATCTGAAGCACTGGTCTTCGATCAGCACCAACACGCCAGCCACAAATGATTTCGCGCTACCCGAGGTGCAGGCTACGGGGGGAGCGCCACAGTTCTATCGTGTGCTTTGGGTGCCGCAGTGAGCAGGCGCGTAGATCATCGTTAGAAACGACGAGGATCGGAGACGGTTTTTGGGGTTTGTGAGGAAGGGTCCCTCGCCTATTTGGGGCGGAGATCCATGGGCCCGAGGTGATAGACCTTGCGACCGATCGCCGTCGTCACGGCCAGGGATCGAGCCGCAGCCTGAAGCGCCGGTGGTCCTCGGTGACCGGATACTCCCAGGCCGCTTCGGTACCTTCTCCGGACAATTTGCTGTCAGAGATCGAATGCCAATCGCCTCCGTCGAGAGAGATCTCCACCGAGTAGCCCAGCCCACGCAGGGTGGAACAGCTCAGCCGCACATTGGGTCCTTCGTGCCGGATGACCACCTCGACGCGTGCGACCCGCTGCATGCCGGGCACGTCGTCCATGCGGACCCCGCGTGCCGCCATCTCCCCCAGGATTCCATCTGGACTGCCTTCCGAGGTGGAATTCAGAAGATTGCCTGCCAGCCGCAAATCCCAGAGCAAAGGGAGTTCGTCGAGCAGGTCGGCACCCAGGATCTGGTTGCTGTGCAAATCCAGCACTCCCAATTGAACCAGTCTGCGCAGGGGTTCCAGGTTGCTGATGGTGTTCTCGTCGAGGTCCAGCTCCCTGAGTCCAACCAGTCCCCGAATCGGGCCGATGTCGCGAATGTCGTTGTCCGCCAGGTCCAGGTATCGAAGACCGGCGAGGCCCGCAAGCGGGCGAATGTCCTGGATCCTGTTGTCATTGGCATCGAGGTGGAAGAGTGCGTTCAACCCGGCGAGAGGTTCGACCAGGAACACCGAATTTCGCTGGATCTCCAGGTGATTCAGATGGGTGAGGCCGGCGAGCGGAGTCAGATCCTGAATCTGGTTTCGTGACACATCGATCCACAGGAGGGAGGCAAGGCCGGCGAGAGGGGAGAGAGTGTTAAGTCCGCAGTCGGGCGCCACGAGCGTTTGGAGCATGGGATGTCCCGCCAGGGGCGCTAGATCGAGCCTTTCTCCCGCTCTTGGCAGGTACAATCCCAGGAGTTGCCGCATCTTCGCGATGGGTCCCAGATCCTGAATCTGATTCTGACCGAGCATCAGCCACTCCAACCTGACCAGGGTCCCAAGCGGCGCAATGTCCG
Source organism: Verrucomicrobiales bacterium (assembly GCA_016795425.1). GTDB lineage: Bacteria > Verrucomicrobiota > Verrucomicrobiia > Limisphaerales > CAIMTB01 > CAIMTB01. The sequence goes on from JAEUHG010000122.1 coordinate 27,501, forward strand.
AGATCATGTTCTCGGTCAGATCGAGCTGGTTGAGATTAGTCAGGGCCGACAACGCGGTGAGGTTAGAGATGCCGTTGCGGCTAAGGATGAGCTGCCGCAGATTCGTGAGCCCCTGGATCGGGGACAGATTGGCAAGGGGCGTGTCAGCGACGTCGAGGGTGGTCAGTTGTGCAAGCCCGGCGATCGGGGTCAAATCCGCTACGGGACATTTCCAGAGATGCAGCGATTTCAACCCGGACAATTGTCCCAGGGGAGCAAGGTCGGCCACTGGCAGTTGGCTGAGCAGCAACTCCTCCAGGCTGGTGAGCCGGCTGATGGGCGAGAGGTCGGAGACTGGAGTGGACGCCAGGACCAGCGACCGGAGTTTCGGCAGATTCGCCAGGGGACGCAGATCGGTTACCGGGCTACCCAGGATCGTCGCATGGATGAGATTCGTGGCGGCCTCAATCCCATCCAGTCTGCGAATGAGGGACACCTCCACCCAATAGGAATCGGAGAAGTCGAAGTTTGTCACTTCACTCAGGCGCTCCCGGGTAAGTGGTGTCTCCAGGTCCAAGCCCAGCATCGATTGCAGGTAAAGCCGGAAGGCGCCATCGGGTACGAGGTCGCTTGGGTCATCCAGCATTTGTGCCTGAAACAGGACCTGTGTCCCACGGTCGGACAGGGCTTGCAGGGCTGACCAGTTGCCGTTGCCGGTGGTGGACACAATCCGGTTTACCCGAAGGTCGACCGCCACCAGCGCCATCATTCCGTCCAACCCGACGATGTCGGTGAGGCGATTGCCGCTTAGCACCAGGTTGGTCAGGTTTTGAAGGACCGTCAGCGGCGCGGGATCCGAAACGGCGTTTCGGCGCAAGCGCAAGTCCCTCAGATTCCTCAATGACCGAAGGCTCGAAACATCCGTGAGACGGTTGCGGGACAGATCCAGAACGGTCAGACGTCCCAGGCCGGCCAGTGACGACAAGTCCTGGATCTGGTTGCTGTCCAGATCGAGGTCCACCAGGTTCGTGAGCCCGGCCAACGGACTGAGATCACTCACAACGTTGTCGTCCGCATCCAACTCCACCAGGGTGTGCAAGTTCGCCAGTGGAGACAGATCGACGATGCGATTACCGTCCAGGTCCAACTTCCTAAGCTCGATCAACGGTCGCAGAGCGCCAAGGTACTCAATCCCGTTCTGCTCCAGTGACAATTCCTGTAGGCGCACCAGTCGTCCGAGCGGCATCAGATTCCCATCAAAATTGTTTCGCCCGAGGTCGAGGGAGACGAGGTTGGTCAGTCCCGCCAATGGGACCAGGCTGCCGACTCTGTTTCCGGGTACATGCAGGGTCTGGAGTCGCACCAATCCGGCCAGGGGCGTGAGGTCATCCACTTTCTCACGACTGCTGATTTTCAGGGAAGAAAGGTTGGTGGCGTGCTCCAGCCCCACCAGCACCCGGATTTCAGCATAATCACTCGACGCGGGGGCATGGGTCGGACGACTCGACAACTCCAGCGCCTCGATGCGCGCCAGGTCCGATCGGGTGACCTCGGCCCCCAACGGCTTTTCCAGGATTCGGACCAAGGTTCGCTTCAATGCCAGATCCGGAACGCCGACCACCTCGTTCGCGGTCCCGGCGGCCCTGGCCGGAGCCGGGAACGGAAGCGTCGCGCACAGCCAGGCCACAACCCATCTCGAAGCCTGGGTTCGAATAGTTGCGCCGAGCCTCCACATCACGAGTACAGCCTTCCAAGTACCATGCATATGTCCGAAGACCTCGTCCCCACACCCACCGTGCAAACCGCAACCGGATCGGTGACGGAATCTGGGATTGGAGTTGCGGTGGCAGAAGCGGTTCGAGTCCGACCCTATCTCCCCCACTGCCTGTTCTGCACAGCGGTGATCTCCCGGGTGGTCGGACCCCGCACCGCGCCGAACATCAGGGTATCAACGCGCGGTAATACCTCGGAGCCTGGCCTTGAGGAATCGAATCGACCAGTCGGACGCTCTGGGTGGTGTTGGTGGTGATCCAGGAATTCCAGGTCCGCAAATCACTCGAAGTCTCGACGGCGTAGTCCACACCATCCCTTCCAAAGAGATCGAACTCCACCCGACCCTCTCCCTTCACGGAAGGTCCCCCCAATCTCGGAAGGCGCGTCAGACTCACCTGATTAAGAATCCCGGCATTTCGATCCAAATCACGGAAGTAAATATAGTAGAGTATCGTTCCGTCCGCGGAGAGTCCCACGGGCTCACGACTGCGGAGTCCCTCAGGATCGACGAGTGATCGGAGTAGGGCCGGTTCTCCAAAGGCCGCGAACCTATCGGGCCTCACGGCAACCCAGGCATTGACGAATCCGTCGTCCTCGCGATTCGAGCCAAAGAACAACATCAAGCCGTCCGCCGAAAGGCAGGGAACGACATCGAAGAACGTGCTCCCGATGGGTTCGTCCAATAAGGTGGGAGTTCCCCATTCCGCTGTGGGCTGGGGGCGGGTGCTTATCCAGAATCCATAGGCTTGCCCCAATTTCCCAGGTCGGTATGAGGCGAAGACCATGGTCAGTCCGTCGCCGGATACCGTGGCGGGCCCGTCATTTTCGGGACCATTGATGTTTGGTCCCAGATTCGTCGGTGCACCGAAAGGCGTTGCCGACGAGGTCCGCGTCGCCACCCAAAGGTCGAAGTCTCCGTGGCCGCCGGGTCGATTGCTCTTAAAATAGAACGAGAGACCATCGGGGGACAATCGCCCATGGTATTCGTCATGAATGGTGTTGATGGGGGATCCCAGGTGGGTCGGTTCGCTCCACGCCGACGTCAGGCTCTCCCGGGTGGACATCCAGAAATCCTCTTCGCCCAGGGAACCTGGACGGCTCGAATCAAACATCAGCGTTCGTCCGTCGGAGCTGATCGTGATGTACAAGTCCTGGTCGAAAGGAGCCGCCCAAACCGGCACGGCGGCGGGCTCTCCCACCAAGTACTCACGATTACCCACGCGCACGACATTGTCCGGCAACGTCTGCCCGAGGGTTCCGGCTCCGGACATGGCCAGGAGCGCCGCTAGGACCCATTTCAATTCGATTTTCATGCTTGATCTCGGCTGGGGGCTGACCGGGTCCGGGCAAACACACGTTGTGAAGTTCACTGCCCGGATCCCGGCGGAACCACTGTTCCGAGTGAGTTCTTCAGGGAAAGTCCGGATTCCTTGCGCGCAAAACGAATATCATGGCGAAACATTTCGTGCGCCCGGCCTTCGCGAGCGCGAAGGGCAAGTCCCTCAGAGGGACGGAGCATGCCACAGAAGAACCGATCCATCCCAACTTCCGCAGGCCATCCATTCGCCGTCGGGTGAAAACGCGAGCGCCATCACACCTGCGGAGTGGGCTGGAAGAACTGCCATCTCCGCCAGGGTACGCAGATCCCAAAGCCGGACCGTGCCGTCCTCAGACCCCGAGGCTAGGGTGCCGACATCCGGGGAAATCGCGACGCAGTTCACGTCGCCGCGATGGCCACGCAAGCGCCCCAGCAGCCGGCGCGACCGGAGGTCCCAGACACCCACCGTGCGGTCCCAACCGGCACTGGCCAAGAAGCGTCCGTCGCGGGAAATCGCCAGCGACTCAACGGCACCGGTATGCTCCTCCACCTGGATCGGGCCACTTAGACCCTGAAGATCCCAAAAGCTCAGTCGGGTGGGTCGACTCTCGTCACGGGTCACCGCTGTGAGCCCATCGGGCGAGACGGCAATCTTGGCGATGGCGCTTTCCGACACTCCCAGTCGGTCGGGCGCACTGCCGAGGGACGTGCGGCGCAACAGCTGCCGACCCTCGGCATAAACCAGATCTCCGGAGATGCTGACAAATGCAGGTGTGGTGCCTGGAATGGAGGCAGGCGTAAGAGTATCCAGGGACGGCAGGGCAAGGAATCGGACCGTGTCCACGCTGGCGCCTTCCACCGAATACTGTTCGTTGACCGCCACGAATTGATCGTCCGGCGAAACCGCGCCGAAGTTGTGAACGGGAGCGCCTGCGTTGGTCGCCACGGCCAGGATCGCATGGGTCTGCGTGTCCCATAGTTTGATGAGCGTCTGTATTCGGGCGGTCTTGGCCACAGGATCAGGAATCCTGTCCTGGCCTACGGTGATGAACCGGCTCGATCCGGACAGAAAGTGAATCGCCTGCACCTTGGTTCCATGACGCAACTTCGAATCCCGAGGGTCCGGATCGTCAACGCTCCAGAGTCGCACCGTGCCATCGATGTTGGCGGTGACAAGACGTCGGCCCTGATTCGCGAAGGAAAGTCCGGTCGTACCTTCCTCATGGCCGTGAAGTACGGTGATCACGCGGCGCGAAAGAAGATCGAACACCGTGATATTTCCGTTGGAACCACTCCCCGCCAACAAGGTTGCGTCCGCCGCGAATGCCAGTTTGCTCCCCGCCATCGCCGCCGCCGGCAGTTCCCCGGCGGGTTCGAACTCCGGCAACCTCCAGACCTTGAGTCGATCCGAGTCGTTGGCAGGACTGACCATCCATTTCCCGTCTGGCGAGATCGCGAGACTCTCGGCCCCACCAAGCTCAGGTCCCAACCACTGTGGCCTCTGCAAATCCGCGATTCCCCACCGAGCAAGGTGGCGAGGGCCGGCAGCTATCAACTGCTTCCCGTCCGCAAGGAAGCGAAGCCCCTGGACGGGGGCCAAGTGAAGCCAATTGCCGAGCAATTCCGGCCGGTGTCCTGAAATCCTCCAAACACGGATCTTCGATCCGATGCTCCCAGTGGCCACCAGGCTCCCGTCCGGCGAAAAATCCAACGCCGTGATGGCGCCCGGGTCGGATTCCAATGCCAACAACTCGCGTCGAGAAGTGAAATCCCAGATGCGGACCCAACCGTCCGGCCCCCCTGTCGCCAAGCGCTTCCCATCCGGGGAAAACGCCAGGCTGTGCATTGGAGTCCATGGGTGGAGGTCCTGATTTTTCGTGGGGGAATGTGCCACCCACGATGCTATCTCCCTCGTTTCGACGGCATCCCAGACCTTCAGCACCCCGTCCTCGCCAAGAGACGCCAGCCATCGGTCATCCGGTGAGAATTTCACCGTCGCAAGGGGCGCCTGGTGACCGCGGAGGACAGCCATGTCGTCACTCCGGCAACGCTCGTTGAGATGGCGCCATTCCCACCCTCGCAACTCCCTTTGGTAAGGTGATTCCGAGATGGCGTTCAACGCCGCCCGCGCGACCGTGACATTGTCTGCCTTCAGGGCCTCGTTGGCCCGGTGAATCCGGGTCGCGTAGACGATCTGCTCGAGTTTCCGACTTGCGGACTGCAACCGGAACGCGGCGATGGGGGAGGCAATCGCGACGAACAGGACCAGGAGTGTGGCCGTGGTCAACGTGAAGGCCAGGAGAGGATTGCGTCGGCACCACCTCCCAACCTTGCCCGTCAACCCGATCGGACGCGCCCGAATCGGCGTGTCCCCCAGAAAGCGACGGAGTTCCTCCGCCAAGTCGCGCGCCGATCCATACCGTCGCGAGGGTTCCTTCTCCAGGCACTTCAAACATATCGTGTCCAAATCGCGAGGGACCCCTGGGTTCAGCAGGGACGGCGCCACGGGATCGTGGTTCAGCACGCGATCCAGGGTTTGAGTCAGTTCCTCGCCGACGATGGGCGGGCGACCAGCCACCATGTGATAAAGCATGGCTCCGAGTGAATAGACGTCGCTACCGCGTCCCACGTGATGCCGCGAGGCTGATGCCTGCTCGGGCGGCATGTAGTTGGGGGATCCGATCACCTGCCCGCTGCGCGTGAGGCTCATGTTGCCATCCAGCCGCTTGGCCAAGCCGAAATCCGTGACTTGGGGCTGATCGTCCGCATCAATCAGAATGTTGGACGGCTTCAGATCGCGGTGCAGCACGCCACGCTCATGCGCGTAGTGAATGGCCTCGGCGATGGCCGCCAGATACCGGGCCGCCGCACGCACTGGCAGGGGCTCGGAGCGGATTCGCTGCGCGAGGTTCGGCCCGGCAATGAAATCCATGGCGAGAAAGGCCTCGTCCTGTTCGAAACCCACTTCGTGAATCGTCACGATGTTCGGATGCCGAAGCCCCGCAGCCGTCATCGCCTCTGCACGGAGGCGTCGAATGAAATCCGGTTCGGCATCCGGTCCCCTCAGCAGAAGCTTGATGGCGACGATCCGGTCCAGGCTTCGTTGGCGCGCCCGGTAAACGACGCCCATGCCCCCGCGTGCGACTTCCTCCAACAAGTCGTAATCGCCGAACTTTCGCAGGACTGGTTCGAGTATATTCCCGCCCGATTCGCCACCGCTCGAGTCTCGGAGGATGCACAACCCCGACTCCAACAGACAACGAGGACACAATCCCTCGAGTTTTCCCGTCGGCAACTCCCTGCCACATTCGGAACACGAAAACATGGGTCGGTTTCCGGAAATCATTGGGTGCTACAGCAAATCCCCGAAAACCTTGCGTCTCATCTTCCCTCGCCCGCATCGCTCCTCCTCGGCTCCGCTATCCCGTCAGAATCCGCAGCAGATGTCGCAACTCATCTTCCACGTCCTCGGGCCGTTGGACCGTGCGCGCGATTTCCTCGCGCAGAAACTCGCCGTAACGCTTGCGGAAGCGGCTGACAGCAGAATAGGCGGAGGACTCGGCCACTCCCAGTTGAGCCGCCAACCGGGCACCCGAATGGGCCCGACGTTCATTCATCAGAAACGGCTTCAGAATCTCGAACCGCTTTGCCTCGCCGGCCCATTCATACTCGAGCCGCAATCGGGCCAGGACCGTCTCCAGAAGGGCTTCGGCCCAGCGGCGTTCGTAGATCGCCTCGGGGGTCAGCGTGTCCATCACCGCCTTCTGCCCGTGGATTTGGTTCTCGGCCTCGACGTCATCGAAGGAGAAGCCGGTGGCGCCACCCCCGCGCTTTTGAGCACGCGCGCGCTCGCGCTGGTTGATCAGAAACCGAGTCACTGCCGTCAGCAAAAACGTGCGGAACCGGCCTCGCGACGCATCGGCTGTCTCGATTGACTGCCGCTCCAATAGCCGCGCAAAAAACTCCTGGGTGAGATCCTGGGACTCGTCCGGTCCATGTCCGTGCCGAAGGACGAACCGATAAACCGGCTGCCAGTATTGACGGCACAGGATCTCGAGTGCCCGGGCCGATTGCGGGGAATCGGGTCTTCCGGCAGCCAACACCACGCTCCAATGAGTCGTGACAAAAACGCCCGGAGCAACGCCTTCCTGCGCGGGGGGTTCCTCTGCGTCTTTGGGGGAGGGCATCGCGGCGGTCCGAGACAGACGTCCGTGCGTACCATGCAAACAAACCGCCCTGCAACATTAAGAGCGGTTATGCGCCCGATTCATCACCTCGAAGACGCAGGTCGGCCTCCGCGCGACTCCGGGCGTTGTTGGGCGACCAAACCCGGCAAACGGCCCTCCTTTTTCGTCGATCAGGGTTCGCAAGGGCCTCGTCGGGCCGATCACCAAACGGTCCAAAATTCCAGGGTCTATGGGACAAAGTGAGACGGGTTCGTTCGCAGGATTCTCCTAGTGGAGGCGAACGCTGGCGACTGGGCGCATCAACAAGATCTTATGAAGACAAGAACTTGATTGACTCGAAGGGTTGCTACGGTGCTGCATCGGGTACCGCTACGATCCGGCTATACATGTACCCGGCGTGAGCCTTCTCACTTCGACCAGGCTTGAGTGAAAGACGTCCGTCCATCCTATCAGGTTTGGTGAAAAGCCTGGGCCCGCCAGTCCGGGGAACCGCGGGGCGCGCCCAGCTTCGAAGGCGGGAGTCACCGGGTCGGCCCGTCACTGACCTTGGGGTTGAATCAGTCGCGCACGTCGCATGAAAGGCAACTGTATGAAATTGTATCCTGACGACAGACAGTAGCCAGCGGTGCCGTTGCTGCGTGTGGATGGGCCGAAATAACGAGGACAATACCATGAATGGAAACCAAACTGAGGCAGCGGACAACATCAAGCGAGCGAAGGGTCAACGGCGCGTAAGGCGCAATCAACTTGGCATGGCTGTGTTCGCTGTGTTTATAGGACTCTTTTCCTTCTTCGGCGTAGCCGGCAAACCGCGCTTCGAGACGTTTCACACGCTGGATGTCATGCGGTTGATCATCGCCGGAGCCGGCTTTGGAGTCGCCCTCGTCTTGCTGATCCAGTTCTTCAAATTCGGGATGTGGAGGGAACAGGAGGGCCACCTTCCCATCACTCATTCGGAAGCCAAGAGGGAATAGCAGCATGGGGCTTCATGGTTGATCAGCCGAACCCGGCGATGGGCTAACATTTCGCCTCCTCCTTGATCCTACGACTCCGATGGAGTTGTCACCGGGAGATGGGTGACCCGTTTTCTGCAACGCGATTTTCTCCGGCCGCAGCCCGCAGTGGCCCCGGGCAAGTTTGACGGTCGCCGTAGGACGCCCTTCGGGCGGCGATCCGGTTCATGGTCCCGAGAGGGGTCCAGATTGTGGACAACGTCCCTCCCTTCCACTGTGGAAACGTTTCTTGAGTCTTCACGCATTGCGAGTTGCCGGCCTGCCATTCGCCTTCGAAGGCCACCGCGTTCGGGAGGTCACCGAGACTTTTTCGTTGCCACCTACTACGCGTGTAGCATATCAACTCCTACACACGTAGCAGAAGCCCATGGAATCCACGGTGAGCATCTCGGAATCGGAGTGGGAAGTGATGATGTTGGTGTGGTCCACGTCACCCGTCGCCGCCGCCGATCTGATCGATCAACTGAATCGCAAACGAGGCTGGGCGGCGCGCACCACCCGAACACTCCTGGAACGTCTCGTCGCCAAGGGCGCACTGACGTACGAGCAGGACGGCAAGCGCTACCTCTACCGCCCCGCCGTCACCATGGCCGACTGCGTGCGACGCGAGAGTCGCAGTTTCCTGGACCGTGTCTTTGGCGGAAAACCAGGCGCCATGCTGGTCCATCTGGTGAAGGAAACCCCGCTCACCGCCGATGAAATCGCCGACCTGCGACGACTGTTGAAGCAAAAGGAAAAGGAGAAGGAGTGATCCATGAACCTGTTCGCGCTTCCCGATCCTGGCTTTCTGGCATGGCTGCTCCGCGCTTCCTGGCAGGCGGCTGTCCTGGCGGGGTTGATCCTGTTGGTGCAGACCCTTCTGGGGAAGCGGTTGACCCCCGCCTGGCGGTATCGCTTGTGGATGCTTGTGGTCGTGCGCCTGGTGTTGCCGTTCCAGGCGCCCAGCCCGAGCAGCGTTCACAATCTGGTCCGGCTCACCACGCGATCCGCCGCCTCCGAAGCCGTCCCACCCCTGGTCGTTCCCGCCCCATCCATCGTGGTGACGCCGCTCGCCTCCTTCGCCAATGGGGAGGGGCGGGCCGCCTCGCGTGAGCCGAGCGGATCGCGCGCCGGGCCGGATTCCGACCGCGCGACCTCCTTCGCTGCGAAACCCGGGTTGCCGATGTCGGAACCTTCGGTTGCCGCTCCTCGTGACGGCCGTTTTCTCGCGCCGTGGCTGGCGTGGATCTGGCTGGCGGGTGCCTTGGTGTTGGGAATTCGGATTGCGATTCAGAACCTGCGCTTTGCCTGGCGACTGCGACGGGATGGGACGTCCGTCTCTGACTCGGTGGCGGAACGGTTGGAAACGTGTCGGAAGGTTCTTGGTGTTCGAACGCCCATTCGCACGCTCGAGACCGACCACGTGCAGAGTCCGGCGGTTTACGGACTGTTTCGTCCGATGCTCCTGCTTCCCCGTGGTCTGGCGGCGGAGTTCTCTCCGGACCAATTGCGATTCGTGCTGCTGCACGAAGTGGCGCATGTGAAGCGGGGCGACACGGTGATGACCTGGGTGATGGCGGTGCTGCAGGTGCTGCACTGGTTCAACCCGGTGGTCTGGCTGGCCTTCGCCCGCATGCGGGTGGACCGCGAACTGGCCTGCGACGCCCTGGTGTTGAGCTGCGGTCGTGACGAGGAGACCGCCGGTTACGGCGAGACCATCCTGCGCTTGTTGGAAGTGATGAACCGCGGCCACGCCATGCCGGGGTTGGTCGGCATTCTGGAGGACAAACAACAGATCCGGGAACGCATCCGAGGCATCGCCAGCTTCCGGCGTCCGGGTCGTGCTTCGGCTTCAGCGCTGCTTGTGTTGTTGGTGCTGGGTTGGGTGGGGCTAACGGACGCGGCTTCGACCTCGAAGCCCTTGCCCCGGGTCGTTCCCTTGCCTCTGACGAACCTGCTGGTGCAGGCCGAGAATCGCGCCTGGTTCCAGGAGCCGGCATGGAGGGCGCAGCCGCGGGGCTCGAACGTCTTCGGGGGCATCGAGTTTCATCTGGATGGAATCATCCGACTGCTGGGCGCCTTCCCGGAAAGCGAGGCCAAAACCCATCGGGACCGCGTCGTCGTGCCGCTGGTGACGACTAATGGATCCGGTCCCAAGGCAGTTGTGGTTCAGCACGGAACCAACGTGGGCGCTCTCCACTTCATTGGCGCCACCGCCTACGACGCTCCGCTGGAGACCAAGATCGCCGAGGTGGTGTGGCGGTACACCGACGGTTCCTTCAAGCGGACCCCCATTCAGTACGGCGTTCAGGTGCGCGATGGGTGGCGGAGACGGTTCGAGCAGCCAGCCCGGGTTCTGAGTCCGTACGCCAAGGTGGTGTGGCGGGGAACCCATCCGGACGCCGCACGCGACGGCAGGACCTTGCGATTGTACCGGTTCTCGCTCGCCAATCCCGAACCCCAACGCTCCATCCGCCAGTTGGAACTGGTGAGTGCCCGGGCCCGGGCAGCGCTCATCGTGCTCGCCATGACCCTGGATCCGCTGAAACCCGGCGAACGTCCGGACAACACGGCGGACCTGGAGGAAATCGATCCGGAACCGAACGGCCACCTGTGGGTCACCGTCCAGAATGCACAGAGTCATCCGCTCGCCGGCGTTCAGATCCGTGTTCGGGTCAAAGCCGCCGGTGAATCCGATCCCGGCATCGCATTGACGAATGTCTTCACCACCGACGCCCAAGGTCTCGCTGATGTGGTGTGGCCGACCGAGGGCACGGAGCGGTTGCAGATCCACCTCTCCAAACCGGAGTTCAGCGCACGGACCATGGTTTGGGACCGTAAGACAGGGGACATCATTCCCACCACGCACACCGTGCAGATGCGCGGCGCGCTGAAGATCGGCGGAACCGTGGTCGATCCGGACGGCAACCCCATCGCAGGCGCCAACGTGGTTCTCAGTCGTTACTGGATGGGTGGCGAGCGCCGCCTCGCGAAAGGCGATGACGTTGATTTTGAACGGCAGGAGCACACCACTGGCGCCGATGGCCGGTGGTCGGCAGGCAGCGTGCCGCCCGAAATCCTGACCCGCATCAGCGTCAGCGCGAAGCACCCGGACTTCCTGAATGCCCGCGTGATCGGCGATCCGACGCGGGAAACGCTCGAACAGCTCACCAACCACACCCATGTGTTGACCCTGCTCCGGGGTCTGGAAGCCCGGGGCCAGGTGGTGAACGAACAGGATCAACCGATCGCGGACGCCACCGTTTGGTTGGGGGGGCGGGATACGGCGGAACGTCAGCAAACGAAGACCGACGCCGACGGCCGCTTCACTTTCCGCAACGTGAAGGAAGAAAGGACGTTGTTCAGCGCTTTGGCGCGGTCGTACGCGCCGGCGGACCAGTATCAGAAGGTTCGGGCAGACATGCCGGACGTGATGTTCCGCCTCGCCCCCGGCACGGTCGTGCGGGGACGCGTGGAGAATGCCCGGGGAGAACCGTTGCCGGGAGCCCGGGTTCAGCTGGAAGGCGGCGATAGCATCGGGCGCACCTACGAATTCGGCGCCCGAACCGACGACGACGGGCGCTTCGAGTGGGACGGAGCTCCCAAGGAAACGATGCAATTCTACCTGTACGCCCCAGGCTACGAGCAGAAGCGCAACCACCCGATTCCACCCGATCAGGACAACGTGATCGTGCTTCGAACGAAGCGGCGCGTGTTGGGGCAGGTGGTGGATGCCGAAAGCGGAGCGCCTTTGACCCGGTTCCGATTGGGGTCGGGTCGGACGTTGCCAGGGTTCAGGTTGCCCGGAATGAGCGATTCGTTCCTGGCGGACTATCCCGGGTTGAACGACTACACCGCCGCCGATGGCCGTTTCGAGCTCGAGTTGAGTGAAGAGGAAACCAACGCGATCCAAGCCGAGGCGGAGGATCACGCGACCACCATCGAACACCTCCCTGCGGCGCAGGACGATGTGGTGAACCTCACCGTCCGGATGAAGCCAAGCAACGGTCTCCGCGCGCGCGTCGTGGATGCGACGGGAAGACCGGTGGGTGGAGTCAGCGTGACCGTGGTCGGGGGTGTGGCGGATGCCCAGACCATGCACCAGGCGGCGCAGTTCAAAGCCGGTCGGTTCTCGGTGCAATGGCGCGAGGGGGTGGTGACAACCACGGACGACGGCTCGTTCTCACTGCTGTCACCGCCGTTGGCCGGCTGGGTGCATGCGGCGAACGAAACCGGCTTTGCTTCCCTGCCGCTGGAGGCGGTTCGATCGACCGGACAACTGGTGCTCCAGCCCTACGGTCGCATCGAAGGAACCCTGACGGTTCTCGGACAACCCCTGGCCGGGGAAGAGTTCCTGCTGGGATTGTCGCCCATGGGACTTCAGGCCGATTTTAATCTCCACCGTGTGACAACCGATGCCCAAGGACGATTCGTCCTCGAACAAGTGCCACCCGGAAACGTGACGGTGGTTCGACTCATCAAAACCACCCCCACCTCTTGGACCCACGGCCAGCAAACTCCCGTCCAGGTCGAACCGGGCCAGACCGCCCGAATCGCGGTGGGCAAAGCCGGTGCGGTGGTGCAGGGGCGGGCACGATTGGAGAATCCGCCGACCGGCGAGGAATGGATCCTGAATGGCTCCCTTCAGACCCGTGGACCCAAGATTCCCGCATCGTTCCAGTCGCAGGCCGAAGCCGAGGCGTTCTTTGCCACTCCGGAGTGGGTCGAGCACCAGAAGACCCAGAAGCATTACCCGGTAAAGGTCGCCGCCGATGGGTCCCTGCTGCTGGATTCGGTGGTTCCCGGCACCTACACCCTGACGGTCAACGCGGAGGTGCCGGGTGATCAGCCGTGGAACACCAAGACCATCGCGACCGGCGTGACCGAAGTCACCGTCCCGGCCGAATCGGACCCGCTCGTGCCGGTCCAGGTGAACGAACTGGTGGTGAAACCGATTCCCCCGGCGAAATGAGCTCGGGATAGGTCGGATGGGTTGGTTCCGTAGCAGAGGGCCTCCCTAAACCGATCGCCCCTCGACATCGCTTAGCTGGGGCGCATCTCCGAGTTGTCGAGTGGGCGGCACCACCGTTCCGGCCGGGAATCGCCGTGCTGGGAAAGCGGCAGGGGACTGCCGCAGTCCACGACGCTTCGCGCCAGTTCGCACCCTGGGGCCAGGCCAACGCTGGTCGTCGTGGAGTGCGAGAGTCCTCTCCCGCTATTTCAACGGAAATCGCCCCGACAACTCGGAGATGCGCCCGCTTGGCTGCGTTCCCCGGTGACAATCTCGATGAACTATTGTTGAATGAGCCACCGGTTTGGTTGGACTTGGAAAGGCCCATGCGGGCCTCGTTCCAGGAACCCGAACTCATACTGGAAGTGCGGTGATGCGGGGAAGCCTGCGCCAAAAGATGGCGGGGCAAAGGCGTGGATGACTTCGGGGACGGTAGTGACTTCGCCTCGAGCGAGCGCCTCGCGGGGCAGGACATGAATCGGCGGAAAACCATTCCCTACAGAATGCAAGCCGTGGAAGGTCGGAAGGACAAATTCGAAGAGAGCTACGCCCTCGCCCCCTTCGACTTTCTCCCGGTCCCGAAGCGCTTCTACCGGCTGTGCATTCCACCGTCCGCGGTGCCGGGGCTACACCGGTAAGCGACTCATGGTGGCTGGCGCTCGATCGGGTTGAAGGTTCGACGATGTTTCCCGGGGCACACGACGATTTGCCGAAGGGCGGGACGGATTCGCGCCCGGACTTCCCCACGACGCAGTGGACCCTGGTGATGCGAGTGCGTCACGGAGGCGAGGTCCGCAGGCTGGCATTGCAGGAACTCTGCACCCTCTATTGGTACCCCATTTACGTGTTCTTGCGTCGCCAAGGGTATTCGCCCCATCACGCTGAGGACCTGACGCAGGGCTTCTTCGTCAAGCTTCTCAACGACGAGAGCCTGGCCGCGGCGGATGAGGCCAAGGGGCGCCTTCGCACCTTTTTACTGCAACATCTCAAGCGGCACTTGGCCGACCAAAGGCGCTTCGACGGCGCGCTGAAGCGCGGGGGCGCGATCCAGACCATCTCTTTCGAAGAGTCCAATGCGGAGGAGCGTTACGCGCGTGAACCCTTGGATCTGCGCGATCCGGAACGTCTCTTCAGTCAAGCCTGGGCCCGGGAGTTGATCGGTGGGGTGCGGGAGAAGCTGCGGGCCGACTTCGATGATGCCAAGCGTCCGGAGGCATTTGAGGTGCTCCTGCCGTTCCTGCTGCTCGAGGACGAGCCGCCGTCGTATCGGGAGGTCGCCGTGCGCTTGCGGGCCACTGAGGTTTCGGTGCGCTTGATGGTCCATCGGCTGCGCGTGAAATTCCGCTCCCTTCTGCGCGAGGAAGTGGCGCGAACGGCCGGGTCCACCGCCGATATCGATGCCGAGCTCGACTGGCTGAAATCCGTCCTTTGCCAGCCATGAGTTCACCGGGACGCACCTCCACCGGAGGACATGGACGCTGGCAGCCGCCTTCGCTGGAGGAAATGCACGCCCTCCTGCCAGCGTATCGCTTTGAAGCCCTGCTCGGGCGAGGCGGGATGGGGGTCGTGTTCCGGTGCACCCAGGTTTCTCTCAGTCGTTCGGTGGCCATCAAAGTCCTCCCCAGGGAGTTATGGGGCGACGAAGACTCCTCCTTCGCCGCGCGCTTTCGGCACGAGGCTCTCACCATGGCGAAGCTCACCCATCCCGGCATCGTCACGGTGTTCGATGCCGGGGAGGCGGGAGGCTTCCTCTACATCGTCATGGAATACGTGGACGGGACCGATGTGGCACGCCTGATTCAACAGGAAGGAAGGGTGAGTCCTGAACGGGCCACCCTTTGGCTCGCGTCGGTCTGTGAGGCCCTGGATCACGCGCACCGACACGGTGTCATTCACCGCGACATCAAGCCCGCCAACCTGCTCCTGACCCGCGACGGAATCGTCAAGATCGCCGACTTCGGACTGGCCCGGCACCTTGATGATACGCTGGCCGGAGGGCTAACGCGGACGAACGTCGCCATTGGCACTCCCGACTTCCTGGCGCCCGAGGCTTGGACACCCGACGTGCCACTCGACGGGAGGGCGGACATTTATGCCGTCGGAGTGACGCTCTATCAGATGCTGACAGGGGAAGTTCCCCGGGGTCTGTGGGAAATGCCGAGTGTTCGCGTGGGGACGGATTCGCGATTCGACGCCATCATCGAGCGCGCGATGCAGCCGAAGCCCGAGGCGCGCTATCAGTCGTCCGCGGAAATGCGCCTGGATCTCGAACGCATTCGGACCCATCCGGCCGTGGCGGCTACGCCAAACTCAGACGTTGAGCGCCCAGGCGTCGCATCGTCATGGGGGTTCTGGACAACAGGCGCCCGACTTCCCGGAAGACTCGTCCTGGTGGGGGTCGCGTCGGTGGCGCTGGTGGCGGCCATGTGGATGCTCACCCGAGAACGCCCTCGTCAACCGGAGATATCGCTCGACAGCGAAGCCGTGGGTCCGGCGATGGCTCGTCCGGCCGCCACGGTCCGCGACGCCGCCCGATGGCTGCTTCGGGAGAACGCCCAGTTCAAGATTCTCCGGGATGGTCTGGAAGTTCCGGTGACGACGGAGAAGGATCTTCCTTCGGGTGACTTCGAGATCACTTATCTGTGGTTCGACCGGTGGGCGTCTTCGCCGCCGCTTCGTCCACCGCCCGAGAAGGAGTTCGAGGTGCTTCAGGCGGTGAAGACCTTGCGCTATGCCTTCCTGCGCATGCCTGGCCTGACGGACTCTGCCTTCCGATTTCTGGTGGGGAATGAGGATCTGCGGACGTTGCATATTACGTGCCCCGAGGCGATCACCGACGGTGTCCTGGTCCATATTGCGGGGCTCCAGCGCCTGAAGGAACTGACCATCAGCCATTCGCCTCTTTTCACGGGACGGGGGCTGTTGCAGTGCGCCTGGCTGAAGGGTATTCGGAAACTGGACTTCCTTTATGCCAACCTGGATGAGTCGACGGTGCGATTGTTGGCCGATTGCCCGCAGCTGGAGGAACTGATTTTAGAGGGAACCTCCATCTCTCGCGAGGGCGTGCGAACGCTGTTGACGGCCCGGAGTATCGTCGCGCTCAACCTCGGGAATTGCTCGCGCCTCACCGAGGAAGACTACGTGGAACTGCTTCCCCAGTTCCAAGGATTGCGCGAGCTGGAGGTGCCTTATGCGGCGTTTGGCGATACGGCGCTGCGGGCGATCGCGTCTCTGACCCAACTGACAAAGCTGCGGTTGACCGGGACTAAAGTGACGGATGCCGGCTTGGCGGCGCTGGCTCCCTTGAGCCGGCTCGAACTGGTGAATCTCGCCCATACGGCCGTGACATCAGAAGGGCTCGCCGCCTTCGAGAAGGCGCATCCGCAGTGCCGGATCGAACGGTGATCCGTTGAGATCCTCCGGGGCCCGGGACCCGGGACCGCCCGCCCCAATTCGGACGGGCGGCGTCGCCACAAGGCGAGCCCACGACACGGCGTGACCGGGAGGCGAGGGGGTGGCGTGGCTGGTCCTCGAGATTCGGCTTTATCATCTTTCGAAGATTTCTTGAAACACCCGCGTCCGGATTTCGAAAGAGGTGGGATGGAACCGAACCAACCCTGAGCGCACCCCATTTCCGCTCCACCTCCACCACCCATGATACGTTGTACCCCAATTCTTCGGCCCCTCCTTGGCTGCCTGCTCGGCGTGGGACTCCTCTGGACGAGTTCTGCGCCCCTGCTCGCGCAGCCCAATCTGCTGAAAGACGGCAGCTTTGAAGCCGGCGTGGCTCCGGGAGGGATCCAGGAGCTGGGGTTGCCCGGCTACCAGAGCTGGAAGTTCCTCCCGCGGGGCGAAAAAGCCGGGATCGTCGGCCTTCCCAACGACAAAGAGATCGGCGCGCCGCCCTTCGCGGGACCGAATGCCTTCTTCTTAACGGAAGCGGGGATGAGTCAGAGCTTTCCGACCGTCGCTGGACGGCAGTACCAGGTCAGCCTGCATGCCAATGGCGTTCTTTCGAGACCCGGCACGGTCGCCCTGAGGGTCTACGAGTCCGCCAAGCCCGCGCGGACCAACTTGGCCGCCGATTTCTCCTCGGTGGGTGGCGGCACCTGGACCCACCGCGAGTTTCTCTTCACCGCCTCCGGAACCAACTCGACCCTGGAAATCGTCAGCGGCGCGGATTCGACCGTCCTGTTGGACGAGGTCGCGGTCAGCCTTCCTCGATCGGAATTCACCGTCTTCGGAACGGAGGAGCGCCCATTGACCACCGATAAGACGGCGGACGACTCCGTCATCGTTGAAACGATCAGTCCCACGCTCGTTCCTTTCAACCATGCCCAGCGACAACTCCGCTCCTT
Organism: Verrucomicrobiales bacterium; assembly: GCA_016795425.1. Lineage (GTDB taxonomy): Bacteria > Verrucomicrobiota > Verrucomicrobiia > Limisphaerales > CAIMTB01 > CAIMTB01. The sequence goes on from JAEUHG010000122.1 coordinate 45,119, forward strand.
CAGCCTGGTCAGTTCAGGAACCCTCATTATCAACGCGAACAGTCCCATCCTTCTCCGGACCCATGGCTTTGATGATATCGGCGAGGTCACGCTGATGGCGGAAACCATCATCATTCGCAGTGAATGGCGGCTCAAACAGACCCATGTCACGATCCGCGCCAGAAAACTACAGTTCGAGGGTGCAGGTCAGATCATCACCACGCCGGCGGAGGGGGTCACTCCGCCCATTCATGCGACCGGACCCGAAGGCGGCAGCAACGGGACCCAGGGAGCGCCGGCCGGATCCGTGGACCTGTATGTGGAGAACTTCGCTGATGCCGGCGGCGGACCGCCGGTGAGATTTATTCTGACCGGCGGCAAGGGGCAGGATGCTGGGCGAGGCCGTCATGGCCCCAACGGGACCTCGGTCCCTTACATCAACACCCATACGACGACCAGTGATGTCTATCCTACGGTCAGCTACACAGCGTCGGGTGGGTACCTCATCACTTATGTCACTTACAGTGGTTTCCGGGGGAATTACACCAGCTGGGGCAGCCCTGTTCTTCCGACCTCCGGAGGCGATGCCTGGAAATCCGGGACGCCAGGCACCGGGGGGGCCGGCGGAACCCTGACGACTTCCGTCGCGATCTCGGGAGGGGTGAAGGCCGCCGTCGAGGGCGGCAGTCCCGGCGCGCGAGGGATTCCGGCGGCGTATCGGCCCGGCGGCACCGAAACGCCCCACACCAGTACCACGGTGTGTGAGGGGGGAGCGGCCGGGACCCCCCGGCTTGCGGAGTGGGTGCTGAAATCCGAGGGATTTCTCGCTCAGGTCCAGTACGACAGCCTGTCTAAGTTTCCTACAACCGTCGACGGGAAGAGCTACCCGGTACCCTCCGGCAATCCAGGTCCGAACGGTCAAAACCGAGTCGTTCCGGCGCGCTTCGCCTGGGTGCACCCGGTCCTTCTACGGAAAATCCTCGGTGATATTCGCCGGGATTATCTGGCGAATAGAATCGACCAAGTCCGGGCACGCCTGGGGGAATACGTCGGCATCCTCGAGCTTTTCAAAGCGGACGCCGCCGCGTGGGGGCAACTGGAGGAGACTCAGCGGCTGGAACTCGGGCAAATGCGCGACGAAATGCGACTGCTTCTCCAGCAGGCCAGCCATGGTCTGGACTACTTCGGCAATCCGGCCGGGTGGGTTCCCATGCTGAGTCTGGAGTTTTCCAGCACCCTCTTCAGACAGGAGATCGACCGGAGTCTGGACATTATCTATCTGGCGAGGTGGATCGGAACCCGACAGGCGAATGCCGCGTCCACCACCGATGCTCTCGAGACCGCTCGGAAGAAGCTCACGGAGGAAATCACCGAGGCTCAGAGGAAGTACGCCGCGGCCTCGTCGAATCTGGCCACCTTCAAGTCCAAGGCCATGGAGATCAACGAACGGTTGGTCAATCTCGAGAACAAGCTTCGCGTCAAAGAAGTGGGGCTGACCAACAAGGCGTTTGCCAATACCCAACCGCCGGAGTGGGAGACCGGTCTCCGGCTCAGCCTCAAGATCGTCGGTGTCGGCGCGAAGATGATTCCCGCGTATCAACCGGCCCTCGGGGCCGTCGGGGACGGGCTCAATCTTGGAAGTGAATTCGACCCCGAGCAACCCTGGGATTCGATCTCGAAGATACCTGACATCGCGACCACCTACCTCAATGCCAAGGCGGAGAAACTTGCCGCCGACCAGGAGGAGAAGCTTTCGACCGCCAGCATGAATCCGCAGGAACTGGCCGCCCACAACGCGCACGCAAGCCGCATGAGCCGGCTTCAGGACCTCAGCAACGCCAGCGGCCAGCTTTCCGACGGGATGAAGGGCATTTCGGACCTGCTCCAGAGGGCGAAGGTCTCCAGTCCAAAACTCGAGGCCGAGTTGGAGAAGCTCAAGGCTGCCGATCCCGAGTACATTTCCCTGGCCGATGAAATCAAGCAGCTCCTGGAGGATAAACGCGTCTTTACCGACAACATCATCGACAGCATCAATGAAGTGGCCGGATTGTCGGACACCATCACGCGGAATCTCCTGGCCATCGATTCACTGAACACCCAGACCGGCGAGAGCCTTAAAATCCTGGATCAACGGGTGCAATCCTACCTGAAGGACATGGAGCAGCGGGCATGGGATCGGCTGCTCAAGTACCACTACTACATGGCCAAGGCCTACGAGTACCGGCTGGTCACTCCCTACGTCGAGCCGCTCGATCTGTCCGAGACTTACAAGAAGGTCGCCGAGATCGCCGACGCCAGCCGCAACAACGGCACCAAGGGAGTGCTGAGCTCGAACCCCGAGGACCTCGACCGGAAAGCGCTGCACGGAATCTTCACGGACGTGATCGCCAACACCACTCAGAAGATCGTGGACCGGTTTCAAGTCGATAGTTACGAGCGCGAACAGTCCGTCAACGTTCATCTCAGTACCGCGGAGATCGCGGCCCTCAACCGCGGCGAAGCCATCTCGCTGAATCTCGTGAACCAGAAGTATCTCCCGAACAACGAAGAGGACATTCGAATCCGCAACATCTATCTCTTCGACGTCAGGAACATCGGAACCGAGGGTGTTCCGGTGGGTACCTCGTTCGTTCAGTTGAACATTGAGCACTCGGGCCTTTCCAACATCCGCAAGAACGGGTCCATCCACCAGTTTCGGCACTACAATCGTGACACGCGCAGCCGAATCACCTGGAGGCCGAGGGTGACCCTGGATGCGCTTTTCGGGCCCACCATTGCGGAGCCCGGATTGTTGAAGCAGCTATCGGCGCAAGAGTCCCTGGTGCTGAGCCTGGCGGAGAACACGCATTCGTCGGGGATGCTGGTTTACTCCAGCCCCGCCGCCTGGGCGGACCTCAAGATCTGGCGGGAGGTGTTGTACAACGGCAACCCCTTCCGCCTGGGGGATTCCAACGCTCCCATCACCCTTACCAATGTCACTCTGCGCGTCGAATATGACTACATCCGGAAACCCGACTCTCACGAGTCCGTCGAGGTGCTCTTCGCGCAGCGGGACGACCGCACCTCGACCAGCTCCGAGGACGAGAAGAATGCGCTCGCGCCGGAAGTCCTTGTCAGCGAACCCGACCTGAATGGCCGGAAGAATGCCGTCGGACGTTTCGTGCGCATTTACGGGAAGAGCACGACCCCGCAGGTGACGGTAACGGTTCCGGATCGCATCGGCGCTCTCGAGTTCTGGAAATGGACCGACAACGGGGTGACCGTCACGAACTCCACTCCAGCCCTGACCGTCGCGACCGCGAAGTCGCATCGCCTCGTCGCGCACTACACGACGGTTTATCCAGCGAGTTACCGGCAAACCTTCGATGGCATCAACCCCGCCGACGGGGTATTGGACGGGTCTGTGCTGATCTCCAACACCGGCGTGGCCCGGGTCGTGCCGGGACCCGATGGGAGTTCCATGCTGAAACTGACGGACCTGGCGGTGGGCAGCACCCGCAGCCAGTGGGTCATGCAGAGACTCCGACCTTCGGTGTATGGCTTTGTGGCCAACTTCGATTACCAAGTCCTTTTGCCGGCGAACAATATCCCTGCCGACGGATTTGGATTCTACGTGAAGCCCGCGGCAGAGCCCGTCGATGGGGCCGCGACCCAGGTGGGCGGTTACACTCGCGGATTGGGAGTGGATTTTATCAGCTTCAACGCGCCGGGTTATTTCATTCGTGTCCACGACTCGGTCCTTCCCCAGAAATACAATGTCTCGCCTGCCGCCGATGGCCTGCGGCACCGAGTCCAGATACGGTACCGCACGGCGCCGGGTCTGACGGACGGGGTGATTTCGGTCCTCTTGGACGGAAACCTGATTCTGAAGGATGTGGTGGTTCCTTTTGTTCCGGCCAAAGATGATGTCTTCGCGTTCACCGGGCAAACCGGCGGTTTTACCCAGACCACGCTGATCGACAATATACAGATCACGCCGCTGGAAAGTCCGCTGTTGGTGAACGAGGTGAATGATGCTCCGACGTTCAGCATCGGACCCGACCAGACCGTGAATTCGAGCAGTGGTCCCCAGGTGGTGGAGGGTTGGGCCACGGCGATCAGCACCGGTCCGGCGGATGAGTCGGCCCAGACGTTGGTGTTCCTCACCTCCGTGGATCAACCGGCACTCTTCGCCGCGGCTCCGGCCATTGATCCGACCGGAGACCTGACCTACACGCCCGCTGCCCAGGCCAACGGCACAGCGGTCATCACTGTTCAATTGAAGGACAACGGCGGCACGGCGGACGGAGGAGTGGATACCAGCGCGGTCCAGACCTTCCGTATCACGGTGGTGACTGCGGCGCCCACGGATCCCAATGAACCGCCGAGCTTCACCAAGGGGCCGGATTTGACGGTGAATTCGACCAGCGGTCCCCGGACCCTCAACGGTTGGGCTTCGGAGATCCGCAGCGGACCCGCGACCGAGTCGGCCCAGACGGTGGTGTTCCTGATCTCCGTGGACCAACCGGAACTCTTTGCGGAGCTCCCCGTCATCGATGCGACCGGAACCTTGACCTACACGCCCGCTGCCCAGGCGAACGGCATGGCGGTGGTTACGGTTCGATTGAAGGACGATGGGGGTACGGCGAACGGCGGGGTGGACACCAGCCCCGCCCAGACATTCCACATCACCATTGCGACCCCGGTGACCGCCGATTTCCTGGTTACCAACACGGACGATTCCGGGCCGGGCTCACTTCGCCAAGCGCTGACGGATGCCGCGACCAAGCCGGGAATGGATCGGGTCCTGTTCACACCTGGACTCCCGGGCCCGATTCAACTGGCGACGGTGATCGAAATCGCCGACGCCGACGGCGTTTCCGTCGATGCCAGCCGTGAGCCCGCCGCGGTCACCTTGAGTGGTGGGAAAGCACACCGGCTGTTCAAAATTTTGACCGACTCGAAAGTGGAATTCCGTCGGCTGAAGCTTACCGACGGAGCCGTTGGAGGCGGCCATCCGGACGGGTACGGCGGGGCGGTTTACGTGGAAGGAGAGCTCACGCTGATCGAATGCAGTCTGTCTGGAAACTCAGCCTCTGTCGGTGGGGCCGTGGCCCTTGCGAACAACGGCACTTCCCGGCTGGCCGCTGAACGCTGCACGTTCTCCGGGAATACGGCGGAGCACGGCGGTGCGATCCAGGCGGAGGGACGGGTGTCGGCGACCTTCTCCACATTCGCAGGAAACAGCGCCAGCGTGATGGGGGGAGCGATCAGCGGAGCCTTCGGGTACGAAGTCAAACTGACCCATTGCACCGTCTCCACCAACAGCGCCGCCCAACAAGGCGGCGGCATTATCGGTGAGAACGTCAACCTTCAGTACAGCATCGTCGCGGGGAATAGCTCGCCGCTGGATGCCAATGTTTCCGGCGTTCCGATTCTGTCCGGACCCAGCCTGACCAGTGGCGATCCGCAACTCGCGGCATTGGCTGACAACGGTGGGCCGACACTGACCATGGCGTTGCTGAACGGCGGTCCGGCGCGCGATGCCGCGACCGACAGCGGCGCGATCACCGATCAACGTGGATTGCCCATGAACGGCGTGCCGGACTTGGGCGCGTTCGAAGCGCAGCCGAATATCAATGATGCTCCGAGCTTCACCAAGGGGTCCGACCCAACGGTGGATTCGGGCAGCGGTCCACAAACAGTGAACGGTTGGGCCACCGCGATCAGCGCCGGACCCGCGGATGAGTCGGCGCAGACGCTGGAGTTCCTGATTTCCGTCGATCGGCCGGAGCTGTTTGCGACGACTCCCGCGATCCAACCAACCGGGACACTGACCTTCACGCCCGCCGCTCAAACCAACGGCACTGCGGTGGTTACGGTTCAATTGAAGGACAACGGGGGCAGGGCGGAAGGCGGTGTGGACACCAGCGCGGCCCAGACCTTCCAGATCACGGTGATGCCTCCGGTGGTGATGGAGATCAATGATCCGCCAAGTTTTGTGGTGGGTCCCGACCAGACGGTGAACTCAGCGAGCGGTCCCCGGACCTTCAACGGTTGGGCCACGGCGATTAACGCCGGTCCGGCCGACGAGTCGGCCCAGACGTTGGTCTTCCTGGTCTCCGTGGATCAGCCATCGCTCTTCGCCGTGGCTCCCGCCATCGATCCCACCGGAAGTTTAACTTACACGCCTGCGGCCCAGGTGAACGGCACGGCGGTGGTGACTGTTCGATTGAAGGACAACGGGGGCACGGCGGATGGTGGCGTGGACACAAGCCCGGCCCAGACTTTCGTGATCTCCATCGTGACCTCGGTGGCGAGCGAATTCGTGGTTACCAGCGCGAATGACTCCGGTCCGGGTTCGCTGCGCCAAGCGCTCGCGGATGCCGCGGCCAAGCCGGGGGCGGATCGGATTACTTTCGCCCCTGGATTCAAGGGCCCCATCCCGCTCGCCACCTTCATTGACATCGAGGATGCCGACGGTGTTTCGATTGATGCCAGCAGCGAGCCCGGAGGGGTCACGTTGAGTGGCGGGAACGCGCATCGATTATTCAGAATCGCAGCCGGTTCCAAAGTGGAACTACGACGTCTGAGACTCACCGAGGGACTCGTCGTCGGGAATTATCCGGAAGGCTATGGCGGGGCGGTTTTCGTCGAGGGCCAGCTCACACTGGTCGAGTGCAGCTTGACCGGGAACACTGCCTTCGCCGGCGGCGCCGCAGGTATTGCGAGCAACGGCAGTGCCTCACTGACCGCGGAGCGATGCACCTTCGCCGGGAACTCGGCGGACCACGGCGGCGCGGTGCAGGTTGAAGGAATCCTGACGGCGCTTTCGTCCACCTTCACGGGGAACAGTGCCAAGATCGCCGGTGGAGCGATCAGCGCGCCCTTCGGTCACGAAGTCAAACTGACCCACTGCACCGTCTCCGCGAATAGTTCCGGGCAGCAGGGCGGCGGACTCTACGGCGACAACGTTTCCCTACTGTATTGCGTGGTCGCGGGGAATACGTCGCCGGTGGATGCCAACATCTCGGGTGTTCCGACCTTGTCCGGTACCAACCTGACCGTTGGCGATCCCCAGCTCGCGGCGCTGGCCGATAACGGCGGGCCGACTTCGACCATGGCGTTGCTGACCGGGAGCCCGGCTCGCAACGCCGCAACCGGGAGCAGCGCCACCACTGATCAACGCGGCCGGCCAATGAATGGCGTCCCGGACCTGGGCGCGTTCGAATCGCAGCCTGTGGTCAATCAGGCTCCGAGCTTCGCGGTTGGCCCCGACCAGACGGTGAATTCGAGCAGCGGTCCCCAGACGGTCAATGGTTGGGCCACAGCGATCAGTGCCGGTCCCGCCGACGAGTCGACCCAGACGTTGACGTTCCTGGTCACCATGGACCAGGCGTCCTTGTTTGCCGCGGTCCCGTCGATCGATCCGAGTGGAAGACTGACCTACACGCCCGCCGCCAACGCCAACGGCACGGCAGTGGTGACCGTTCGATTGAAGGACAACGGGGGCACTGCGGACGGCGGCGTGGACACGAGCCCTGCGCAGACCTTCCGGATCACCCTCTTGACGCCGGTGACGAGCGATTTCGTGGTCGCCAACGCGAATGATGCCGGTCCGGGTTCCTTGCGGCAGGCGCTCGCGGATGCCGCGACCAAACCTGGTGCGAATCGGATCAGTTTCGCCAGTGGATTCCAGGGTCCCATCCGGCTCGCCACGGCAATTGATATCGAAGACGCCGACGGCGTTTCCATTGATGCCACCAGCGAGCCCGCCGGGGTCTTGTTGAGCGGTGGGAATGCGCACCGACTGTTCCGGATTGTTGCCGGTTCGAAAGTGGAATTCCGGCGTCTAAGGCTCACCGAGGGCCTCGTCGGTGGAAGTTATCCGGACGGCTACGGCGGAGCGGTTTTCGTGGAAGGCGAACTGACACTGATCGAGTGCAGTCTGACTGGGAATACCGCCTTCGCCGGAGGGGCCATTGGGCTTGCAAGCAACGGCAGTGCCTCACTTACCGCGGAACGATGCACATTCGCCCGCAACAAGGCAGACCATGGCGGCGCGGTGCAGGTCGAGGGCGTACTGACGGCGAGTTCGTCCACCTTCGCGGAGAATAGCGCGAACCTCGTGGGAGGGGCGATCAGCGCGCCCTTTGGACACGAGGTCAAACTGACCCACTGCACCGTTTCCGCGAATACCGCCGGGCAACAGGGCGGCGGAGTCTATGGCGACAACGTCTCGCTTCGGTACTGCATCGTCGCTGGCAACACCTCCGCCGCGGACGCCAATGTCTCCGGCGTCCCGATCCTGTCCGGTGTCAACCTGACCAGCGGCGATCCTCAGCTGGCCTCGTTGGCTGATAACGGTGGGCCGACACCGACCATGGGGTTGCTGGTCGGCAGCCCGGCGCGCGATGCCGCGACGGGAAGCGGCGTCACCGCCGATCAGCGCGACTTGCCCATGAACGGTGTTCCGGACCTTGGCGCGTTCGAATCGCAGCCGGGCAATCCTGAGTCGCCCGTGCTCTCCATCCAACACTCCGGGGCGAATCTGCTCGTCTCTTGGGATCGGGCCGAAGGGTTTGTGCTGGAGCAGACCTCCGATTTGCGTGCCGGTGGGACGTGGTCGGTCGTGCCGCATACCACCTTGGGCAACAGTTCCTCTGCCGTGATGAATATCGGGCCGGGGAACTTCGGATTTTTCCGGCTGCGCCAGCGGTAATGGCGGAAGCCTGAGGTTCTTCACCGGAGGCATGGCGGTCCGACCGTGTGGATTGGCATGCTGTAATCTCGGTATCCGCAATTTCGTCCGGGATCCTGACGGACATTGGTCCGTCCCGGGCGCTGCAAAGCCACTAACTACTCGGACATCGCAACCTGAAGACTTGATGCCCGATGGCAGCCACGGAAAAACGCGTGCCGATGTTTCGCCACCATCACCGCGCCCGATAAAATCGAGCGGTGTTGGTGGCGCTCCGGTCCACGACGGTCCAAACGCCATCGGCCCCGGCAGTGGCGGTGGCGAAGTCGAACCAGGGTCCCAGCACGGTGAGTCCGTATTCCGCGTGATAGGTGCCACTGGGGATCCCGCGGAAAGTGAGTGTGTTTGCGCCGGGCACCGGAACACCGAATTGGAGCGAAAGGGCACTGACGCCGGATGGGTTGCCGATGTGAACTGCAAAGGTTCGGGAGTGGCTGAGATTCGGTGTGCCGTTGTCGGTGACCACCACGGTCATATTGGTGCTCGACCCAACGAGTTCCGACGGAGCGGTCCAGTGGAGGATGCCGTGATCATTGATGGTGGCACCGGCAGGTGCATTGGTGAGGGAGTAGCGGAGGGTCTGAGCGGGTAGGTCGGTGTCCCGGGCGACGACTGTCAGGGAAAGCAATCTGGTCGTGTCGACGGTTTGATCGGGAATCAGATCGAGGACCGGGCGGGTGTTGGTGACGCGGACGACGACATTGGAGCTGGAGTAATCCAACGTCATTCCAACGGTGTTGGAAGGATAGAGGAAGGTGGCAAAGGTCCCGGTACGATTCCTGCATCGGAGAACCTCAAAGGTCGTTCCAAGTGCCGGTTCAAATCCTTCAGCCAGTGTTGTAGCGAGTGTACCGTCGAGGTTCGCCAGATTCGAAATCACCAGTTGATCGTGGGTCGTGACGGGTTGCGTTCCGCCCAACCGGACTTCGAGGCTGCCGCCACGGTCCTGGGCATAGTCGCCATCCAGGATCAGGAGTCCGGGGCCGTCCCCTGGTTGGATCCAACCGGCATTCGTGACCGAGCCGAAGACGGTGCCGGAGCCGAACATCCTTCCTCCGAGGATGCGGACCGGACGCGAACTCCCGAGTTGACCGCCGCGCAGGAGAAGGTTGCCGGCTGTCTGAGTGAACCCGCCTTGGAGGCGGAGAACGCCCACGACCAGCTCCATCGTTCCATTATTGCGGAACGCGGTGGTAAAGACGGTCGAACCTGCGCCGCCGGTCTTGCGGAAGATCCCTTCATTGACGAAGCCCCCGGCACCACCGGAGTCGGCGACCGTGGTGTCGAGATCGAGGTCAAAGGTGGCGCCGGCGAGGTTGGTGATCACGGCGCCGTTTGCCATGGAGAGGCTACCGATGGCGGCGCCTCCCCATCGACCAGACCCGCGATTCACCAGGGCGCGGCCGGACATCGACAGGCCGCCGCCGATCATTTCGACTCCACCTTCGGCAACCACGAGGCCACTGCCTTCGATTCGGCCAATGCCCCATCGCATCGGGCCGCGGACGGAGACGAGACTCGAGCCGCCGAGGACGCCGAGGTTGGAGATGACCAGGGAGGAAGGGGCGACCGTGCCATTGCCAGAGAAATTGGCCGTGCCACCGGTGATGGCGACGAGGTTGCTAATGGCATTGTAACGGCCGGTCAGGTTGGCGATGCCGCCACTGAAGAGGTGGGGTCCGGAGACGTCGACCAAGCCGGCGAGGTTGGCGGTGCCCGAGATGATAGAGAGAACGCCCGGACCGCCAAGAGCGGAGTCGGCGGAGAACGTGTGCTGGCCACCGAACTGAAGGCGGGAGTCGGCGCCGATCTGGAACGTGCCGCCATGATTGCCGCCACCGGAGAGCGCGAGCGCACCGGCGCGGGTTTCGAGAGTGCCGTGGTTGCGGAAGGAAGTGGTGAACGTGGAGAGGCCAGCTCCGCCGGTTTTGCGGAACAGACCGTCGTTGGCGAACCCACCGGCGCCGCCGGAGTCGGCGACGATGGCGTCGAGATCGAGATCAAAGGTGGCACCGGCGAGGTTGGTGAGCGCGGCGCCGTTTGCCATGGAGAGGCTGCCG
>JAEUHG010000128.1 GCA_016795425.1 Verrucomicrobiales bacterium
GTGAAGAGATCGCGCTGTCCGGGATCTCCGACCGGTGATCCCAGGGCGTAGGGAGAAAGGCCCGAGCCCCCGCGGAAAAATGCCTGGGCAAAGGTCTCGGGCTGAGTTCGGGGACCCAAGGTCAGCCAAAGACCGCCGCCCTTCTGGACAAATCGTTCGAGCGCCTCCACGGCTGGAGCCGGCAGGGTGCGAAGGTCAGCCAAAACAATTGCACGATACGCGGTGAGATCCGTTCCGCTCAATGCCGCCGGGGAAACGACGGTAGGCAAAAACACAGACTTCCAGCCGGGATCCGTGCCGGATTTTGAAAGTCCCAACGCCGCCAGGAAAAACGACTGGTCACGCTCGGGATCGTCGTCCGGACCGGGTTCATCGACGAAAAGCACCGGTAACTGATCATAGATATCGATCCAGACCCCGGCTTCGTTGTCCGCCGCCAAGGCATCCGCGATGTCAACGCGACAACGGACTTCCAGGGTCCCGGTTTTCCCAAAGACATGCGTCAGGTTCAGGGTGGTGCTGGCCCCGGACGTGAGCGGTGGAACCGTGGCGACGCCAGCAGGGGCGCCATCCACGGTCCAGGACAGCAGTGCTGGCGCGCTGTCGGAGGGACCGTAGTTCGAGATAGTGGCGGTAAACGCCAGGGCTTGGCCCGTTCCCCCGTAAGGGCGGGTGGTATCCAGTCGATCGACACTGAGGTTGGCGGTGGGGAACTCGAGAGCGGGAAACTCCAGACTTACGGTGGTCGTGACCGCCGCCTGCCGGAGTCGACGCTGCACCGATTCCCAGAGCGGTCGTTGGTCCAGGCGCCAGCCCTGCTTCTGCCGGTCGGTCAGCACGAGGATGACGCGTTGAGCTTTGTCCTTGGGTATCTCCAGGTCCGCCGCTTCGCGAACGGCAGCAAGCAGGTCGCTGGCGCCGGTGGTGGGTTTCAGGGCGTCGAATTGAGATTGGAGGCGGCGACGAGTGGTGGCGTTGGCGGGCAGGGGGTCTTCGCTGAGCCATTCGGGACTTTCACCAGCCAGGATCACCCGCACGAGGTCGTTGGGTGTCAGTTCGTCGATCAACGATTTCGCGCGGTCGATGAGTGCGGAGAATGCCGATTGCTGTCCGGTGCGGCGCTGGGTCGAAAGCGAGGTGTCGATGACGAGAAGCACATCCCGTGGCAGGGAACCTCCCAGCCAGGTACTCGGCATCAGGGGGCGCGACAAGGCGAAGATCAACAGCGCGAAAGCGGCGATCCGAAGCAGGAGCAGCAGCAGGTCGGTGAGCGTCCAGATACGGCGTCGACGTGTGGCGGCAGCGATCAGAAAGCGCATCGCGCCCCACGACACCCTCTTTTGCTGGCGCCGATTCAGCAGGTGGAGCACCACCGGAATCGCGACCAGAGGGAGCGCGGCAAGGAAGGCCGGACTCAGGAAACTCATGTCAGGTCTGTTTCAGGCGGGCGCTGCGCCGGGTGAGGTAATAGGTGAGCGCCTCGCCGATGGGCCGATCGGTCGGCATCGGGTGATAATCGCAACCGGTTTCACCACAGGCGCGACGCAGATCGCTCAGGAATTGGCGAACGGCTTCCAGGTACTCCTTGCGGACCAGGGCCGGATCCAGGTTGAGACGGCGACCTTCCACTTCGAGGCATTCGAATCGTGACCAACCGCCGATGTCGAAGTTCAGTTCCTCCGGGGCCATGGTATGCAGCAGGATGACCTCGTGGCCACGTCCGCGCAGGAACTGCAGGGATTGGCGCAGAGGCCCGATCTCCTCGAAGCCGTCGGTGATGAGGACGATGAGGCCGCGACGCCGGATGCGCCGGGATAATTCGATCAGGGACGCCGCCAAGGCTCCTTCGCCGCCGGGAACGGCGGCGGTGAGGCGTTGCAGGATCGCCTGAAAGTGCCGGGGATTCGATCGTGGGGGAATGTAGTCCTTCAGCGTGGGGCCAACCAGGGCAAGCCCGGCGGCGTCGCTCTGCCGGAGCACCAGTCGTGTCAGACACGCGGCCACCGATCGACCATAGTGAAACTTGGCCGGGGACTTGCCGGCAAACGCCATGGAACCACTGGCATCGACGACGACGACCACCTGCAGGCAGGTGCGTTCGATGTACTGCTTGATGAAATAGCGGTCGCTCTTGCCGAACACCTTCCAGTCGATGAGCCGGATCTCGTCGCCAGGAACATAGCCGCGGTGCTCGGTGAATTCCGCACTGCCGCCCTTGAGCAGCGAACGGTGACGGCCGGACAGAAGGCCGTCCACGACCCGGCTGGCAAGCAGTTCGAGTCCCTCGATGCGCGCCAGGTCGCGGGGATCCAGGACCGCGGCCTGGGTCGAGGCTGGAGGCGTTGCGGCCATGGGACGGTGGATCAGGCCACTTTTCGAGCGGTCTTTTGCACGTCCTCGAGCAGTTGGCGGACGATGGCATTCTCGTCCTTGCCCGCCGCCTCGGCGTTGAAGGTGGGAACCAGGCGATGCCGGAGGACCGGCAGCGCCATCGCCGCGACGTCTTCGGTGGTCGTGTGGTGTCGTCCGTGCAGAATCGCCCGCGCTTTGGCGGCAAGGATGAGGCAGATGCTCGCGCGCGGACCGGCCCCCCAATTGACCATTTCCTTCACGAAGGGACTTGGGCTGGGACCAGTCGGACGTGTGTGCCGCGCGAGATCGACGGCGAATTCGTACACATGGTCGGCGACGGGCACTTTGCGGACGAGTTGTTGCATCGCGAGGATTTCGGCGGCGCCCAGAACGGTTTGGGGCTGGAAGCGGTAGTCGGTGGTGGCGCGCTTCACGATTTCGATCTCATGGGGGCGGGACGGGTAATCGACCTCGATTTTGAGCATGAACCGGTCGAGTTGGGCTTCGGGCAGGGTATAGGTGCCTTCTTGTTCGATGGGGTTCTGGGTCGCCAGAACGAAGAAGGGATCCGGGAGCTTGTAGGTTTCGCCGCCGACGGTGATTTGTCGTTCCTGCATGGCCTCCAGCAGAGCGCTTTGCGTCTTGGGAGGCGTGCGGTTGATTTCGTCGGCGAGAATGATGTTCCCGAAAATGGGACCGCGCACGAATTTGAACACCCGTTTGCCGGTGGTGTGATCTTCCTCGAGGATTTCCGTGCCGGTGATGTCCGACGGCATCAGATCAGG
>JAEUHG010000108.1 GCA_016795425.1 Verrucomicrobiales bacterium
AAGAAGGTCTCCTTGCTGTAGCCAGAGGTGTCCCAGGGCCCGAGAGCCAGAGTCTGCGTGCCCAACTGGAGGTCGTTCACGGTCAACTCCAGCCGGACCGATTTGGGCACGCCGATGGTATTCGTGATCACCATGGAGAGCACCGTGGATTTGCCCTGGATGAGAGTGACCTCGGGCAGCACCTGGATCGGGTCCAGTTTCAGAAAACGCACGGCGCCCACCATCAAGGAGACTGACTCGGTGTCGACTCGCAGGGGCCGCTGGTCGGCCTGGGTGCCCAGCACCAGCCCGGTGAATCGGAATGTCCCGGTATTGGTGACCACGAACTTCTGCGTGAAAGTGGCGACCTCACCGGAAGAGAGCGTCGAGAGATTCTCCGGCGAGATTTCGCTGTCGGCGTAACCCCCGCCTCCACCAAAGACCCGAATTTCGCCTCTGACTCCCGACATGGCTGTGGGAGACGAGTTGCGATACTGCATCTTCACCTGGACGTACTCGCCAAGAATGGCGCGTTCGGGTGTGAACGTGACGGCCAGGTCTCGGACCGTCGTGCGCGCTTCCACCACATCGGCGGGTTCGTCGGGTTGCGTGGCGAACGACGCCACGAGACGGACACTGGCTTCGGCGTTGGGCGTGGCGGTGAGTGGTGTCATCACCAGTCGTAGGGTGATCAATTCGGCGGGCCAAAGTTCGGGCATCGTCCGGCCGGCCGGGGAGCGGACCGAGTCCGTGATATCCGTGTTCTCCAACAGGTACGTGAAGCGCCAGCCAGGCGCCGGGTCCTCCACCGCCTTCAGAACGAATCGATAGGCTTCGTCTCCGGCATTGCCGAGGACCACGCGGAACTCGGCCGGCTGCCCAAGGAGGGTGTCGGCCCGCCGGGTCTGGGATTCGACGGGCACCGGGTGAAATTGCATGGCGCCGCCATAAGGGCCGGGGTCGTCGACCCGCTTGATGAGCAGGTCGGGGCCGATTTTCCGGATGCGGATCGTACCACTGAAGGCGGGAGCGGTGGTCACCTCGTCGGCGCCGACGCGCGCTCGGAAGCGGAGGCTGAAATGGCCTTCACCGAATTGGGTGCTTTTCAGAACCCATTGGAGTCGGGTGACGGCTCTAGGGGCGAGAGTCAGTGGAGGATTCGGTTCGGGGCCTGAGAGGCTCTCCCAATCCCCGGTCCCGGTCCACGTCAGCGGCCCGTCGGGTGCCACCAGGGTCAGCAGCTGATCGCTCAAGGACGTCAGCGTCGCGGTGAGAGTGAGGGATTGACCGAGATCCGTCTGGTTGGTGCTCGCCGCCAGTTCCACGCTCAACGTGGGCGAGAGAAGGACGGCGTAGGTCCGGCCGTCCGTGAGACTCTGGGCGCTGACCAGGAACTCGGCGCGGTTGTTCACGTCGCGGAAAGTCGCATTCGGTTGATAACCGAACGTTTCCCAGGGCAGCGCCAGCGGGAAGAGTGTGCCGTCTGGGCTCCACATGTGCACATCGTTCGTGCGGAGAACAAACAACTGTCCGGCATCGTTGAACCGGATGGCCTGGATATCGGCAACACCGGACCTGACGAGCCGGCCCTCGGTGGAGATGACCCACAGGCCCGACTCGTCGACGCCCGCGGCTTGCCCCGCATCACTGACGGCGTACAACCGCGAGATAGGATTGATCGGCGGCGGATCTCCCACTCCGCTGCGCGCGAGGATCCGTTCGCCCAGCAGCGGAGAATGCAGCACCAGGGTCTGAATCAGGTCCGGGCAGGCGTCCGAGCGGGTGATCAGCATGGTTCCCCCGGGGCTGAGGGCGCGAATACCGTAGGGTGGCACATTGGCGTTGGCGCAATCCGGGAGGCCGGTCGCCCCGGGCAGCGGAAGAACGAGGTCGCCTCGAAAGACACCCACCGGCCCCTTCGGGTCCGCCCCCCAGTTGAAGGGAATGTCCGCGTCGTCCTTCAGCTTGGTGTCCACGCGCCATTTCCCCACCGGTTCGCCGTTCCGGGTGATGGCCTCGACCACGAAGGCTCGCCGGCGCACGTGTGCGCCCAGGTCGCGAGAAGGGTAGTCTTCCAAACGGTAGCCGGTCCCTATCGCCGTCTCGCCACCCGCCGCGTTGCCTCGGTAGACGGTGTAGATTCGGTCCAACGGCTCGTCCGCCCGGGAAGGGTCGGAACTTAAATGAAAGAACGTCCCCTGATCGTTGAAGCCCAGGATGGTCCGATTGGGAAGCGCGATGAAGGCGGTCAGATCGTTGATGCCGGCGGGGCGTCCGTAGTTGGCCAGCGGCAACCAAACACCCGGCCGGCGATCCAACAGCCCATAGAGGACTTCACCCCGATTATTCAGGGTCGGAGGCCGGAACTCCAGGTAGCGCGCCGGTGTCCCCGGGAGTTCGAACAGGGAGCGGGCGGTATAACTACTCGCGCCGCGGGCGGGTGAGTCGAAGAAGCCATGCAGGGCCAGGAGGACGAGAAGGAGCTTTGGGCGTTTCATGGGCGCGGGGTGGCGTCGGGATACCGGCGGCAATCGAGCGCAGTCTGGGCACGCTCCCGACGGACCTACGAAGGGTCAAGATCTCTCTAACTACTCTGCCGACAGCACGGTTAGCTCAACCGCCAGGACCCACCTGGGGGTGTCTGTCGGCAAGGTCCACTCGATTCCTGAACCACCGTCCCATTTCCCAATCGCAACCACCTCCTGGGCGACCCACCCTCGCCAGCCCAACCCCCGACGCCAACCAGAACGCCGCCGTCATCACGAAATCACCCATTCCAAAGTTGAGATTCACACCATCGACGGGCCCGGAATGTCGGATACCCGACACCACGCACACCGGGTAATCCAAACGGACCGGGTGAAGGTTCGTTTCATCTTAACTTCCCCTCGCTCATGGCGTTGGTTGGAGTATGCAGGGCCCTGCCTGGCGCTGGTCGCGCGTGATGCTGCTGTTCCCGTTCATCTGGGGAACCATCGCCGATCGCGCCCAATCGGAACTGCATCCGTGGACCCCCGCAACAGTGACGGATCAGGGGTGGCAGATTGCCTCTCTGCGCGACGACGGACAACTGCGAGGATTGAACCTGTTCAACCTCGATTTCGTGGCAGATCCAAGAAATCGGGACTTCGGCACCGTTTGGCTCGCCTCCTCCAGCGGACTGCATCGATACGACGGTTTCCACTGGCAACGCTTCGGCACCAACCAGGGGTTGCCCAGCGACTTCGTCCGCTGCGTCACCGTCACGCCATCCGGCCACGTTTGGGTCGGAACCGATCGGGGGGCGGGCCAATTCGATGGTCACCAGTTCCGCACCTTGGGTTCCGAATCCGGCCTGGCCGGCCCCAACGTGCGACGCATCACCGTCGACCCGGATGGCAGCCTGTGGTTTGCCAGCGACAGTTGGCCCAATGTCGAGCGCAGCGGCGGACTCGCCCGATATCGCGACGGCATGTGGCGGACCTATCACGAAACGGACGGACTCGAATCGGGCTACGTGGTGAATCAGATCCTCGCCAGTGATGGTCGACGGTTCGCCGCCACTCTAAAGGGTGTCTTCCAACTCCAGGACGACCGCTGGCAACCGTCGGATTCCAGCGACGCGTTCCATGGCCAGAAACTGAGCTCGGCATGCTTCGCCGAATCGCCGCGTTGGGGACTTTGCTTCTCAACGGGACGGCGCCTCTATGTTTACCAGAACGACCGCTGGAGCCCTCTCCCCGGCCCCGATAGCCACCACAGCCACGGCATACTCGTCACTGCCGATGGGGCTCTCGTCGCCGCCGTCGATGTCGCGCACGGGCGCAAGGCGTTCCATGAATGGACCACCAACGGCTGGCGACAGGCTTCAGCGGATTTCGCCGCGCCTCACCTGTACAGCGAGGATCTCCGCGAAGCGCCCGACGGAGCCCTCTGGGCCGTCGGCTTTGACTGCCTCGTCCGTTGGCAGCGCCGCGATTCGAAATGGCGGGAATACTCCGACCTTCCCCAACCAACTCTCGTCGACGCCTCCGGCGCCACCTGGTTTGCCGGCGATCCCCTCCACCATCGCCCGACAAATCCTGTCACCCGCCTGCCGGATGGGACGTGGCGCCGCTGGGAGGTGCCCTCATCGGGTCTGGTCGCCGATGCGACGGGCAGTGTCTGGAGTTGGCACGGAAGCGGTCTCAACCGTTGGAATGGCGCCGAAGGAGCACGTTTCGACGAAGCGTCGACCGGTATTCGATCGATTGCGCACGTCGAGCCCGATCGTGACAACACCCTCTGGGTCGTCGGTCGAAACGCCGCCAGCAACCACGTCGTCGCCGCCTTCGCTGACCAGCGTTGGATTTCCATCCCTTGGCCGTGGACCGATCCATCCCTGCAGGTCCTGTCGACGCACGCCGCCAATCAAGGTGTCTGGATTATCCTCGTGCCCCCGGACCAGTCCGAATACCTGGCGGCCCATGTCACCCACCAGGGCATCCAGACCGTCGAAATCCCGCCCTCGAAGACCAGCCGCTTCGGCTTCAATCTGCTGGCCAGCCAAAAGGACCCCTCTCTTTGGATCTTTGGCGACGGCGGTCTGTTCCGCGCCGAAGGCGTCCCACCCACGCAATGGACCACCATCACCAACCTGCCGGGCCGGGTGGTCTTCTCGGTCATCGAACGTCAGCACGAATTCTGGTTCGGCTACAATTCATCCACCGGAGGCAGCGCCAGTGGCCTCGCACGCTGGCGCGACGGCGTCTGGTCCACGTTCCCCGTCGATATCCTCTCTAACCTCTCCCAGGCTGCCGATGGAACCCTCGTCGCCGGTGGCAACGGCGGATTCTCCATCGTTCCGCCCGAACCCGGCGCCCAGCCTTGTCGCGTCGACCTTCCCACCTCTCATCTCGTCGATCGGGTTCTTAAGGACGCCAACGGCTCGTACTGGATCAGCTCCGGAAGCCGGGTGCTCGAGTTCCGGCCGGATGGCATCGCCCCCGACACCCGGCTGATCACACACGACTCCGAAGTGATCCGTGGCCATCGCATCCGGATCGATGCCACGGCCATCGGCCGGTTTCAGTCGTCCGACCGACTCCGGGATGCCTGCTTCTCGTGGCAATTGGATGACCAGCCGTGGACGGACTTCCTGCCGGAGCGTTCGTGGCGCATCGACACGGAGCCGCTGCGGACCGGGCTCCATACCGTTCGGGCACGGGCGCGCGATTCGGGACTTGATATCGACGCCACGCCGGTTGTGGCAACGTTCACCGTCCAACCCGTCCCGCTCCAAAGCCTCGCCTGGTTCGGCCCTACCATCGGCGGGGCGGCCATCGCCTTCGCTTTGCTCGCCGCCGCCGCTCTCACCGCGCGTAGTCGCCTCGCCCAGCACGCGCGTGTGCTGGAACGTCGCGTTGAAGAACGCACCGCCCAACTCAAGTCAGACCTCGTCATGCGCCAGCGCGCCGAAGAGGAACTCCATCGCGTCAATCGCGCCCTCCGCGCCCTCATCGAATGTAATCAGGCGCTCGTTCGTGCCACGGACGAATCCCAACTACTGCAGGCCATCTGCGAGACAGTCGTTCACCTCGGCGGCTATGTGTCCGCCTGGATCGGTTATCCCCAGAACGATCCCGACCGGCGCATCACGGTCGCCGCTGCCGCCGGTGAAGCTCTCGATGCGGTCAACTCACTTGTCATCACCTGGTCCGATACGCCGTCCGGACGCGGCCCCACCGGAACCGCCCAACGCACCGGAACCGCGTGCGCCGTCCAGGATCTCAAGAGCGATCCCTCGATCGCGCCTTGGCGCCGCCTTTCCAATCGCTATGGGCATGCCTCCGCATGCTCCGTCCCGTTGCGCGCCAACGGCTCCGTTCTGGGCACGCTGACGGTCTACTCCAATATCCGCGGTCACTTTGCGCCGGAGGAGATCCAATTGCTCCAGGAACTCGCCGATGACCTCGCCTTCGGCATCCTCGCCTTGCGCACGCGCGCGGCGCACTCCGCCGCTGAAGCCGCGCTCAAGAACAGCGAGGAGCGCTTCCGGCAATTGGCCGAGTCGATCCGCGAAGTGTTCTGGCTCACCGACGTTGCCAAACAACGGATGATCTACGTCAGCCCAGGCTATGAAACCGTCTGGGGTCGCTCCTGCGCGGACCTGTACGACTCGCCTCGTGCCTGGCTCGAAGCCATCCACACCGACGACCGCGACCACGTGCAGAAAGCGCTCGCCCGCCAATCGACCGGCGCTTACGACGAGGAATATCGGATTGTCCGACCTGACCGCGGTGTCCGTTGGATCCATGATCGTGCCTTCCCGATTCGTGACGGGGACGGCCAGGTTTACCGCATCGCGGGGATCGCCGAAGACATCACCGAGCGCCGCCGCGCCCAGGAAGACCTGCGACGCTTTGTGTCCTTCAGCCCGGCCGTGCTCTACGCCATCAAGGTGGAAGCCGACGGCGCTCGCTGTGTTTGGGTGAGCGACAACATCGAGCGCCTGACTGGCTTTCCCGCCGCCGAGGCCATGGCCCCGGGTTGGTGGGAAGCTCAGATCGACCCCAAGGATCTGCCGCGTGTGCTAGAAGCCCACAAGGACAATGCGCATCTCGACCATCAGACCCTCGAATTCCGCTTCCGGCACCGCACCGGCCGGGACATCTTCATCCACGACCAGTGGTGTGTGGTCCGGAATTCCGCCGGTGCGCCCGAGGAAATCATCGGCACCTGGACCGATGTCACGGATCGCGTCGCGCTCGAACAACAACTGCGCCAGGCGCAAAAGATGGAGGCCATCGGCCGTCTGTCCGGCGGCATCGCCCATGACTTCAACAACATCCTCGGCGCTGTGATCGGGAACGTCGAACTCGCCCGTTACGATCTCCCCACCCAACACCCGGTGGTCGAGTGCCTCGATGAAATCGGTGCCGCCGCACAACGCGCCAAGAAGCTGGTCCAACAGATCCTTGCCTTCGCCCGACAATCGCCGCCCGAACGCGTCGTCATCGACCTCACCCGACTGGTTGGCGAAAGCCTGGACATGCTCCGCGCCATGCTTCCCGCAGGTGTGGAATTGAACCTGCGCACCGACCATCGCCCCATCCATATCCGCGGCGATTCCGTTCAGATCCATCAGCTCATTCTCAACCTGGGCACCAATGCCTGGCACGCCCTCGATGGCAAACCCGGTCGCATCTCGGTCTCCCTAGATCGCGCGGAGATCGATACCGCACTCGCCCGGCGCCTGGGAAACCTCAAGCCCGGCACCCACGCCGCCCTCGCCATCACCGACTCCGGTGTCGGCATGAGCGAGACGCTGCTCACTCGCATCTTCGAGCCCTTCTTCACCACCAAACCGCCCGGCCATGGCACCGGCCTCGGCCTCTCCGTCGCCCACGGCATCGTCCTGGCCCACGACGGCGCCATAGAAGTCACCAGCAAGGAAGGCGCCGGCTCCACCTTCCGCATCTACCTGCCCGTCACCAGCGACGTTCCCAGCGACATCGACCTCCCCAAGACTGTCGCCGCACCCGGCGCCGGGCAGCACATCCTCTTTGTCGATGACGAAGAGGCCATGGTGCATGTCGCCACCCGGCTT
Source organism: Verrucomicrobiales bacterium (assembly GCA_016795425.1). Lineage (GTDB taxonomy): Bacteria > Verrucomicrobiota > Verrucomicrobiia > Limisphaerales > CAIMTB01 > CAIMTB01. Next base: position 7,547 of record JAEUHG010000108.1, read on the forward strand.
CTCGCACGTGCGGGATTCCGCATCAGCGCCTTTGAGAACCCCGGCGACGCCCTCAATGCCTTTCGTGCCGATCCCGCCGCGTATGACGCCGTCGTCACGGATTTCAACATGCCCCGCCTCTCCGGCCTCGACCTCGCACAGAGCCTTCGCCGGATTCGCGGGGATACTCCGATCATCCTGGTTTCGGGCTACCTCGCCGACGATACGCGGCAGTGGGCGGAGGACACCCATCTATCCGCCATCATCCACAAGCCCGAGTTCGCCGACGCACTCATTCCCACGCTTCATCGCGTGTTCCTGAATCCGATCGCCGACAGCGCCGGTTGAATCTCCGGGTTGGCCATGAACCGGTTCCACACCAGAGCACTCCGATGGTTCTCAATCATCACCACCATCGGCGCCTGATTCAGCCCCATGTTCACTTCCTCAAACCAGTCCTGGGTCTGGTTGAAGCCGTCGTGAAACCCATATATCCCCCACACCCGCGCCCCTAAGTCCCGGTAAAAGTGCTTGAGCGCCGCCATCGATTCCGTGGGGGTGTAAGGGAACGACGCAACCGCCGCCATGCAGTTGATGGTCCCGTTGTCATCGCGTGGAATCGGTTTGCCCCCGCCCGCATTGATGCCGGCGGATAGCCCCCAGCAGTCGGACCCATATCCGACATGACCGCGCGGGTTCCGACGGCAGTAGGCGTGATTGATGCGGGCGATGTTCCGGTTGTTCTCGAAGTAATCCGTGTAGGCATCCCGCTTCCCGCGAGGATCGAATCCCAGAAAGGAGAAATGGGTGAAGAAGAGTTCGGCACCCGATCCGACCCCCACCTCCAAGGGAATGCCATAATAGCGGTTCCCATTCACGTAATGGTCTCCTTGCGTCGTGCGTCCCCATCCCTGCCGATAACGCACCGCGAGGTCCGACTGACCCGCCCATCCCGTGTGATACAGACTGGCCGGGATCGGGTGGGTCGGCGACGCAATGGCCAGCAGGTAAACGATCATCGTCTCGTTCCATCCCACTAACGGATGACTGATGTGCCATGCGTGGTCCGGCGACCAATGCCAGTAGAGAAACTCGCTCGTCGGTTCTTTACGGTGCCAATCCCATTCCACTTCGCGCCAAAGCCGGGTAATCGTGGCGCGAATCTCCCGCTCCTCCTCGCCAGTCCCCGAAAAATACTGGCGCGCCACCAATAACCCCTGCACCAGAAACGCCGTCTCCACGAGATCACTCCCGTTGTCGTACTTGCCAAAGTACGACCAGGCCTTGCCCGTCCGACCGTCGAGGAAGTGCGGCCACACGCCATGAAATCGATCCGCCCTCTCCAGGAATCGGACGATCCGCAACATCCGTTCCACACCGGCCTCCCGGGTCACAAAGCCGCGCTCCACTGCCACCGTCAATGCCATGATCCCAAATCCCGACGCCCCCACCGCTACCAGATTCGGGTCCCCGGGCAGGATCTCGAGCGCCATACCCGCGTCCGGATGTGCCGCTTCCCAGTAGTACCGAAAGCACGCTTCCTGCACCATGGTCAGCAATTCGTCGTCGCTGTATCGCCGCGTCACACCCGCCACCACCGCCGACGGCGCCGACTCGTTCCCCGCCAAATCCACCGCCGTGATCCGGTATTTCGCTGGCAGGTTCGAGCGCCCCACGAAATCCACGGCACGCCCCAGGTGCCCCTTCTGCATTCCCACCGGCACGAATCCCTCGTCGGCCACGGCGCGATAGATCCTCCACGCGTGCCGATCAGGATCCAATGGCACCGACCAAGTCAGGTCGAAGTGGCGATCCGCTCCTTGGACCTCCAATCCCGTCGGTGACTTCGGCGCCTCCCGATCTTCCGACCCGATTTGACGCAAAAGGACATCGTCGATGACCAACGTGTGGGGCCGCCCATCATCGAGGCCCTGGATAAAATGCACCGCCGACAGCCGACGGGGTTCCAGACGCCGATCGTCGGTGCCCCCGAACATCGCCGAGAAGGAACTCAACGGCAGGCGGAATTCCGTCCATCGCTTCGCCGGCAATCGATCTCCACCTTCCAACAAACGACGGGTGGGTGTGGTGAATCCGGTCTCGTCCTGGCAGGCCACCAGGGGAGAATCCTCGGAGGACAACCCTTCCTCCGAATAGCACCAGAGACACAACGTATCGCCCTCCAAATCGATGCGCCGTCCGTAGCGACTGGGCGTCTTGAGGATCGCTCGCCAATCCCCGCCCGTCGTCGATTGCCACGACAACTTCAATGCCGAATCGGGCGAAATGAACCGGTTGGTCGTCACGGGAATCTTGCCGTCGGCCATCGACAGCCGGCTCGGTGCCACCACCGAAGCCTGACTGAAATAGTGGCCACGCTCCGAGAGACTGTTGTCGAAGATCACGTGCCGGTCGTAGTCACTTTGGCCGTGGACGTGGGTGATCGAAAGGGCGACCCAACACACCCAGAAGGCCGCGATCCATCGGTGGTTGTCGGCGTTCATGAAGGCCGGAGACTCGCCCCAACGTCGACGCTTGGTCGAGGCGCCACTTCATCTCATCCGGGTGGACCTCCCCGCGCTGCGAGGAAGTTTCGCTCTGCTCGTTTCCCCCTTTGCCCGCGCCCCCGTTTTCGAGACCCTTTCCCCATGTCGCAACCGGTTCGTGTGCGCTTTGCGCCATCCCCGACGGGCTTCCTCCACATCGGAGGGGCCCGCACCGCCCTCTTCAACTGGCTCCACGCCCGCCATGTCGGCGGCACATTCGTGCTGCGCATCGAGGACACCGACGCCGCCCGCAACACCCAGGAAGCCACCGACGTCATTCTCCGTGGTCTGCGCTGGCTCGGCCTCGAATGGGACGAAGGCCCAGTCACGGGCGATCCCACCGGCCCCAGCCGTGGCGCGCACGGCCCCTATTTTCAGTCCCAGCGCGGCGACATCTATCGCAAGCGGGTTCAGGAACTGAAGGATCGCGGACTCGCCTATGACCACGAAGGCGCCGTGAAATTCCGCATGCAGCGCGAACCGGTGATCTTTCAGGACCAGATCATCGGCGAAATCTCCCGCGCCCTGACCGATCGCGAACAGGCGGATCCCGATTTCGTCATCATCCGCAGCGACGGCCTGCCGGTGTTCCATTTCGTCAATGTGGTGGATGACTTGGAGATGGGCATCACCCACGTCATCCGCGGTGAGGACCACGTCAGCAACACCGCCAAACACATCGCACTGTTCCGTGCGTTCGGCGCCACACCCCCCGCCTACGCCCACATTCCCCTCATTCTCAATCCCGACGGATCCAAGATGAGCAAGCGCGATCAGGGCGCCACCATCCAGGCCTACATCGACGCCGGGTTCTACCCCGCCGCCGTCGCCAATTACCTCTGCCTGCTGGGCTGGACGCCCAAGGAAGGCGGCGAATTCTTCACCAAGGAAGACGCCGCCCGCCACTTCGCCCTCTGCGATGTGCACCGCAGCAACGCGCGCTTCGACATGAAGAAGCTCGAACACTTCCACTTCGAGCATGTCCGCCGGCTTCCACCCGCTGAGTTCGTGGAACTCGGACGCCCGGTGCTGGAACGGGCCGGACTGAAGCCCGAGGCCTTCCCTGCCACCTACCTCGCCAACGCCTTGGCCACCGTCCAGGAGAAAGGCAAACTGCTCAGCGAACTCCCGGGTTGGGTCGACTTTTATTTCCTGCCCGACGACGCCCTGAATTTCGATCCCGAGGCCAAGGCCAAAGCCCTGACGCCCGCGGCGCGCCCCTTGCTCGAGAAACTCCGCGAACGCTTCGCTGCCCTCCCGGATTTCACCTCTCCCCACCTCGAGGCCGCGCTAAAACAACTGGCCACCGATCTGCAGGTCAAAGCCGGACCTCTCGTTCAACCGTGTCGCGTCGCCTGCACCGGCCGCGGCGTCGGTCCCAGCCTTTATCACCTGATGGAAGTCCTCGGTCGCGACCGTGTCCTCCGCCGTCTCGACCTCGCCATCGCCGGGCCGCCTGTTTGATCCGGAGCCCTCACAGCACGGCCGCCATCCCGGCGGTTGCCGGGGACCATCCAATTTTCGATCCGCCCCAGCATGGTGGCGGGAGAACACGCACGCACACTGCGCAAGTCCTGCACACCAGAAAGCCGGCGAAGTGCGCATCCCCTGCGCGCGCCAAGCATGCTTTCGGCGGGATCCAGCCAAATCGCTGGTGGCACAGCCCTTGCCTACGGCACCTTGTGGGCACCATCGATAGCGCCGCCGGCCGGTCGATGACCGCCTCGAAACCACCGTTGAAACCTACCGATCCTAGTCTCCTATGAAGCACTTCATTCGCTGGATGTTCCTGGCCGCGATGGTCGGGACCTTGCTCGCCAACGTCACAACTGCCACCGCGCAACCCGCGCCAGGCGGCGGCGACCGACCCAATTTCGATCCCGAGCAAATGCGCGCGCGTATGATGGAACGCTACCGCGAACGCCTGGAGGTCAAGAGCGACGACGAATGGAAGATCCTCGAAGAACGCATCACCAAGGTCACCGAAGCCCGACGCGATGTCGGTTTTGGTGGAATGGGCCGGGGCGCTTTCGGTGGTGGCCGCCCGGGCGGTCGCGGAGGTGGCGGCAATGACGGCGCTCAAGCCCAGCGACCGAATCGTGCCTTCGGCGGCAGTTCGTCCCCCGAAGCCGAGGAACTTCAGAAAGCCCTCGAAGCCAAAGCCGCGCCGGAAGAAATCAAAGCCAAGCTCGCGAAGTACCGCGACGCTCGCAAAGCCAAACAAGCCAATCTCACCAAAGCCCAGGACGAACTTCGCAAGGTCCTCTCGGTGCGCCAGGAAGCCGTCGCCGTCATGGACGGATTGCTCGATTGATGGATGGAGCCAGATCTCCGCACCCCCTGGTGCGGAGCGGAAGCCGATTACCGCCCGGACGCCGCCATGCCCCCCGCCGACAACGCCACCCATCCGACCGTCGACCTCCTGCAACGCATGGTCGCCGCTCGGCAGCTTTCGCCCAGCGATCTTCGGACGTTGGCGCAGCGGCAGGCCAAGGCAGGCGGCGTCCCGGTCTCCACCGAAGAGGAGGTTCTCCGCTGGCTGGCCGAGGAGTACGGTCTCGAATTCAGCCCACTCGATGACGTCGAACCCGATCGGGCGGTGCTCAGCCTTTTTCCCGCCCGCCTGCTGCTCAAGGACGGGATTTTGCCGCTGCGCCGGGTGAACGGCAGCGTCGAGATCGCCACCAGCCGGCTCTTCGCCACCCAACCCCTCGACGCTCTCCGCACCCTCACTGGGCTGCGGCTCAAGCCCGTTCTGGCGCCCAGTGAAGCGATCCAACGCGAGATCAAGAAACACCTCGGCGTCGGCGCGGACACCATCGACACCCTGGATGAATCCGCGCCTTTCCAGGTCGTCGACGAGAACAAAGAGGAGGATACCAACCTCGACAATGCCGCCGAGGACGCGTCCATCATCCGTTTCGTCAACCAGGTTCTCCGTGATGCCATCGAACTCCGCGCCTCGGATATCCACCTCGAACCGTTCGAGGACGAGCTCCGCATTCGCTACCGCATCGATGGTGTCCTGCAGGAGATTCCGGTTCCCTCCCAAATCAAACGCTTCCAACCGGCCATCGTTTCGCGCGTCAAGATTCTCAGCCACCTCAACATCGCCGAGAAACGCCTGCCCCAGGACGGCCGAATCAAGATCCGGATCGACGCCAGCGAGGTGGATATTCGCGTCTCCGTCATCCCCATGCTCCATGGCGAGGCCGTCGTGCTCCGACTGCTCCGCCAAAGCTCCACCCTGCGGGGCATGCCGGATCTGGGAATGGACGATCGCGAACTCAAAGGTTTCCGGCGGGTGCTCGGGCTGCCTCACGGCATCATCCTCGTGACCGGCCCCACCGGCAGCGGCAAGACCTCCACCCTTTATACCGCCCTTCACGAAATCAATGATGCAGTCCGGAAAATCATCACCATCGAGGATCCCATCGAATACCAACTGAAGGGCGTCAATCAGATCCAGGTCTCCGAAAAGGCTGGCCTCACCTTCGCCCGCGGACTGCGCTCGGTCCTGCGCCATGACCCCGATGTCATTCTCGTCGGTGAAATCCGAGATCACGAAACCGCGCAGATCGCCGTCCAAGCCTCCCTTACCGGGCATCTCGTCTTCTCCACTCTCCACACCAATGATGCGCCAGGTGCCCTGACCCGGCTCGTCGACATGGGCGTCGAACCCTACCTCGTGGCGTCCTCTCTCGAGGCCGTTCTCGCCCAACGCCTCGTCCGCGTCCTCTGCCCTGCCTGCAAACAGGAAGACCACTCATCGACCACCCGCGCGCTCCGGCATCAGCTGGATCTGCCTGCCGACACCAAGATCTTCAAAGCGGTCGGCTGTCGCGACTGCCGGCACACCGGGTACCATGGCCGCCGCGGGGTGTTCGAATGGATGGACACCGATAACGACATCCGCCGACTCATTCTCAAGAATGTATCGTCCGATGTTCTCCGCGACGCCGCGCGCCGGGCTGGAATGCGAACCTTGGCGGAGGACGGCTGGCGCCTGGTGCGTCTCGGCGTCACCACCCCGGAGGAGGTGCTGCGCGTCACCAAGGAACAGGCGCCGACCGACGACGCGGATCGCGCCGTCCCCGAGTT
>JAEUHG010000191.1 GCA_016795425.1 Verrucomicrobiales bacterium
GGATCCCACTAAGCGGCGCAGCGCGCCTCGTCGAAGACCGCACGCAACAATTCCGCGTTACGGCGGATGTCGAACTCGCTTTCCAGCAGGCCCCGCGCCTTCTCTGCCAGTTGCCGGCGTTGTCCGGCGTCGTCCAGCAACGCTCGGATCGCCTCCGCCAGCGCCTGAGCATCGTGTTGGCCCACCAACCATCCGGTTTCCCCGTGACGGATGATTTCCGGAATCCCGGTCACGTCGGTCGCCACGCAAGGCGTGCCGAGCGCCATGGCTTCCAACAGCACCGTTGGCATGCCATCGGCGTTCCCGTCCCGCCCCACCACGCACGGCGCGGCGAATACCGAGGCGCTGCTGACTCTTCGAATCACCTCACCCTGCGGCAGCGCACCCGACAACCGAACGCGCTGCTCGAGGGCCGCCCCCGCGATCTGCCCGCGCAAGGATTCCTCCGCCTCCCCCGATCCGATAATCTCGCAGGTGAATTCCACTCCTGCGTCCCGCAAACGCCGGGCCGCCTCGATCAGCACCGAGAAGCCCTTCTTCTCGATCAACCGTCCCACGCCCACCACGTGCCGGCTCCGATGAAACGGATCACTGTAGGCAAACCGGTCCAGGTGAATGCCGTTGTAGATTCTGCGGACGCGCGACGCGGCTTCGCCGTGTTCCCGACGCAAATGAACCACGTTATAGTCGCTCACCGTCACCACCGTCGCCGCCGACTCGAGCTTTCGACGTACGTCGTCGGAGTCCACTTCCTCGTGAAAGATATCCTTGGCGTGGGTGGTGAACGTAAACGGGATGCCCGCGAAGGCGGCCGCCAGCCGGGCCACCGAGGTTGCGGTCGTCGCGAAATGAGCATGAAGGTGGCCGACTCCCCGCTGCCTCACTAATCGAGCCAACCAGGCGGCCTGGTAGATCTCGCGCGCGTTGGCTCCCGCCGCCAGTCCGGATCCCAACGTCGCCCACAACCCTGGGACGGCACGGCCTGCCGCCTCCAGCCCTTCCCAAAGATCGCCAGCCCGCAGTCCATCAGCGATCAGGTAGGTGACCGGCGAACGCACCCGCGAGATCACATCCTGGAAGTGTGTGTCATTGGGTGGATACAGCGAAAAAATCTCCAGTGATCGTCCGGCCGCTTCATGCGCCAGGATCTCATTCACAATGAATGTCTCTGAGAACCTTGGATATCGCTTCACCACGTAGCCCACACGCCGGTTCCCGCCCGCTTCCAGTGCCGTCCAGTTCATCGAACTCATCGCGTCTCTCCTGTTGGTTGATTCAAGGTTGTTGCCCGGCCGGGTTTCATTGCGGATCCAATCGCACTCGAACGACGCGGGCGCCCGGCCCGCGAACCACGGGAATGCGCAACGGTCCGCCGTTCCCCGCGACCCCTGTATCCAGCGCGCGCCAGTTTCCCCATACCCCGTCATCCATCGTCTCCACCCGATAGCTCCAACCGACTACCGAGTTCACCACGATGGCCCACCCGCCTTGGTCGAAAGCCCAACGTATCTCGGGCGCCGTCGGAACCGGCGGGGTGCCACCGCGTGCATCGGTCCCGCGCACCGTCAGCGGCCCTTGCACCACACCCTCCCCTTCCAACCGTGCTCCGGCCTCAATGACCAGACCCTCCGCAAAGACATGGGTGCCGGCCCCCAGCCGAAGTGTTGCCGGACGTACGCCGTCCCCAATCACCAGCGGTGCGCCGGTGGAGAATCGCGACGCCGTAACCTCCACCACCCCACCTGTGACCCTCACCACCGCACCCGGTCGCTCCGCCACCCAGAGGCCGGCCGTCAAACGGCCCCCTGCCACCACCAGCCGCCCAGCGGCTCCGGGCACCGACGCCACCACCACCTCCGCCGCGGAGACGTTGCCACCCGCCACCTGCAACTCCCCCTCGCCCTCGCGCCCCACGAACAAGCTGTCGGCCAGCAATTCCAAGGTTCCACCCTGCACCTCCACCAACCCTCGGGCGCCGGCGAATCGGCCGATGGACACATCGCCGCTCCGCATCAATCCCCCGGTCATGCGAAAAGTTCCCACGCTTCCGGCCCCACGCCCCACCGACACATCGTCCACCACCGCCAGCCCGGCCGTCAGATCCATCCGCCCTTCCCCGTCATCCCCAATCCGCAGCCGAGGACCGGTCACCGTGAAGGTCCCACCCTCGACCGACAAACGCCCGGTCGATCCCGCATCATCCGCGATGAAGACCGTGCCTCCGACGGTGGCGGTTCCGCTCTTCAGAACCAGGGTTCCTTGCGACCCGGATTGTTCGCCAATGGTCACATCGCGATCCGTCACGAATTCGCCCGATTCCACCGTCGCTGCGGCGGTGCCGATGCGTCCAATGCGCGTCGTCCCCCCCATCACCCGCCATGCGCCACCACGCAGCGTCAATCCTCCCGAGTTCAGATGAAACCCTCCCCCGGATAGAGTCCCATCCAACACCAACTGCGACTCCACGATGTCGACTTCGCCGCCGGGATGGACATTGATCGAGTCGGTGAGGCGAAACGGACGAGCCCCCAGGTGATCCAATCGCCATCGATTCACCGCACCCGCTCCGCCGAGATTCAGGCGTCCGATGGCGAGCGCGGAGTCCGACGCGGCGACATCGACGGTCACCGTCACTGGAACCACGGATGCCAGCGTCACGGCATCGGCCGCTAGGTTCGGCACCCCCGCCGACCAATGGGCGGGTACGTCCCACGATCCGTCGCCGGAATGGATCCATTCGGTCGTCGCCGCCGCGGCAGCAAACCCTGCCAGCGGCAAAGAAAGGGCCAGGCTCAAAGTCGCGTTCACAACACCCAGTTCGTTGAGGTTTCAGCCAACACCGACCTGTCCATCACCGGCATTTCCAGGGACTGCAGGCCGCGCGGTTCCCGCGCCAGATCGCTCAACACCGCCGCGGCTTGCGGGGCGCCATTCAAATGAATTCCGGCGGCACATCGACGGGCCACTTCCACGCGCGACGCTCGGAGTGCCCGACGTATCGCCTCTCGCAAGGTCGCCGGCGCCAGGCTCTCGGGCCGCACGCACTCCAACAGTCCCAGTCGCTCAAAGGCCTCCGCCCGCATGAGTTGTTCCCGTCTTGGGTGAACCCGCGGCACACACACCACCGGCAAACGCAACGCCATCGCCTCAGCCAAGGTGTTGTACCCTCCCATGCAAACCAGGACGTCCACTCCGGACAAGGTCCGCCATAGGTCGGGAACAAAACGGCGCAGGGTGGCACCCGCACGAAAGGCGAGCAGCGCCAAACGATCCTTCCCCGCGTTCGGGGCTTGCGGTCCAGTCACCGCCACCGCGCGCCACGGAGCGCCGTCCGACGCTTCGAGAAAGGCCGCCAACACTTCGGTGCCATCCTCGCCTCCCCCGACTGTTGCCACCACCGTCGGCTTTCGATCCGCCGAACGGCCGCGGCTGGGTACGTGGCCGTCACCGCCTCGGCACTCATCCCGCGTGACATATCCGCAGAAGGTGGTCCGATCCTCCAATTCCGCGGGCAGCCCATACTCCGTCACGGCATCAAACACACCCTTCTGACCGTAGATCAGGATTCGATCGTAGATTTCCCCAATTCGCCGTCCCAACTCATGCATCTCCCATTCGGCACGAACGGTGGCGGGTTCATCCAGGATGTCCCGCAAGCCCAGCACGGCCGCGCCCCCTTGGCGGCGATTCAAATCCAGGGCCTCCCTCAGTTCTCCTCCGGCTCCCAGCGGGTGCTTGTCCACAAGGATCACATCCGGCTGCAGTCCTCCCACCGCGCTTCTCAACAGGTCGGCGCGAATGCGATGAATCATGGACGGCGAAACCAACAACCGGCGCGATGCGTACGCCTCGTTCGCCACCTTCCTCAGGCTCGGCAGCTTCAGAATCTCCACCCGCTCCGGTACTCCCATCTGACAGGCATCGTCGCTTCCCGTCGCCAATAACACGGTCGCCTGCGGGTCCGCGTTGGTGAGGGCTCGCGCGATCGCCAGGTTCCGACTCGTATGCCCAAGCCCCACTCCGTCGTGCGAGTAGAGAAGGTACCGAGCCGCTCCTCGCTCCCCGCTTCTCCCGGCATCGAAGCCCGCCCGGTTCGCAAGTTCGTCCCGATTTGTGATTTCCATGTGCATGGCTCTGGTCGGTCACGTCGTCGTGATCCGGTCCCCTCATGCAGCCGCCATGCCACGCTTGAATGGGTCCGATTCATGGAGAAATTCCCCCGCCCAGTCTCTCGCGGTACGATTCCGGACCAGTTTGAGGTGCCGTCGGTGGACCGTTTGCGGACCACCCGGACCGTTCGGATCATCGTGGTTCCTTAAGTGGCCTATCTGCTGGACACAACGGTCCCTGAACCGAGTGGCACCGCATCTGCTCAACGGCGGTGGTGATGGTTGAAGCCGCCATGAAACCTAAAAACCAATACTCGGTGAACCCACGGTGGCCCCCCTTTTGAGGCGGAGCCCCAGCGTTGCAAGCCGCTGGAAATGAAGGCTCCGCCGGGTGGGGACGGAAGGGTGGTCCGTCCCCACCTCAACTGGGTGTCTTGTGGGCCCACCCTTCGTCTGGTAACCTCGACGGCCCTGCCGCCAAGGTCTCGTGTTTGTGATGTCATGGAATCGGCCAACGCCCAAAGATTTGTGTCCGCGATCTCCCGTCGTTGCCTCGGTTGGCCTCGCGCGATCATCGCTGGAATCATCGTCCTCCTCGCCTGTGGTTCGGGCGGGGTAGGGACGACTCACGCCGCCGATCTGCCTTTCGCGGACCACGTCGCCGATCGCGGTCCAATCTCCGGCGCTTCGGGCAATGGCACGGGCTCCAATGTCGGAGCCTCTGTCGAACCCAGCGAACCCCGGCACGGTTCGCGTCCAGGCGGCCGCTCCGTCTGGCTCTCCTGGACCGCTCCTTCCGACGGTTTGGCGACATTCTCCACGACCGGCAGTTCCTTCGACACGGTCCTCGCCATCTACGCCTACGACCGGGAACTCAGGGG
>JAEUHG010000194.1 GCA_016795425.1 Verrucomicrobiales bacterium
AGTTCTCTCAGCCTTCGGCGCGTCGGCCACCGTCCGCGTCGGCGATCTGCGGTTAACCCTCTTGGGGCATGTCCAAGAAAGCCGTGGCGCGGACGGGACCGGAATCGGGCCGGCAGGAGTTTGCCCGCCGGCGGAGTTATTCACCACCTCGGGGGGGGCGATCTTTGCGGATCGCTTCCCTCGGCGGCGATTAACTCCGGAAACCGTATCAGTCCAAGACGCTTCGCGCCAGTCCGCACCCCGGGGCCAGGCCAACGCTGGTCGTCGTGGAGTGCAGGAGTCCTCTCCCCGCTATCTCAACGGAAATCGCCCCGACAACTCGGAGATGGGCCCGGCGAATCCGATGCGTCTCCGAGTTGTGGAGCGGCAGCACCGTTCCGGCCGGGAATCGCCGTGCTGGGAAAGCGGCAGGGGACTGCCGTATCAGTCCAAGACGCTTCGCGCCAGTCTGCACCCTGGGGCCAGGCCAACGCTGGTCGTCGTGGAGTGCGAGAGTCCTCTCCCGCTATTTCAACGGAAATCGCCCCGACAACTCGGATCCCCCGCCCTGGGGCTGGCATGAGCTTGAGGCTTCTCACCGGGGTTAGGGATGCCCCAGACTTGCCGGGCCTCCGAGTCCCGGGCGGCGACCGTTGAATTCGAGCCGCAACGCCAAAGCCTCATCGACGCCTGGATTGACCATCCGGAACCTGGTCACCCGGCTGCAGGGCTCGGCGCTGATCTGGTCATGGCTGTTCAACGGGTTGCGCCTGGCCTCGGGTCTGGTCGTCCTGCCCCTGCTTCTGCACCAACTCTCCCGCACCGAACTGGGGGTCTACTACCTTTTGTTGAACCTCGGGACCATCGCCTTCCTGGCGGATTTTGGTTTCTCACTTTCGGTGGAGCGATCGGTGGCCTACGCCATGGGGGGCGCGACCAGTCTCAAGGCGACCGGAATGGCGGTTTCCTCCAGCGAGGAACCGAACCGCGCCATGCTGCGCGAGGTGGTGCGATCCGCGCGCCAATTGTACCGCGGCCTGTCAGTCGCTGCGGCGGTCGTTCTGGCGGTGGGAGGATCGTACCTCGTTTCGAAGGCGGTCGGGGACCTGCCATCGATCGCAGCATCGTCGTTTGTGCCGAGCGCGCTGGTTGCCTGGGTGCTGCAATGGACGGCCACCAGCCTGGAGATCTACTCGTTCTATTGGGTGGCGGTCCTTCGAGGGCTAAACCGGGTCACGATCAGTGCCCAATGGCTTTCGCTGGCGTACGGACTGAAACTGGCGGTGTCGGTGGGACTGCTTTTGGCGGGGGCGGGACTATTGGCGGTGCCGCTGGCGGGCTTGTTGGCGGGCGTGGTGTTGCGCTGGGGGGCCCGTCGGCAGGTGCGCCGGATCCTGCCCGATCTCGGGGCGTCGGAACCGGGCGAAGTACGGCGGGTGGTCGCGGCGTTGTGGCCGAATTCGTGGCGATTGGGACTCCAATTGGCAAGTGCCTACGCGATCACGTATGGATTGGCTTGGGTCTGCATGTCGGTGGACCGGCTGGGGACCGCGATCTATGCCGAGTACAGTCTGTCCCTGCAGGTGATGAACATTGCCGTGGGGGTGGCGGGAGTCTGGACCTCGACCCAATGGCCGTTGGTGGCGCAGCTGCGGACGCGGGACGATCGGGCGGGAATCCGACGAGTGCTGGCGCCGCGATTCCGGTGGCAGGTGGCGACTTTTGTTTTCCTGGCGGCGATGGCCATCGCGGTGGGTCCGGTGCTCTTGGAATGGAAGGGTTCCGACAAACGAATGCTGTCGGCGTTGTGGCTGGTGGTGTTGGCGTGCAACGCGCTGGGAGAAGTGAATTTTTCGTTCTGGACGACGCTGATTTCGACCGAGAATCGGATTCCGTCGGTGGGCCCGTTGGTGGTGACCCAGGTGTTGGTGCTGGTGTCGGTGGGTTTCCTGGTGCTCGGATTCGGGTGGGGGGTGGAGGCCTTCGTGGTGATGCCGCTGATCCTCGGCGCGCTGTTCAATTATTGGTGGTGGGCGCGGCAGGGAAGCCGCATTCTCCGCACCACGTTCTGGCGTTTCCTGTTCGGGAAGGCCGCGCCCGCGAATGGCTGAGAACCGATCCGCATCCACGGCAGTAGCGACGAACGGCGGCAAGTCCGCGTCCGTCGGTTGTCCCCTGTGTGGCGACCACGCCGCCACTTTGCTCGAGCAATTGAAACTCGCCGACCTCGATCATGAATACCGGCGGCAGGTCGGGGTGTCGGTGGTCGACGAATTTCCGGCGGGCACCCAGCACCTCGAGTTGGTGCGTTGCGGCGGGTGCGGACTCGAGTACTTCAACCCGACGGTGGCCGGGTCGGCGGGCTTTTATGCCCGGCTGAGCCAGGACGAGCATTACTACTCCACCACGCGGTGGGAGTTCACCGAGACGCTCAAACGGCTGCCGGCTGATCCTGATTTGATCGATGTGGGGTGCGGCGACGGCTTTTTTCTAAGGTCAGTACCGGGCACGCGACGCCGCGGGTTGGAGTTCAATCCCGAGGCGGTGCGGCGGGCGACAGCGAGCGGCTTGAAGGTGACGACGCAGCGATTGGAGGATTTGCCGGCGGCCAGCGCCGATTTCGTGACGCTGTTCCAAGTATTGGAACATGTGGCGCGCCCGCGCGAGGTGCTATCGGCGGCGGTGCGGGTGTTGCGTCCAGGAGGAAAGTTTTTCGTGGCGGTTCCCAACAACGACACGTGGGTTGGCGAGGCGCCACCGAATCCCTTGAACGCGCCACCGCATCACACCCTGCGTTGGCGCGCAGAGGCCTTGCGCGCGGCGGCCAAGCTCAGCGGGCTCGAATTGGACGAACTCCAGGCGGAGTCGGTGGCCCCCGAGCATTTGTTTCCGTACCGCCGATCCCGGTGGGTGGCGCGACTCGGGGTATTGGCGGGCGGCTCCGTCCCTCGCTACGGCATCGGCCCGGCAGCGGTGGGTGTGCGCAAGGTGGCCACGGCTCTTACGACGATTTCGATGCGGCTATTTCCCGGACTCGGCCCGGCGCGGCCCGGCACGGGCCATTCCTTGCTGGCCATCTACCGAAAGCCCGCCTGACGCTCAGCTGCCGCCAGCCCAGCTTGGACGTTGGCGCAGGTGGAAGAGTTCCTCGCCGGCGCGCGGGACATAGAGCACACCTTCGTGCTCCCGGTTGGCGAAATCCTGGACGTTGATGGACGCAGGGTTTCGATAGCCGAGGTTGATGGATCGACAGACGTCCTCGGGAATACCGGTGGCCAGCACGACGCGGGCTCGGGGGGTTTCGATGCCTTCCCGGTAGGTGCCGATGCCATACACGTGGCAGCTGTGGGCGAGCACTCCCCAGGGCTCGTGCTGGAAGCGATCCCATTGGGCCAGGAAGTAATCCCGGCAATGATAACCGACCCGTCGTATGACCGCGCCGTGAGTGAGGGAAATCTCCCGGATGTGCGGGGCATAGATGATGAGTTCCCCGCCGTCAGCAATGACGGGTTCAAGTTTGTACATGCACTTCCCGCCGGTCCACAGCTCATCGTACATGGTGGGAGCGCACGAGAGCACCTGTCGAAACGGGTGATCCTTGAGCGTGATATGGATCTGGCGCGAGAGATCGGCCGCTTCCGCCCAGGCCCCCTCGGGCGTACCGGCGAAGAAACCGGCCAGCGACTTGTCGGGACGGACCACCATGGCCAGACAGGTTTTGGGTCGGTCGACCATGGACCCGGCACGGTCGACGACCCGGCGCACGGGGGTCCATGCATTCCCGATAATCATGGGGTTGGTAACGACGGCGCCGAGCCAGTGGAAGAAGTTGAGAATCTCGGGTCCGGCAACCCCGGGAAACAGGTATTTGTTGCCGCCGGAGAAACCGACCACCTCGTGGGGGAAGACGGGACCGATGATGAGGATGTGGTCGTAATCATAGAGACGCCGATTGACCCTCACCGGGACTTCCATGGAGAAGAGACCATTGGTGAGCTCGGAAATCTCCTTGGCCGGCAGCGCGCCGATTTGGGTCAGGGCGGCGGGGTTGTCCCATTCGTGATTGAAGAAGCGAACGGATGCATACTGGGTGGCGCGCTCCTCGGCGGTCATATCGAGGCGTTCGCAGATCGCCGCCTCGCTCATGGGCTGGTGCGTTCCCAGCGCAATCATGATGTCCAGGGCAGCCACGGAATCCCGAAGATGCCGATGCAGCGCCTTGAAGACTGTGCCGACCGGCGCGGTGCGCGTGTGATCGGGGACGATCACCAGCAGGCGGCGTCCCTGGAATTGATCCACGGGACAGGATTCACGGACCAGATCCGCGACTTCGGCGCTGGAAACGGCGGCGCCCGGCGCGGCGCGGCGGGACCGGGTGGGAACGTCAGCCATGGAGAAAGGCTAACGATTCCCCGGCATCAACGCGAGCCTTGGGGTGGTGCCGGAGGAACGCCGTGGGTGGGATCGCGTGATCAGGCGCCTTCAACCGTGGCCAGGGCCTTCTTCATCGCGGCGATGGTGGCGGCACAAGCGGCATCGTTCTCCATGGCGTTCAAGGGCGCATTGAACGGTTCGGTGCGCACCGGACCGTCGTACTCCATGGCCAGAAGGGCGGCAAGAAAGGGGCGGACGGGAATGACGCCGGTGGCAGCCGGCAATTCGCGCCGGTTGTCCTGTTGCTGGGCCAGTTCGATGCCGGCCGGTGCGTCGTTGAGGTCGACCGCCACGACATCGCGCGACGAAAGCCGGCGCAGGTCATCCGCGGAATCCCCGGCGGTCCACCAATGCCACGAATCGAGCACGAGTCCGGTGCCGGAGACGCCGATGGCGGCGATAAGTTCCTGGGCCTGGGCCAGCCGGTGCACGAAGGCGAATTTCATCCGCGTGCGGAGGCTGGGCGTGCCGACGTACTCGAGGCCGAGGCGAAGCCCGTGGTCGGCCAGAACGCGGGCGATGTCGCCGAGGCGGGAGGCGTGCTGGCGGAGGTTGTCCTTGTAATCGAGTTCATTGTGGCCGGGCATGAGCCAGGTTCCGACCCGCGTGGCGCCCGCCTTCTGCAGGGCTTTGGCGGCGCGGGGCAGCGCGGCGAGGTCGCGCCGGAAATCGTCGTCACTCTTTCTGAACTCCGCAGGCAGCCCGGCAGCGCCCCAGCGGAGTCCGGCTTGGGCCAGGGCCTGGCGGACCTTCTCGATCCCGGCCTCGTCCTTCTGGGCGAGAAAACCGGCGTCGGGTTGGACCGATTCGAAGCCATGGGTGTGTGCCAGTCGAATGATCTCGAGTTGATCGCCGGAGACCCCGATGGATCCGGGGGTCAGATCCAGCGTGAATCGTCGTTGAGGCAGGGGGGCGGCGGACATGCGGGGGGCGACGGCGGCGAAAGACAGGAGCGTGGCGGCGGAGGAGGCGGCGAGAAAACGGCGGCGGGTGAAGGAGTGCATGGCGTTCCGGACTGTTGCACCGGCACCGGTACGGTCAATGAAGACCTCGCGACGGCGGAAGCCGATGAGCGATCGGGGCGGGTGGGAACGTGTCAGGTGGCGGAGTGCCGAGCCTGATCCGGCCAGGTGAAGCGGAAGGTCGTGCCGACGCCTTCCTCGGAGGCGACCTGGATTTCGCCGCCCCGGCGTTCAACGATGCGTTTGACCAAGGAAAGCCCGACGCCGGTGCCAGGGCGGTCGGGGAGAAGTTCGAGACGCTGGAAGAGCGCGAAGATCTTTTCGTGGAATCGCGCCGGAATGCCGGGTCCGTTATCCGACACGCTGAATTCCCATGCGGGGCCGTTGCGGCGGCACGTGATCTGGACGCGCCCCTGGGGCTTGTCCATGAACTTGATGGCGTTATCGAGCAGGTTGAGGAAGAGCTGGTGCAGCTGGTGGGGCACACCGGAGACGGCCGGGAGCGATTCCGGGACCCGGATGGTCATGGTGGGCGGCGGATCGAGCAGACGCGTGAGTTCAGCGATCAGCCGGTTGAGATCAACGAGCGTCTCGGCGTCGTTCCCACGTCCGACGCGGCTGTAGGCGAGAATACCGTCGATGAGGGAATGCAGTTTTCGCACCCGGCCCTGGAGTTTTCCTACGAGCGCCTTGCCGTCGTCACCCAGCCGGGTGGCATGATCCTCGGCAAGCCAGTCGGCGAGCCGGGCAATGCCTCGGAGTGGCGCCTTGAGGTCATGGGTGACGGCGTAAACGAGATCGGCGAGTTCGCGATTGGCTTGTTGAAGTTCATCAGTCCGACTGCGCACCAGTTCCTCGAGGTGTTCCTGGGCGTGGCGGAGGACTTCGTCGGCTTGCCGCTGGAGGGTGACGTCCTCGGTAATGCCGACGCAAAAATCAACGCGGCCGTCGGGGCTCCAGGAATTGGCGATACGCGTGCGGACGAAACGGGGGTCGGCGCTGGGCAGGTTGACCCTGAACTCGGAACTGAATTCATGGCCTCCGTGCTGGGCGCTTTGCCATTGGGCCAGGACCCGGTCGCGGTCGGAGGGGTGGACCATCTGCCACCAGACGCCGCGCGGTTCCCCGACGTGCATGAGATCGGCGAGCACGCGCCAGCGGCGGTTGGTGTAGCGCAGCCGTCCCGCGGCGTCGGTGATAAAGACGCCACAGGGGGCGTGGTGACTGAGGAGTTGGAGGAGGTCGCCGCTTTGGCGTTGAGCATCGGCGACGCGCTCCTGTTCCGTCAGGTCCGAGAACACCGCGTGCAGATGCCGCGAATCATCGCCTTCGAGGCTGGGGGCGGCGGAACTTTCGACGGGGACCTGCCGACCGTCACGCGAGAGGAGAAGGATGCGAACACGATAGCCGGCGGCGCCGCGGCGGGTCTGCTGGAGCCAGGCTTGGCAAGCGGCGTGGTCATAGGGATGCACGAGTTCGAACAGGCTGATGCCGTGCATCGAGGCGTCGCCGAGACCGAGCGCGGCGCGGAACGTGCGATTGGCGAACACCAGTCGACCCTCAAGATCGAGAATGACCACCATTTCCTTGGAAGTCTCGTAGAGCGTCCGAAATTCCTCCTGTAGTTTCTCTGAACGCGAGACCTCCATCGGGTTGGCTGGGGTGGCGGAGTTGTCGGCGGGATTCGATGGGTCCATGGCCCGGCCCCCGTCCGCGGCGGATGAGGAGGGTGCTTGCATGCCCAAGTGACGAATTGCCGAGGTCTTTAGAACGACAGGCCGTACGCGGCGGAGATCAGGTGAACGTCGATCTCATAGCGCCCGATATAGAAGGGATTCTGGTTCTGCTCGATGACGCGGTCCTCGTAGAACACCCGGGAGTAGGCGAGATCAAGACGATGACGACCCTTGCGGTAGCCGACGCCTGCGGCGACGGCGTGTTGGTTGGCGTCGGGAATGGTGGGTGAGTAGGTTTCGTCGGGAACCGGGCTTTCAAAGTACTGGTAGCTGGCGCGCAGGCGCCAGCCGCCGCCGAGGTCGTAGGTGGCGCTGAATCCGGCGGTGAACGTGTCGTTCCAATCCTGCCGCACTTCGGAAGGGACGGTGGGCAGGGCGACGGGCACTTTGAGTGGCAGCGTTTCGAAGCGGGAGAACTGCATCCATTCCGCATTGGCTTCGACGCGCAGGCGATCGGTGAGGCGAAGGCCGTAGCCGAAGGCCAACATTCCAGGATAAGCGATTTCACTCTCGAAAGGCAGGAGGAGTTCGCCGCCCGGCATATTGGGAACGCCCCAAGCGCGGAGATCGCCGGTGTAATCGATGTCCATCGGTGCGCGATAGGTCACCGCCAGACGGTGGCGCTCCAGAAACTCCCAGGTGAGTCCCACGTTTCCGCTGACTCCGACGCCGGTGCTTTGAGCGCGGATTTCGCCGTCCGGTAGTCCGGGCACGCCGGCGACGAGGGCCCAGGGCGTGTATTGGCTCAGCGTGAGTTCGGAGTACATCACGTCGAGGCCGACCCCGAGGTTGAGGCCATCGAGGAGACGGAAGGATGCGGAGGGATTCGCGTTGATCGTCTTGAGCTGGACGTAACGCGGGGCGACGTAGCGCAGGGCGCCGTCCGGCTCCCAGTCGATGGAGAGACCGAACGGGACACTCACGCCGAGGCCGAGGGCGACGCGGTCATCCAGCACGGGGCCGCCGAGAAACAGGTGCGGCAGCAGCTTCCACGGATCCGTCGTTTCGGCGGTTCCACCCGCGGGAGATTCATAGCGGACGGAGTGATGAACGATGGTGGGTTCGGCAGCGACTTCCCAACGCGGAAGGTCGAGAAGGTTCGCGGGATTGTGAAAGACGGCGGAAGCGTCATCGACAAACACGATGCGCCCACCGGTGGTGCCGAGGCCCGCGGTTCCCGTGGTGGGGCTGCGAAAACCTTCAGCCGTCGCTGTAGACGGCGCGCATAGTGCCGATACTGCAAGCGATGTCAGAAGCCATTCCGCAGGTCGTAACGGGATCGTCGATGGGCGACGCGCGCGTTCGGCGCGAGTGCGTTTCTCCGAGGACTCGGCAAAAACGCGTGTCACTGGGGAAGAATCGTGATTAGGTCTAAGTCGCCGATGAGGGAAGGGCTCCATGACTGACGTCGATCGTATGGCACCTGCTGGGAGGGGAGGCAAGCCGAGTGTGTCCGTGGCTGGAAATATCTTCTGCCACGACAGCTTTGCTTTGTCGGCCTGCCGTGCTGTAATCGTCGCGTGCAAGTCAACGGCCTGTCTGGAACCTTCACTTCACTCACTCAGGGTATCAGTAATAGGCTTATTCGGATTCTTACTAATTGATTTCCGTATATGGGACTTAGTAGTAGCGACAATCCGTTGCTAGTGAGTCGCGATCTACTCGTGACTTGCCGGAACAGTCTTGGCGCGCCGGTGCGGGCGACGCCCGTTCGCCTCTCGCGCTACACTGCCCTTCTGGAGATTTATAATCCCCACAGCATCCTCCAGTTGTCGGAGGTGCTGGGCGAGTTTCGCATCAACATCGGAGAGCGCTGCGTTTACGCGGGGCGCGGGGTGGTGAGCAGCATCGTCAACACCGGGATCATGGTGATGTGCGAAGTCACCCTGGACGACGGGTGGCTCGACGTCGATCTGTTCTCTCCGATTGCGCAACCGGAGCGGTTGCGCGAGGAGTTTCAGGGTTTCATCACCAACTGGCGGCGGCTGCAGGCGATCAGTCCCGACTTCAAAGTGGCGGTGGCCGATTTTCAGATGCTGCTGACGGAATTGCGGCGCTGGCTGGATCAAGTGGAACTCGGCGTGCGGTCGGAGCCAGTGGGAGTGCGTGCCGACATGGAACGTCGGGTCTTGACCGCATTGGAGCTGCAGATCGTCGAGGAAGCGAACGAGTGGTTCGGAAAGTTCGATGCGGTGGCGGAGCGGGTGGAATCGGAGATGCGTCCGGCGCATCGGGCGTATGCGCGGCGGCAGATCCATCCCTTGGTGATGTGTTCGCCGTTTGTGTATCGAACGTTCCACAAACCCCTGGGATACGCGGGCGACTATGAGATGGTGAACATGATTTTGCGGGAGCCCCACGAGGGGGCGACGCTGTTCGCCAAGCTGGTGAATGCATTGTTTCTGCAGAATCCGCCGGCGCAGGCGCACCGAAACCGCATTCTCCATCTGCGACGGCGCCTGGTGGAGGAGACCACGCGGCTGGCGGCGAAAGGAAAGCGGGCGCGTATCTTCAACCTTGGATGCGGTCCCGCGAGGGAGGTGCAGCTGTTTATCGCGGAGGACGAGGTTTCGAACCACGCCGACTTTACGCTGGCGGACTTCAACACGGAGACCTTGGGATTCGCCCGCGCTCAGCTGGAGGATCTGCGGGGGCGGCATGGGCGGACCACCGGGATGGAGTTCGTGGAGAAATCGATTCACCAATTGTTGAAGGAATCGCTGAGGGCGACGGAGGGGGATTTGGCGGGGGGCTTCGACATGGTGTACTGCGCGGGCTTGTTCGATTATGTGTCGGACCGTGTGTGTCGACGGTTGACCGAACTGTTCTACCAGATGCTGGCACCTGGCGGACTGCTGCTGGTGACGAATGTCGATGCCGCGAAGCCCTTTCGGCATTCGATGGATTACCTGCTGGAGTGGCATCTGATTTTTCGCAATCGGCAGCAGATGTCGACGTTGCTGCCGGAGTCGCTGGTACCGGAGCCGCCGTCGGTGTTGGCGGATCCCTTGGAGGTGAACCTTTACCTGGAGACGCGCAAGCCGGTGGAGCCGCAGCATGGCTGAGATAAGTCCAGAGGTGGCGGCGGCCTACGCGCGCCACGAGCGAGAGATTGGATTGCAGCGGCTGCGCCTGGGCTGCTGGATAGCGATGGCGCTGACGCCGCCCGGCGTGGTGATCGACCTGTTGTATTACGCCGCGAAGCCGGAGTATCAGGGAAAGATCTTTCCATTCATGGTGATGCGGCTGGCATGTTCGGCTGCCATCCTGCCCATATTGGAGCTTTCGGGGCGGCCCTTTGGCGCGCGCTATTTCCGTTTCCTTGGCGTCCTGCTGGCATTGGCGCCCGCCTTTTGCATGGCGTGGATCATCCACGAGACCGATCGGGCGGCGTCGCCCTATTATGCGGGCCTGAATCTGGTGCTGCTGGGGGTGGGGATGGTGATGCAGTGGAACGTCGTGCAAAGCCTGGCCGCGGCGATGATTGTGTTCATGCTGTATCTGGGGGCCGTGTTGCCTCTGCGCCGGGCGGCGGTTTTCGATTCGTCCCAGCTGAAGCAGTTGCCCCAGTTTGCGCTGTATCTGAAGGATTCGAAGGAACAGCGGTATGTGGAATTGCGCTCGCTCTGCTCGCAGAACACGCGCAATCAATTGGCTGAGTACAACGGCGGAGACCTGCCCGCGCCATTGCGGCGATCCCTGCTGACGGATCTCGAGTCGATCATCCAGGACGGCGACCTTGGGCCGGCCCTGATGGTGCGCAACGAGGCGGGAGTGCTCGGCGTGCGGCCGGGCGTGACGGATCCGGCGACCCAATTGGATCAGCGGGACCTGCCGCACATGAATCGGCAGTTATTGGAGCGGTGGATCCCGGAACTCCGCGGCCTCACCCAGGTCCCGATTCGCGAGGAATCGGAGGTGGGCATTTTTCTGAACAACGTTTGGTTCATGCTGCTGACCGCGATCATTGTGGTGATCGGCAGCCATGTGAGTGCGCGACTGCGGTTCAGTGATTATCTGGCGCGCTTCAGTCTCGACCAAAGCCGTCGCGACCTGGAGTTGAGCAATGAGCGCCTCGGGGAGAGCAATCTCCGACTGGAGGAGACCAACAAGCGGCTGCGCGAATTGGACGAACTCAAGGGGCGGTTTTTCGCGAACATCAGCCACGAGCTTCGGACCCCGCTGACCCTTCTGCTGGGCCCGATCGAGAGCCTGTCGAGGAACCCGGCGGTCTCCAGTGACGACCGCCTGCGGGAGTCGGTCGGCACCATGCAGGACAACGGACTTCGCCTGCTGAAGCTGATCAATGACCTGTTGGATCTGGTGCGCCTTGATGCCGGGCAATTGCGTCTGAACAAGGTGCGTATTGATGTGCCGAGTTTCACGGCGGTGCTCATGAATTCGGTGCGCCGGTTTGCCGAGGACCGGGGGCTGCGGGTGAGCGTGCTTACGAAACCGGAGCTCAGCCATGTTTTCGCGGATCCGGACAAACTCGAGAAGGTGCTGCTGAACCTGCTGTTCAACAGCATTAAATTCACCCCGGCCGGGGGCGAGGTGAAGCTGAACGGCTATCGTGATGGTGAGGCGGCGGTGTTCGAAGTCACCGATACCGGCATGGGGATCGCGCCCGAGAACCTGTCGCAGCTGTTCCAGCGATTCTGGCAAGCCGACAGTTCGGCGCACCGCAAGTTCCAGGGGGCGGGTATCGGCCTCGCCCTGGTCAAGGAACTGGTCGAGGCACACGGCGGCGAAGTCGCGGCCAGGAGCGAGGTGGGTCGCGGTACGACCATGACCGTGCGCCTGCCCATTGGTTTCGAGTCGATGTCGGAATCCCTCGCCGCACCTCCGGCGCCCACGCTGTTGAGGTCCGATACGAGCCATTCGCGGCTGCCGGCCGAGGAGCCTTCCCCGGCGCCGAGTACGGAATCGGATCCGGAGGCAGCGGGCATGGCCTACGAGACACGGCGCCATTTGGCGGCGCTCTACAAGCGGGCCGAGCTCCACGCCAGCATCACGCCGCTGCGGTCGAGTTTGCGTCCGTGGGATCCCGGGCGCGGGGGCAACCGCCCGGAGGTCTTGGTGGTGGACGACGAGCCGGACATGCTGCGGTTTTTGCGCAGTCAACTGGATGACGACTACCTGGTGCGGGAGGCGGTGGACGGTGACCAGGCAACGGTGATGGCGGCGCAGTATCTGCCCGACGCGGTGGTATGCGACATGATGCTGCCGGAGAAGGACGGCTTGCAGGTGTGCCGGGAGTTGCGGGCCAACCACACCACGCGGTCGCTGCCGTTCCTGATGCTGACGGCGCGCGCGGACGACGAGACGAAGTTGGCGGCGCTGAGCGCCGGGGCGAGTGACTTCCTGCCGAAACCCTTTTCGACGGCGGAGCTGAAGCTGCGGCTGAAGAACCTGGTGGATGCGCAGCGGCTGCAGAAGGAACTGACCCGGCAGAATCGGAAACTTGAATCCACCTTGGAGGAGTTGCGCGAGACGGAGTCCCAATTGGTCCAGGCGGAAAAGATGGCGTCCCTGGGGCGGCTGAGTGCGGGCATCATCCATGAGATCAATAATCCGCTGAATTTTGCCCGGACCGGGTTGCACGTCCTGAACCGGCACGGCCGTCAGCTGCCGGCGGAGTTGCGGGAGGAGTTTGAGGAGGTGTTGCGCGACATTAGCGAGGGTATCACGCGGGTTTCGACGATTGTCGGTGATCTGCGGCAATTCAGCCATCCGCAGGCCGACGCGGTATCGGAGGTGGACGTCTGCGTGGCAGTGGAAGCGGCCATGCGGTTCTTGGCGGCCGACTGGAAGGACGGTCGGGCCGACCTCATCAACGAGATTCAACCCGGATTCACGGTATTCGCCAACCGGAACAAATTGGTCCAGATTCTCCTCAACCTTTGCCAGAACTCGTTCGATGCGATGAGGGACAAGCCGCCTGCGGACGGGCAAAAAGCGTGCATCCGTTTGCGGGCGTGGCGTAATGACGGACGCCGTTATGTGAGCGTGCGTGACAATGGACCTGGGATCCCTTCCAATCACGTCGCGCACATTTTTGAGCCCTTCTATACGACAAAGGAGGTCGGCAAGGGCATGGGACTCGGTCTCAGCATATGCTATCGAATCATGGAAGAAGTCGGAGGTCGGATCGCCGTGAACACGGAGGTCGGCCGATTTTGCGAGTTTGTCTTGGACTTTCCCGATCGGCTTGAGGAGAAGGAACCCACCCCAGCAGAAGCATCAACCGCCTCGGCATGAACGCCATTTACGATTACAAACGGTTCGCCATCCTTTACGTGGATGACGAGGATAAGTCGTTAAAGTACTTCACGCGCGCGTTTTCCGAGACCTTCCGGATCTTCACGGCTAACAACGCCCAGGACGGCTACAAGCTGTTGGAGAATCACCAGGATGAGATCGGCGTGGTGATGACCGACCAGCGGATGCCCGGGGAGCAGGGCGTCCAATTCCTCGAACGCGCGCGACGGTTGCGCCCGCAGATCATCCGCATCCTGGCGACGGCATTCGCCGATCTGGACGCCGCCATTTCGGCGGTGAACAGCGGCGCGATCTATAAATATGTCACCAAGCCGTGGGATCCGACCGAGTTAGAGACGACGCTGAAGCGATGTCTGGAATTCTTCTCGGTGCAAGTCGAACGCGACTTGCTGTTGCGCGAAAAGCTTTCGGTGCTGCACCGGCTGCTGATCACTGACCGGGTCCTGAGTCTCGGGGTCGTGGCATCCGGGCTGGGGCATCACGTCCGGCACGCCCTCGAGGCGGTGGGCACATTTCTCGAACTGGCTCCGGCCGCGGCGCGGGCTGAGTCGGTGAATCTGGATCAACTGCGCGAGCCGGCGTTCTGGGACAACCTGCATCGGCACGTGCATGACCGTCTGAAGTTCATCATGAGCCTGCTGGATGACCTGGCGGAGGATCGCGGGGGATCCTTCAAGTTCGACCAGGAGATCCGGGTGCATGAAGCGATCGAGGAGGCGGCCGCTCCGCTCGCAACGGATCTGGCGGCCCGCAAGATCGAGATTGCCAATCTCACACCCCAGGACCTGCCGCCGGTGTTGGTGGATCAACGGCGGTTTCGGAAGCTCTTCTCGCTGCTGTTGCGTCACGAACTCTGCACGCTGCCGGACGGCGGAGTGGTCCGGTTCGAGGGCAGTCTGCGTCCCGCGGGCGGCGGACGATCCGAGGAAGTGGATATCTTCGTCACGGACAACGGCAGCGGGATTCCGGCGCAGGCGATCCTGTCGCTGTTCGATCCCTTGCAGACGCAGGGCGACAAGGCGAGCGAGACCGAGATGTACCTGATGGCGGTCTATTTCATCGTGTACCATCATGGCGGGCGGATTCAGGTCGGGCATCGAGCCGGACGCGGACTCGCTTTGACCATGACGCTTCCCTTGCGGCCGCAGGCGAGCGAACCCAAGGATGAGACCCGCGATTTCCTGGTGCGCGCGATGACCAATGAGCGCCTTTGGGATCGATTGATGGCCGGCATGTAGGCTGGGCGACCTTCGCGTTGACGCGCGGGTCGTTCGACCTCCTCAGATCGGCAGAAAAAACCGACCGCCGTGGCGCAGCGCGCGCTACCGGCGGTCGGTGTCGTTTGCGGCTTCCCTCAGGCCGCGGCCCTGGTCGATTCAAGGAGTCGGCCGAACCTCAACCTGTCGGAATTCGACGGGATCCCCGTGCCCGGCGAAGCCGAAGTAGCCCTTGGTCCGGTCCTTGCCGGGGTGCGGGCTGTTCGCCATGAATTCTTTTACCGTGGAAAGGTCGGCATCGAGGATACGGGTACCGTTGAGTTCAACGATCACCTTGGATCCACGGAGCGAGACGTGCTGGTAGTTCCATTCGCCGACCGGGCGTTGGAAACCGCGGTGGCTGGGAACCATGCCATAGGCGGAGCCGTGGTATTGGCGTGCATCGAGGGTGGCGTATTTGGATGCGGAATCATCGAGCACCTGAAGTTCGCACATGCCGACGTAGGCGGTGTCGCCTTCGCCCGGGTAGCGGATGGCGAGGCCGTTATTGCCGCCCGGCGGGAGACGAAACTCGAGCGAGATGTCCACGTCGCCGAACTCTTCGGCCTTGTAGTAGACCGTCCCGCCCTTGCCGGGTTTGCAGCGGAGGATGCCGTCGATGAAATCATACTCTGCGATGGGGCCGTCCCAACCTTTGGTGCCGGTCGCTTCGGTCAGGATCGGGTAGAAACCGGAGATGCGATCCTTGGCTCGGAGCAGGGCGGTCGCTTCCTCGGCGCCGATCTCGCGAATGAACAGGTTGCGCCAACGGATTTCGCCTCCGTGGGTCTGCAACTGGATCGGTCCGGTGCGAGGAACAGGGGCCTTGCGGTTGAAATAATTCTCCATGCGCGCGTGGTCGACGACGCGTTGATCATTGAGATCGACGGTGACGCGTTCTCCGACCATGAGCACACGAAACTTGTTCCATTGTCCGAAGGGTTTGTCGGCATGGACGAGCGGGTTTTTGCCGGGGTTGCCCTTGGAATTGTTCCACAGACCACCGGAACCGTATTCCGCGCCCAGGTCGCCGCCCCACTTCTTGCCTTCCCGAGTGGTATCCCAGATCTGGACCTGGGGAATGCCACGGAGGTAGACGCCGGAGTCGGCTCCGGCGACGGTGCGATACTCGAGCGTGAGTTCGAAGTCGCCGTATTCCTTTTCGGTGGTGAGATACAAGCCATCGCCATCGTTGATGAGTTCCGTTTCCGAGGCGCGCCAGTGTTTCTTGATATCCTCGATGCTGGCCGCCTTCTTTCGGGCGAATTCATCGGCAGGCAGGGCTTTCCATTTGGCGGGATCCTCGGTGCTCAGGCCCCACCATCCTGAGAGATCCACGCCATTGAAGAGGGGTTTGAAGCCGGGCGGGGGAGAGGCGGCGCCGGCGGAGGTGGTAAGGAGCAGGAGGGATCCGAGGACGGCAAGCGTCGTCGGTGTTCGTAGCGAGGTAGGAATGCGCATGGAAACCGTTGATAACGGCGGCCCATGATCGCCGGTCTGCTCACAGGTCAGCCAGACAAAAGGAGGGCGGCGGCAAGGCCGGCCTGTGGGAAAAATGCCAGCGCCTGTCCACCGCGACGCCCATGCGGACCCTGGTCTAGGCCACGGCGTAGGCCGCGTGGTTCTCGGCGCGCGGGTTGGCGGGGGTGTCGGCAAGCAGCCGTTCCTCCGGATTGCGATAATCGATGCGCGCGAGATCCGTGAAGATCCGGAAGACGTCGACGTTGCGGATGAGGCCGCGGAAACGATCGGCACCGGGGCCGATGGCGGCAACCGGAACATAATCGGAGGTATGGGTGGTGCCCACGAAGCCGATGCCCAGGTGATTCGCGAGCAGCTGCCCGAGGGCGGCGACATCGGAATTCATCTGATCGAACAAAGTCGTGCCTCGACCCGAGAGGAATGGCAGGAATTGAGCGAGTTTCCTGGAAGAGACTTTGTAGCCGGTGCTCTCGGCCAGAATCTCTTTGGCCTCGGATTCGGATGGTGCGGCTTTCAGGCGTTTCAGGATTTCGGGGAACGAGGCGCGGACCCGCGCAACGTGTCGGAAGCTATGGGAACTGTCGCGGTAGGAGGTGCCGATCCCGTTCAGGCCGAGATTCGCGTTGCCATGGTCGGTCGTCACCACGACGAGGGTATCCGGATGTTGCCGGCGAAACTCGAGAACGCGGACCAGGGCTTCGTCGAATGCCAGCAAGTCGCGGAGCGCGCCGGCGGCATCGTTGTTGTGGCAAGCGTGGTCGACGCGTCCGCCTTCGATCTGGAGCAGGAAATGATCGTGGCGTTCGAGATGCGCCAGGGCGCGATCGGTCATTTCGCGGAGGGTGGGGACCGTTGCCTGGAGATTCTTGTCGCGGGCTTGATCGATGGAATACGGAAGGTGCCCGGAAGTGAACGTGCCCAGCCAGGGGCGGTCGTCGGGAGCTTTCTCGAATTCCGCCTTTGTTTTGGCAACGTAGTAGCCGGCGGCGGCGAACTGGATCCACAGGTCGCGCTTGTCTTTGCGTTTGGTCGGATCGAAATGGTCGCGGGCACCGCCGAGGAAGACATCGAGTTTCCGCTCCAGATATTTCTTGGCGATGGTTTCGCCTTCGCCCCGGCTATCGACCGCAACGGTGAATCCCGCCGGCGTGGCGTGGGTGATCTCGGTGGTGGTCACCAGCCCGCGGCGCCAGCCCGCTTCGCCGAACAGGGCCATGAGGGGGATGAGCGGCTTACCGGTGGACGACACGTTCAGCACGCCGTTGCGGACGCGGGAACCGGAGCCCCAGCTGGAGGAGGCGGCCGCGGAGTCGGTGACCAGCGAATCCAGGGAACGCATGTCCATGAGGCAAGTATAGGCCTCGGGACGACGCCAAAGTTCGAACCAGGCCAGCCCGCGGCCAGTTTCGAGACGGGCCAGTTGGTCGCCACAACTCCAGGTTCCGAGGCTGGTGCCATCGGCAACCATGTGGATGATACGACCCGGGGCGCCGTCGCCGAGGCGTGCCGGAGAAGGTGCGGCGGACGTCGAGGTGGGGGTGCCGGCGACGCTCTTCGCCGCGCCAGCGGAGGCCGCCAGGGTGGAGATACGTAGGAAATGGCGCCGATCAAACATCGTCCGTTGAGGAGAGTGAGGCGGCGTGGGAACATCGCAAGTGTCTTTTCCGTGACGGGGTGACAATGCCGTGGTTGATCCGGCCACAATTCCGATGCCGACGCCTTCGAGGGTGAGAGGATCCCCCCATGAACGCCCGGATGACCCGACGCACGTTCCTGGATTCCACCATCACAGCGGCGCTCGCCGCCGGGGCCTTTCCCATGATCATGCCAACACGGGTACTCGGGATGGGCGAGGGCTCGCCGAATCGTCGTGTCCAGGTGGCGGCCATCGGCGTGGGGCCGCAAGGTCAGGGCGTGATGAGCGGGATCCTGGCACAACCCAACGCCCGGGTGATGATGGTTTGTGACTTGATGGAACGTCACCGGGAACAGGCGCGGGAGCGGGTGAACCGTCATTACGGGAACCGGGACTGCGCCGTGGCCATGGACTTTAGGGAGGTGCTGGCGCGCCCGGACATTGACGCGGTGATGATTGCCACGCCCGATCATTGGCATGTGCCGGTGGCCTTGGCGGCGGCTCAGGCGGGCAAGGACATTTACCTCGAGAAACCGATGGGATTGTCGCTGGCGGAGGACCAGCGTTTGAGGTCCGCGGTGCAGCGGCGCAAGCGGGTGTTTCAATTCGGGACCCAGCAGCGGTCGAGTCGCGAGTTTCAGCGCGCGGTGGAATGGGTGCGCAACGGGCGGATTGGCGAACTGCGGCGCATCCATGTCTGGGCGCCGGCGAGTCGTCCTGGAGGACCCACGATCGAGTACCCGGTATTGCCGGGATTGGACTATGATCGCTGGCTGGGGCCGGCGCCGGCGACGCCCTACACGGATGGCAAGGCGGCGGACAATCCGGCGACCGGCGTGTGGAAGACCTGGTGGTACAACTACGATTACGCTCTAGGGTTCATTGCCGGATGGGGGGTGCATCCGTTGGACATCGCGTTGTGGGGTTATCCCGAGATGATGCGTGGCGACCTGACAGTGGAGGGGACGGGCGTGATACCGACGACCGGTGCGGGCAACACGGCGGTGGCGTGGGACGTGGAGTTTCAATTCGCGAAGGGCGTGACGATGCGATATCGCGGGACGGCGAATGAGCATCCCGGCCGACTGGCGATGCACGACCTCTCCGATTGGTCGGCGCGCTATGGATCCATCGAGGGACACGGCACGGCGTTCGAAGGATCCGAAGGATGGGTGGAGGTGCATCGGGGCGGAGTCCGGACCCACCCGGCGGCATTGGCCGAGGAGGGCGTCGACGAGAAGGCGAGTTTCAAGGCGCGCCGCAGCGACAGTCATCAGCGGGACTGGATTGAGTCGATCCTGTCGCGGCGCCCGGCGGTTTGCTCCATTGAGGAGTCGGTGCAAGCGGACCTGTTGTGCCATCTGAGCGACATTGCGGTGCGGTTGGGGCGACCGCTGCGCTTTGATCCGCGCCGGGAGAAATTCGAGAAGGACACTGAGGCGAACGCGAGGCTGGGGTTGCGGCCGGCGAGGGCGCCGTGGGCGATGGTTTAGAACCAATTGTAATTGAAGCTGATACTGATGCGCTCGGCGGCCATGCGGTTGGCCGTCACCTCGTGCCGCAGCCAGCTTTCGAAGAGAATCAGGTGGCCTGCCTCGGCCGGGTAGGAGACGAACTGCTGGTTCTCCGGGCGCATACTGGCCCGGCGCGGTGGGGCGGCCATAAATTTGCTGAGCCGGGGATCCTCGAATTTGAGGCTCGAACAACCGCGCGGTGTCTTGACGTAGAAGGTGCCGCTGATGGTGGAGAGCGGGTGAAGGTGCAGGCTGTGGGCGGCGAGATGGGGCATGATGTTGACCCAACAGTCGGTCATCACCAATTCGCGGCCGTCGAGGTCAAGATCCAGATGTCGGGCGAAAACCAGGACATGGCGGTCGATGCACTTCTGCAAGTCCATGAAGGTGGATGACATCCGGTGGAGTCGACAGAGCGAGGCGTAGGAGGTGTAGCCTCCCGGATAGTTTTTTTTGGACCAGCGGCGCCCGGCTTCGTCGTGGTCGCGCAGTTGATGGCATTCGCGAAGCAGTTCGCGCCGGAGCGCGTTGGCCCGGCGGGCGAGCGGCGCGTGGTAGATGTAGGTGGGGAACCAGGAACGAACAGGCATGGCGAAATCCTAGGGTGGGTGGGCGAGCCATGGCAAATTTCCGGCGATGGAGCAACGCGCGAGTGGCAGGGAAGTATTTTTGTGGGCGCAGTCTTTTCGGTTGTGGCGGCGCGTGCCGGCGTCACAGAATTCAGCCGTCATGAGAGCCGCGGTCTTCTTCGAACGGGACGGGGTGCTGGCCAGGTCCGCCATCAACGGCGGCACCGCGAAGCGCCTCGAAGAGTTTCAAGTTCTCGAGGACGCCTCGGCGCCGCTGCGTCAGTTGAAGGACGCAGGCTTCTTTCTTTTCGCGACGACCAACCAGCCGGGAGTGACCTCGGGACTGCCGTCACGCCGCGAGCTGGACCTGATGCACGCGGTGTTGGTGCGACGGTTGGGGCTCCATGAAGTGCTGGTGTGCCCGCATCCACTGGAGGATGCCTGCCCGTGTCGAAAGCCGAGCCCGGAGCTGCTGCGGGAAGCGGCGCGGCGTCACGGAGTGGATTTGGATCACAGCTTTGTGGTGAGCGATCGCTGGGTGGATGCCGAAATGGCCGAAGCTGCCGGAGCGACCTCGGTGCTCATCCGCTCGAAGCACAACGGCAACGGACATCACGATTGCGTGGTCAGCGATCTACAGTCGGCGGTCGAAAAGATTCTCGAGATCGCGCGCGATGTGGGGACCTTGAGGGCGATGTCGGCCCAGAAACGCTGACGCGGCGCCGGTTGCCGGCGCTTTCTTTACTGCTTCTCGGTGGATTCGCGCCGCTTCTTCCGGCGTTCTTCCCGTGTCGACTTCTTGTCGGTCGAGGATCCGGTCGAAGGGGCGTTCGTCACGGAGACTGCGGAGGGATCTGAATTGGTTGCCGCGGGGGGCGGTACATAGGGTGGGATGTCGATTACGGTTGGCGCGCGCTTGCCACCGGCGACGGCGATGGTGCCGTCGTCATTCTTGGCTAGGCGTGGTCGGCTTCCCGGTACGATGTCGTGGCGTTGTCGGATGACGAGTTCGCCGGAGGGATCGAGGACGCAGTAGGTGTACGAACTGCCGCCAGTCTGAAACAGCACATGCAGCCGGCTCGAGTTGTCGAGCTGTTGATCGGGATTGGCGAAAGAGAGCAGACGGTCGAGATAGACCACGCGATAGATCTGGGTCGAACTCTCGTCGGTGACCCTGGCGTAGAGCCGGCGTTCGCGATCCCGGGTGGCGGCCTGCAGCGCGTACCGGCGAATCTCGGGTTCCGAGGAGACGGATGGATCGGCTGGCGGCACCCCGAAGGTGCTTTCCCACATGTTGCGTGCGGGCTGAATGGTGATCGACACCGGTTCGCTCACTTCGCGCTGGCTCCAGTCGGGGAGCCGAACTTCGGCGTAGATCAGGTAATTCCCCGATTGGGTGAGGTCGAAGGCGGGTTGGATATTCCACCATTTGGTGCCGGCCTTGGCGGATTCCAGGGTAAACTCGCCTTCCACCGGCACATGGCCGGTGCGGCTGACGATGTCGCCCTGTTTCGATTCGGCGTAGAAGATCAGCCAGTTGGAGGAGGAACCGAAGGTGAGCGGGCGTCCCGCGAGATTCGAGATGCGCACCCCAACCGGGATCTCCTCACCGGGAAGAAACACCGAGTCGCGCAAGACGAGTTCGATGGCGACGCCGGAGGATTGTGCGCGGGACGGAAGAATCGCCGCAGCGGCGAGCAATAAAGTCGGAACCAAAGTGGACCAGCGCATGGGTGTCATCCTAGGTGACGACGACGGCGCAACAAGTGCGCAATTGGCATGAACGGGCGGGGCGACACTTGGGCGCCTTCCTGCCGTGGTGCGTCGAACGGGATGGGGTGCTACCGAAGCGTGCGGTAGTAGCGCTGCTCGCCGAGCGCAGTGGCGCCTTCGGTATAGGTGAAGACACCGTTGACGGCACGGTTGGTACGGATGGTGGACCAATTGACGAGATTGGAGGACGCCTGGAGTCGGTATTCTTCGCCGTTGTTGCCGATTCCGCGAATCCGGATGGCGCCCGAGGAGAGGCGTTCTGATTGGAGCCGGGCGTAACCCGCGGGATGGAAAGCGCCGAGTCCGGGGTGGTTCGGTCCGCCGATGGCGAGGAAATCTCCGCCGATCAGGGCTTGGTTCCCTTCGACGGCGATGGTGAAGACGGTTCCGGATACCGAAGGAGCCCAGCCCTTGAGTTCGGCGTTGGTGACCAGAAGGCTGGCCGCGCGATTCCGCGCCTGACCTTTCAAGCGGGTGAAATCGCCCGCGAGATACAATTGGTCATCCACGATGCGGATCGATCGCACACGTTGATCGGCGTCCGCCACCCAATCCAGGGCGTTGCCGATATCGGCGCTGACCGCGGCGAAATTAGTGCGGGTCTGGCCGCCAACGGAAATGAAAGAGCCGCCCACAAAGACGATGTTGCTGTAGGTCGCGATGGCGTTGACGGCGGTGGTAGCGGCGGGACCGCTGGCGAAGGGGTCCCAGGGTTTCAACTCGCCGGTTTGCAGGTCGAAGGCCGCCAGTTTGCCGCGCGTTTGGCCGCCGATGGTGGAGAACGCGCCGCTGACGTAGAGCCACCCGTTGTCGCCGGTGGCTAGGCCGGTGACCAAATCATTGGGATTCGGAACCCAGGCGGTGGCTTGCCCGGTTTCCAGGGAGACGGCTCCCAGGCGTGAGCGTGTCTCCCCGGCAAGACGAGTCATGAACCGGCCGGCCACATAGAGGTTCCCGCCCGCGCCGTGCAGCACGTCAACGGCGCCGTTGACGTCCACTGACCAATCGAGCACAGCCGAATTGGTGAGACTGAGGGCGACGATGTTCGTGTGAGGCTGGCCCGCCCCCGAGACGAATTCGCCGCCGAGAAACAAGGTGTCGTCCACCAGCGTCAAGGTGGTGACCACCGGACGTGGATTGGACGGTCCGGCGGCGAGGTTGGCGTCCAACGGCAGCACCGTGCCGTCCTCGACGTTAACGGCTGCAAAACCCTTCCGGGTCGAGGGGTCGTACAGGGCAAATGCGCCTCCGAGAAACGCGATGTTGGAGGAAACGCCGACCGACCGGACATCCCCGCCCGGTTTCAAGCCGGCTTCCAAGACGCTGGTGCCGTTGGCGAGATCGAGGATTTCGAAATTTCGGCCGCCTTTGGACGCGGGGAATTGACCGCCGACGTACAATCGCGACTCATCGGCGACCAGAGAATAGACGGGGCCATTGATGGTGCCGCGCCAGGCCGAAAGTTCGCCGGTGGCCAGGGAAAGAGCCGCGACGCTGGTGCCTTCGATATCGCCGACCTGGGTAAAGTCGCCACCGAAGAACAAGCGGTCATCCGTGAGCCAGAGGGCGCGGACCGCGCCATTCGGGTTGGGGGCGGCCGGCAGAAGGGTGCCGCTAAAGTAATTGACCGCGCCCAGGTTGGTACGGGCCGCACCTCCGAGGCTGGTGAATTCGCCGCCAACAAAGAGCGTGGTTTGGGCCAGCGCCAGACTGGAGACCGGACCATTGGGAGCGGGATCCCAGCCGGTTGCTTGGCCAGAAACGGATTCAATGGAGGCCAGATTGGACCGGACCAAGCCTCCAATGTTGGTGAACGAACCGCCGACGAGGACCCGGGTTCCGGCCACCACGATGGCGTTGACCGGACCCGAGGCGCTCGGGTTCCAAGTGCCGACGGTTCCATTGGAGGCGGCGAGCACCGCAATGCGGTTGCGGGTCACTGACTTGATGCTGGTGAAGGTGCCGCCGACATAGAGATCGCGGCCGACCACGGTAATGACATTGACCGTTCCCGCCCCCAAGTTGGCGGTCCAATCAGGATTGACGCTTTTGTCGGGACGAAGGTGGGCAAGGCCGGCGCGACCCACGCCACCGATACTGGTGAAGGTACCGCCGAGGTACCAACCCCGGCTGCCGTCAGGAACAATGACATCGATGCGCCCGTTTACCCGTGGCCAGGTGAAGTCGAGGGTCCCGGCAGGGACCTCGATGACCAGACCGCTCCCGGAGTTGTAACCGATTTCCTGAAACGTCCCGCCGAGGTAGGCCACGCCGTTGGTGGTGAGGATGACCCTCGCCGGCGCATCCAGAGCCGGAAAATCCAGCCGAGCCGCCGAAGAGGAATCGAGTCCCAAGGCCGGCGGGATGCTGGAACCGAGGACCAAGGTGAGAGCGAGAATGCCACGCTTCAAGAGGCGTGACCGGAGTTCAGAGAACGTCTTCGGGTTCATCGATGCACAAAAAGCAGCCTGTTCGACCTGTTTCACTCCTCGGAGTTCATGCCCTGACCTGTCATCGAGAAGGCAGCCGCAAACGGCTTCCCGAATCGGACGAGCGCCGACAGGACGACATACTGGCGCACAAAACACAAGTCCAACGGGCTTCCCGCCGGACTTGGGTGTCAATGGGAGAGTGGAAGCAGAGCCCGCGGGGGGAGGACTTGGCTACTCCACTCGGGCGCGTCCCGTGCCCTGAGTGACTTCACCGATCACCACGGTGTCGTGGGACTTGCGAAGGTGGCGCAGCACCGCGCTGACTGACTCGCGATCGACGATGGCCACCATTCCGATGCCCATGTTGAAGACCTGGTACAGTTCCGCTTCGTCAACACCGCCCTGGGACGCGAGCAGTTGAAAGAGTGGGGGCAGGGGCCAGCTGCCTTTGCGAATGACGACGTCGCAATGGTCCGGAAGCACGCGAGGAATGTTGTCCACGAATCCGCCACCGGTGATATGGGCGAAGGCGTGGATGGGGCCGCCCGTTCCCTGGCGCTTTCGCGCGGCGGCGGTGCGAGGGGCGAACTTTCTGAGGAGCGACTGAATCGCGGGTCCGTAGCTCACATGGACCTTGAGCAGTTCGTCACCCAACGATCCTCGGCATCCGGGGATGCGACTCTTGGGAGTCAGTCCGAGTTTTTCGAAGAGGATACGACGGGCGAGCGAGTAGCCGTTGGTGTGCAGGCCGCTGGAGGCCATCCCGAGCACGATATCGCCTCGTCGGACGGATTTTCGGCCATCCAGAATGGCCGAACGATCGACGACACCGACGATGGTCCCGCTCACGTCGTATTCACCGGCCTGGTAGAAACCGGGCATCTGGGCCGTTTCACCGCCGATGAGGGCGCAGTGGTTTTCGGCGCAGGCGCGGGCGAATCCCTGAATGATCTCCTTGAAGACGTGGGGTTCAAGTTTGCCCGTGCCCAGGTAATCGAGAAAGAAGAGAGGTTCGGCGCCCAGCACGGCGATATCGTTGACGCAGTGATTCACCAGGTCCTGCCCAATGGTGTCGTGGCGGTCCATGGCGAACGCGATCTTGAGCTTGGTACCGACTCCATCGACGGAGGATACCAGGATGGGATCCGGGTGTCGTCGGAGGTCGAGCGCGAAGAGGCCGCCGAAGCCGCCAACCTTGCCGAGGACCTCGCGGCGATGGGTGGAGGCGAGGAGTTTTGGAAGCGTCCCTTTGACGCGATTCCCCAGGTCGATATCCACGCCGGCGGCGGCGTAGGCTTTCTGCTTTCTTCTCATCCGTACGGGGGGCCGACTTTTGCGGACCCGGCGCTGGTTGTCGATGGCTGAAGGAGCCGGGTTCAAAGGTGTCGCAGGCGCGACTGGTATCGGGCGATCAATTGATCATTCCATCCCGGCACATCCGCGTTGCTGCTGGCATAGACCTCGGGGATGACGCCCTGGTTAACCAGAAGTTCGACGGCGCGGACGACGGTAAGATTGAGCAGCAGGATGCCAGCAATGGAGGAAGTGGGGCCGATACGGCGGGGGAGTCCGGGGAGGTCGATGGCGGCGTCGCCGGCCACGGCCTGGTTGTCCAGGACGATCTCGGCGATTTCGAAGAGCCGTTTTCCCGAAGGATGGCGGGATGGGAAGGCGCGGCTGTGCTGCAGACTGGTGATGGCGATGGTGCACAAACCGCGCTCACGGGCGATCAGGGCCATTTCCACGGGAACGGCGTTGCGTCCCGAGTTGGAGGCGATGACGAGCACATCACCGGCGGCGACCGGATACCGGTCCAGCAACGAAGCGGCATAGCCGCTTTGTTGTTCCTGGTGCGAGCTGGCGGCGGCACCTTGATGGAGCATCAATGGTGGATCGAGGATGGCGGCGGCTCGGGCCAATCCCCCGGCGCGATAGAAGATCTCTTCAGCGAGCATGTGGGAGTGCCCGGTGCCGAAGGCATAGAGGAAACGATCCGCAGCCAACGCCTGCGCGACCCGCTGTGCCGCCGTTTCGAGGGCCGCGCTCTGCGTGCCCACGGCTTCGTCAATCTGCCGACGGACGGTGTCGAGGTAGCGTGCCGCCGCGCTCGACGGATCACGGAAGCCCGGTGGATCAAGGATGGGCTGAGGCATGGAATGAGGATCCCCTTCCGAAAGACGAAAGTGCGCGATCAGGCGCCCACATGGCGGCGCAGGCTATCGGCGATCTTCCGGCTCCACGCCTCGATGACCGCGGAGTCATTGCCCTCGATCAGCAGGCGCGCCTTGGGTTCGGTTCCAGAATACCTCAGGAGCACCCGGCCGCCATTGCCCGCGACCTCGGTTTCCGCCTGCTTGAGGAGGTCCATGAGGCCATCCAGTTCCTCGAAGGGCCGCTTCTCGCGGACCTTGACGTTGGTAACGAGTTGCGGGAATCGGGTCCAACTCCGGGAAAGTTCGGAGAGGGGCTTACCCGTGGTTTGCATGATGCGAAGAATCTGCAGCGCCGTGACGAGTCCATCGCCGGTGGTGCTGTGATCCCCAAAAATCATGTGACCGCTTTGTTCGCCGCCGAAGTTGTAACCGTGGGTGATCATCTCATCGATGACATGCTTGTCGCCGACCGGTGTGCGGAGCATGGAGCCGCCGGCGGCTTTCAGTGCAGCCTCCAGACCGGCATTGCTCATGACCGTGGCCACGACGGTGTTTTTGGCGAGAGCGCCGCCCCGCATGAGGTCGAGCCCGGCGATCGCCATGATGTCATCGCCATCGATGAGTTTTCCGTTTTCGTCGCAGAGCAGGACCCGGTCGGCATCCCCATCATGGGCAATCCCGAGATGGGCGCGGTGTTCCCAGACCTTCTGGCACATCATCTCCGGGTGCATGGAGCCGCAATCGAGATTGATATTCGTGCCGTTGGGGGAAACCCCGAAGGCAAACACCTCGGCGCCAAGTTCTCGAAGGACCGTCGGGGTCGCCTTGTAGGCGGCGCCGTTGCCGCAATCGACGACAATGCGCAGTCCTTCGAGTGTCATGCCCCGCGGGAACGAGTTTTTGACGTGTTCGATGTAACGCCCGAGCGCGTCCTCGATGCGGACGGCTTTGCCGATGGCGCTGGCTTTGGGTCGGATATTAGCGATTTCCCCGCTGAACACGAGGTTCTCAATCTCCGCTTCAATCTCATCGTCGAGCTTGTACCCGTCGGAGCGGAAGAATTTGACCCCGTTGTCGTCATAGGGATTGTGGGATGCGGTGATGGCAATCCCGGCATCGGCGCGCAGGCTGCGGGTGACGTAGGCGATGCCCGGCGTGGGCAGGGGCCCGATAAAGAGAACATCGACACCCATGGAGAGGATGCCGGACGAAATGGCATTCTCCAGCAGGTATCCGGAGAGACGCGTGTCCTTGCCGACGACAATCTGATGTTTACCGCGTCCCCTGGGAGTTTGCTGCAATCCCTTGAAGACGTGGGCAGCGGCGCACCCCAGTTTGAGAATGGTTTCGGCCGTGACCGGCTCGATGTTGGCGGTGCCACGCACCCCGTCGGTGCCAAAGATGCGGCGTTGAGATTTCATATAAGACCAGACTTCTACGAATAGCGGCTAAAGGGAATGTGGGCTTTAGGGCCTAAAGGCCTTGCGGGTGCGCCTCAAAATCAAGGCAAGTCCTGGATGTCCACATGGGCCGGATGGACTTCGATGAGCTTGAGGCCCCTGGGCAGACGGACATCGGTCCGCCCGACCGAAGCGCCGGGGATCAGTTCGACGTAGACCAGGACGTCGTCCCCGCGAAGACGCAGCATCAGACTGGCGGGGCCTTCCACTTCAACGCGGGCGGTGGCGGGATTGAAGCGCACCGGGCGCAGGTGGTCGGGAGCGCCCAGCCCACGAATTGGAATATCCAGGAACGTGCGGGTCTCGGCGAGGTTGAGGGGATTGACGAAGGGTCGGACTTCGAATTTTTGGGCGCCGGACCAGATCATGACGGCCAGGAGGAAGGCGAGGAGCTTCCACCAAAGATTCTGGAAGAGGAGTTCGCGCCAACGCATGGGGAGTGCGGCGGAGTGCCGTGGTCAGTGGACTATTTGGAGCTGGCGGTCCTGGGCAGCCGTGCCGACTCGGGGGTGGCGGGAGCTTTGGGGGCGGAGCGACGGCCTTGGAGCCAAGCGGGCAGGTGACGGAGCCAGCGTTCGGCGGACCAGGGCGGTTGGGATTGGGGAACAAAGACGGAACTGAGGAGGGACCGGAGTTCGTCGCAATTCAGGCCGCGAACGAACTGATCCTTGTAGGCGTAGGAGATGCCCCCGGTTTCCTCGGAAATCACCACCACCACCGCGTCGGTTTCCTCGGCGAGTCCAATCGCGGCTCGATGGCGGGTACCCAACGACTTTCGGAGATCGCTGCGTTCCGTCAGGGGAAAGATGCAGGCGGCGTAGGCGATGCGATCCCCGCGAACGATGATGCCCCCATCATGGATGGCGTTGTTCGGGAAGAAAATCGTCTCGAACATCTCCGGAGTGGCCTCGCAGTCGATGGGGACGCCCAGTTGAGACACGGCTTCGGGAAGGTGGATGGATTGTTCGATGGCAATGAGGGCGCCGATGCGGGCTTCGGAGAGTCGTTCGGCCGCTTGCACAATGGTCTCCAGATTCTCGCGGCGTTCGCGGGCGGTGGCGAAGAGGGGAAGGTCGCCGACGCGCGCCAGCATGCGACGGATCTCCGGCTGGAAGATGACCAGGGCGGCAAAGGCAATG
This sequence comes from Verrucomicrobiales bacterium, assembly GCA_016795425.1. Lineage (GTDB taxonomy): Bacteria > Verrucomicrobiota > Verrucomicrobiia > Limisphaerales > CAIMTB01 > CAIMTB01. The sequence continues at coordinate 28,808 of JAEUHG010000194.1, forward strand.
AAGGCCGCTCCGGCGCCGACCATCCAACGCAGGACTTCGAGTCGGAGCAGGGCTGACAAGGCGAAGAGCAGGAAGAGCGAGGCCAGAAACCCAACCAACACGGGGGCGGCGCGGGTGCCGCGTACAAAGCGCAGGGCATAATAGATGGCGGCGGTGAGGAGAGCGATCTCCACCGCGGCGCGCCACCCTTGTTGGATCCACTGCATCATGGACCTGTCCGATGCCGGAGAATGGATTCGGCGACCCTTAGGGCCTGTACGGTCTCGGCGACGTCGTGCGTGCGGATCAACGACACGCCATCTGCGACGCCGACACAGGCCGCGGCCAGTCCCCCCGGAAGGCGATGATCCACCGGCGCCTCCACCAATCGTCCGATGAACGATTTGCGGGACACGCCGAGCATCAAAGGCCGCCTGAGTTCTCTAAAGGCGCCTATCCTGCCCAGCAACTCCAAATTGTGTTCGAGGTTCTTGCCGAAGCCGATGCCAACATCGAGCACGATCTGTTCCGGGGAAACCCCGATCCGCACCGCCCGGTCCAGAATCTGAGAAAAGAACGCGCGCACTTCGGCGACAACATCGGTGTAAACCGGTGCCTGCTGCATGGATTCCGGTGTGCCCTGCATGTGCATGGCAACGTACCCGGCACCCGTGCGGGCCACCACCTCCAGCATGGCGTCGCCCGGCCTTCCCGAGGCCACATCGTTGATCACACTGGCCCCGGCCTCGATGGCGAGGGCGGCCACTCGCGGTTTGCACGTATCAATCGACAGCGGGACGGATACGGCTTCGCGCAGTTGGCGGATGACGGGGAGGACCCGGTGGAGTTCCTCATCCTCCGGCACTGGAATCGCGCCGGGGCGCGTCGATTCACCCCCGATATCCAAAAGGTCGGCGCCATCGCCACATAACCTCACGCCGTGGGCGACCGCCGATTCCGGACTGAAATACTGGCCTCCGTCGGAGAATGAATCCGGCGTCACGTTGACCACCCCAACGACCAGCGTGGGTCGCGGGAACTGGAATTCAAACGTTTTTGCGCGCCAGAGCATGGGGTCGACGGACCGTTGCCGGGATTAGAATGTTGGCACGGCCCGGTGTTCAAAAGCCGAAACCGATGGGACGAAGAAACGGGAAGCGGGAAGGGGACCTGCTTCTCCAATCTCCCTTCCCTGATTCCTTGAGTGTCGTCGAGCTTCCCAGGCGGACTTGGGGATATCAGACTCGGTCCCTTCCGCGACGACATGAATGCTTACCCAACCCTGCCAGCCACGATCCCAAGCGGGTTCTCCCTCTCGACGCACCGATCTGCCGCGGGTCGTGGCGTTGTCGTTGCGCTGTTGCTGATCGGACGGCTCGCCCTGGCGGCGGAAGGAAATTGGAAGTTGTGGTACGAGCAACCGGCCGGTTTGGAGCAACGGGAACCGACCAACGGATGGTCGAACTCGACGGGATGGGTCCAGGCACTGCCGATTGGCAACGGCCGACTCGGGGCGATGCAGTATGGAGGCGTCGCGCGGGAGCGACTTCAGTTGAACGAGGACAGTGTGTGGTCGGGTCGCCCGCAGGATGCCGATAATCCTTCGGCCAAGGAGCATTTGGCCGAGATCCGGCGGCTGTTGTTCGCTGGGAAATACCGAGAGGCCCAGGAACTGACCTACGCGAAACTGGCGTGCCGGGGTCCCGGGACCTGTGGCGGGGCGGCGGCGCGCTGCGACTTCGGTTGTTTCCAGACTTTGGGCGATTTGGATCTCGAGTTCGAAGGCCATGGAGCAACCACCGGTTATCGGCGCGAATTGGACCTGGATACGGCGATCGCGTCGGTCCGATATGAAACCGGAGGGATCACCTACACCCGCGAGGCGTTCGCATCCTGGCCCGATCAGGTGCTGGTGGTTCGACTCACCGCGAGCCGACCCGGTGCTCTGGCCTTGGGGATTGCCTTGTCGCGGAGCGAGGCGGCTCGGACTCGTGTGGAGGATGCCGGCGATCTGGTCATGCGTGGCCAGATGGACGAGGGGCGTGGCATGAAGTTTCTAGCCCGCCTCCGGGTGCGAAACGAAGGCGGCAGATTGTCGGTGGCTGGCGATCGGCTGCGGGTGGAAGGCGCGGATGCGGTGACCCTTCTGCTATCATCGGGAACGGATTATCGCGGGCGGGACGTGGAGCGCACGACGTCGAGGCAACTGGCGGCGGCGGCGCGACGCAGTTACGAGACGTTGCGGGAACGCCATGTGTCGGATCACCAACGGTGGTTTCGTCGGGTGGACCTGGATTTGGGCCGCACTGCGGCAGCCGAACTGCCGACGGATCAGCGGTTGGACGCCTTCGCCAAAGGGGGCGCCGATCCGCATTTGGCGGCGCTCTATTTCCAGTTCGGCCGGTATCTGCTGATTGGAAGCAGTCGGCCCGGCGATTTGCCCGCGAATCTTCAGGGGATATGGGCGGAGGGCATCCAGACCCCCTGGAACTGTGATTACCACGCCAACATCAACGTGCAGATGAACTATTGGCCGGCGGAAGTGGCGAACCTCGCGGAATGCCACACACCGCTGTTCGACTTGATTGAATCCTTGCGCGAACCCGGTCGCCGAACGGCGCAGGTGCAATACGGGCTGCCGGGTTGGGTCTGTCACACGGTCGTCAACGTCTGGGGGTATACCTCACCCGGCGAACATCCGTCGTGGGGCCAGTTTCCCGCCGCCTCGGGGTGGCTGTGCCAGCACCTTTGGGAGCACTATGATTTCAGCCGGGATCGGGGTTTTCTCCGCCGCGCCTACCCAACCCTGAAAGAGGCGGCGGAGTTTTACCTGGCGTTTCTAGTGGAGGAACCGCGTCGGGGATGGCTGGTGACGGCGCCAAGCAACTCCCCGGAGAATCCGTTTATCACCGCCGAAGGACACACGGTCTCGGTGTGTTACGGCCCGACCATGGACACTCAGATCATTCGGGAACTCTTCACCAACTGCCGGTCGGCCGCGGAGATCCTCGGCGTCGACGCTGATTTTTCACGGCGCCTGGGTGAGGCCCTGGCCAAGTTGCCGCCGCATCAGGTGGGGCGGCATGGGCAGTTGCAGGAGTGGATCGAGGATTTTGGCGAGGCGGACCCGCACCATCGCCATGTGTCGCACATGTACGGATTGCATCCGGGTCGGCAGATCACACGTCGGACAACGCCTGACCTGGCGCAGGCGGCAAGAGTCTCACTGGATCGCCGCGGCGATGATGGCACGGGATGGTCGATCGCCTGGAAAGTGAATTTTTGGGCACGCCTCGGCGACGGTGATCGGGCGCATCGTTTATTCCGGCGATTGCTTCAGCCCGCGCAAGGGTCCGGGGTCAACATGAGCAACGGCGGCGGAACCTTCCCGAACCTCTTTGATGCGCATCCGCCCTTTCAGATCGACGGCAATTTCGGCGGGTGCGCGGGCATTGCCGAGATGCTGTTGCAGAGCCACGGGGATGCGATCGAGATATTGCCGGCGCTGCCCAAGGATTGGCCGTCCGGGCGAGTCAGCGGGCTGCGGGCGCGGGGTGGGTACACGGTCGGTATGGATTGGGACCGCGGGGTGCTGCAGAAGGCGGAGATCCGCGCGACGGTGGCGGGTCTCTGCCGATTGCGCAGCGGGGCCGGGATCACCTCGGTGATCTCGGATTCTGGGCCGGTGCCGGTGCGCCGGACGGCGGATGGCGTGGTGGAGTTCGATGCCAAGCGGTCGGGGGTCTATCGCGTGGTCGCGGGGCCGGCCGTGCGACCGTGAACCACGGAGACACCGAGGCATCGAGGAGAGCGCGAACAAAGGGGGCGTGGGCCGCGGAGGGAGTCAGGGGAATTCGTTGGCCCTAACCGGGGCGTGGTCGGCATACCAAAGAATTGACGGGTCCTGGTCAGTGGGGTCTTTGAAGAAAGTTGGCACGATTTGTGTCCCGATGGCGCTTGCCTTGGTGTGCGCCCGAATCTGGTGCCCATTCTGAAAAGCAACCCAGGCCATCCTTCGGCTTATCGTCCCGAGAGGTGGTGCGAGGTTCAGAGGCGGCCCTTGGGCGTCGAAACCCACCTATCCTTGTGCCTTCCCTTATGAACCTGAATCGATTCAATCTCGTCCTCGTGTCGGTCGCCTGGCTTTCCGCCTCCTGGTGCGCCTCCGCCGCCTCCTATTCGTTTGCGGACGACTTTTCGGACAAGAAGGATACCACCGCTGGGAGCCAGGATCGCTGGCAGTATTTTCAAAGTGTAGTGACTACCAATCGAACGGGGGTTTATCCCCATCTCGATGTCTACGCCTCCAGTTTGGGATCCCTCGGCTATCCTGCTTGGCGACGGCGAGGCGCGGGGGTGGTGTATCCTCATGTCGGGAAGAATACCTCCGACCACATCATCTACGGAGTCATGCCGGGCGAGGGACTGCTTGTACCTGCCCGGGATGGCACCGGGGTCGCCATAGGATTCAAGTCTCCGGCAGCCGGTTACTACCAGGTCCAGGGTTCGGTGCGTGCGGCAGATAATCGAGATGGCACCGGCGTGAACTGGTATCTGGACCGTGGATCCGGCGCGGCCAATCTCGCCTTCGGAACCTTGGGCATGGGCGAGAACAACAATTTCTCCTTCCCCGCAGTCTATCTGAACCAAGGCGAATTCCTCTATCTGGTCGTCGACCCCAACGGGAATATCGCGAGCGACTTTATTGCCGTCGATTTCAAGGTGTCCGAGGCACCGGCCGCGGTCTCGATGATCTGGCAGCCGACTTTGCGCGTGAACGGCATCCCTGGCCGGCGCTATGCGATCGAGTCGATCGACCAGGTCGGAGGCGCGGACTCCTGGAAGGTTTTGACCACCTACACCGAAGATGGACAGGGAAAGCTGATCCTCGACCCGACCTGGGTCGGCGCCCATCAACGGTTCTATCGCATGGTCGAGTTGGGGCCCGAGTAAGTTGTGAGCCGCAAATCCAGTGCACGCTGTGAAAGTCCATCAGACTCATCGTGTCATCATGCTCTCCACCCACACACTGACTCGACAACTCGGGTCCGGGACGGCAAAGAACCCTCCTCGAAAAATGGACCCTGGTATTCACGGCCGATCCGGACGACCCGAAGCTCGGTCTTCGGATGCTTCAGGAGGTTTGTTGGTCAAACCTGGAAGCGGCGATGGCGAGAAACCGAGTTCGGACATCACGCGCCTATTGTCGGCGGTTCAGGCGGGGGACGCCGGGGCCCCGGAGAGGCTGATGGGCGCCGTGTACGATGAACTTCGCGAACTCGCCGGGCGCCAATTGGCGCGCGAGCAGGCGGGACAGACCCTCCAACCGACGGCGTTGATTCATGAGGCCTGGCTCCGACTGGGTGGGGACGATCAGCCGCGCTGGGAGAATCGCGGGCATTTCTTCAGCGCGGCCGCCGAGGCCATGCGACGAATCCTGGTGGATTCAGCGCGGCGCAAGGGACGCTTGCGTCGCGGCGGCGATCGCGAGCGCGTCCCGTTGACCAGCCTCGATCTGGCGGCGACCACCGTTCCCGACCAGGTGCTGGCGGTCGACGAGGCCTTGGATCAGTTGGCGCGTCACGATCCGCAGGGAGCGGAGTTGATCAAGCTACGCTTCTTCGTGGGTCTCAATCACGTCCAGGCCGCGAAGGTGCTGGGACTCTCCGAGCGCACGGCGAAGCGGGTATGGGCCTATGCCCGGGCGTGGTTGCACGAGGAACTCCAACGCGGACGATGATCTTCGCCACCCTATGGACACGACGCACGACGCCTCGCGAGAACGGGAGATTTTCCTTCAGGCGATCGAACTCGAACCGGTGGAGGCCCGCCGCGATTACCTTGAAAGGGCTTGCGAGGGAAATCCCCAACGCCTGATGCGCCTCGAGGCGCTCTTGAAGTCCCACGAGGATGCCACCCGGTTCCTGGATGATACCCCGTCGATTCCGGTGGAACCGCCCGGCGAACGGCCCGGCATGCGTATTGGCCGCTACAAGCTGCTCGAACAGATCGGCGAGGGCGGCTGTGGCGTGGTGTTCATGGCGGAACAGGAGGAACCGGTGCGCCGTCGAGTGGCGCTCAAGGTCATCAAGATCGGCATGGACACGCGGGCCATTGTGACCCGCTTCGAGGCGGAGCGTCAGGCGCTGGCGATGATGGATCATCCCAGCATCGCCAAGGTGTTCGACGCCGGAGCCACCGAACTCGGTCGGCCCTACTTCGTCATGGAACTGGTGCGGGGCGTGCCGCTCACCCGGTTCTGCGATGAACACCAACTCGACCTGCGACAACGCCTGGAACTCTTTGTGCAAGTCTGCCAGGCGGTGCAGCACGCCCATCAAAAGGGGGTGATCCATCGCGATCTGAAGCCCTCCAACGTGCTGGTCTCGATGCACGATGATCGGCCGGTGCCGAAGGTCATCGATTTCGGCATCGCCAAGGCGACGGAAGGACGCCTCACCGATCGCACCCATTTCACGTTCTTCGATCAGTTCGTCGGCACGCCCGCCTATATGAGCCCCGAGCAGGCGGGCATGAGCGGGCTCGATGTCGATACGCGGAGCGACATCTACACCCTGGGCGTGCTGCTGTATGAGTTGCTCACTGGTGTGACGCCGTTTGATGCCCAGGAGTTGCTGGCCGTCGGGTGGGAAGCCATGCGCCAGGCGATTCGTGAGAAGGATCCGGTTCGGCCCAGCACGCGGCTGACCCAACTGCAGGTGGCCCAGGCGGGTTCTACCCGGGAAACCCGAGCACGCACGGCAGCCGTATTGGCGACTGACCTCGACTGGATCGTGATGAAGTGCCTGGAGAAGGACCGGACCCGGCGCTATGAGACCGCCAACGGTCTGGCGGCTGATTTGCAGCGACACCTGGCCAACGAACCCGTCATCGCCCGGCCACCCTCGTTCGGTTACCAACTTCAAAAGGCGATACGACGCCACCGGGTGGCCTTCGGCGCCGGAGCCCTCGTGGCGTTGTCCCTGGTGGTGGGGCTGACGCTCGCCGGTTGGATGTACCTCAAGCAGCGAAGAGCCCTGGAGAAAGAGGCAGCGGCTTTGGTGGAGGCGCGGCGTGAACGGGATCGCGCCGACGGCGCCGCCCGCGAGTCCGAGGTGGCGCGGAATCTTGCCGCCCAGGAGAAGCGCCAGGCCGAGGCCAACCTTGTCCGAGTCCGCGAAGCGGACGGCTGGAGGCGTGTTCGTGAAGGGGACTATTTCGGAGCCTTGGGAGCGTTCGCCGAGGCGTTGCGCCTGGAGAAGGACGATCCGGATCGCGCGGCGCTTCATCGCCAGCGCCTCGCCAGCACCTATGCCCGCTGCCCGAGGCTCGTGAATGTGTGGTCGACCGGGTCCAATATGACCTGGGTGGCGTTCTCCTCCGATGGTTCACGTCTTCTGAGCGCGAACACCCTTTCTCCGACCCAAGCGGTCGCCCGCATCCGGGACGCTTCAACGGGTCGTGATCTGGTGGCGCCGATGGAGCATCGGGGACCGATCGCCACGGCGTATTGGAGCCGCGATGAGTCCAGAGTTGTCACCGCCAGTTTGGATGGTACAGCGAGGGTTTGGGATGCCGAGACGGGGAAGCCAGTGTCGCCGCCCCTAATTCATCAAGGCCCGGTGTCCTATGCCAATTTGGATTCGAAGGGGACGCGGGTGGTTTCACGCTCGTTGGAGCAGAGCCCAGAGGGGCCCGAGCTATTGGTGGTAAGCATGTGGGAATCAGCGATGGGATTACTCCGGTGGAAGCGTGGAATGGAGAATGAAATGGAGAATAGTCCATTCGTCTTTGTGGGGGGTGACCGAGAGATCGTTGGTATGTCGCAGAGGTTCGATACGCAAACAGGGGAGGAGGCTGGGTACACACCTCTACAATCGTGTTGCACGCGCGTCGGGGTGGTTGTCAGTCAAAGCGGCCTCCCCCATGAGAACACGATCGCGTCGGAAGATTTGGTTGCCAAGGCCGACGAGGGGCGAGTCGTTGCCAGCCTGTCTGGAGACCGGGTATTTTTGAATCACCCATACCGGGATCCTGAGGGTTCCGTTCTCATTGACACGACCAATGCATTTGCCGTCCTCGCAAGTTGGCGTGGTACCACGGTCCCTCAACGTGGGCTTTTCAATAACAAGGGCAGTCTAATTGCAACCGCAACAGGGGACGGATCTGTTCAGGTATGGAATGCGGAAGATGGACAGTTGCGGGACCTTGGAACTCGCACCTCGGTTGCTGGACCGGTGACGGCGATGGCTTTTGGGCCGGGGGACGGAAGCCTGGTGCTCGGAACGTCCGAAGGAACAGTGAAGGTTTTGGATCTCGTCGATTGGAATACCTTTGGGGAATTGGCTTTGAATCCGCCACTGCCGCACAAAACTTCGATCGCTGCTGCTGTTATTCAGGATGGAACCGGGAGGGTTATTGTCGCTTGCGCGGACGGGTCAGTCGCTGAATGGCAGATTCTTGTTCACGAGGAGATTCCTGAGTGGACGCTCCGGTGTTCCAAAGACATTGGTCACATAAGGCTCAGTTCTACTGAACGATACCTTATGGGATGGATGTCCAACCGTCCCGAGGGTTGGTACCCGGAGGGCTACGCAGAGTCATTTTCGTTGGCATCCATCTGGGAACTGGAAACAGGCAGCCAGCTTCGCTGGTGGCTGCCGACACGAAAGAGATGGAGCGATGAACAGTTGGAAGTCGCAGGTGACGGCACGTTGATTCGCCGGATGGGCGACCAGGTTGAGGCCATCGCACCTGGTGGAGGGTCCAGCATGAGTTTTTCGCTCGATGATGATTCGCGTACGAACTCGATGGTGCGGGAATTCGTGACGCAAAGAGAGATTATTGCTTGCGGCTATCAGGGTGGAACCGAGGTTCGTATTTATGACCTGAGGACCGGTCAGATCACAGGACGTATCGTCACCGAAGCACCGATCGTGGACGCGTTTCTAAGTCCGAAAGTGTCGACCCTGCTGACGATTGAGACCAATCAATTGGCAAGGCTTTGGAGCGTCGGAACAAGACAACCGCTTTCGCAGGCGAAGCTTCCAGACAATACGAGGATTCTAGCGACCCTCGGCGAAGAGGGTGTGAGGCTGATGTTGAGGCACGAGGATTCAAACGCGATTGAGCTTTGGGACGCCCAGTTGAACCGGCGTTTGCTGGGACCGCTGGCCGCTCCCTGGTTGGCGGTGTCGGAGCAGTTTCGCAGCATAAGTCCAAATCTATTGAGCTGTTGCTACTTGAGTTTGGGAAGGCTGGTGCTCGCACGGACTCTCGAACCTGAGGTCATCCGTGTCGTAGATCACCCAGGGGTGGTTTGTTGGGCATTCAGTCCGGATAGCCAGTTGCTCGCCACGGCAAGTACCGACGGAAAGGTCAGGTTCTGGGATACTCGAACCGCAGATGAGGCACTACCTGCGGTTTCAGTGCCCGCGTCTCCTGGTCAATTGGTTTTCACACCCGACAGTCACAAGCTGATCGTGCGTGGATTGGGTGTGGTATTTGTGTGGGATTTGGAAAGGGGAGAGCGTTCAACCGAGGATTGGCTGCTGATAGCAGAGTTCTTTTCGCTCGCGCCGGGTGGTCAAGGTGGCCGTTCGATGGTTGTCGATCAAACAATGGCGAGGCGATGGGAGGAGGTTCGATTGAAGTTAGAGGAAGGCCGATTGGATAGGAGTAAGGATAGTCGAGCACAGCTCCAAATGGATGCATGGATGGCCGAAGAAGGAGGTCGGTGGGAGACGGCGTCAGAAACACTCTCACGGTTGGTCTCGTACAACGCCTTCGACTTGGGAACTCGCGAACGTCGGGCTGCCGCTGCGGTCAAGGTCGCTCGTGAGTTGAACGGTCGATCGGAGCTGTCCTCTTGGGTGAAAGGACAATTGGAGTTGGCAATGGGGGACATTGACTTCATAGACGCCCACGCGCAGTTGGCGGCGGGGGATGTGAGTGACTTTCGTCGGAATTTGGCCCGTAACCGCGTGGTCTCTTTGACCTTGCTCGGACGGCAGGAGGAGGCCGAAAAATTGCAGTTTGAGGTGCTTGGAATCCCCGCGCTCAGCTTCGATCGCGATCCGCGATGGGTCGATTTGGGGCCCTGGTACAATGCTCCGTTGCCGAACTTCGGCTCTTGGCGAACCGAGGTGGAAACGATCGATGGTGTTGTTTTTGATCTTCGCGGCCAGATCCGCCTTGCCAGTGGGCATCTCGATCAGTCGGAAGAGGTGGAAAGGACGATTCGCGGTATTCCTATTCATCGTACCTTTAATCGAGCGCATCTCCTTGTGAATGCTCGCGTACTTAATGGTGAATACCCTGGCGATCGGACGTTGGTGGCAAAGTTGGTTTTTCGCTATTCTGACGGTCAGACCAATTCCCTCGATTTACGCATTGGAGACGATTTTCGGGAACAGGTCCGAGTGGAAAAGGGCACGCCCCAAGCGCGTTTTGGCAAGCCCATCTTTTCCTGGCCGGTAGA
>JAEUHG010000223.1 GCA_016795425.1 Verrucomicrobiales bacterium
CAGTCTCATCACCCAATGCTTACTGAGTCTATGGCTGGTGGTCGCGATTTGTGCCGGCTCTGTTCAGGCGGCAATTCTTCGCGTTGCGCCTCCAGGCGTGGCGACGGGCGAGGACGGTCTGACTTGGGCCACGGCCCTTACCAATGTCGCCGATCTGCAGACCCGCGCGGTCTCCGGCGATGAGGTCTGGTTGCTCGAGGGCACTCACAAGTCGTTTTGGCCTTCGGTCAAGTTGCCACCTGGCCTTCGGGTCTATGGGGGCTTCGCAGGCACCGAATCGAATCGCGCTGAGCGTTCAGGGGCGCCAACCACTGTCTCAGGCACCGGTTTCGAACTCCAAGGCGAGACGCTATTCGACGGAATGAGTATTACCGGCGCTGCCAACAATCGAATTTCCTCGGAGGAAGCGCGCCAGATGGATGGCGGTGCGATTCGTGCCTACGGCGCTAATATCACCATTCAAAACGGTCAATTTGAGAACAATCTCGCTTACCGCCGAGGCGGTGCGTTCTATTTCGAGGATTCAACCCTGGTTGTTTCCAACTGCACCTTTGCCGGCAACTCGGTCAACCCCATGATCGTCGGCACGGGAAGTTCCATCGCCCTCCGCCGAAGTCGGGCCACCATCACCCACTGCGCCTTCCACGGCGATCTCTACCCCACGGCGATCGTGGAGCTTCTCCAGACGGCGATCGAATTTCACCGCAATCTAGTCGGCGGATTCGCCACGCCTCAATCGGTGATTCTCCAAGGCCAATTGGTGGAAGGTTCGCTGACCGGTAATCGCTTCCTGGGCTCAAACGACAACAGTTACTCGACCGCCATCGATTTCGATCTACCCACTCGGGTCGACATCGCCAACAACCTCTTTTGCCGCGCCAAGCAACGCCCAACCCTTCCCTTTGTGATCTCCCTCCGAAACCAGGGCAAGGTCCGGTTTGTCAACAACACGGTTGTTTCTAACGCCAATTCGGGCGTGTACCTGAACGTCCCGGACGTACTCGCAGCCAACAATCTCGTAGTCGAAAACTTCGACGGGATCGTTGTCTCCAACGCGCCCGCTGCAGCTCTTTTCAACAACAACGTCTACGGCAACGATGCCAATTACGTCGGCATCATCGACCCCACGGGGACTGCCGGCAACGTCTCCGCCGAACCCCTCTTTGCCAGCGATCCCGCATCGGGAGACGCCCGCCTTCAATCCACCTCCCCCTGCCACGACGCTGGAGACCCAGGATCCGCCATCGGCGACGTCGATCTGAACGGCAACGCCCGCGTCCAAGGCACCGCCCCCGACATCGGTGCCACCGAACTGACCGAGGCGAAGCGGGTTTGGTACGTGTCCCCTCAAGGTCTCGCGTCGGGTGGCGATGGCCGGTCATGGGCCACCGCCTTCACCAACCTTGCGGACCTGACAACAGTGGCTGCGGCTGGGGACCAGGTCTGGCTATCCGCTGGTGAACATCGTTCCCCCGCCACCGTGATCAACCTGCCCGCGGGCCTCGAACTTCTGGGCGGCTTCGCCGGCACAGAAACCCGCGTCGAGGACCGACCAGGATTGGAGACCATCATTGAACGCCTCTCCTTGGTGCTCTCAGGAAAGACCCGCTTGGACGGACTCACGGTGCGACATGGCGAGAACAGCCGTGTCACACCGGCGATCGAGGAATTCAACGTGGGGGGCGGTCTCCGATGTTACGGAGGCGAAGTCACCCTGACGGGCTGCAAGTTCGTGGAAAACCTCGCCGGCTTCGCAGGTGGTGCCGGCTTCTTCCGCGACACATCATTGGTGGTCTCGAATTGCGTATTCACCAACAATTTCCTGGTTTCCATTCTAAGGCCGGGATCCGGGACGGCACTCACCGTTCAAGGCGGCAAGGCCCTGATCACCGATTCCCTCTTCACGGCGGAACGTGGAGGCAGCCTGGTGTCCTTCTTCGGAACCGAGGTCGAATTCCACCGCAATCGTTTCGAAAACTTCACCGCCAACCGCCTGGTCGTGTTCGAAGGCGCGAATATCCACGGCGCCATTTCGTCGACTCGATTCATGGGTTCGAGGACCAACTTTTCGTACTCCTCGGCGATCTCTCTCACTGGCAGCAACCGCTTTGACATCAGCAGCTGTCTCTTCTTCGGCGCCCGTGCTTGGCCGGAACTCACCTTCAACGTCCTCGACCTGCAGGGCACGGGACTTCTTCGCGTGGTCAACAACACCTTCGTGGACAACCGAGTCTCCGCCCTCTATTGCGCGGTCCCGGAAACCCTGATCGCCAACAACCTTATCTCTCAGAACGCCACCGGCATCGTCGCCGGAGCTCAAGGTTTGCTCCTCACCAACAATAACGTGTTCGCGAATGGCACGGACTACACGGGCATTCCGAATCCGACGGGAAGCTCCGGCAATCTTTCCGCCGATCCACTCTTCGCGGGCGATGTTTCCCAAGGCGATGCGCGTCTCCAATCCGGCTCCCCCTGCATCGACGCCGGAGAAGGCCTCCTGGTCCTCGACGCCGTTGATCTCGACCTCCAACCGCGGATTCAAGGGACTCGACCCGACATCGGTGCGTCCGAATTCCAGTCCACGGAACCGCCCTTCGAGATCTCCATTCAGCGAAACCCGCTAATGTTGCAGTGGGAAGCCCAGGCCAACGTGTCGTACCGCGTTTGGATCAGCTCCAACCTGCTACACTGGTCCGAACTACAGTCCGTCGATTCCTCCCCCGCCCCGCGAACCATCACGGTGCCCATCCAAGCGGGCGATCCCAGGGCGTTTTACCGTTTGAGCCGCTGACGCCGGCCCATACCGCATCGGCGCTCGGGCCAGGCAGATGAACAAATTGTCATCTGGGGCCGGGGCCTTTGTTCATGGGGGCGTGGTCTATTGACGTTGAAGGGCGCAATCAGGCGCCCGGAAACAATAGACCAAAATGAAGTCTTATCTCGCCCTCGGTTCCAGTTGCCTTGCAGCCGTCCTCGTCAGCGCCGCCACTTCCCCGGCCCTTGCCCTCACTCCTACCGAAGGAGCCAGCGTCCTCTACATGAAACAGGAGGAGAAGATGGCCCGCGACCTGTATCAGGCCCTCGCCCTTCGCTGGGACCTCACCGTATTCAAAAACATCGCCGCTTCCGAACAGCGCCACATGTCAGCCATCGACAACCTGATCGTCGCCTACGGTCTGACGGACTCGGCACCTTCCGAAGCCGGCAAGTTCACCATCCCAGAACTTCAAACCCTGCACGATCAATTGCTGGCCCAGGGCGGCCAATCCATCGAAGCCGCCTTGCGCGTCGGTGTGCTCGTCGAGGAAGCCGATATCGCCGACCTGAAGGAGGCTATTGGCGCAACCACCGAGCCCATGATCCTCCGGGTCTACGGAAATCTGCTGCGCGGCTCCGGAAATCACTTGGTCGCCTTTCACACGGCCCTCGAGTCCGGAGACACCTCAACGCTCTGTCCGGGCCAGGGACAAGGCAGCTGCGGCAACGGCAAGGCCTGTGCCAACGGCTCGGGAGCCGGCAATGGGCGACAAGGCATGCGCCAAGGAAACCAAGGCCGCGGCGCTAACGGGTGCATGAAAGGCGCCAACGGAACGCAAGCTGCGTCCTGCAATGCCCTGAACTGCCCGTCCGCGTGTCCGTCCGCACCGTCGACCACACCACCGACCACCGCAAACGGCGGCCGTCGCAACGGCCGATAAAGGATCCGGTGGCACCCTCCGGGAACCCCTGATTCCCGGAGGGTCTGGCTCATCCACCCACCCCATTTTCACCCCAACCCACCCGCCCCATGACGCCCTCCACGCGCCGATTCCGGACCCGATCCTTCACCTCGCTCGTCGTCGCCACCGGCTTCGTTATGCTCCTCCTCAGCGGGGGGGTCCTCCTGGTGTCGCCCCCCGGTCGAGTGGCGAATTGGACACGATGGGAAATGCTCGGCCTCACCAAGCATGGATGGAGCGATTTGCATATCACTTTTGCAGCCCTGTTCCTCCTCGCGGCGACGGCACATGTCGTCTTCAACTGGCGTCCTCTGCTCCAACATCTCGGCGCGACCCTGTCCCGTCCTCGTCCGTGGCGATGGGAAGGCGTAGCGGCGCTGTTCCTCGGGCTCGCGGTCTTCGCGGGAACCCGTGCCCACCTACCCCCGTTCTCCACGCTTCTTGCCTGGAGTGAGAGTCAGCGCGAGAGCTGGGACACCCCTCAAGATCGCGCCCCGATCCCGCACGCGGAACTGCTCACGCTGCGGGAAATCACCAAGGAAGCGGGCATCACTCTGGACGACGCCATTCAGCGTCTCACCCGTTCCGGAATCCTGAATCCTTCGCCGGATGCCGAGATCCGCGCTCTTGCGGAATCAGCCCACGTTGCGCCGGCCCGGATTTTCGAGCTGCTTCGGACCCATCCAGACAGCACCACGGCTCCGCCCGCCCGTTCCGGCCCAGGATCCGGGGGCGGGCCAGGACGCAAGACGCTCAAACAGTTTTGTGCCGAAGAGGGAATCGATCTCAGGATCGCCGAAGAACGATTGGCTCGCCGAGGCGTCAAAGCCTCCCCCGATCAGACCCTGCGGGAAATCGCGGTCAACAACGGCCACGACCGCCCCTATGTCCTGTTGGAAATCCTCAGGGGCGAATAGAGTCTCAGACGTCGGAGGTGGTGCGCCCACAAAACCCGCCCTAACTCAGGATCTCCCGCCCCGCATGAAGGTGCTCGTCGTCGAAGATGAAAAAAAGATCGCGTCCCTGATCCGCAAGGACCTTGAAGCCCGCGGCTTTGTCGTGGATGTTGCTCACCGCGGCGACGAGGGCTTCACCCTGGCCAGCACCCAACCCTATGACGTGATCGTCCTCGATATCATGCTCCCCGGCCGGGACGGACTCAGCATCCTTCGCGGATTGCGGGAACGCGGCATGGATGTTCCGGTCCTTCTCTTGACCGCCCGCAGTGAACTCAATGAGCGTCTCGAAGGCCTCAACCTCGGCGCGGATGATTATCTGACCAAGCCGTTTTACATCGAAGAACTCGGCGCCCGAATCCTGGCCTTGGGTCGTCGCGCGTCCGGGATTGCCCGAAGCCTCCTTCAGGTCGCCGACCTGACAGTCAACCTGATCAACCGGGAGGTGACGCGCGGCGGCCGAAAACTGGAGCTCACCAACCGGGAATTTGTGCTCCTCGAACGCCTGATGCGCTCCCCCGGCCGTGTCTTCACCCGCTCCCAGATTCTGGAGCAGGCCTGGGACAGCGACTTCGACCCCGGCACCAACCTGGTGGACGTCTATGTCCAGCGCCTGCGCAAAAAGGTCGATAGCGAGACCGATGTGCGCCTCATCGAAACGGTGCGTGGCGTCGGCTATCGCATCCGCGGACCCGACTAAGGAGGAACCCTTTGAAAGGCCTCCTTCCCTCCTTTCGGATTCGCATCGCCCTGCTGTCGGCGGGAGTCTCGGGATTGGTCCTGATTGCCGCCGGAGTGGTGGCCTGGCTCTGGCTGAGCCAGGAGAAAATGGACTCCATCGATCGCGAGATTCGCGCCCTCGCCTACCGCCATCCCGGTTGGATGAACAATCGTTCCAATTACGAACGCCTCGCCAGTGCGATCGAGTTCATCTTCGGACCGGATCAACAAAGCCAACTGGTGCTGGCCGCCCTCGACACACGCGGTCAAGTGCGCTTCAAGTCCGCCCATTGGCCCGAGGCGATCTCACCGTCCGACCTCGATCTGAATCTCCAGGACACGGATCCCTCAACAGCTGCCCACCAAATCCCGCCACCGCCGAGTTCGGGCGGCCCCCCGTGGGCCGGCGGCCGACATGGCCGGGGCCCCTCCGGAACCCGGGGCGGCAACAATGCCGTCGACACCGAATTGTTCACCAAGGTTCCACGGTTCCTCACCGTCAGGACGGCGCCAACCACCTGGCGCCTCGGAATCCTCGGTAACGCCGAGGATCGGCTGGTGGTCGGATTGGACTGCT
>JAEUHG010000038.1 GCA_016795425.1 Verrucomicrobiales bacterium
GGCAACACGACATGGCACCCCAGCTCGCGAAATCCCTGGTGCCTCTCGCCCTGATCTACGCGGCTCACAGCGATGCCGCATTCCGCAACGGAATCCAGGCCAAAGCCGTGGCCGAGAGCGCCTGTGAGCTCAGCGAATGGAAACTGGTTCCCGCCCTCGATGCGCTCGCCGCCGCCTGCGCTGAACTTCAGGATTTTCCCAATGCCGTCCGCTGGCAGGAGCGCGCCATCGCCCTGGCACCCGCCAACCAGACTGCCGAACTGCGGTCCCGTCTCCAACGCTACCTCGCCCGTCAGCCCTACCGAATGGCCCCGCCCGCACCGACGGCACCCTGAATTCAGAGACGTGTCCGCGTCGTCCGGTCCTCTTCGAGGCGGGAAATCTCCCATCGGATCAGCCGATCCCGAATCGTAATCTGTGCCCCTTGCTGGACATCGTGGCGGGCCACCCTCGACATGTTGTAGACCAAGTCAAACTCCACCACCTGACGGTCCGAGCCATGCCGACGATTCCAGTCCCGGCAGAGGTATCGCGCGATCGGTTCGCGAAACGCGTGATATCCCAACTCATCTTCGTATGCCATTTCGCGGAAGACCTTTCTCCAACGGTAGTTGGGATAGATTCCCGCGGGAAATGCAGGCCGCGCCCAATCCACCGGCACGCCGCCCCGAAGCAAGTCGACCTCGCTCCCATCCGTCAACCGCGCACGGGCGACATACCAACCTGGCTTCGAAGGAACGACCTCGAACATATTCCACTTCTGACCCAGGCCGAGCGCTGTCGCGAAGAACCTCCATTGGTCGGGTGCAAGCCGACCCAACGGGCGGCTGGGGAGCCCAGCGACATTCGTCAGCAAGACATAGACCAGCGCCATTCCCACTCCCCATTGCGACCAAACGGGTAACGCCCCACTCACCGACGTTGGTGAAGGGCTCGCCACCGGGCCTTCTCCCAGAACTCGCCACAGCCCCGCGAACCGCTTCGCTCGCCAAATTTCCGAAGGCAAAAACAAGGTCAAGCCGGTCAGCGCCACGAACGAGAAAAGATCGACCTCCAGGCAAACAATGATGCCCACGTGCAACGCCGCGAAACACCCCACAAAAAACGTCCGCAGCCGTCCCGTTCGCCACGGTGAAAAAAGCAGCACGGGTCCAACCCATTCCAATACCAGCGTCGCCCATGTCAAAAGCCGCAGTGGGCCCGGAAACTGCAAAAGATAGGTGCCGAGCCTCGACACGTAGAAATCATGGGACAAAGCACCCGCCAAGACCTCGCCGCTCATCCACACCGGGTTGGTTTTGAAAATCGCAGACAGGAAATACATCAGCGGCATCTGGAGCAGCATCGCCACCGTGGCGATCGATACCACCGGACGATCCGTCACCTCTCCCGCCTGCCCCCTCTTTAGAGCTCGCCACCGGTCCAGCGATGCCACTTGCCCCAAGGGAAGGAACATTCCCCAGAACAGAAGCATTCGAAGGAGCACATCCGCGCCGCTCAGGATGGGAGGCACCCGATGATGCAAGGAAAGCAGCATCAGCCAGGAACCAATCGTCGCCAGACGCGTTTCAAACCCAACCAGCAAGGCCACCGCCAACACCGCCGCAATCCCAAATAGGATCGCCTGATACCCCAGCGACCCGCCGCCAAAATGAAAGGACCAATTCCATGGGGTCATGACCCGGTAACAGATCTCGGCGCGCGAAAACATCCCCCCATCCGTGTACATCACCCCCAGGTCCGTGGACCTTATTCCCAAATCCACCAAAAGAAGCAGCCCCATCGCCATCCGAAAGACCGCCAAGGCCCGCACATCAATGCCAAATAGCTGAGTCCAGACTCCCGTTTTGGACACCGGTTCGGCAGTGCTCCGCTTGGACGAGGGAACGTTCGCTTTCAAGGCTCGATCGAACGCTAGAGGGCCGCTGTAGCCATGACAAGGCGGCATCCTTCCGTTCCTGGCCCGCCTTAGGGCCTCTCGTAGGATCTCGGATACCCTACTTTCCTCACCGGCCTACCCTTGTAATTCCCGAACACCCAGCCGCGATTTCCCACGTCCCTTCGACCCTTCTACACATCTGGTTTTCTTAACATCTTTATCAATAAAGAGATTTCATCCGAAATCTTAGCTCAACTTGTTGATCATGTGTAATTTATGCACATGATAATCCGGCAAATTCTCTTGCTGGTTGAAGGTGAATGCAGGATAGGATGGGCCGTCCACCGACACTTCAACCCCCAACCAAGTAAGTCGTAATGAGACGTACCTTAAGACGTGCAGTTCCAGGCCTGATCGGGACGATCAGCCTGATCGCCATCGGATCGGCGCAGGCCGGCCAGGCGACCTATACCTTCGACACCGATCCCACCGGGACCCTCGATGTCGTCACCTCGGTCAATCAGCAGCCCTGGCGGGATGCTGGCGGTAATCCGGGTGGATTCCTGGCTCTGACCTATCCCCAAGACAGTCAATATGCGGCCTTCGCCTTTCCCGATATTGATGATGGCAAGATTGTCACGGCATTCCGGTTTGAAGCCGATCTGCGGGTCGGGAATCCCGAAGGCGAACGAGGCGCCGATGGTTTCGCGGTGAGTTTCGCGCGCAGCAATGATCCCCTGGTTGCCGAAGGCGCCCTGAGCAACACCGCCAATTACGCCGGCGGCATCCCGGAAGGCGGCTCCACCACCGGCATCGCCGTCTGCTTCGATACCTGGGCGGGGAATACCCTTCCCGATGGCGCCGACGTCGAAGGCATCATCGTTCGGGTCGATAATGTCACCGTCCTTCGCCAGTCCCTTCCCACTCGCAATGGGGCGTGCGACGACGCCACCAGCCTCCAAACGGGGCCGCGGGACCCGGACTTCTGGGCCAACTCACCCGACCCCTATGACCCGACGTCCTGGGATACGCTCTGCTGGCAAAAGCTGATCGTCGACCTCAGTGCCGAAGGCAAACTGACCGTATCGTGGAAGGGACGCACCATTCTGGATAACTTCCAGACCGCCTACTTCCCCACTCCGGGACAAATCATCCTGTCCGGCCGCACCGGTGGCGAAAACGAGCATACGCACTTCGACAACATCAAGCTCACCACCAGCGCCACGGCCGCTGACACCGAAAAGCCCACGACCCCGCCCAACGCGGTGGCAAACTTCACCGGTACCCGCCGCGTCCTGTTGAGTTGGGGCGCCGCCACCGACAATTCCGGCCGCGTCGCTTACAAGGTCGTCCGTAACGGTGCCACGGTCGCCAACCTGCTCACGTCGCTGCAATACGAAGACCTCAATGTGTTTCCGGGCAAATCCTATGCCTACCAAGTCCTCGCCACCGACGTTTCCGGAAACGAATCCGTTCCCGCCACCGTCAATGTCACCACGGGTTCCGAGGTCGACATCACCGGGTGGCTGGTGGGCGAGATCTACGATGCCATTACGGGAACTTCCGTCGATGACCTGCTCGCCTCGGAGAAGTACCCGAACAGTCCCGACCGCACCCGTTATCTCAATGGTCTGAGTTTCGGTCGCGGCGGTGCCTCCGGACCTGAACTGGGAGATAATTACGGCATCCGCATCGCCGGTGTTCTCAACGCACCGGAATCCGGACAGTACCGGTTCTTCGTTCGCAGCGACGATGCTTCGCGCTTCTTCCTGAACACCTCGGGCGCATCGATCCCTGATCCGACGTCCACCACCCCGATTGCCGAGGAATCCGATTGCTGCGAGGGCTTCGTTGAGCCTGGCGTGGCCAATGATGATGGCTCCACCTATGCCACCAGCGAACCGGTCACCCTGACGGCCGGGCAAAGCTACGGATTCGTTTACCTGGTGAAAGAAGGCGGTGGCGGCGATAACGGTGAAGTAGCATGGCGCAAGGAAGGCGACACCACTCCCGCGGGCTCTCTGACCCCGTTGCGCGGCGGTCTTTTCGTCGGCAAGGGCGATCCGACGGGTGCTTCCGTCACCATCGTTACCCCACCGGCCAATGCCACCGTGGTTGCCTATAAACCGGCAACCTTCTCGGCCACTGTGACGGCCACCTCCACCTACACCACCAACATCTCGTTCCAGTGGTACAAGAATGGCATCGCCATCCCCGGTGCCAACGCGTCCACGCTGACCATCGCCGTCCCGCAACCCGCGGACAACGCAGCGAAAATCAAGGTCCTGGCCTCCGTTCCCGGCGCCCAAGCCACCTCCAGCGAAGCCACCCTCACGGTGACGGAAAGTCAGCCCCCCGCCATTGCGTCGGTCGAGGGCAGCGACTCGTTCACCCAGGCCACCATCAAATTCGACCAACCCGTCACGGCTGCTTCTGCCGGTGTTGCCGCGAACTACAAGCTCGAAGGCCTCACCGTCAGCGCCGCCACGGTTATCGATACGTTCACGGTTCGCCTGACCACCAGTCAGCAAACCGACAACGCCAACTACCCCCTCACCATCAATGGTGTTCAAAACCTGGGAGGCAAAGCCAACGTCAATGCCACCGCCACACTGGCGGCCTGGACGACGGTTTCGGGCCGCGCCCGCATGGATCAGTTCAACGATATCGGTGGTGGCACCGCGGTTGCGGACCTGCTCGCCAGTGATAAATATCCGAACAGCCCGGATGTCGTTCGTTACCTGCCGGGCCTCACGTTCGGTGAAGGGACCAGCTTTGGCGAAACCTACGGCGACAATTACGGCGCTGTGGTGAAAGCGATCCTTAAACCCACCACAACCGGCTCCTACCGGTTCTTTATCCGTAGCGATGACGCTTCTTCGCTCTTCATCAATACCTCCGGGGCAGCGCTTCCGGACCCGACCACCGCGACTCCGGTCGCCCAAGAAACCGATTGCTGCGAAGGGTTTGTCGAGCCGGGTGTTGCCAATGACGACACCACCACGTTCGCAACCAGCGATCCCATCAGCCTTACCGCCGGCCAAAGTTACGGCGTCGTGCTGCTGATGAAAGAAGGCGGCGGCGGCGATTGGGCTCAGGTAGCGTGGCGCAAAGAGGGAGACACCAGCCCGGCTGGCTCGTTGCCGGCTCTCGCGGACGTCGTTTATTGGTTCGGTCCGCAGCCTACCGTAAACCTCTCCATTGGAAGCATTACGGCACAAGGAGGTAACGTTACCGTCACCTACAGCGCCGGCACCCTTCAGGCCGCCGATACCGTCGCTGGACCCTACTCGGATGTCGCCGGCGCCTCGTCGCCCTACACGACACCGCACGCCGGAGGCCAGAAATTCTATCGCCTGCGCGGCAACTGATCCGCCGGGCGTAGCCGTCCGCAACACAACACGCTAGACCACGAGAGCCCGGGCCTTTGCCCGGGCTCTTCTTTTATTCGGCCAGCTTCTACTACACCCGTAATTAAGCATTTCACTTGCTCCGGCCTTGCGATTTCGACATAAGCCCAGCTGACCCACGTCAGTTAACCAACAACCAACAGTTACTCATCTACAAAGCATGAGACTCACGAAACGAAGGGCCGTGCACGGCCTCATCGGAGCCCTGAGCTTGGCAGGCGCCGCAGGAGCGCTTGCCGGACAGCAAACTTGGGACTTCTCCACGGATCCAACCACCGGCGCCGCCCCGCTGAAAATCGGCGGCAACGGCGTCAATCCCGGCGAATGGCAGCAAACCGGCGGCAACCCCGGCGGTTTCCTCGCCGTGACCTGGCCCATCAATAGCTCGGTTAGCCAAGTCAACTTCCCCAACATCGACCCCGGCAAGGTCGTCACCGCATTCACCTTCAAAGCGGATCTCCGCGTCGGTAACAGTACCGGCGATCGCGCCGCCGACGGTTTCAGCGTCAGTTTCGCCCGCGACGGCGACCCGGTCCTGCTTGAGGAAAACCTCGGGAATCAAGGTGTCTTCGCCGGTGGCATCGCCGAAGGTGGCACCACCACCGGTATCGCGGTCTGCTTCGATACCTGGTCCGGCAACACCCTGCCCGACGGTGCCGACATCGAAGGCATCATTGTCCGCGTCGACAACAAGACGATTCTGCGCCAAGCGCTTCCGACTCGCCACGGCGCCTGCGATGATGCCACCAGTCTCCAAACCGGTCCGCGCAATGCCCAATATTGGACGGATGGTGGAGAACCGACGGCGCCCGAAGCGTACAACCAACTTTGTTGGCAGCCCCTGGAGGTCTCCCTCACCGGCGATGCCAAATTGAGCGTGTCGTGGAAGGGTCGTAAGTTGCTGGATAACTTCCAGACGACCTTCTTCCCCACCGCAGGCCAGATCGTGCTGGCGGGTCGAACGGGTAATGCCAATGAAAACACCCACTTCGACAACATCTCGCTCACCACGACCGCGGAGGACGCGGGCGCGGCTCCGACCGCTCCCGGCGACATCAGCACCGCCCAATTGGGTGCCCGGCGCGTCCTGCTCTCTTGGGGCGCGGCTACGGTCCCCGGAAACCCGCAGGCCCGTGTTGGCTACGAAGTGGAAGTCGACGGCACAATCGCCGCTGCTGCCCTCTCCGGCACCTCGTACGAGATCACGCCGCTCAAACCTCAAACGCAGCACACCGCCCGCGTCCGGGCGAAGAACGTCGCCGGGGTGACCTCCGATTGGAAGAGCATCACGTTCACGACGGCTGCTGAAACGGATGGCGTCGGCTTCCTCCTCGCCAAGGTGTTTCGCACGGACTCCAGTGGCGTGGCCTTCGGTGGCGCAGCCCAGGACGGCATCGACACCGTCATCAACGATGCCAAGTGGCCCAACTCCCCCGACTCCGAGTACTACGTCAATGGCCTGAGCTTTGGCGAACCGAACTTCGGCGACACCTATGGCGAAAACCACATGGTCGCC
>JAEUHG010000250.1 GCA_016795425.1 Verrucomicrobiales bacterium
TGCTGGCAACGCTCGAGATCGCGGCCGTGCTGGTGCAGGAACAGGGCGCGGTGGAAAGCCTCGACCTGTTCCGAGCCATCGGCGCCTTCAGCCTCCGCCACGGCACGGATGAACTCGAGATGAATGGCTGAATCGATGGCGTTCGGACCAGCCTTGGCGGGAAGTGGATGCATGAGTGATTCGGGAATGAGGGTAGAAGACGACCGGCGTCAGGGGGGCGCGCCCGATCCCACGACGCGCCCACAACGATCCCACGAGCCTCGATCGATTCGAACCGCGATGACAGGCCTGCCGCAGACGGACTCGGATGCGTCAGGAACAGTTAGAACTTCTCCTTTTCCTTTTCTTTGTCCTTCGCCGAGGGCTTTTCCAACGCCTTGTCCTTCGGTTTCTGTCCCGCCTCCGATTTCAAACGGGCATCGGTATCGACATCAATGTCCACGGTCACACGGCTCTTTCCGGGCTCATGGACATCGAGTTCACGCGATGCCTCTTCGGCCTCACGCGCTTCCTCCTCGCGCTCATGGATGGCTTCGACCTGTTCATCGATCTTCTCGAGTTTGTTGGAGAGCTGTTCGAGCTGGCGCTCCATCTCGCGGACCTGCTTTTCAAGGACTCGACGTTGTTGTTCCAAGGCTTTGCGCTCGATTTCAACCTCATGCCGCCGGAGCTCGACGCGTGCCTGGCGGTGAATCTCGCCCTGTTTTTCATGCAGCGCTTTGAGGCGCTCCTCATCCACCTGGGCCAGCTTCGCGATGTCCTGCGCGACCCGGGCGGCATCGCGACCGGCGCGTTCGCCGGATTCTCGCGCCAATCGGGCGATGTCGCGAATTTGCTTCTCGTTGGGGACGTACGCCTCGTATTTCAGGGCAGGCTTCCAATCCTTGAGAGCCACGCCGCTCGAGCGCTTGGCAATGGATTCGACCATCTTTTCCAGCCGATCCAGACGAGCCTCCAACGAATCCTCGTTCTCCGCATGCTTGGATCGCGCCGAGGCGGGTGTTGGCGGCACCGGGGGAAGAGGGGTGGCGTGCGGGACGTAAACCGGGGCAGGTCCCGCGGGTGGCGGGCCGAGCGGAAGGGGCGGCGTGGCCGGAAGCGTCGCTTCCAACGTGGTGGTCGTGCCGTCGGACGCGACCGTCGTGAGGACGGTTTGGCCATCGCCCACGACGATCGTGTGAGCCTTCGCCTTGGCTTTTGGCTCGGGCGTCGCCAGCGCCGACGCACTGGTTGAAACCGTTGCGGAACCGCTGGCGGCATCGGCGCTCACCGATGCCGTCGAAGCGCCCGACGCGCCTGCATCCTCCGAAGCGGCCAGCGCGACCCGTGGGCCCGCGTAAAGGCCGAGCGCTGCCACCGCCGCCGCCATGGCTCCGAACGTGCACACCTTCGCCCGAGCCACGGTAGGCGAAGCATTGCGATGTGTATCCAGGATCATATCGATTCTCTCCGTCAGTTGACTTTGTTTGCTCCATGCCGCCGGTGCCACCGCCCACGTACGACCGAGCGATCGTCCGGCGAAATCTGTCAGAAATAGGGCATACTCCCGGGGCCTCCGCGTGGCCGCCAGGACGTGATCGTCACAGGCGATCTCGCGGTCGATGGCCAGGCGCCGCGACAGCCACAACACGCCCGGGTGAAAGAAGAAGACAGCCCTCAACGCGAGTTGGAGGAGATTGGCCCCGTCGTCGCGGCGCTTGAGATGCGCCAGTTCGTGTCGCAGCAACGGAACCACCTCGGCGTCGCTGCAATCGCTTGCGATCTCCTGCGGCAGGAGAATGGCGGGGTGCAGGAATCCAGCGGCCACCGGGGATCCCAAGGCATCGGTGATGCCCAACTTCACCGAACGCCGGATCGCCGCCTCTCGGCACAACTCCCGGAACACCCGCTCCAGCCGCTCGCAAGCCGGTGCGGACCGGCGCTTCACGCGCCGCAAGGCCAGGCACTGAAAGACGATGCGCAGCAATCCCAAAGCGGCGATCCCAATCCAGATTCCCACCAAACCAAGGCTTGCCCAGGGTGAAAGCGTGGGACGCCAGGAAACGGGTTCCATCCAACGACGGCTCACCGACTCCCAGTGCTTCCATCCAGACGGCCCCACTCTCAGCCATTGCGATGCCGAATGCGTCCACCCCCGAGGGGAGGAGGCGGGGGCCGCCCCAAGGCCTGTCGTGGTCCGCAAATCAATTCCAGGAGCGACCCCTGCGCCCACCGTTGGATCGGAGGGTTCGATCTCCTCGGCAATATCGCCGGACACCTCCGTCGCCGGCTCAGCCACGGGTTCGAGAACTATCCATCGCGAGTCCAAATCCCCGATGTCAGCGGAAGAGGCCGCCACCCCCACAAACCGGCGCCGCGCTCGGGTTCCGATCGCCTCGTCGACCAACTCCGGATCCGACGGCATAGAGGTCTCACGCTGCGGCACCTCCCCGCCGGAGGAAACGACGCCCGCAGTCCTTTGTTCTCGGTCCGTGCGTTCAGGAACCACGGGCGGCGGCGTTCCCTGATCCGATCGTGGAGGGTGGAGAAGGAAGTGCAGCACCGGCAGCACTCCGATGAGGACGAGCGTCACCATCCCAACGGCGTGGCGGGTGGTGGCGCTGATGCCCCGGAACATCCGGAAAACAAGGGCGACCAGAGTGGTGATCAGCAGGCCCTGATAGAGGCCGTTGCCGAGCGCGCTCAGGACACGGTTGGCCAGGATTTCGAACGCGGGATTCATTTTTTGTCGGGTTCCGAGGAACCGCCCTCGCGGATCCTCCGCTTCAGCTGATCCAATTCCTCCGGCTTGATGGCATCGTCCCGCAGGAAACTGAGCACCAGCTCGCCCGGGGATCCGGCAAAGAACTTGCCCAGCAACTGGCGCACGGCTTTTCGGGCGGCGGTTTCCCTGTCCACGCGCGGGCTGTAAACGTGGGCCCGCCCTTCCTTGCGGCAATGGAGGTACCCTTTGTCTCGCATGATGCGAAGCATGGTGAGCACCGTGTTGTAGGCGGAGCCGTCCTCGCCAGCGAGGGCCTCGGCCACTTCCGCCACCGTCGCGGATCCCTTTTCCCAAAGGATTTCCATGATGCGATGTTCGCCGTCCGTGAGCGTGGGAGATTTTCTGCGTGCCATGGGGTTGTACGTTGCCGACGAGGTTCGAGTTCGAACTACTAACGAATTAGTTTTGCAGAGAAGACACCCGGTCGCGCACCTCGTCAACTAAGTATTTAGTTGTTCGATTCTTTTTCGCGCGCGGCGTTCAAAATCGAGCCACGGCAGGAAGCGATATCTCTTCTCCCGAGGGATCGCGCAACCAGCGTCAGCGCGGGGCGACGGCCGCCATCCCGTTGCTCAAACCGACCATCACCGTGCTGGCCAGCACCACGCCGATTCCGGCGATCAGCAGACCGCGGGTCCTTGGACTTGCCTCCGTCCACTCCCCCAACCGCAGCGCCCAGAGGTTGCTGAAGACGATGATAAACGCCATGTGGAGCGTCCAACTGCTGAAGTCGTAGGCCCCCATCTTGGTGGTTCCCATTCCGTAGAACATGAACTGCAGGTACCAGGTCACGCCGGCCACCGTGGCCAAAAAGTAGTTCCACGCCACCGGCCCTTCGCCGCGCCCGAGATAATCGCCCGCACTGCGGTTCTTGATGTTGAGAATCACGCACCACGCCGCGTTGGTGGTGAATCCTCCCAGCAGCACGACCACCAACACGGGCGTGTTCTGCCACAGCACGGGCACGCCGGCCGCGACCGCGCGTTCGGCGATGGGCGCCCCGGCGCGAAAGGCGAACGACATGCAGGAGCTCATCACGCCGGCGAAGAGGGCCACCATCACCCCCTTGAGAAATCGAAACTCAGGTTCGGCAACGGATCCACGGGTGGCGGCCAGATCTCTTTCCTTGGCCACGCCGGCGCGACCGCACAGCGCGATGCCCGCCAGACAGACGCCGAGCGCGGCCAGCAGGACCTGGCCGGAGGCGGTGCCCAAAAGTCCGCCGAACCGTCCGTCATAAATGGGGGGCACGATGGTTCCGAAAAAGGCGCAGAAGCCCAGCGCCAGCGCGTACCCGAGAGCCAGCCCCAGATAGCGGCAGGAAAGTCCGAAGGTGAGTCCACCGACGCCCCACAGCACGCCGAAGAAATAGGTCCAACCCAAGGTGGCGCCCGGCACGGATCGGAGAACGTCGGTGAGGTGGGGCACGGTCAACGTCGCCACGACGGCGGGTGCCAAGATCCAGGAGGAAACGCCGTTGACCAGCCACCCGCTTTCCCAGGACCAGCCGCGGATCTTGCGGATTGGGAGATAAAACGTTCCGGCGGCGAAGCCGCCGATCGCATGCAACAAGACGCCGAGAGCGACCATGGCAGGAAAATCAGCCAACGCGGGCGGTTTCTATTTCGAGCAGTCGGCCCAGTTTCTCGATCTTGTGCGCCACGTGGCCGATGCCGACCGCGCAATGGTGAGCGGGTCCGTGCGCATTCCATTCATTGACGAACCGTCTTGCTCCGATGGCAAATCGGTAACGGCTGTTGGTGTTGCCGATCTCCAGAATTGGCCCGGGCACGCTTTCGGCCTCGGCCACGAGCAACTTCAGCCGTCCCTCCGCGGTCTGCACCACACTGAGCAGCGTCACCGGACCCTGTCGGACGCTCATTTCCACGGACAACCCGCGCCCGACTTTTCCATGGTAAACGTGCAAGGGCCGGACCTTGGTTTTTCCCTGGGCAATGGCGATATGGCCTGGACCGTCATGTCCCATGAGAACGACGTCCTGGTTCCAGTCCATGGCGTAGTATTCGGTGAAGGAGCCGCCCACGCCGAAGGAATCGAGGATCTTCATGGCGTGCACATTCTTTACTTCGTACTCACCGGCGACCGGGATTCCACGGGCCGTGAGCATGGAATTCCCGAGAATGATGCTGCTGATCGCGTCCTCGTTGTCCGCGTTGCCGGTACCCATGTAATAATACGCCATCGATCCGAGATCATGCTCGGCAACGAGTCGATCGAGGGCGACCGAGGTGCGCGCCGCACGCTCGAGTTCATCCGCCGGACAATCGTTCTGCACTTCGAAGGCCTGTCCGAATTCCGCGATTCGTGAGGCGATCTGAAGGGGGGTCACTTCGCGGCGCAGGGCGGCGAGTTCGTCCACTTCGAGCATCTCCAGGTGGGTCCCAAACACCGCGCTGTGCTGCGTGAGGTCGCTGTAGATGTCGAGCATTCCACCGTAATAATGACCCATCAGCCCCAGTCGATGGTGAGCCATGATTCCGGCGACGCGGGCGGCGTCGATCCAGGCGTCCATCTCTGCCAGGACCACCGGATCGTCACGCAGCTTGCCGGTGATCTGATGGAACGGAATGCGGGCCCGGTTGAAGACGTTGGCGATCTCGGGAACCGGGCACGCGTTGCAGTGCGCCAGCCACTCGCCGGTCATGCGCGTCCGATCCCCCCATTGATTGAACGCGGCGTAATCGATCGCCGCTTCGGGTGAGAGATTGAGAATAATCACCGGCACTTTGGCTCGTCGCACGACCGGCAGGACCGTCGATGAAAGCGCGTAGGTGGTGACATGCAGGAAGATCAGGTCCACATCGGCCTGACGAAACCGGTGTCCGGCTTCGAGGGCTTTGGGCGGGGTATCGATCAACCCCAAGTTGACCAACTCCACTCCCGGCCGTTCCAGCCGACGGCCCACTTCGTCGAGATAACCCTCGAGGCGTTCTTTGAGCCCGGGGAATTGCGGCCAGTAGGCGTCGAGACCGATGCCAAAGAGTCCGATACGAGTCGGATGGTTGATCATGGATGATCCGGCAGCGCCGGAGCGCGTTTGGGGAACGCCCTTCTTCTAGGCAAGGCCGAAGATCTCCACAAGTGTCCCGGGGCCGGCCGATTCAGGCGCCATTCCTATTCTCACCGGGTTG
>JAEUHG010000285.1 GCA_016795425.1 Verrucomicrobiales bacterium
GTTGGCCCGCCGTCAGGGGGCTCGCGGCATGACGCCGGCGACCAGGATGGGACAGCCCGACGACGGCGGTGTAATTCTTGTGGAATTGAGCGTTCCCGCGGGGATCGGCCCGCAACTCAAATCGCCGCGGCTGACGGCCGATGGCGGCATCGAGTTCTTCCTGCACGGCGATGTCACGCGGCGATTCCGCATTCAATCGTCCACCGACCTGCTCACCTGGACGGATCTGAAGACAGACGTTGTCCCCAATGACACCACGCCTATTCGCGACGCGCTGGGACACGCGCCGGGACGGTATTACCGCGCGGTGACACCCTGAAGATCTTCGTAATCCTCGATGCCGACAGAGGTCCGAATCAAGCCGTCGGAGATTTCCAGATGACGGCGTTCCTCCGGCGTCAGGTCCTGGTGGGAAGTTCGACTCGGCAAGCAGACGAGGCTCTCGACACCTCCAAGACGCAAGGCGGGCCGTACCAGACGGAAGGAAGTCATTACAGTGTCTGCCACTTCGGGATCCTTCTGCTCGGATCGGTTGATGCCGGCGGGAAAAGGAAACTCCCGATCATGTTCACTCGGAAGAGACCGACAGCAACGGCGTTGAGCGCTCCCCCCCATCGCCGAACGGGCAGGCTTTCGACCCAATCCCCGATCACTCGGAGAAGCAAGCCGGCGTGGAGGATCGTCATGTGCACCCACCATCAGAGGTCTGTGGTACGTGTACCAGTTCGCATGGTCGGTCGGCACCGGCAGGCGCAAGAGACCGCCCAAAATCCCGGTTAACAAGCAGGCCATGCCGGGAAGTAGCAGGGCTAGGCGCGGTAATCGAGTTCTCCAGCCGTCGTTGCGGCCCGTGTCCATCATGGCGATGAGCGTGCCGGTTCTTCCGGCCGGTGCCGAGGAGCCGTATTTCGAGGATCAACCGCGAGTCGGCACCGCGAGCCTTGACGCAAGTCAAAGACGCCTCGTCACGATTGAGGCCAAATGAACCTGATCCATTGGGTTCATCAGTCTAATGGAGACTGCGCTGGGCAAGAAGTGTTTTCATGAAACAGCTATCCTTCGGACTCGTCCTCATCCTTTTTCTTGGGCAGGGGGTGGTCCCCGTCTTTCCTGCCCCACTCTCGACGGCATTCACCTACCAGGGAGTGATTGAAGCCGACGGTCGAGCGCTTCAGGGGGCGCACGATTTCGAGTTCCTTCTCTTCGACGCAGTTTCGCAGGGCAACGCTGTGGGTGCTCCGGTCAGCCGCGCCGGAGTAGTGCTCGAAAACGGCCTGCTGGTGACCACGCTGGACTTCGGGGCCGCCGCGTTCGCGGGAGAGGCGCGCTGGCTCGAAATCGCCGTTCGTCCGAGCGGGCAGGGTGCCTCCTTTGTCACGCTGCAGCCGCGACATGCTCTCTTGTCAGCGCCGTATGCCCTGTATGCGTTGACCCCGGCGGGTCCTCCGGGTCCTGTTGGTCCTGCGGGGCCGATCGGCGCCACCGGACCGGCGGGTTCGGCGGGTTCGGCGGGAGCCACGGGCCCCCAAGGACCTCCAGGTCCACCCGGTTCCAGTGACGGCTGGAGTCGAGCGGGTAACGCGGGCACCGATCCTGCGACCCATTTTCTCGGTACCCTCGATGCGCGGGCGCTCGAATTGCGCGTCAACAATGAGCGCGCGTTTCGATTGGAGCCGGCGGCGGCCGGGCCGAACGTGATTGCCGGCAGCGGCTTCAACGAGGTGGGGACGGGCGTGGTGGGAGCCACCATTGCCGGTGGCGGGGGTCAGATCGAGGGCGACTTCACCCCCCGGCAGAACCGGGTCATGGCCTCCTTCGGCACGGTGGTAGGCGGCTGGAACAACTCCGTACTCGATACCGGCTCGTTCGGGATCGTCCTGGGCGGGCGCGGCAATGCCGCGGTCGGGCCGGTCAGCCTGGCCGCCGGTCATTCGGCGTTGGCCATGCACGCCAACGCCTTCGTCTGGTCTGACGGTCAAGGCGGCAATTTCCTCTCAGCCACGGACGCGGAGTTTGCGGTGCGTGCCGCAGGGGGCCTTCGGCTGGTGAGCGATCGCGGCGTGGTATTGAATGGCGCCGATAGTCCGATGATCACTCGGAGCTGGAACACGTTCACCAGCGGACCCAAAACCGGCCTCGGGCGCTGGGGTCTCTTCATGGAGAACTCCCATCTGGTGGCTGGCATCCCCGCGTTGCGGGATCGCTTCTTCCAGGTGGCCAAGTACCTCTCCGACGGTTCACGTCAGGCGCTGGCCACGGTAGACAACTCCGGCAATCTCAGTCTGGCTGGTTCGCTCAGCCAGAACAGCGACCGCGACCGGAAGCAAAACCTGACTCGTATCAATCCGGCCGAGGTTCTGGCCCAGGTCGTGGACCTGCCGATCAGTCGGTGGGAGTACCGCGAGGATCCCGACACCCCGCACTTGGGTCCGATGGCGCAGGATTTCCATGCCGCTTTCGGGCTGGGCGGCGACGACCGCCACATTGCGACCTTGGACGCGGATGGCGTTGCGTTGGCCGCCATCCAAGGGTTGCACCGGATGGTGGCGGAGAAGGAGGAGCGGCTCCGTCGAGTGGAGGAGGAGAACCGGGCGTTGATGCGGCGGTTGGAAGCTTTGGAGCGGCTGCTTCCGCGCCAGGAGGAGCGCTTCGAATCCACGACGCCATGAACCGCCGGGCGCGATCTGCCGTTTCCGAGGCCACTGTTGGTTCACGAAGCGGCCTGGCTCTGGTCGCCGTCGTGTTACTCGTTCAGACGATTCCAGTCCACGCCTCCAATTGGTCACGTTCGGGCGCCGCGGGCAGCGAGGCCGTCGGGGCCGGATTCCGCATTCGCGGCGCGACCGGCCAGGCGGAAGCCTCCCTTGCGGAAGGCGGCGGATACCGCGTTGTCGGTGGGTTCTGGCATCCGACTCCCTTACGTGTCTCCCAGGCGCCACAGGCGCAAGTGTCCCGTCTCGCCCTCACGCCCCTGAACGGCCCTCGGGGCAGCGACGTCCGCGTCCGCGGTGTCGTGACTCCGCCCGCCGTGGTGGAATTGCGCTTGTACTGGGAACAGGCCGGAATCATGCGGGTCATCGGCCGCGGACGCAGCGCCCCCGATGGTTCGATCGACCTGGGCATGGCTGTGCCGGCCGACGCTGAGGTTGGCACCGCGCGGGTGGCAGCATTGGTTGTGGGAGGCGGAACCGAAGATCTCGCGGGAGCTGATTTTAGTGTCGTCGCTCCCGCACCTGGGCGTGTGCGCGGTCTGGTACGGAACGCGGCCGGCCTGTCGGCGGGAACGGGAATCGGGGTGCGGCTCCTGGGAAGCGACGGGTTGCCTTTGATGACGACGGTGACCGACGCGGCCGGAGGATTCGTCTTCACCGGCGCGCCGCCCGGGAATCACCAAGTACAGGTGATGTCCGATGGCTATCCGCCATTCGGGGTTGAGGTGGTATCGAATGGTGAGTTGGCGTTGACCTTCGACCCTGCAAACGTGTTTCTGCCGGAGTTGCCACCGGTGCGGTTGATGGGCGCGGGCGCGGTGGCGTTGCCGGGAGGCGCCTACGCCGGAAAAGAACCGGTCAAGGTCGGGGATTGGGTCGATGTGCCCATGACGAGGCTGGTGTCGATGAAGGGCAAGGGGCTGGCGCCGCTGCAGGTGCGGTTCTGGGCCGAAATCAACAAGATCACGCTCCCCGCCGAGGCTCCGCTCTTGGTTGTCTTCAACCTGCGCAAAGGCGGCAACCCGGTCGTTTCGCCGGTCGTCACGACAACCCGACAGACGATATACCCGTCGGGTATCTTGGATGTCCCGGCGTTCGTCGCCGACTTCAATTCCTTCGAACTGCCCCCCGGCAAGCTCACCCTTGTCATCGGAGTGTTCACGTCCGGTTTCGCGGAAGTGGGTCGCTGGGAGTTCCCGGTGGAGGTGGTGGACCTCGGCAAGCGCTGGTATTCGGGTCACGTGAAGTCGCCCAAGCTGACGGTGACCCAACAGGATTTTTTCCAATTGCGCTACGCCTTCGAGGGGACCTTGCCGGACTTTCCCGGATTCGGAACCCCGCTCTTCAAGGAAGACGTCAAGATCAAGTCGCTCGTGCTGAAGAATGAGTTTCACCTCGGGATCAAACTCAAGGAGCGCTTTTTAACGGGCGGCGCCTGGGAAGGAACCGCCACGGCACTGGCCAACCTTACCCTCTTCAGTGCCCCCATCCTCAATGAGTCCAAGCCATTGATCCGTTCAGGGTCCACTTTGGCGTCGAGCAAGTACGCCTTCGCCGAGCCGTGGACCCATAGTCTCGGCCCCGAGATCTGCGTACCGGTCGTCGGCGTGGCACTGCCCAAACCCATTGACCTCTGCGGACTCTCGTTCGGCGGTTTTGTCGGAGTCCAGGCCTGTGTCGGAGGTCAGGTGGCCTTGAATGCACACACCGAATCCGATCTCCGCTTGGTAGCCACGGTCACTCCCAGTCTGAACCTTGGCGTGCCCGTCGGGGTGGAGCTTTACGTCGCCGTCTGCCGGGCGGAGGCCACGATCCGACCGAACCTGGAGATCCAGGCCCCCATCCGACTCGATCCGTCGCATCAACCGCCAGTCTACTGGGACGGCCTCTGTCTCAAGATCAGCGCCGAGGCCGACGTCTCGCTGTTGTGCTGCGGCGACGTCGGGTTCGGCAGCGTGGACGTCAATCTCTTCGATCCCTTCGACGTGCCCAAGGGTTGTAGTGCAAGCGGG
>JAEUHG010000006.1 GCA_016795425.1 Verrucomicrobiales bacterium
CTTCGACGGCGTCGATGACACCGCCGTTATTGCCGACGCCCCCGAACTCCAACTCGGCAAGGACAACGCCGACTTCTCCGTCGCCTTCTGGCTCAACCTCCAGCAGGGCTTCAACGGACTCTGGCGCCTCCTCATGCAGAAAGGCGACGGCCTCAATTCACGCACCTTCACCTTCTTCCTCTGGCCCAACGCCAATCGCCTCCACTACCGCCTCAGCACCACCACCAATCCCAATGAAGGGGGCGATAGTGTCGCCCTCCTCGCCACCAACACCTGGACCCACGTCTCCCTCATCAAGTCCGGCAACCGTTACCGCCTCTTCCTCAACGGCGTCTTCGACAGCGAACGCATTCTCCCGGCCCCCGTCCTCAGCAACAATCAACCCCTCTACCTCGGCGACAACCCCGTCAATTTCGGCACCAAGGCCTATCTCGACGACCTCCGCCTCTACTCCGCCGCTCTGCCCACCAACCTGCTCGCCGCCGTCATGGCCAGTTCTCTCCCAACCCTGATCCCGCCTCCCTTCCCTCTCGGCTCCGACGCACCCGAACCGGCTCCCGACCCCGCCGACAGCTCCGCTTTCAAGAGCGCCCTCGCTCTGGCCTCGCCGCATCCCACCGATCCCCAACCGCCAGCCCCACCCCGACTGACCCTCTCCCTCGACGCCGCCACCGGCCAACTGTTGGTCCAACAGGTGCTCGATCTCGGCGCCCGCGCCACCGACTGGACCTGGGAGTTCTCTGACGACCTCGCCACCTGGTCTCCCGCGCCATCCCCGACACTCGCCACCTCCCCAGACGGTACCCCCATCCTCCAACTCCGACTCCCTACACCCTCCGATACCACCCGCTTCTTCAGGGCACGTGCGCGCTGACTGACCTCCGCTCATGCTCTCGCCCGCACGCCGCTGGACGATTGTGCTCCTGCTGGGGGCTCTGACCTTTGCCCATGGCCGCCGCATCACGGCCGCGTCGATCAAAGACGCAATAGACCCAACACCGAGGGGCTCAACACCACAGTCGGTGCTCCCTGATCCTTCGGGCCGCAGCAACACCAGCGCTCGCACTCCGACAACGCACGACGCTGCGGACCATTACCTCGACGCAGACCACAACTCCGTCGCGCTTCTACGGATCGTCGATGAGGTCGCCATCGCCGGCCCCGTGGACGTTGAGTTGCCGGCCCGGTTCGCCGAAACCCGCGCGACGTTAGGGTTGGATGACCCATCCACGACCGTGACTGCCCGTCTGGGTACCGATCGACAGGTTGTCCTGATGCGATCGGCCCGCCCTGGCAACGCCCTTGCCGCCGACGATCTATTGGCCGTTGCGCCTAATCTTCGAACCTTTCCGGTCCTCTGGGATCCAAACACCCGCAGCCGCCTCGTCGCCACCGATGAATTGATTCTCAAAATCAGCGATGACGCTGCGGTCGACCTGCGGACAATCGCCGCCGAGGAAGGACTGGAACCACCGGTCGCTCTCGGTCCGGATCGCTTGCGGAGTTTCCTGGTGCGGCTGCGAGATCCATCCTCAAGCCCTCTGGTTGCCGCCCGCCGCCTGGCCTCTCGAACCGGCATCGAATGGGCGACCCCCAATTTCCTCCGCGAACTCAGCCTCGCGTACACTCCCAATGATCCGCTGTTCCCCTGGCAGTTCTCCATGCACAACGGAGGCCAGCAGGGGGCTGCTGCTGACGCCGATGTCGACGCACCGGAAGCATGGGACACCGTGCGGGACGCCAGTTCCGTCGTCATCGCCATCATCGACACCGGTGTCGATACGTCGCATCCCGACCTCAACATCTTCCTCAATCCAGGTGAATCAGGCAGCGGCAAGGAAACCAACGGCATCGACGACGATGGCAACGGACTCATCGATGACTGGCGCGGTTGGGATTTTCATTCCAACGATAACAATCCCAATCCCACGGTCGCCGGAGTTGGCGGCCATGGCACGGCCTGCGCCGGCATCGCCGCCGCGCGCATCCACAACGCCAGCCGAATGACCGGCGTCGCCCCCAACGCCAGGATCCTGCCGGTGAAAATCTCGTCCGATGCCACCGACAGCGCCTTCGCCACGGACGCCCAGATCGGGAGCGCTATCAGTTATGCCGCCGAACTCGCCGACGTTTTGAGCAATAGTTGGGGGGGCGGCCCCTCGAGCAGCTTTATCAGCGCCGCGATCCACGATGCCGCCACGCAAGGTCGGCAAGGACGCGGCTGCGTGCTCTTCTTCGCCACCGGCAACAGCGCCGGCGTCTGGGTCGAAGGCCGCTTCTCCATCGGGGCGTTCTTCGGTCCCGGGACCTTTTCCTTCGGCTTTCGTTACGCCAAGGACGAGGATGATTCCCTCGGCGCCGGGGAAGACATTGTCCGTATCGACAACGTCGTGGTGACAGGAGCCGACGGTTATACCCAGGTTGTGACGCCCTTGGGGCCCTTGGGCCGCCAGGATTTCGAGGGAATATTCCCTCCCGCGGGCTGGACCTTGAACTCCAGTTCAGGGGTGCTCTGGACCAATGCCCTGGCCCATTCGTTCCAAGGCACTGCCGGAAGCCGTTCCGCCCAGTCCGGCGCCATCACTCACAATCAATGGACCGAGATGCGAACGCCGAAAGTCACTCTCGGCGCCGCCGACCAATTGCGCTTCCAAATCTACCGATCCTCGGAGGCCTCCACCCAAACCGGAGTCGTCTTCGACGGTCTTGACCTCCGTGTCTACAGTGCCACCGGCACTCTCCTCGGCACCTTCGGCCGGTATGGCGGAATCTACCCCACCGCCAGCTTCGTCAATTACCCAGCCTCCCACTCCGATGTCATCGCCGTCGGAGCATCGACCGACAACGATCGGCGTTCGGACTACAGCCAGTACGGACCCGAAGTGGACCTCGTGGCGCCAAGCAGCGGCG
This sequence comes from Verrucomicrobiales bacterium, assembly GCA_016795425.1. Classification (GTDB taxonomy): domain Bacteria; phylum Verrucomicrobiota; class Verrucomicrobiia; order Limisphaerales; family CAIMTB01; genus CAIMTB01. Next base: position 2,911 of record JAEUHG010000006.1, read on the forward strand.
GGTGGAACTCGATCGCGACGTTGGATCCGTCCGGAACCGTCGGCTACACCGCCGCCGATTTCAGCACCACCTTCGGCGGCACTTCCGCCGCCACGCCCCTGGCCGCCGGCGTCGGCGCGCTGTTGCTCGCGGTCGACCCGACGCTCACCGCCACCGAAATCCGCCATCTCCTCCAAAACTCCGCCGATAAGATCGGCCCTGTCCCCTACACCAATGGCTTCAATGCCTACTACGGTTTCGGCCGGGTGAATGCCAGGGCCGCCCTCGACGCCGTCCCCAACGACGACACGCCGTTCGTCTCGGTCAGGGTCACGGACAACACCGGTTCGGAACCGGGCGCCAACACCGCCGCCTTCGCCGTGGTTCGCGCGGGCTCCACTCTCAACCCCCTCACGGTCAACCTCCTGGTCTCCGGCTCCGCCTCCAGTGGCGTTGATTTCTCTCCCATTCCCGCCACCGTCCTCATTCCCGCCGGCGCCACCTCCGCTCCCGTCCTGGTCTCCCCTCTC
>JAEUHG010000010.1 GCA_016795425.1 Verrucomicrobiales bacterium
CACCCGGAGCCTCAGCTTTGTTCATTCCTCAGGGGTTTGAAGACACGCCCTAGATGCTTTACGGCGCGGCAGCGCGTCAACACACGATCCGGATCGACTCAGATGGCTCAACGAAGCGGCCCAGGTCTCTACAGGGACACGGTCGAAATGAGCACCTCGCAGAGCCATTTCGTTTACCAAACCGTGCGGGGAACGGAGACTCCCAGGCTTAGTCCTGGTTCGCGCGGTCGGTGTCGATGGCGTTCGACGAAAGAAAATCTCAAGCAATGGATGCATTCGTAAGAAGCGAGACGCCTGAGGACGTGGCGGACATCCGAGTTGTTACCGAACGGGCGTTTCAAGGCCAGCAGCACACATGTGGAAGAGAGGCGGAGATTGTCGATGCCTTGCGGTGTGCTGGTAGCCTGGCCATCTCGTTGGTGATAGAGAGCGCCGGGCGAGTCATTGGTCATTGCGCAGTATCACCCGTCACGGTGGGCTCAGGGGAGGACGGTTGGTTCGGGCTTGGTCCTGTATCAGTAGACCCGAAGTTTCAACGGTGCGGGTATGGATCGATGCTGATTAGGGCAGCATTGGCAAGGCTCTCGGAAATGGGTGGAAGGGGCTGTGTTCTTGTGGGTCATCCCGAATATTATGTACGGTTTGGTTTCAAGGCAGACGGGAGCGCGATTGTTGCCGGTGCCCCAGCAGAGGTAACATTTTGCCTGAAGTTGATGGATTGCCGACATCCGGGAGAGATAATTTTTCATGCCGCATTTGGCATTCACCGAAATCCGGACTAGCCAGTCGCTCCCCCGAACGCCGGGAGTTGACGTGGTTTGGTTGAGAGGCTGAACCTGATTGCCCGGCGTCTGTCGTGACTCCTTGGAAATGTCCCCACTTGGCCTCGATGAGAATGTCCCCATTGCCCCGGCGCCGCGGAGCGGCGCCGGGCGACGTTTGTAGCGAGGACACTCATTGGACGGAGCGCGAGCGCGCCGCTTCGTTACGGAATTCGGACGCACGATGCAATTAGAGACATTCAGCGCCTGTTCTAGTCCAATCTCCCAGAAGATTCGCGTACATTAGACCGCCCGAGCCGTGCGAGCGACCGTCAATCCCTGATCAAGCCATACTCCGCACGGTCCACAACCATAGCGTAAGTCTACTTCCCAACTAAAATGGAAAAGAAGTCCATTTCTCCGATGGATCATAGCCAAATGGTTCGCCGGTATCCCATCTTTGGCCAAGTCGATGGCTGGTATTTCCGGCAAGAGGAGGTCTCGGCTGGCTGTTACATCATTGAGGGCTGTGACGTCTTTGGTCGGAGGATTTCCAGGAGCGGTGTCGGCACCCCGGATGGTGCCATGTCCGAGTGCATCGCGCTCGCTCGCGAGATTAACGAGACTAATTCGCATTGATGTGGTCCTCGGAGCGCCGGGAGCTGACGGCGTCGAGGTGGCATCGCAGATTTCGAGGTGTCGAAGAGCTCGGCCTTAGGCACTTTCGTATGCCTACGGGCTGTTAACATCTCTTGAATTATGAGTCGGTTGCTATTGTTCATTTACAGTTGTATTAACCTCAATCACTTCAGTTTCGCGGCGGAGGATACCTTTACCATTGAAACAGGTCGTCTGGTGATTGCTTTATCCAATGGCTGGGAAAGACTTGATCAGCCAGTCAACTTCTTTGTTCAGAAGCGGGCGCGCCATGCCGAGCAGGGTATCGCGCTGAGCGCTGGCTCGTTCAGGCTTGATCTGACACTCGAGCAGTATACCGCCCTCGGGCTGGCTGGGATGGCATCTGGTCTAATTCCGGCTATTGAAAAGCTGGCAAAGGATGTCGGCATTCCCAAGGGCGAAATCGAGCAAGCGCTCGCCTCAAAGATCGGTCGCCAACTAACGGGAAGTCTCAAACAAGCATCGCAATCGATGAAGTTTGAACTGCTGAAGCTAACCAAGAGGCAAGTCTGTGGCAAAGCGCAGTTCGAGATATGTTCAAAGGCGTTTGTCAGGCAATCGGGTCAGACCTTCTTTAGCCGCCAGTTTTTGTTGTCCGGATCCACTCCACGCGAAATTGTTCAGATCACTTACGCGAGCACTTCAGAAGATATTTTTACCATCAAAGAATTGGTGGAGGCAATTCATCCACAACTAAATGCCAAATGACGGTGATATACGAGAGCTTAACAAGTCGCTCATCCGATCCGCAGGAGCTAAGGCGGTTGAGGAGGTTCGCCCGGGTTGCGGGGGTCGAACAGCGTATCGTTGGGCCAACGTCACGCATCAGCATGTCCACCATTTCTCAGCCGAGCGTAGATGGCCGCGTCTTTGATTGGCTCGGAGTGGAGGCGCATGGCATATCGTATTATATGCACCCGCGAACGCCCAGCCCCATTGGCAGCCGAGGGTCGCGGGTCCTATGAAGTCCCTGGAGTCAATCCACCATGTTGACCGATAAGTTCCACAGACCGGATGCAGTGGACCTGGCGATCGCGCCTTGGGTGCCGATCCAGGATCCGCGGCGCCGGGTCACTGAGCTGGCACGTGGGATATGGCACGACCCATGACTCGCTCCCCATTCGTCACGTTCGTCGTCGCGATGACTGCCGTCATTCTCGCAGCTACGATGGCGTTTCGGTTGCAAGCACCGCGACCTGAGATTTTCGACGGGGATGGAACGTTTCGTGTAGAGAGGGTCTGGCTGAGCTATGGGAAAGTTCATCAGCACTGTTATCCCGATTCGTTGAGACTGATCGCAAATCGAACGGCAGAACTTGTCGGCTTTCATAGAGTTTTTGACGCGGGCCTCCTCAGTTCGACGAACCAATCTCCGAACACCGGAATCTGGCTGCAATGGAGAAGCAGCAATGGGCGTCTCGGCGGATTTGGCGGGATATCATGCTCCATTGATACGATGGTCCTTACAACCACTAGTGCGGGGGTCCGAGATCCCGTCCGAAGGCGAGGTGTACAATTATGGACTTTCACCGGCGTCCCCAGCGATCTCAAGGGCCGCACTTTGGTCGTTAGGACCATAGAAGGACCAGCGACAGTCAAATTTCACTGATTCTCCGCTGTTGTCCGTAACCGATCCACCTGAGGGGCGTGATTCAGGTTTTGATTCTGGTCGTCGCGGTGCGTGCGATCGCGTTGGGCAACCGAGCTATGCGCCGCGCGCTGCCGCTCATCTGTGCGACCTTGGCGATTGGCACGCCGGGCTGCCGGCAAGACCACGCACATTCGGAGTCCTTGCGGACTAGTCAGCGTTAGGCTAATACCACACTTATGCCATCGGTTGGTCTAGTTGGAACAGCGGCTGCTCTCTGGTTACTCAGTATATGCAGCTGTTTGTTTGCGTTTCGCTGGAGTTGGCTGTCCGTGCCAAGACGTTTTTGGGCGGCTGTCATCCTTTCACTGCTTTCGCTGCTGATTGGGTGTGTCGGAATGACGCGATTTCACCTCGTTGCCTCCAAGACTATAAACGGCCAGGTGCAATGGAGCTTTGATTCGCGTTGGCCCTTCTATATTACCTTCCTTTGCGGGACAATCACGCTCGCGTACACGATTTGGAAGCGGAGACGAAATTCCGAGGCGGCCTAACAAGTCGCTCCTCCGAGCGCGAGAAACGCCGGCGGGACCGGCTTGGCCAGCCGGTCGGCGCCGGGGCGCCTATCGTTTTGGCAGAATTGCGAGGCCATGGCATATCGGACACTCCTACTCACGGTAGGTCTGGCGGTGGCGATAATCGCCGTAGCCATTCTCTGGGCGGTTGTCCAACCGCGCGATCCAGTTTTCCTCGGGAAACCAGAAAGCCATTGGATTGAAGGCCTTGTTTACAACGACGAGGAGCAAGTCAAGCAGTGGCGGCAGTTTGGTACTGAGGGTGTCCACGTGCTAATACGGGGCCTGCAGGGCGCCAGGCGACCTGAGGACCGATTCTACCGAACCCTGTATCGGCAGATGACCGGCTTGCTTCCCGGCGGTGTGCTGAGGCTTCTCCCCGCCCCCAGAATGGACGCGTCACGCAGCACTCGCATGAAGATTGTCAGTCTTCTCTCCGCTTTGGGCAAGGCCGCGCAGATGGCGGCCCCAGCACTGGGCCGAGCGCTGAGGGACGAAGACGAATCTGTCAAGATGATTGCCATCACTTTCTTCACGGACAGTGAAGGAGAAGATGCCCTATTGAACCAGTTGCCTGCCCAACTGAAGCGAGAGCTGCTCCCGGAGTTTCTTCGCGAGGTTAAGGCCGGCGGCGATTACGGTCTGCGGAATAATGCTGCACTCGCATTGAGATTCTATCCGGAGGAGCGCGAAGTGGTTGTTCCCGTTCTGACAACTGCCCTGAGCGATCGTGTTCCTATTGTCCAGATTGCGGCGGCGGAAGCACTCCATCGCGTTGCTCCCGACGTGGTAGCCTCCGAGGGAGTCGTTCCGGTGGTGATCGGCGTCTTGAGGAATCCCGATGATCAGATTGCTTATCGAGCGGCCATATTATTGGGCAAGATGGGCGAAAAACCGGCTCTCACGGTGCCGGCGCTGATCGAGAGCGTCCAGGGCACGAACAGACTCGTCGCATCATCGGCAGCGAGTGCGCTAGGCTGTTTCCCACAGCACGCGGAACTGATCGTCCCAGTCCTTCTCCGAGCATACCAAGACACCAATGGAATCGTTTCTCGCAGGGCGAGCGGCGCCGCACTGAAGAAGGTTGCACCACAGGTTGCGAACAGTCTGGGAATTGAGTGACAGCCACTCAGAGGAGCCCAAATATTGCGCCGCGCGAACAGGAGGCTGCTTTTACGGTCTTCTCAGTCCTGAGTGCAATGGCCGCCGTCTCCAATCGCTCACGCGGGCGTTGGGTTCCTGGCGACAGGATGTAGAGGTTATTTGCCAATGAGTAGGGTCCTCCTTCGGAGGGGTGAACCGTCCTACCAGTTGGACCTGCCCACCCAGGGTTCCGCACCACTTCCAAGTTGCGTCCTGACGGCCATGGGAGCTAACCATAAGCGATTGCCACGACCCGCCATGCGCGCGCTTTCCACTCTTCTGCTGATATTAGCTGCGATGGGATGCCAATCCCAAAAGCTAACGTTGCCTGCGCGACGCATCCATCCTGAAGATGTAGATCAGCAGAGCGTCCAATTGGTTCGACTTTCAACGAACACCCTCGCCGTCAGCTGGACCTATACAGAGGATGGCGCGAAGAAGATGTTGACCTTTAACCGCGAGCACGCAGGCCGTGAGATTCTGATACAAGTTGGCGATTTCGAGCACTTGATTAGGATAGCGCCCCTTGATGCGCAACCAGCGGGATGGACCGAGAGAAGTTATCATAAGCGCCGCAGAGACAAGTTCTTCACCGTGAGGGAGGAAGATGCGAAAAAGATCGTCGAGGGTTTGAGGACGAAGTGAAGACCATGACTGATCTCTTCGTTCGCCACACCGTGCGACGGGCGCTGATTAACAGGTCTAGCTTCGGCTTGAACAGTCGGTGGTGATGGCGTTACTCCGGATTGTCGTGCACACATAGTTAACAAGCCCTCCATGAAGTTAAATCACCTAAATCTATCCGTCACAGATACAGTATTGTCGCAGAGCTTCCTCGCGAAGTATTTCGGATTGGCTGCCCTGGGCAAAGCGAACGACAAGATCTGCATTCTTCGAGATGATGGTGGTTTGGTATTGACCCTCACGAGCATGGCCCTGGCCGGCGAGACCGAGATTAGGTATCCTGGAAACTTCCACATCGGATTTATACAGCCAACCGAGGCGGACGTTAATCGCATTAACCAGCAGCTGAGAGCCGACGGTTACCGAGTGCCCGATCCATCGCGACAGCACGGGTCTTGGACGTTCTACTTCGAGGCTCCGGGCGGATTTACTGTTGAAGTTCTGTGTTGACCCTCCGACAGAATTGCCTTGCCTAACAAGGCGCTCCTCCGAACGCCGGGAACAACCAGTGGTTAACGGGTTTGGTCCTTCGGTCCACCCAAGGCAAGCCTTGATCCGCAAGGCCGGTGACGAGGTCATTAGGCGGAACGAGATTCACCCCATGCGACAAGCCAGCCTCAGGGATGTCGGGCAACTCGTGTCGATGATGCGCGGGTTTTATGCGGAGGCTGGCTATGCCCTCAATCTGCGGCGTGCGGCCGTTTCATTTACGGCGCTTTTGACCGATGAGCGCTTCGGATATGTCTTTCTCATCCAGGCCGGCGATCAAGATGTTGGCTATTTAGTGCTGACACTTGCGTACAGCATGGAGTATGGAGGTTTGAGCGCCACCATTGAGGATCTCTATGTTCAGCGGCCCTTCCGGGGTGCCGGACTTGCGACGGCTGCCTTGAACGAAGCTCGAACCTTTTGTGCGAGGTGCGGAGTCCGGGGCATGCGGGTCGAGACGGGATCCGGCAATGAAGCGGCTCAAGCCGTGTATCGGCGGATAGGATTTGCACGCACAGATCGTGAGCTTCTTACCCTTAGTTTGGCGGATCCGACACACGAGGTATAAGACGCAGGCCGCGGGTGCGCCGACTCACCATGCGCTGCAGACGAACGGGGGCCCACTTTTCGTTCCAAGATCGGCGTGCAGGCCGCCGTCGCTGACCTTCTGCGTTGCGCGAGTCCCACATCGCAACTTATTCGCCCGGCGAAGGAACAACAGTCGATGCGTCCTGCATTCTCGCCGCCAGCCAGGGACGAGCGTCCCCAGATTTGACTTCTATGACCAAGCCATTTCATCACCCACCAGGCTCAGGACTGGCCATCGTTGCCTCTTGTACATCATCAGTAGAAGCGGCACTCATCCGGTCCCGACTTGAGGCAGCAGGAATCCCAGCGTGCATTCCCGAGGAATACACGCCACAGATTCTATGGTGCATGAGTGCTAGTCCTTTGGAGAGAGTGACGGTCCGAGTCGATCCTAAGGATCTTCCCGCTGCCACGGAGCTACTGGCAGAAGACGATCAGCCCTAGGATGCTGCGAACGGCGGTGTAGTCCTCGCATCGAGACCTTTATGCCAACGCGTAGAAGCAGTTCCACAGGACTTAACTTGCTGGTTGTTCTCGTTCTCTTAATCGGTTGTGCGCCGCCACCGCAAGCGCAGGCACCGTTGGCGAGCGGGCAGATCATCCGATGCACATTGGGGGACAAGCCGGTCATGAGGGCCGGTGAAGCCGGTAGTTGGAGCAGCCGAACCTTCACGCAGGGCCACGTCGAGATCTATCAGCATGTCGTCATTGTAAAGGATTTGGACGGTACGAAATATTGCGCCCCGCATGATTGGTTTAAGGAGATTGTTTTTAATTGACTTTGCCTAACCGCGCGGCAATGGGATTGCGCGAGCAACAAAGGTGGCTGGCAGAATTCACCGTTTTTATCTGCAGTCGCATAGTTTGTCATTAGACCTAAACGAAGATGCTATGAAAGTACCAAGGTACGGTGCGACAGCTGGCCTTCAGAGCGTCCCCGCGGAGGAGCGCCTCAGGATCTACCGACAAACGCATAAGCGGCTGCTAAGCCTTGATCCCACCTACCGACGGAGATGGCGATCTTACATGGCCGCGGTCGTCGCGTTGGCGTTTGTGCCGGTCCTCGGATGGGTGGCGATTGTGTACTTGGCGTTCCGGCAACAGGCGTTTCAGAATGGCAGGATTGGTGAGGCATTGCAGCAGCCCGTCTAACAAATCGCTCTTCGGAGCGTTGGGTGCCGATACGATGGAGGGCGGCCGTCGATGTGCCAGTCGTTGGCCATACCTTTGCGCGGATGATCACGGCAGCGGTAAGGAGATGCTCGCCTCGTGGACTACATCGGGGTCGATTGTTGTTGCCGATTCTCTCCAGCACCTGGCGTCAAGTATGACGCCTGAGCATATCATTGCCGATTTTCCGAATCTCAGCCTAAGGGACATTCGGGAGTGCTGAGCCTTCCCCGCCGATAGGGAACGCTGATTGGCGATTGATGCCTGAAGTCCATGCCGAAGAGGATGCCGCAGGACACAATGAGGATTTCGGACGCGAACCCGTCGCTCTTACTGCCCGGCGTCCAGTCGCTTTTCATCAGTCTGTAAACCATATGAGTAATCCGCCCATTCTGACCACATCGAAGCAACGATTGATAACAATATACCTGGACAATTCCGCCTACGTTTCAGGGAAGGCGTTGATAGCAAACTTCTCTGACAAGCACGGATTGGTGGAGGAGCACCTGGAAACCTATCTTCGCGAAGGGTGGAGAATCGCTGCGATCCACGGATTCGGTGGAAACTCCGACGCCTTAGCCGTTCGAGGTTGGTTCGCCGTCGTGCTGGAAATGCCCGGATAACCTGGAGCTGACGAGCCGGCAGGATTTGGCGAATTCTAGGAACCTGCCTTCATGGTCTGCACTCCACGTCCGCTGCCCAGTTCTCTCATTATGTACGGACGCATTGAGATTGAGGAGAGAGTTCGACGTTGATTCTGCGGACTCATCCGCAAAGCTCGCGAACAACCTGATGGACTGCAGCGTCCAGTTTAGTCGGAGATCGGAGTGGGGACCTTATGGCGAAGAAGCCTACACGTGAAGAGCGCGACCGGATGTGCACGCGGAAGCGGCGATATGCCACCCTAGCGGATGCTCTCAATGCCGCTGCCATCGTCGGCCGCGAGCGCGATCGGAAGGCCTATCGATGTCCCCTTTGCGGCCGTTGGCATCTCGCCTCGTCCTGATTTGGGGAGCATCAATTCGCAGCATCGAGACGCAATGTACCCATCACCGGGGCAGGCCAATTGGTCCTCACAACTGGGCGAATGCCGATAACGGACTCAAGGTCGAACGGCCCGGCAGAGAATCCTTAACACGGCGACGATAACGTAGAATTCACCATCTATCGCCACCGTCTTCTATAATAGCGGGGCATTCGATTGCACGAGCGCGAGGCAGTACCCACCTCGCGCTCTTTCGCTTTTTGCTGGGATAGTCCGGTCTCGGGCCAGTTTGAGCAGGGTTGGCGATGATCGGGTCTGGTTGACATCGGGCGAATCCGACCTGTGAACCACGCCGGTTTTAGATTGAGACCAAAGGATCGGAGGCGAGTCTTGCCCAGTCTTATTCGCAAGGACTGTTCGGGCCACGTAGACTTCAGCCATGCGTATTCCGCCACGCGTCAAGATCTGCTGCATGCAATCGCCTGAGGAAGCGAATCTCGCCATCGCCTGTGGTGCGTCGGCGGTGGGTCTGGTTTCGTCCATGCCCAGTGGTCCCGGGGTGATCTCGGAGGACGCCATCGCTAGCATCGCGGCCACGGTTCCCCCGCCCATTGCCACCTTTCTTCTCACCTCGCAGCAATCCGCGGAGACCCTAATCGCGCAACAGCATCGCTGCCGGACGAACACGCTTCAGTTGTGTGATCATCTGCCGGCCACGATTTACCCGCGGCTTCGATCAGCATTGCCTGGAATCGCTCTTGTCCAGGTGGTGCATGTCACCGGTCCAGAGTCCTTGGATTATGCCGTTGGCGTCGCGGAACATGTCGACGCCCTGCTACTCGATTCTGGAAATCCGGCACTGGCGATCAAGGAACTGGGTGGAACCGGGCGCACTCACGATTGGGCCCTTAGCCGCCGGATCCGGGATGCAATCGATATTCCCCTGTTCCTCGCCGGCGGGCTTTCAGCCGCCAACGTCGCTGAGGCCATTGCCGTGGTTGATCCTTTCGGTCTGGATATCTGCAGTGGCGTCCGCACGAACGGAATGCTTGATGCGATCAAGCTTCGGGAGTTTTTCGCCGCCTGCTGCGGAGGTGCGATCTGAGATGCAAGCGACGGAAATTGGCGACAGATCCGGGACGTTTTCCAATCGGGTCGATTGGAGGCGACATAAGGTTTGCCCCGTGCGCTTCGGTCGGGAACGGGCGGTTCGTGATTTCAGATTCGAGACCGTTCCGGCGCGAACCCGGTCACTTGTTCCACACAACAAGGTACGATACCTTCGACGGCGTTCAGGCTCGAACGGTCCAACCGGCGAAATGCTGCACCGGCAGGACCGAGTTGAGTCGACACCGCGTCCGTACCAACATGAGTTCCAGTCGCTGGCTTTATCTCGGTGCCGTCCTTTTTTCCTTGGCTTCCCAGCCGTTGACGGCGGCGCCACTGATACCTAGCGCGTCGAACTGGCGCTGGCGTCCGGGAACCAGCGAAGCCTCGACACCGCTATCGGCGTGGAGGGCGATCGATTTTTCTGACAGCGAATTCACCACGGCACCGGCGCCCTTTTGGTATGGGGATGTTCTTGATGGCGGGACGCAGATCCAGGGCATGCAGAACAATTACGGCTGCATTTTTTTGAGGAAGACCTTCGTGGTCGCGGATGCCTTGGAAGTGGGTGGGCTTTCCATGACGGCACTTGTGGACGACGGCTTTGTAGCGTGGATCAATGGGACAGAAGTGCTACGGGTCGGAATGCCCGGCGACGCGGGCAGCGAGGTGACGCGCGGGACCCTGGCCAACAACGCGACCGAACCGGTGGCCTTCGCCTTCTACAACTTGCCGCCGCCGTCGTCCTATCTTTTGAGTGGGACGAATGTGCTGGCAGTCCAAGTGTTTCAGAGTTCCCTGACCAGCAGCGATTTGGGATTTGACGCCTCCTTGGATGCGGTCGTGCGCGAGACGGTGCCTCCGCGGATTCTCAGCGTGACACCGTCACCCGATTCGACGGTGGAACGACTGGCGCAACTGACGGTGACATTTTCGGAACCGGTGACCGGGGTGGTTGCGGCACATCTCCTTGTTAACGGCATTGGGGCCGCCGACGTCGTCTCCCTCGACGCCTCGACGTACATGTTCCGTTTTTCGCAGCCGGGCTACGGCGCGGTTTCGATCGGTTGGAATCCGCTGCAAACCATCACCGACCTCGCCCAACCTCCGAATCGTTTCGACGCCGCTTCAGCAGGGGCGACATTCTCATTCACACTGGTGGACCGGACACCGCCGACGATGGGCGGGGTGACCCCGATCGCCGGCAGCACGACGCGGGAGTTGACGACAGCATCGGTACTTTTCAGCGAAGCAGTGACGGGGGTTGACGCGGGAGACTTGCTCATCAACGGGCAACCGGCATCGACCGTCACCGCCATCGCGGCGACCCAATACCTTTTTACCTTTGCGCCTCCGCCGACCGGCGTGGTCAACGTGGCTTGGTCTCCCAGCCACGGCATTGCCGACCAAGCTTCGCCGTCCAATGCGTTCGGCGGTGGAAACTGGACATATGTATTCGATCCCAACGCACCCGAATCGCTGCCCTACATCAGTGAGTTCATGGCCTCGAACACGAGGACCCTGCGGGATGAGACCGGCGATTACCCGGATTGGATCGAAATATACAATCCGTCGGCAGCACCCGTGAACCTGGAGGGTTGGTACCTCACCGATGCGACCAACAATCCGACGAAGTGGCGCTTTCCGTCGACGAATGTGGCCGGGAACGGGTTCCTGGTGGTCCGCGCCTCAGGCAAAGATCGCCGGACGCCGGGATCTCCTTTGCATACCAGTTTTCAACTTGGCACGAGCGGGGAGCATCTGGCCCTGGTGCGGCCCGACGGCATCAGCGTAGCGTCAGATTTTGGGATTTCTTATCCGCAACAAATCCCGGACGTGTCGTTTGGCGTGATTCAGGTATCGAAAGGCGACACCTGGGAGAAGGGCGCGGAGGGGGTCTATTTTCTCACGCCAACGCCGGGCCAGCCGAACCTTGGAGGCACAGCGGTGCCGGGGCCGATCATCGCCATGGTGCAACACGCGCCCCAAGTGCCGAACGAGCAGGACGACCTGCTGGTCACCGCGCGGATTCTGCCTTCATTCACCGCTGTTGGCTCGGTGGAACTTCGTTACCGCGTGCAATTTGGTGCCGAGGCAACGACGCCGATGCTGGACGACGGAATGCACGGGGACGGGATGGCGGGGGACGGCGTCTTCGGAGCCTGGATTCCCGCCAGTGCGGCGTCGGGCGGTCAAATGGTGCGCTACTATATTGTGGCGACGGATACGGCGGCCAAGACCTCGCGCTGGCCGCTGTTCACCGATCCGAACGCCACGGCCGAGTACTTAGGCACGATCGTCGCGGCGACGAATGCCGTCAGCGCGTTGCCGGTGTTTCATCTGTTTGTCGCCCCGAATCAGATGTCCCGGATCGATTCCGAATCGGGCGGGCGGGCGTCATTTTTCTATGACGGGGAGCTTTACGACAACATCGGGGTGGAAGTGCGAGGAAACACGTCGGCGGGGTTGAACAAGAAGTCGCACCGGATCGAGTTCAATCGCGGGCATGAACTTCGGCATGCGGGTCCCGGGGGGCGAACGCGACGGTCTTCCCTGCTGGCGGAGCACCTCGATCCGACCTATCTGCGCCAATACCTTTGTTTCTGGTTGTTGAACAACATCGGGGATCCGGCGCCATACAATTACCCGGTGCGCGTGCATCTCAACGGTCAGTTCTATCAGCTGGCCTTTCACAGCGACGTGATCGGCAAAGAGCAAATGGAACGGATGGGTTACGATCCTGCGGGAGCGCTCTACAAGGCCGTAGGGAATCTGGTGCCCAGCTTCTCGAGCACGGGTGTTTTCCAGAAATTGGAGCCTGAGGGAGATCCTTCGCGCACTGACTATTTGGAATTGGCGAATGGCATCAACGAATCATCGCCGATAGAGGTGAGGCGGAGAACGGTGTTTGATCAACTCGATGTGCCGCAGGTGATCAATCATCTGGCTGGGACGCGATGGTGCGCGGAAAACGACGACGTGTGGGCGAACATGAGTCTCTACCGCGACACCTTCGGAGACGGGCTATGGCGGAACATTCCCTTCGACATGAACGCCTCCTGGGGGCAGTTGTACGGGGGCAGCAGCCCGTTGGAAGCGACGGTTGATGGATCGAAGAGCCATCCGCTGTACGGCGGTTCGAGCACGGAGTCGAACTTCAATCGGCTCTACGACGTGATAGTGCGGTTGCCGGAGACCAGGGCGATGCTATTGCGACGGCAACGCTCCATCATGGACCGCTGGATCCAACCGCCGGAGACGCCGGCGGAATCGCGAATTCTAGAGAATCACATCCGGCAAATGACCAACCTTATTGCGGCTGATGCGCGGTTGGATCGGACGAAATGGGGCACCTCGCCCTGGGCCCCTGGAAAAACCTTTGAAGCGGGGGTCGGGGACCTCATCAACCAGTTCATCGTGCCTCGACGCCGGCACTGGTACGCCACCCATTCCATCACCAACACCGCGCGTCCGATTGGGGTCAACAACAGCGACAACGCCGGCATACCCCTTTCGCAACCGGCGGACGCCCGACTCTCCTTCGTCGGCGTGGAGTTTAGCCCGTCGAGTGGCAACCAGAGCCAGGAATACATCCTTCTCACCAACGCCTCTCCGGTGGCGATCGACATTACCGACTGGAAGCTCGCCGGGGCGGTGAATTTCACTTTCAAGCCAGGTACGGTGGTACCTGCCGGGGGGCGAATTTATGTTTCTCCCGATGTCCGCCAGTTTCGCGCCCGCAGCGCCGGGCCGCGCGGGGGCCAGGGATTGTTTGTCGTGGGACCCTATGGAGGACAGCTTTCGGCCCGAGGCGAGGAACTGCAATTGACCAACGACCGCGGGCAAATGGTGAGCACCTACTCGTATGCGGGCGCCCCCAGCCCCGCGCAGCAGTTCCTTCGGGTTACCGAAGTTCATTTCCATCCCGCCGCGGCCCCCGGAAATCTGCCGGATGCAGAGGAATTCGAATTTCTAGAGCTGCGCAATCTATCGCCGGACACCACCTTGGACCTCCGTGGGGTACGATTCATCGATGGCATCCAGTTCGACTTCACCTCCAGCCGATTCACTAGTCTGGCTCCTGGTGCGCGGTTGATCGTGGTCGCGAACGCGGTGGCCTTCGCGTCGCGTTATGGCGGAGACCTTGCGGTGGCGGGGGAGTACGTGGGGCGTCTGGACAACGGCGGGGAACGCCTCCGGCTGGTGGACGCCGCCAACGAGGAAGTCCTTGATTTCACTTACAAGGACACCTGGCAACCGTCCACCGATGGCCAGGGCTATTCGTTGGTGGTGGTGGATGAGAAGGCGACCCCGGATTCGTGGTCGATGTCGAACCAATGGAAAGCCAGCGGTGTTTTAAATGGAACCCCCGGTCGGGCGGATGAAACCACTCCGAGACCACCGGACCCGCCGCGGCTCGACGTGCAAGCCGACAGCGCCCGGATCGTGTTGCGATTCCTGGCCGCCTCAAACCAGACGTACACGATGCAATCCGCGGAAACGCTGCCGACGAAGTCCTGGGAGCGCCGATTGGATTTCGAAGCGCAGGGGTCCGACCGTGAAGTCGAGTGGAGCATTCCGTTGGCGGGACAAGGCCAGTACTTCCGGCTCGTGACTCCGAAGCAACCCTGAGGCAAAGGGATCCTTCAGCCGGGCATGCGATCGAACACTGCTCGCATGGCGTCGCGGAAAGTTGAAACGCCAAAGGGCTTCTGCAGGAAGCCAGCGATACCGAGCCCCGCGTAGCGCATCGACGACTCATTCACGCTGTAGCCACTGATGAGCAGGACCCTCACCGTTGGCTTGATCCGGCACAACTCCCGGAACGCCTCCGCGCCGTCGATGCCCGGCATGGTTAGATCGAGCACCACGAGATCGAAGGCATCGGGGCTCGCGGCGAAAGTGGCGATGGCCTCGCGACCGGAGGAAACCGCCACCGATTCCAGTCCGAAGCGCGTGAGGATACTGACAATCGCCATGCGAACCGAATCCTCGTCATCGACGACGAGAATCCGGCCGCTTGGAGGCCAGTTATCGACGTCGAGTGCCGACCCGCTGACAGGGGGATCGGCGAGGACACCTTCTTCGGTGACCGGCAGAAGAAGTTTAAACGTGGTGCCGTGGCCGAGCACGGAAGTGACGCTCAGGCCTCCCTTGTGTCCGCGGACGATTCCGGTGACGGCGGCGAGGCCGAGACCTCGTCCGGCGAATTTGGTGGTGTAGAACGGATCAAAGATGCGTTTGAGGTTCTCCGCGCTGATTCCAATTCCGTCATCGGCGACTTCGACAACGGCGAATTCCCCGTGGACCTCGATAGGGGCGATGGTCAAGGAGGAGGCGTCCTCGGGCGACAAGCGAGTCAGTCCGATTCGAATGCGAATCGATCCCTGGCGTCCCTCCATTGCTTCGCCGGCATTGATGATGAGATTCATGAGCACCTGGCGGATCTGGGGGGGATCCACTTCCACGCGAATCGTGCGTCCGCCGTTGTCGATCTGGATGACGAGGTTCTTGTCGAGGGAAGCCCGGACCAACTGGACGGTGTCATCGGCCAGTGCCTGAAGGTCGACGTGCTCGAGGACGAACTGGCCGCGACCGGAGTAGGCGAGCATTTGCCGGCAGAGTTCGCCGGCCCGCAACGAAGCTTTGTGGGCTTCCTCGCAGAGGCAACGCAACCGCGGATCGGCGAGGTCCTTTTCCAGGAGGCTGATATTACTGAGGATTCCGGTGAGGATATTATTGAAGTCATGGGCGATCCCCCCGGCGAGCAAGCCCAGGCTTTCCAGGCGGGCTGCCTCCTGCAGACGCTCCTCGATCTTGCGATGTTCGGCCTCGAGGACGAGTCGGTCGGAGATATCGGTGATCAAAGCCATGACGCACGTTTCGCCCCGCACCTGAATGGTGCTCAAGCCGATCTCGGTGGCGATCTCGACACCGTCCTTGCGCAAGGCGAGGAGCTTTCGGTCGCGGCCCATGGGCCGGGTCTCCGGTTTGGTCATGTAACCGACCCGCTGATGCTCGTGCCCCTCACGGAAGCGTTCCGGTAAGAGATGGTGGAGCGGGAGTCCCACCATTTCTCCAGATTCATAAAGGAAGATTCGTTCCGCCTGTCGATTGGCGAGGACGATCCGGCCGGCGGCGTCGACCATGACGATCGCCTGGGGGGCGCTTTCGAACATGGTTTGAAATTGGCGTTCGGCGGCATCCAGGGCGGTGATATCGACGAAGGTCAGGATCAATCCGGCCGGCAGCCGGTTGGCGTCCTGGTACGGGGTGATGCGCCTCAGGAAGGCCCGTCCGTCGTGGGTGATCACCTTCTTGACCTGAGCGGTCTTGGTGGCAAAGGAGCGATCGATATCCTGGAAGACGTCGTCACTGTGGACGCGCGAAGTGATATGTTGGATGTCCCGCCCGACGTCTTGTGGAAGCAGATTGAAGATGTTCGCCGCTGCCGGCGTGTACAGGCGAATCCGGCGATCCGCGTCGGTGAAGATGGTACCGATTTCCGAGGATTGGATGAGGTTTCTGAGGTCGGTGGTGGTCTCGCTGAGTTCCTTGATCTTCTGTTCCAGCTCGGCGTTGACACTGTACAGCTCCTCGTTGACGGAATGGAGTTCCTCGTTGGTGCTCTGCAGTTCTTCATTGCTGGCCTGCAGTTCTTCATTGCTGGCCTGCAACTCCTCGTTGCTGGTCTGGAGTTCCTCGACCGTGGTCTGAAGGGACTCCTTGGTGTAAACCAGCTCGTTCTCGAGTTGCTGGATGCGCATCTCCGCCTCCTCGCCGAGCTGAAACGTGCGCACCTGCTCGGGCTCAGGGACAGGGATCGGTCGTTCCTCGTGAAAAAGGACGAGGACGAAGACCGCGCTGGTGATACGGTCGGTGAGCGGTTCGGCGGTGACGTCGATGACACACGGCGCGGTGGATTCGCCGGCGCGCACACCCTTGAAGGTGACCTTTTGCGAGCGTTTCAGGGCGCTCTGGATGGCGGACGCGAGGGCGATCCGCAGATCGCCTCGCGCCATCGTCACCACATCGCTACTCATGCGACCGGTCTGAGGACGGAGAAAGCGGTCCGACTCGCCGAACAAATGAAGGACGTCCCGACGTTCGTTCACCAAGACCCCGGTCGGCACGAATCGATTGAGCAAGGTATCGTAGGCGCGGCTCAAGCGGACGTCGCCCGGGATGGGGAGGCGCTGATTGCGGGCAGTGGTGACGGGCAGGTTCATGCGCAGCTCCATCGGCAGCCGCGAATCATGGGCCTTGCGGTAGAGTCTCCACGGGCGGTCGAGAATCTCGAATTCACCCTGCAGTTCCCCGGGTCCCTCGCTGGGGCCCAACAGGAGCGTTCCGTGCAGCTTCAGTGCAAAATGGAGAGTGCCCAGGACTTTGTTCTGCGCGCCCGGCTGAAAATAGATGAGCAGGTTGCGGCAACTCACCAGATCGATCTTAGTGAAGGGAGGATCCTTGATCAGGTTGTGCGCGGAGAAGACCAACAACCGGCGAAGGCGGCCATGCACACGGTAGGACTGGGAATCCTCCTGGACGAAGAAACGCTCACGCCGGGTGGTGGAGATCTCTTCCAGACTCACGGCCGAGTAGAGACCATCGCTGGCGATGGCGAGGGATTCCCGGTGCAAGTCGGAGGCGAAGATCTTCACATTGGGCGCCTGATTCCTCTGGTCGTAAGCCTCCAGGAAGAGGATGCCGATGGAATAGGCTTCCTCGCCCGTGGCGCAACCCGCGACCCAGACGCGGATTTCTTCCGAGGCAGGCGCCGCGTCCACGAGCGGACCGATGACGCGATCACGAAGAATCTCGAAGGCTTCCGTATCGCGGAAGAACCGGGTGACACCGATGAGCAAGTCCTTGAAGAGACTTTCCAATTCGGCGGGGTGTTGATTGAGGCGCTCGGAGTATTCCTCGAGGCTGTCGCATTGGTTGAGGGCGATTCGCCGCTCAATGCGCCGCGAGACCGTGGCGGGCTTATAGAGGCCGAAATCCACATCGAAGGTTTCGCGCAACCGTTGAACGATGGCCGGCAGCCCGACCAGAGCTTCACCGTGCCTTTGGAGTTTGGAGACGGCAGCGGGCAGGGCGCGATTCTGGCCGTAGGCGAGAATCGCGGCCGGCATCTCCTCCGGGGCCATGACGGCATCGGCCAAGCCGGTGTCGATCGCGCTGCGGGGCATGCCGTCGAACTTGGCCGTTTCCTGACTTTGGGCGAGGACGAGCCCGCCCATATCATGCACATCCATCAATCCGATGGTTCCGTCGGTGCCTGTACCCGAGAGCACGATGGCAATCGCCTTCTCCCCCACCTCACGCGCGAGGGATTGGAAGAAGGTGTTGATGGGCATGTTGAGGGCGGCATCCCTGGGACGGCCCTTGGTCATGAGGCGACCATCGGCGATGAACATCTCCATGCCCGGCGACAGCAGGTGAACGGTGTTCTGGCGGAGTTCAGTGGAACCTTCGACACGCTGGATCGCCATGGTGGTGAACCGCGCCAGCAGTTCGTTCATCAGGCTCTTGAAGTCGGGAGACAAGTGCTGCAGCACGACGAAAGCCATTCCGCTATCCGGCGGCATCGCCTTGAAGAAGCGTTCGAGCGCCTCCAAGCCGCCGGCAGAAGCACCGATACCGACCACGTAACTCGGCTTCGCCACGGCGGTTGGCGGGACCGGGGCGCCGGGAGCCATGCCGACCTCCTGGGCGCTGCCATCCGGAGCCGAACCTTCGTCTGGTGTTTCGATGATCATAGGAGGCGGGTGTGGAGTGTCCTTGGTGCCGTGCATCCGCGTCCGTTGCATTAGATACGCATACGCCAACAACAATCCCGGATGACATCGCCTCTCTTGCCTTGTCGCCGCAGATTCCGGATACACCGAAATTGACATTAAGTTCGCATTATTTGTTTATGCCGTGTCCCCGCGCTGCAGGCGCAGTTCTGGAGCGGACTGCCTTTGCATCGTGGACACGGCCCATCCTGGGCGCGGGATGAATCCGACCTTTGAACGCCGCTGCAGTTCTGGAAAGGTCGGGTCAGCAATCCGATGGCATGCGCAGATGGCGACGAGGCTGGAACCGGCATCGAACTGGCGGAGCGATCCGCGTCGTTCGAAGGCGGTTGGGATTTCGTAACGACGCACGGAACGACCCGGCATGAAGAGACCTGAAGGAACTCCCTCCGCAACGGCTTGGTTCGTGGTGGCGTTGCTGGTGCCGGTGGCGCTGTTGAACTACATGGACCGGCAGATGCTGGCGGCGATGAAGTCGTCCGTGATGACGGACATTCCGGACATCGGCAGCGAGGCGAACTGGGGCAAGATCCTGGCGTTCTTCAAGTGGACCTACGCGCTGCTCAGTCCGATCGGCGGGTATCTCGCGGACCGGTTCAGTCGGCGGCACGTGATTGCGGGCAGTCTGGTGGCCTGGTCGGCGGTGACATGGGCGACGGGTCACGTGACGACCTTCGAGCAACTCCTGGTGACACGGGCGGTGATGGGGATCAGCGAGGCGTTCTACATTCCGGCGGCGCTGGCGTTGATCTCGGATTTTCATGCGGGCCCGACGCGGTCGCGGGCGGTGGGCATGCATCAGATGGGGATCTACGCGGGCGTGATTCTGGGCGGGTTCAGCGGTTACGCCGCGGATCATCCGTCGCTTGGATGGCGCTGGATGTTCGATGTGTGCGGTGTGCTTGGGGTGATATACGCGTTCCCGTTGTTCTTTTTGTTGCGAAACGCGCCGCCGCGGCCCGGGCAGGCAGCGGAGGGGGCGGTGTCACCGGTCGGAGCGCTGCGCGAGTTGCTGGGCAATCCATCGTTCATTCTGCTGGTGCTGTATTTCACGCTGCCGGCGATGGCGGGGTGGATCGTGCGCGACTGGATGCCCGCGATCCTGAAGGCGGAGTTCGGCATTGGCCAGGGGAAGGCGGGTGTCTCCGCGACCCTTTACTGGATGCTGGCGTGCATCTTCGGGGCGGTATTGGGAGGTTGGTTGGCGGATCGCTGGGCACGGCGGACGATTCGGGGCCGAATTTATACCAGCGCGATCGGCAACGTTCTCATCGTGATCGCCATGTTCGGAGTCGGCTATTCACCGCAATGGGGCCTGCTTTGGGTGGCGATCGTCTTCCTGATGGTTTTCGGATTGGGCTGGGGATTCTTTGATGCCAACAACATGCCCATTCTCTGTCAGATCGCGCGCCCGCATCTTCGGGCGACCGGGTACGGCCTGATGAACCTGGTGAGCATCAGTTGCGGCGGTTTCGCTGACTGGTGGTTCGGTATCCTGCGCGACTGGAAGGTCCCGCTGATGGCGATCTTCGGCATCTTCGCCAGTCTGGCACTCATTTCGATCGTTTTGATTCTGCTGGTTCGGCCGAGGGACACCGAGTCCGGGCCGGCACCTGTGTCGCACTAAGTTTGTTCCATGAAACCCCTGCACCCGCTTCGCGGCCTGGTGGCCGCCACCCACACACCTTTCCGCACCGACGGATCCCTCAACCTGGACGTCATCGAACGCCAGGCCGCGCACCTGCTCAACGACGGCGTGAAAACCGTCTTCATCAACGGCACGACCGCCGAGTGCACCTCGTTGTCTTGCCAGGAACGGCAGGCCCTGGCCCGGCGATGGTGCGAAGTGGCGCGAGGCACCGAATTGAAGGTCTCGATCCACGTCGGCTCGAACTGTCTTCCCGATTCGCGTGCCATGGCCGCCCAGGCCGAGGAACTGGACGCCATTTCGATCTCAGCCTTCGCCCCCAGTTACTTCAAACCACGGGACCTCGACATGCTGATCGGATGGTGCGCAGAGATCGCAGCGGCGGCACCGGAAACCCCGTTCTATTTCTACGATATTCCGGTTTTCACCCATGTTTCGTTGTCCATGCCGGATTTCCTGGAACGCGCCCCGTCCCGCCTGCCGACGCTGGTGGGGCTGAAATTCTCGAACCCCGACCTGATGGCCTTCCAACTCTGCCTGGCGGCGGGTGGCGGCCGCTTCAATCTCGCTTTTGGCTGTGACGAGTGGCTGCTGTCGACCCTGGTCCTGGGTGGCACGGGAGGAGTGGGGAGCACCTACAATTTCGCGGCACCGATCTATCATCGCATGATCAAAGCCTACGAAGCCGGCAATCTGGCGGAGGCGCGAGCCGAACAACTGCGTTCGGCGCAACTCGTGCGCCTGTTGGCGAGATACGGTTTCATGGGCGCGGCCAAAGCCACGATGGGCCTGCTGGGAGTGGATGTTGGCGCGCCACGCCCGCCCCACAGTTCGCTGACTGCCGACCAAATTCGGCAGTTGAAAGGCGAACTGGAAACCTTGGGGTTCTTCGATTGGATTCGGTGACCCGACGGCGGCGTCGGCGATACGACCGGGTGTGCCACTGTCGAGCCGTTGGTCTTACAAACTTCCCGGTGGATTGGGTGACGAACGCATCGACCGACCGATAACCGGACGACCTTCGGCGGGACCCCTCACGTCTTGGTCGCGCTTACTTCCCCGGACGTTTCGCCGGAGGCACCCAATTGCGGTGCCAATCGAGGCGCCAGAGTTTCTCGAGCTTGACGAGTTCGGCGTGGCCGTCGACGAAGCCGTGGTTGATGGCGCCGGGGAGTTCGTTTTTCGGATTGAAGATACCGTTCTTGGGCCAGGTGGCGCCGCCGTGGCGTGGAAGCGTCAGGCGCACCATGGCACCGGCGAAATCATCACCAGTATAGAGATTACGGGCTGGGGGATCGTTGGGCTGCGGCCAGGTGTCGATCCAGTTGCCGTCAGAAATCACCGGGGTGGTGGAGGTCGTGGGACAATCCACATCACTCTTGAACTTCTTGGGCTTATGTTCGGCTGTGCTGAAATAGGGGTCATCATCGCCGTAGAACCACCCGTTGAAGACATAACTCCCCTCGTAGTCGAAGCCTTTCGAACCGGTCCATAGCCAAGTCTGGTTGAGTGAACCGCTGTTGGGGTGGCGGCGCTTGCCCTTGCTGGCGGCGGACGGCGCGGCCGGGCAAATACGAGCCGCATTGATAGCGCCGTAATTGGTGGCGAGAACGGTGACCCACAGCGCGTTGTCCATGGTCGCGGTCGGTTGGCCGTTGTAAGGGACCGATTTCCCGAAATCGGACAGGTACATGAACGTGGCCAGGGAGAGTGTCTTGGCATTGTTCAGGCACTTGATCTGGTGAGCCTTGGACTTCGCCTTGGCGAGGGCCGGCAGCAGCATACTGGCCAGGATCGCGATGATGGCGATGACGACAAGCAACTCGATGAGCGTGAATCCGAATCGGTGCGATCCGGATGGGGAGTTTTTCTTCATGGGTTTGGCTCCAGCCGTGTTCGGCGTCCCACCGACGGAACCCCAGGTTGGAATCCCTGGACCGCGGAATGGAACGGCGGACACTTTCTCCCCGATCCAGGCGTCCGCCCACGGCCGAGGCACGCAGAGTCGTGGCTGGCAGTCGCCATAGTTCGAGGATGGCCGCAGGCTGAAGGACCCAAGAACCGAGGTCAAGCGGCGGTCACCGCGTCATTCACCGATGATCTTGACCAGCACGCGCTTCTTTCGGCGCCCGTCGAACTCACCATAGAATATCTGCTCCCAGGGACCGAAATCGAGCTGGCCCTTGGTGACGGCGACCACCACTTCACGCCCCATGATCTGGCGTTTGAGATGAGCATCGGCATTGTCCTCTCCCGTCCGGTTATGAAGGTATTGTGATGTCGGTGCGTGCGGAGCGAGTCTTTCGAGCCAAGTGTCGTAGTCCTGGTGCAGCCCCGATTCGTTGTCATTGATAAACACGCTGGCAGTGATGTGCATGGCATTGACCAGGCAAAGGCCTTCCTGAATGCCGCTGCGACGGACCAGGTCCTCGACCGTCGGGGTGATATTGATGAATCCGCGGCGTGCCGGGACTTCGAACCAGAGATGTTCCGTCAAAGATCTCATGGACCGAGTGTTTCATGGCGACCGCGAGGATGCAGCCTTGGAGACCCGACCGGGTCCGATGCCGGGATAGGGCGCATTAGGATTCATCAACACGGCTAGTATGCACGCTTGACTTGCTCTTCGGGGTCGTGGGAAGGCATGGGCTCAGCATCCAGAGTCGAGCCCCCATCCATGCTAACCATTCTCGGGCCCCAACCCTCCCGCTCGGGATTTTGTGACGGTGTCACCCGTCGCAACTTCCTGCGCATCGGCACCTTGGGGATGGGCGGGCTATCGCTTGCGGGCCTGCTCAGGGCTGAGAACACCTCGGGAAGCCGCCGTTCGCAAAAGGCGGTGATCATGATCTTCCTTCCCGGCGGACCGTCCCACCAGGACATGTTCGACCTGAAGATGGATGCGCCATCGGAGATCCGCGGCGAGTTTCGGCCGATTGCGACGAACGTTCCCGGGATCCAGATCTGCGAGCACCTTCCGCTGATCGCCAAGCAGGCGGACCGCTATACCCTCATCCGCTCGATGGTTGGCGCCGAGGATCGGCACGATGCGATTACCTGCCACACCAGCCGGCATCCGCGGAACCAACCCCCGGGTGGCTGGCCCTCGATGGGATCGGTGCTGAGCCGATTGCAGGGTCCTGCCGACCCGGCCATGCCGGCGTATGTGGGTTTGGCGCCGAAGATGGGGCACGTGCCCTGGTCGGACAACGGGCGGTCCGGGTATTTGGGTCCGGCCTGTGCTCCGTTCGAAATCAACAAAGGCGGCGGCAAAGAGGACATGGTCCTCAACGGCATCACATTGGATCGACTTACCGACCGCCGCACACTGCTGCAATCGCTGGATCGCTTCCGCCGCGACGTCGATGCCTCCGGCCAGATGTCGGGACTGGATGCTTACACGCAGCAGGCGTTCGGGATTCTGACTTCGAGCCGTTTGGTCCAGGCGCTCGATCTCAAGAACGAGGATCCGAAGGTGGTGGAACGCTACGGCAAAGGGGATCCCCGCAATCGTGACGACGGCGGCCCGAAACTGATGGAGCATTTCCTCATCGCCCGCCGACTGGTGGAGGCCGGTTCGCGGTTCGTCACCCTGGCGTTCAGTCGATGGGACCATCACGGCGACAATTTTGGCGCCCTGCGCCAGGACCTCCCACTTCTTGACCAGGGATTGAGCGCGTTATTGGACGACCTTCACCAGCGGGGCATGGAGCGGGACGTCAGCGTGGTGGTGTGGGGTGAATTCGGGAGGACGCCGACGATTAACAAGGACGGAGGCCGAGACCACTGGCCGCGGGTCAGTTGTGCGTTGCTGGCGGGCGGCGGGATGCGGCATGGGCAGGTGATTGGGGCGACGGAGCGATTGGGAGGAGAGGCGAGCGAACGCCCGGTGCAATTCGGCGAAGTGCACGCGACACTGTACCATTGCCTGGGGATCGACGTGAACAAGGTGACCCTTCCCGACCTGACAGGGCGCCCTCAATTCCTGGTGGACAACGGCCTTCAGCCCATGCGGGAGCTGGTGGGCTGACAACCCTGTGACGGCATGCTGACTCTCCCCGGCCCTTCCTCTCGATATTGCGATGGTCTGTCCCGCCGCAACTTTCTGCGCATTGGCGCCCTGGGTCTGGGAGGCCTGGCCCTTCCCGACCTTCTCCGCGCCGAATCGCTGGGCCCTCCACGTCATTCCCAAAAGTCGGTCATCATGATTTACCTGCCCGGCGGACCGCCGCACCAGGACATGTTCGACCTCAAACTGGAGGCGCCGTCGGAGATCCGGGGGGAGTTCCGCCCGATCCCGACCAACCTCGATGGACTGCAGATTTGCGAGCACCTGCCGCGTCTGGCTCGGTTGGCCGACAAATACACCATCATCCGCTCCATCGCGGACGCCGTGGATGATCACTCCGACTTCATGTGCCAAACCGGGCGGCGAAAGGCGAACCCGCCGCCGGGAGGCTGGCCGACGATGGGCGCGTGTGTGGCTAAAATCCTGGGAGCCACCGACGCTGCGGTGCCGCCATTCATCGGGCTCGAACCGCGCATGCAGCATCGTCCTTATAACGCCGCAACGGCGGGCTTCACGGGTGTCGGCTGCGAGTCCTTCAAGCCGGCGGCCGACAGCCGTTCCGACATGGTCCTGAATGGGATCACCACCGAACGTCTCAGCGACCGGCGTGCGTTGCTGACGGCCATTGACCGCTTTCGACGGGATGTGGACGGCAGCGGCCTGATGGCCGGTTTGGACACGTTCAACCAGCAGGCGTTCGGCATGCTGACCTCGAGCCGGTTGCTGGAGGCGCTGGATGTCAAAGGGGAGGACGCCCGATTGTTGGAGCGTTACGGAAGGGGCGACGCCAAGGTGCATGGCGACGCGGCCCCCATGCTCAATGAGCAATTCCTGATCGCCCGTCGACTCGTCGAGGCAGGCGCGCGCTTTGTGACGGTGGCCTACGGTTTTTGGGATTATCACGGCAACAATTTCGGCAATGCCCGCAACGACCTTCCCATGCTCGACCAGGCGACCAGTGCGCTCATTGAGGACCTGCACCAGCGTGGACTCGACAAGGACGTGAGCGTGATCGTGTGGGGCGAATTCGGCCGTTCACCGACCATCAACAAGGACGCCGGACGGGATCACTGGCCGCGCGTCAGTTGTGCGTTACTCGCAGGAGGCGCCATGCGTCACGGACAGGTGATTGGAGCCACCGACCGTTTGGGTGGGGAACCGGCGGAGCGCCCGGTCACCTTTGGAGAAGTTTTTGCGACCCTCTATCACAATCTCGGCATCGACGTGAACAAGGTGACGCTGCCTGACCTGTCAGGGCGTCCACAGTTCCTTGTTCCCGACGGCGCCCAGCCCATGCGCGAGTTAGTGGGTTGAGTGCCGCCAGCCATCCCATGCGACCTCTTGCCGGATTTTTTGCGCTCCTGCTTACCGCCAGCATTCACGGTGACGAACTGCGCATCCAGTCGGGCGGAACGACAACCACCAACACCCTGGTGCTGCGTGGTCAGGAAGCGCGCGCGCAACTGCTGGCGACCCTGGTGACAACCGACGGCCGCGAACTCGACCGAACCCGGCACGTTCGTTGGACAGTCGAACCGAGTATACTCGCGCGCGTGGACGACGACCGTCGGGTGGTCGCGGCCACCGATGGCGACGGTGTGGTGGCCGCGACGACCGAGGACGGCCTGACGGCGAGGCTTCCCATCACAGTGATGGGTTCCACGTCGGCGCAGCCCGTTCATTTCGTCAACCAGATCGTTCCGATTCTCACCAAGAACGGATGCAACGGGGGCGGGTGCCACGGAAAGCTCGCGGGTCAGAATGGCTTTCGGTTGTCCCTGCTAGGATTCGAACCCACCGAGGACTATGAGCATTTGGTGAAGGAGGCGCGCGGTCGGCGGTTGTTCCCTGCCGCCCCCGAACGCAGTCTGCTGCTCACCAAAGGAACCGCGGAACTGCCACACGGCGGCGGGCGGCGCCTGGAACCGGGCTCGGACGACTACCGGCTCCTGGTCCGATGGATCCGGCAAGGCATGCCCTACGGCAAGGCCGAGGATCCGACCGTCAGCCGCATCGAGGTGTTGCCCGCGGAACGCACTCTGGTGCGAGGCCAGCCTCAGCAACTCGCGGTCACCGCGGTCTACTCGGACGGCCGGCGTGAGGACGTTACCCGCAGCGCTCTTTACGAAGCGAATGACAAGGACCTGGTCGATCCGGACGTCCATGGTCTTTTGTCGGTTCGCGATCTACCGGGTGAGGTGGCCGTTATGGTTCGATACCAAGGCAAGGTCGCGACCTTCCGTGGAACGATTCCTCTCGGTGCCCCGGTGACCGATCTCCCGGCCGCACGCAATTTCGTGGATGACCTGGTCTTCCGACAACTGCGCAAGGTGGGCATGCCGCCGAGCGGATGGGCCGATGACACCACCTTTCTTCGGCGCGTGACGGTCGATATTGCCGGGCGCCTGCCGAGCGAGGCTGAGATCACTGACTTCCTGGAATCGGCACGCGAGCCTGGCGAAGCGGAGAAAGGGGAGGTTGCGGTGCCGACACCGAGGCGTCAGAAAGCACGGGACGCCGTCATTGATCGGTTGCTGGATTCCGGTGATTACGCCGATTACTTCGCGGGCAAATGGAGTGCCCTGCTCCGCAACAAACGCACAGAACCTCGTCACGCACGGGGCACTTACGTCTTCCACGATTGGATTCGCGACAACCTTCAACGCAACCGACCCTACGACCAGTGGGTGCGCGAATTGCTCACAGCCGCCGGCGATCTGACCGAGAATCCGCCGGTGGCGTGGTACCGGCAGGTTCGGTCGATGCAAGGGCAGCTCGAAGACATCTCCCAATTGTTCCTCGGCCAGCGGCTCCAATGCGCCCAGTGCCATCATCACCCGTACGAAAAGTGGAGCCAGGCCGACTACTGGAGCTTCGGTGCGTTCTTTTCACAAGTCTCCTTCAAACCGGGAGGACAGCCTGGAGAAGACGCGGTGGTGCATCGGCGCGGCAAAGCGCAGACCACCAACAAGAAAAATGGAATGCAGGTGCCGCCGGCGGCGCTTGGCGCCAACCCGGTGAACCTCGGCCCCGACGATGATCCGCGCTCGGCTCTCGCCGATTGGATGACGGGACCCGACAATCCCTACCTCGCCCGCGCTCTGGCCAATCGGTACTGGAAGCATTTCCTCGGTCGCGGACTGGTCGAACCCGAGGACGACCTGCGCGAAACCAATCCTCCCAGCCATCCGGAGCTGTTGTCGGCCTTGGCCGATCACTTTGTGAAGTCGGGTTTCGACCTGAAGGAACTTGTCCGAGTGATCACGCGGTCGTCGACCTACCAGCGCAGCGCGGTCCCGAACGAATCGAACAGCAAAGACAAGCAGCACTACTCGCGGTATTACCCGCGGCGGTTGCCGGCCGAGGTCTTGTACGACGCGGTGCAATCGTTGCTGCTAAGTCCCTCGAAGTTTGAAGGCCTTCCCGAGGGCACGCGTGCCATTGCCTTGCCCGACAACAGCTTCAACGCCTCGAGCTACTTCCTGACTGTCTTCGGCCGTCCCGAAAGCAGCAGCGCCTGCGAATGCGAACGCAGCGCCGACGCCTCCTTGAGCCAAAGTCTGCACCTTCTCAATGCCAAGGATATCCAGGAACGGTTGGCGTCTGATTCGAGCCGCGCGGCAAAACTGGCCGCGGATGTGTCGCGTTCGGAGGAGTCCAAACTTCGCGAGATCTACCTGGCGGCGTACGGACGTGTTCCCACGGGGGACGAAGTGCGCGTGACCACCGATTACATGACCCGGAAGGTCCCTGCCACGAACGATCCCGCGGCGAAGGCGAAGGGTGTGCGTGAAGCGTGGGAGGACACGCTTTGGGCGGTCATCAATTCCAAGGAATTCCTATTCAACCATTAGCCTGCAATTCCCACCACCCACCATGCGCACGCCGGTGAAACAGCCTGTAACGGCAGGGCGAGCGAGCGCTTCCTCGCTGCGCGTTGAATGTCGGTCCACCAGGCGACGGACTCTTCGGGTCCATGGGGAATCGCGGTACCCCGGGCGAGGTCGCCCTGCGCGGTGAGCATCGAAGGGGAGACACCCAGGCACGTGGAAGCCCGAGCATCGAATGGCCTCAACCCTGGGCGCGACTCGACGCGCCTGCACCGGCTGGGCGCTCCATGTTACGCCGTCATTACCGCCTTAGTGTGGCTCGGCAGTGTCGCCCACGGACAACTCCCGCTGGCGCGGATCACTGCCGTGTATCCGCCCGGAGCCCAATGTGGCACCACCAGCCTGGTCACGATTCAAGGGTCTGACCTCGACTCACCGGAGCGCCTGATCTTCTCCGATCCTCGAATTCAGGGCCTCCCTTCCACCAACGGCCCCACGCAGTTCCGCGTGGTGATTCCGCCGGAGGTGCAACCTGGCACCGTTGATCTTCGTTTCGTGGGTCGATTCGGCGTGTCGAATCCCCGGGTGTTTGCCCTGGACACCCTACCCGAACTTCAAGCAGGCCCGGATCATCGCGCCACCCACCAGGCCTTCGATCTCCCCCTCGACACCGTCGTGAACGGGCGCGCGGCCGCCAATGCCAGGACTTGGTTTCGTCTGCGGCTGTTGGCCAACCAACGGTGCGTGTTCCAGATCCAGGCGCGCGCCATTGATTCCCGGCTGGAGCCCGTCCTGACCTTGGAGACCGTCGCCGGAAATGAACTCGCCCGCAGCCGGCGGGGGTTCCTCGATTTTCAGTCGACTGCCGAAGGTATCTATCTGCTGGCGCTCCACGATGTGACGTTCCGCGGGGGAGACGAGTATGCCTTCCGCCTCGTTGCCAGCACGGGTCCGCACCTTGACGCCGTGGCACCCGGCGTTCTCATTCCCGGCAAGTCGCAATCCGTCATTCTGTACGGGCGCCAGTTGCCGGGTGGAAAACCATCCGCGGTTGGGGGAGCCGATGGTCGTCTCCTTGAATCCTGCGAGGTGACGATCCAGGCGCCCGAGCCTCACGCGTTTACCGAGACAGCGGCCTACCGACCCGCAACGGTGACTCAACCCGGGTTTTGGTGGCGATGGACCGTCGATGGGCGCCGATCCAATCCGATTTTCTTTGCCGTTTCTTCGCCCTCCTTGGCGCCGTCGACTCACTTTCCCGGCACAACCTACCCGACCCTCCAACCGCCAGTGGACCTGTGGTCGCAATTCGGACCGCGCCAGAGACCCGGAGGCGTGACCTTCGAAGCAAAGAAGGGGGAGGTCTGGTGGTTGGAAGTATTCTCCGAACGGCTGGGTTTCAACGCCGATCCCCAAGTGGTGGTGCAACGCCTGACCCGGACCGCGGAGGGCGCCGAACGCACCGTTGACGTGGTGGACTTCCAGGACTTGGACGCCAATTTCGGAACCCCAGGGTATCCGACCACCTCGCGCGATTCCGCAGGGCGACTCGAGATTCCCGAAGACGGAACCTACCGAATCACGGTCTTCGACGTTTTCAATCCGCTGCCGACCCAACCCCGTCATCCCTATCGCCTTCTGGTGCGTCCGCCGACGCCGCATTTCCAGTTGGTGGCTCACCCCATCTCCCAGCCGCCCGCTGATCCCAACCAGCGTCCGGCGCAGGCATGGCCCATCTTCCTGCGCAAAGGTGAAACGATCCCGATTCGGATACTGGCGTTTCGACGCGAAGGCTTCGATGGCGAGATCGAATACTCGGCGACCAACCTGCCGGCGGGGATGACGGCGACGCCCACGCGGCTGTACCCGGGGCAGAACACCGCGACGCTGTTGCTGCAGGCGAATGAGGATGCGGCCCCATGGACGGGGCCACTGACTGTTCATGGCTGGTCCGGCGCGGCCGCCGAGATCCCGCGGCGCGAGGCCTTTGCGGCGTCGATTCTCTGGAACGTCGGCGACTCGAACATCGAACCTGTGGCTTCGCGGCCGACTCGCGGTATCTATGCGGCCATCAGCGCCCACGAATCCGCTCCGGTGATAGTGGCAACGGTGGCGCCCGGGCCGATTGAAGCGGAAGAGGGCGCGCAGGTTCTCATTCCCCTTCGAATTGAGCGTCGAGGTGACTACAAGGGCGAATTGAAGCTGAAAGCCTTCGGCCATCCGGAGTTGGAGAAGCTGGGGGAACTGATCGTCCCCCCCAACGCCACGAACGCCACCCTGGAAATCAAACTCGCCGAACGCAAATTGCCCGCCGGCAAACACTGCTTCTTCTTGCAGGGCCTGACCCAAGGGAAATATCGCAATCAACCGGAAGCGGTGGACATTGCGGTGCGGGAGTTGCAGGCCGCGACGGACGCATTGGCCTCCGCCTCCGCGGAACAAAAGGCAGCCGCGGAAGCGGTCCGAAATGCAGCTGAGGCGCGCAAGAAAGCAGCCGAAGAACGCGCACAACCGAGGGACGTCACCATTGTCGTGACCTCGTCACCGATCCAGGTGACGGTGAAACCCGCCTTCAAGTCTTGAAACCGGACTGACTTCGAGCGCCATGCGAGCCTCCTTGAACATCGCCTCCGTCGCGTGGTTTCGAACGTGGGCAACCCTCACCTTCCTGGCTTGGGCTGCGATCCAGCCCGCGGCTCAGGCCGAGGACGCCGCCACTCCACCGGCATCGTCAAAACCATCGGCATTGCCGGTCCGCCCACTCCAGCGAGAAAGCCCTGTCGATTTCGAGACGGAGATCCTCCCGTTGTTTCGCAAGAACTGCCTCGCCTGCCACAATCAGACCCGAGCCAAAGGCGACCTCATTCTCGAAACTCCGCAAACGATTCGGAAAGGGGGCGCGAGCGGACCCTCCATCGTGGAAGGCCGGGCTGAGGAAAGCCTCCTGTTCCGAGCCGCGGCTCATCTGGCGGAAGACATGATCATGCCGCCGACCGGGAACAAGGCGAACGCGGAGAACCTCAGCAGCAACGAACTCGGCCTGCTCAAACTCTGGATCGACCAAGGCGCCAAAGGGGAAGTCCACAACCACCGCCCGGTCGAGTGGCAACCCATGCCGGCAGATTGGCATCCCGCCTTTGCGGCAGCCATGACACCGGACGGCCAGGTGGCTGCCGTGTCACGCGCCCATCGGATCGATCTCTACCACGTGCCCACCCAGCGCCCGACCGGTTCTCTCGAAGACGCCAGAACCCCCGGCGGCGCCCACCGCGACATCGTCAATGCACTCGCCTTCAGCCCGGACGGCCAATGGCTGGCCTCGGCGGCGTTTCGTGAAATCAAACTCTGGCGTCGCCAGGCCATGTCGGAGGGATTCGAGGCCCATTCTACGGCCCCGGCGATCCGCGTGGGAACCGGCACCGGTGCGAACACAATGACCAACGACGTTCGACTGGCTCCATTGCTCGAGACCGGGGAATCGATGACCGTGGCTGCCGTTGCCACTGACTCCACCCTTGCCGTGACGGTCGGGACGAATGGCATCCTGAAACTGTGGCGTCTCGCATTCCCGCCCACCCTGGTAAGAGAGTGGACGGGCGATTGGCGAATGGAATGGGCGATCTCGACTTCCGAACAGGAGCTCGCCTTTGCAAAAGGCGAGTTGGAGTTCCAACGCGGTGCCAAGAAGCGGCTCGATGACGAGGTGAAAAAGGCGGAGGAAGCCTTGACGAAGGCGACGGAAAAGCACACCGGCAACGAAAAGACCCTCGCCTCGAAAAGAGACGAACGCGCCGCGCAGGAAAAGGCAAAAGCCGCCGCCGAGAAGGACCGCGCCGAGTGGATCGCCGCTCTCGAACAGGCCGGGCAAGCCGCCGCCGCCACCGACAAGGCCGCGCAGGAAGCCAAAGCTCTCGCCAAGGCCGCCCAGGAGAAAGCACTGACCTCCAGGCTATCCGCGGAACAAGCCGCGCGCGCGAAAGCGGATCTTGACCGCCTAGTCTCCGACCTGGCGGGCAAGACCGATGAAGGCGCGGTACAGAAGGCGCGGGAATTGGCTGCCGTCGCGGCAACCGATGCGGCCAACAAATTCAAGGAGGCTGAAGCCCAGCGCCTCGAGGCGGAACGCCGGATCGAGGATGTCGCCAGCCGCGCCTTCGACGCCGGCGCTGCCAAATCAACGGCAAACCGAGTTCAGGCGGACTTGCCACCCCAGATCAAACAAGCCGAAGAACGTACGGCGGCGGCGGTCAAAGCCCTGGCTGTTCTTGACGGCCAGATCAAGAAGGCAGAGATCGCCGTGACCACCGCAGCCGGAGATCTCGATCTCGCGCGCAACGCTCTCGACAAGCTCCGGCGGGATTTGACTGACACCGTCAACGCCTTGGCACGGGCCGAAAGCTCGCAGACCCATGCCGTCGCGGCCGCCGCGGCCTCCGTGCAGACCCGCGACGCCGCCGCCGTGGAGCCCGTGCGGTTTGTCGCCTTTTCGCCGGGCGGCACCGCGGTCCTGGCAGCCACTGCGTCAGGGCGGCTCCGCGCCTGGCTCACCACCGATGGTTCACCCATAGAGAGCTGGACCTCCTCCCACGCACCCATCCTCGGGATTCAATGGCGAGACGAATCCCGTGTCGCGGTTCAATCTGTCGATGGCACGGAAACCTTTCGACTCGAGCCGCGCTGGACTCTTCATCGCACCCTGGGCGGAGAGGACACCGGGTCTCCGCTTCGCGACCGCGTCACAGCCTTGGCTTTCAGCCCGGATGGCTCAGAACTGGTCTCGGGAGGCGGCGAAGCTTCCCGAGGCGGGGAACTCCTGGTCTGGCCCATGGCGGACAATGCCACTCCCCGTGATTTGGGAGCGCCTCACAGCGACACCATTCTCGCAGTCGCCTACGCACCCGGCGGCGACCGACTGCTTACCGGTGGGGCCGACCGCTTTGCCCGGTTGCTCGATGCCAAGACAGGCAAAGTGTTACGGCAATTCGAAGGACACACTCACCACGTGATGGGAGTGGCCTGGACCCGCAACGGCCGAACCATCGCCACCGGTGGCGCGGACGGTGTGGTGAAAATCTGGAATCCCATCACCGGCGAGCGAATCAAAAACGTCGACGGCTTTGGAAAGGAGGTGGTGGCCGTGCTCGCGGTCGGCACACTCGAACAATTCGTGGCGGTCGCCGGCTCCGGCCAGGCGCGATGGTTCAACGTCGCGGGGGAAAAGGTGCGGCAGCACGATGGCGGCGGATTCTTCCTACACTCAATGGCCGCGAGCGCCGATGGCCGTGTCCTGGTGGCCGGAGACGCGGACGGCGTCGCGCGGGTTTGGCAAGGCACCGAGGTGAAACCATCGGCCGAATGGAAGCCGGAACGGGGCGCCACCGTCACGCTGTCACGATGAACGACGAGATTCACAAACTCATCGAGATTCTTCGACGAGGCGAGTACGAGGATTCGAGCGAGAAGATCGAAGCGCTGGGTGCGGCATTGCGCGAGGCGAAGGCGGGGCTGGACGAACTGAGGCAATTGCTGGGAGCACCGCAGGTCCCGCTGCGTCTGGCAGCCATCCACGCATGCATCGGCACCACCGACCCCGAAGTGCCCCTGCTCTTGGAACAGGTCGCACTCTCCACCGATTCGCAGGTGCGCGGACGACTGGCTTACCTCTTGGGCCAGCGCTCCCTGTCCACCACCGAGGCCGGCTACCGTGCCTTACTGCAAGACCCGGATTCCCTCATTCGGGGGCAGGCCGTCAAAGCCGTCGCAGGTCAGGCCGAGTTTGTGGGCACCCTGCGGGATCTGGCTCTCAAGGACCCGGACTGGGACGTTCGCGAGCACTGCATGCGCGGCCTCGGAGTCCCGCAGGACGTCGCGGCGGTCGCCCATGGACTCGAAGTGCTCGCCGAGGAAGCTCACGAAGACACGCGGCAAATCATCGCCAAGAATCTCGAGCTCTACCTGGCGGCTCACGACGACTTTGATTTTGCCGCGACCGGCCTTGGGCCTGGGATCCTGATCAAAGCCTGCAAGCAGCTCGGCGAGACCCCGGGGCGACACCCGATCACTCGGGCGCGCCTCGAAAAGGCGACCGAAACCGCGGTCGATCCCGCGGCCCTGGCCCGGTTCGGGGTCGATCTCACCGCGCAGATCGCCAGCGGCGCCCTGCCCTGTGCCTTCGAAGTTGCCGAGGCGCTGCAGGTGGTGATCGAACGCCTGGAACGCGCGCCATCACGCGCCATCGCTCTCATTGGCCCTTCCGGTTGCGGCAAGACCGCACTGATTCATGCATTGGTTCGCGAACTCGCCAAACCAGAACGCGGCGGCTGGCGCGTGCTTCGCATGAGCCCGGCAGACTTCCTCAGTGGCACCAAGTACGTCGGAGAATGGGAAACCCGCCTCCGCGATCTCATCGCCACCATCCGGCATCCGCGCCGCGTGGTACTGTACGTACCCAATGTCGCCGACCTCGCCGCCGTCGGACGGTGGGAAAAGTCCGACGCCAACGTCGTTTCCGCGCTGGCCCCGCAACTGGAAGACGGCAGCATCCACCTCATCGGGGAAGCGACGCCCGAGGATTTCGAGCGCGGCCTCGGTCGCGAACCGGCCCTGTCCCGACTTTTTGAACGGGTGCTGCTGGAACCGGCCACGCCTGACCGGACGCGCCTGGTGCTTCGAGCGCTGCGCGATCAAGCCGGCGCCCCCCTTTCCAACGAGGTCATCGACCAACTCTTCGAAGCCAGCGAGTCGTTCCTCAATCACGTCGCCCGTCCCGGCGCGGCGGCCGGCTTGCTTCGAGCCGTTCTCGATCGGCACTCCCCACGAAACGAGCCGATCCAACGACGCGAAATCCTCGAGACCCTCGCGCACTCCACCGGTGTCCCGGTTGACTTGCTCGACGACGCGACCCCGTTGGATTTGCCGGCGCTGAATGCCTTTTTTGAAAGCCGCATCATGGGACAACCGGACGCGGTGCAAGCGGTGGTGGACTTGGTGACCCTCGTCAAGGCCGGGTTAACCGACCCCAACAAACCCTTTGGAGTCATGCTCTTCGTGGGGCCCACGGGAGTCGGAAAGACCGAGTTGGCCCGCATCCTGGCGGAATACGTGTTTGGCGATCCGGCGCGATTACTACGCTTCGACATGAGTGAATTCGCGGGGGCGGAAGGTTTCACAAGGCTCATCGGAGGGCGCGGGGAGAACGGACTGCTCACCGATGCCATCCGCCAGCGGCCTTTCTCGGTGGTTTTGCTGGATGAGATCGAGAAGTCGCACCTCAATGTCTTCGACCTCTGCCTTCAGATCTTCGACGCGGGCCGCCTCACCGACGGCCACGGACGGTTGGTGGACTTCCGACGTTCCATCGTCATTCTGACCTCCAACATCGGGGCGGAATTGCCCGGTGCCACGGTGGGCTTTGGAACTTCTGCGGCGCAGAACGGGGGAGCCGAACCCGGGAATCCGGACGCCGAGCGCACGTTCCGGGAGCTTTCCCGCTTCTTCCGACCGGAATTCCTGAATCGCATCGACCGGATCGTTCATTTCAGGCCGCTCGGCATGGACGTCGCGGAACGCATTGCGCGGCGAGAAGTCGACCTGGTCTTGCGCCGCAGCGGCGTCACCCGCCGAGGAATCTCCGTCGCCGTGGATCCGGAAGTCATTGCGTTGCTGGTGAAGGAAGGGTACTCGCCAAGCTTCGGGGCACGCCCCCTGAAGCGAACCGTGGAGCGCCTCCTTCTTCAGCCACTGGCCCAGGCTCTCGCGACCGGACGCCTCGGCCCGGGACACGTCGTCAGCCTGCGCGCCCACGCCCGAAGGATCGACGTTGCCATTTCGCGCCCCCTCCCTCCCGATCGCCCGTCTTCAGCTCCCGCCCTGAATCCGCACCGCCATTCGACCCAGCGCCGGGTGGAGGCATTGACTCGGCGCGGGGCGGAATTGGATGAGCGGCTCGCGTCCCATCGGCACCGACGCAGCGAGCTGGTGAACCGCACGCAGCAACCCGGGTTTTACCAGGACCGAGCGCGCAGCGAGGCCGTTTTTGACGAGCTCAGCCGACTCGAAGCATTCCTTACCCGTGCCGAACGCCTGCGATCCACCATCACCTCGTTCACTCTGGACCCCGGTCAACGCACCGGTGCCGGCACCCTGGACGATCTGGACGCCGAACTCGACCAGATCGCACAGGTTCTGGATCACCCGGGGCCTCACGATTTGGACGACGTTCTGCTGGCGATCCAGCCCGCCCGCACTCGCGGTGCGGCCTTGAACGGCCTGCGGGATCTCCTCGCCATGTATGTGGGAGCCGCCACCCGTCATCACCTGACCGGCACCGTGCTGGCCGAATCGTCGGGCACCGTTCCCTCCACCGTTTACCTTCTCGTCACCGGCATGGGCGCCCATGCGCTCTTTGCCCAGGAACACGGCCTCCACGAATTCCGACGCCGCGGGTCTCAGGGCTCATCGCGCAAAACGGAGGACCCGGCGACGGAGCCCCAGGAATGGGTATCGGTCGAGGTGCGTCCATGGGCCGCGCCTCGCGATTCCGGTTATGCGCGACGGGTCACCCGACAACTTACGGCCTGCAAACCGGGCGCTTCCCAATGGCTACCCAAGGCCACCTGGCGGGTGACCCTCTTCGACGAAACGGCGGTCCGTTCTCTGGATGTCGTGGTCGTGGGGGTGAAGGAAACGGCCCGCGATACCGCCGCAGCCATACTCTGGAACCTGACTCAACCGACACCCTGCCTTGGAGGGAGCCCTGCCCAGGTGATCCGCCGGTACGATTTGGGTCGGGGGGCGGTAGCCCGCGATCTACGGACCGGAGCGTCAACCTCACGGCTGGCGCACTTGTTTCGAGGGCAAATCGAATTATTGGGCCGGTGGAGAGTGGAAAGCCCGAGACCCTAGAGAGTCGGCTGGGATGGCACCGGGGTTGAATGTCGGCCTGCCTTACACCTGATACCGACTCGAAATCCATGATAAACCACTGATCCACAGGTGTTTATTCAATAGCATCGACATTCCGCCCAGCCCCACTGTCGAACTCCTTTACACTTCCCCACCCGAACCCCTTAGATGGTCGACAGACCGGCTAGAGCCCCGAACTTATTCTAGATTACAAGCAATTGTGCAGGAACAGGATAAACTGGGCTCAACTATTTGTAGGAAGATTTTCTAGCTGATTGGCATACTCATTGCTTTGAAAGACTCGAGTCTCCACCCGAGAGATGCACCGAGACCCAAAAGGCAGTGGGCGGTGTAACGGCACTAAAGATCGGCAGGAAGAAGTAGAACATTATGACGAAGCGAGCACTTATCACCATCGGGGCAGCGGTCCTTGCCAGCGCAGCGACGACTTGGGCACTTCCGATTCCCAGCAGCATCGATATTGATTTTCGGAGCGCCAGTTGGAGTGGAGCTCACAACCAGGGCACCTTCGCGTTGGGTGGCGTGACGGTGAGTGCTTTGCCGTCGGGCTCCGTGTTGCGGCATGCGACCGGCGACGGTCTGGGTATTGACGGGTCTCTTCCCAACAGGATTGAAGACCCGAGCGAAGTGGGTCCTTTGGAGACTTTGGTGGTGAATTTTTCGTCTCCCACGAGCCTGTTGGCCGCGTACCTCAACGATCTCTACCCGCAATCGATTTCTGAATTGGTGCAGGACAGCGGATGGCTGGAACTCTACAACGGCTCCAGTCTGATCGACACGTACGCCTTCACCGGCTCGGAAAGTTCCGGAGAGAAGACGATCAACTTCAACGCCGCGACTTTGGTCACGCGAGTGGAGTTCAAGGTCTATTTCGGCAATAATCCTGTGGAGTGGCTGGCCAACCGGGATTTCGCGGTCGCCGGTTTTGATGTGCAGGAGGTCGTGGTGCCGGTCGCTGACAACGGTTTGACTCTCGTGCTCCTCGGCGGCGGCCTGCTGGGACTGGGGTTGGTGCGTCGCAGCAAGGTCTAAATCAGACTTTGCGGTCGCCGAATCCTCCTCCCGAACATTCCTCCTGGTAACGACGAAGCGGAACCTCTGGGTTCCGCTTCGTGGCTTTTGGGGGTCGACAGACCCCGCATCACGCACCCAGGCCCTACACCTGCGTGGCAGCCTCCGGTTCCTCCGCAAACAACTTGGCGGCGGCGAGCATGGCCGCCCGGATGGCACCCATGTCGCCTTCGCCACGGACCTCGGTCAGCACACCGGCGTCGCGATAATACGCGATCAACGGCTTGGTTTGCCGGTGGTAGTTCTTGAGACGTACCAGAATCGTCTCCTCCTTGTCGTCGTCCCGCTGATACAGCGGTCCGCCACAGTGATTGCAGAGGCCTTCCCGGCGCGGCTTTTTGAACAGGAGATGAAACGGCGCCTGGCATTGCCGGCAAATACGGCGACCGGATAGGCGGCGGACAATTTCTTCGTCCGAAACCTGCAGGTGAATCACTCCGGTCGTCTTCCGGTTGATGCCGTGCAGGATTTCGTCGAGCGCCTCCGCCTGCGACACCGTGCGGGGAAAACCATCGAGCACAAACCCGTGGGAAGCATCGGGTTGAGACAGGCGAGTGGCGACCATGCGTTCGGTGACATCATCCGGCACCAACTCACCGCGATCCATGTAGGACTTGGCCAGCCGCCCGAGATCCGTCTGGCGCTTGATGTTGTCCCGAAAGAGATCGCCGGTACTGATGTGCGGGAGTTTGAAGCCTTTGCAGAGGTGCTCGGCTTGGGTGCCTTTGCCGCTGCCGGGCCCCCCTAGCAACACCAAGTTCAAAGCCGGGTCCGGCTGGACGAGCGCCGCGGGCTTCGATTTCAGCAACTGATCGAGAAAGGCCAGATCGGCCTCCGAGAACTCCGGGTGTCGGGAGACGGAGAGTCCCTGGACAAGATCCTTCAATTGCATCTCCAACTGATGTGCCGGGGCGTCGGCATGAAGGAGCACCAACCGGCCCGTGTCGTAATAGTGCTTCAGCACGGGTGCGACCATCCGTCGAAACACATGGAGCCGATGTCGCAGTATATGAGGTTCGTCGTCCTGTCGGGGCGGTTGGCGTTGGGCGACCCGCTGAAAGATCACCGCTTCCGGCACGTGCAGGTAAACAACGGCGTCGAGCTTCTGTCCAAGATCCAGCAGAAGGTCATCAAGAAACCGCGCCTGGGTGACCGTCCTCGGAAAACCATCCAGGATTGTGTTCGTGCCCGGGGGAAGATGCCGGAAGATTTCTTCGACCATGGCGTCGACGAATTCGTCTGGCACCAGTTCACCGTTTTGGACGTATTCCCGGGTCAACAGACCCAAGGCCGTTCCGTAGTTGGCTTTCTGGCGGAGCACGTCCCCCAGGGTGATCGGGTGGAGCTTGTTCTTCTCGGCAAGGGCGCTGATCAGCGTTCCCTTGCCTGCACCGGTTGGGCCTAACAGGGCGATATTCATAGGGAAAGGATTGGGTCGGCGTTACAGGTCGCGGCGATCACAAGGATCGATTCGGTCGGGGAGGAGGCACGTCAGCATCGATGGCGACACGTCGTTGGCAGGGATGTCAGCCGACCGGACCTGCGGCGCGAACAGCCGGGTCGATCCCCGCCTCGAACTTGGAAAAATTGCGGCGGAACAACTCGGCCAGACGTTTGGCGGTCGCGTCGTAGGCGCACGGATCGCGCCAGGTGTTCCGCGGCTGAAGGGCTTCCTTGGGAACACCGGCGACCTCCGTTACGATCTCAAGACCGAAGATCGGGTCCCGATGTGTGGGGGCATCGCGAAGGGCTCCGCTGTGAATGGCGTCAATGATCGCCCGGGTGAAGGAGAGCTTCATCCGCTTGCCGGCCCCGAAGGACCCACCGCTCCAACCGGTGTTCACCAGCCAGACTTGGGCGCCATGCTGTTTCATCTTTTGAGCCAGCAATTCCGCATACCGGGAAGGATGCCACACCAGGAACGGTCCACCGAAGCAGGGTGAAAAAGTCGCCGACGGCTCCGTGACCCCCACCTCCGTGCCAGCGACCTTGGCAGTGTAGCCGCTGACAAAGTGATACATGGCCTGCTCGGGAGTGAGCCGACTCACCGGCGGCAGCACGCCAAACGCATCGCAAGTGAGGAAGATCACGTCGGTCGGATGCCCCGCCACACAAGGGATCTTCGCATTGCGAATGTATTCGATGGGGTACGCACCACGGGTGTTCTCCGTGATGCTGGAATCGTGGAAATCGACCTCTCGATCCTCCTCCAACACCACATTCTCCAGAACGGCACCAAAATGCAGGGCCTGGAAGATGTCCGGCTCCGACTCGGGCGTCAGGTCGATCGTTTTCGCGTAGCATCCACCCTCGATATTGAAGATCCCGCGATCGCTCCAACAGTGCTCGTCGTCTCCCACCAGCAGTCGGTGCGGATCGGCGGAAAGGGTCGTCTTGCCGGTACCGGACAATCCGAACAGCAGCGAGGCACGGCCGGTCTGGCGATCCGCGGTGGCAGAGCAATGCATCGACAAGATGCCGCACTTGGGCATGAGGTAATTCATGATGGTGAACACCCCCTTCTTCATCTCACCGGCATACTCCGTCCCCAGAATGACCATTTCGCGGCTGGCAAAACACAGGTCGATGCTCGTCCTCGACGTCATTCCCGTGGTGTGGGGATTGGCGGGGAACTGGCCCGCGTTGTAAATCACGTAGTCGGGCTCCCCAAAGGCGACGAGTTCCTCATGGGTCGGGCGGATCAACATGTTGGCCATGAACAAGGCATGGTAAGGGCGCGCACAAATGACCCGCACCTTCACCCGATGTTCAGGATCCCAGCCGGCGAAGCCGTCGAAGCAATACAAGCGCGGTCTCGTATTCAGGAAATCCTTGGCTCGTCGACGATTGATTTCGAAACT
Organism: Verrucomicrobiales bacterium; assembly: GCA_016795425.1. GTDB lineage: Bacteria > Verrucomicrobiota > Verrucomicrobiia > Limisphaerales > CAIMTB01 > CAIMTB01. The sequence goes on from JAEUHG010000010.1 coordinate 40,974, forward strand.
TCTCGCCTCGATGGGGATGTTCACCGAACCCCACCAGATGTCGTTCTCGGATTCCGGCGTCCGAACGATGTGTTTGTCCTTTGGCGACCGACCGGTCTTTGCTCCCGAATACGCCACCAACGCGCCGTTCTCGGCGATGCTGGCTTCGGTATCGAAACGGATTGCCTCCTCGTACAAGCGGGCTGCCGGTAGATTGCGTCCGATATCGGAGACCGTGATCTCCTGTTCCTTGAGGTCAAATTGCTCGCTCATGTGGCCTCTGCTGATCCCGGATGGTCCCTACCGCGCCGGGCGGTGCATAAGCTCTGCTGCACGAACAACGAGGTCAACGCAAAGTTTGCTAATTTACACACCTCTCCTTCAGCCAGTCATCCAACCGGTCTTCGAGCCTGTTGACCCCTCGGGGTCAACGGGACAGTTCCGGTCGGTATCGGACCTCACCCGCGCAGCCCCGCATCGCGCCCTGCACCAATTCCAAGACCATGAAGACCTCGGGTGGGACCGGAAATGGAGAGAGAATCCCGCAGGATTCGGCGTCTCTGAATCCGAAGCGGTGGTAGAGACGGGGATGCCCCAAGACGACGACCAACCGGTGGCCTTGACGCCGGCACTCGTCGAGCGCCCAACCAATCAGACGCGATCCGATCCCGCGCCCTTGAAACTCCGGATCGACGGCCGCCGGGGCGAGGGCCAACCCCGGAGTTGAACCGTTTCCGGCGCCGATCGTCACCGGACTGAACGCCACATGCCCGATGACGCGACCGTCGATGGTGGCTACCGCGGACAGGGCCAACCCGCCTCCGCGCCGCAATGCGTCGACCAAGTCCGCCTCGGCGGCCCGGCCGAAAGCCGCCTGGACGACCTGGTGAATGACCGGCACATCCCGGCGCCTTTCGGCGCGCAGCGCGATTTTCCCGGCGGTTTTCATTTCGCTCGAAGAGGAACGATAGGGTTTGCGGATTCGGTGGACGAACGATCTGGGATCACCGGGAGCCCATTTCGGTGCACATTCCCAGTGAAGCTGGGTCCTCGGGCAATTCAAGACAGGAGCACGAAATCCTTTCAGCCCTGGAAGCCCTCGGAAGGTCGACGCTCCGGCCAGGACCCGAACGGAGGGGATTTGACGGAGATCCGCCGGCTTCGCACAGTCCCCGGCCCGATGGCGCACATTCACGAAAAGATCGATTTCACGGTGGCGATCTTTGTCGTGCATCAGGACCGTGTGTTGGTGATTCACCATCGCAAACTTCGGCGGTGGCTGCCTTTGGGCGGGCATATTGAACTGGACGAAGATCCGGAACAGGCGGCGCTGCGGGAAGCCAAGGAGGAAAGCGGCCTGGACGTGCGACTGCTGGGGGAACGTCCACCAACCACCGAACCTGGCACGCGCGCCCTGATCGCGCCGCGATTTCTCGACATTCATCGTATCCACGAGACGCACGAGCACATCGGCATGATCTACTTCGCCCAACCAGTGGCGGGCTCGGTGGACCTGGCGGAGGAGGAACACCTCGCCATTCGCTGGTGCACAGCCGAGGAACTCGACCGCCTGGAGCCGCCGATGACCCAGGCGGTGAAATGGTATTGTCTGCAAGCGATCCGGGAAGTCGGAGCGGTCGAACGCGGACACGGATCCACCGATTGAACCGAAAACCGGGCGATCGACGGGTCGCCGGACCGGACCATGCCATCATCGTCACGAATCAAGACAGGCGCCTTTGTTCTGGAGGGACTGAACTCCATTTCGACGACGTTCTATTTCTATTTCGTCTACTGGTTTTTGAGCCGGGATCTCCAATTTGGCAGCCGCGAGAACCTTCTGTGGGCGGTCGCGCAAGGGGCGGTCTACGTCGTCGCATCGCTCAAGGGCGGCAACTACGGACAACGTCGAGGATATCTGCGCGCCCTGAAGATCGGGTTCCTTGGGATGTCGACCTGTTTCTTCCTGGCATGGTTTACCCACTGGGCGGGATTGCCGCGGTCGATTGAAATCGGCATCCAGGCCGTCCTGATGCTGGTGGCCACGGTTTCGATCTGCTTCACCTGGCCCAACCTCGAAGCAATCGTCAGCGAAGGGGAACCCGGGCCGCGCCTGCAGCGGTTGATCGGGATTTATAATTTGGTTTGGTCCGGGTGCGGTGCTTTCGCCTACTTCATAGGGGGGGCGCTGTTTGCGTGGTTGGGGGGCGCCCATTTCACCCTGCTGATCCCGGCCATCATGATCGCGGGCCAGTGGGGCATCACTCATTGGCTGGCCAAGCAACCAGGCGCGGAAACAAGGCCACATGGGGAAGCCCACGGTTCGATGGTCTCCGAGCACGAGCGTCATCGGACGCCGATCAGCCCAAAGACCTTCTTGCTCATGTCCTGGCTGGCGAACCCATGCGCGTATGTGGCCATCAACACCGCGGTGCCCCTGATTCCGTCGCTGGCCGAACGCCTCGGACTCGAACCGCGGGTGGCCGGGTTCTTTTGTTCGATCTGGTTATTTGCCCGCACCGTAACCTTCCTGGGGTTGTGGCGATGGACGGGATGGCACTATCGCTTTCGATGGCTCGTCGCGGCGTTCGTCGGGATGATTGCGGGATTCCTATTTATCTTCCTGGCGTCGAGCCTGGGATCGCTGGATCGCTCGCAAGTCCTGACCTTGGTGACGGTGGCGCAAATTGTCTTCGGCATCGGACTCGGGCTCATCTACTACTCCTCGTTGTTCTATTCGATGGATGTCGGCGACACCAAAGGCGACCACGGCGGCATCCACGAGGCCGCGATAGGGGCGGGCCTGTTAGGGGGCCCGCTCGTCGGTGCGGCCGCCCAGTTTGCGCGTCCCGGGAGCCCCACCGCGGCGGCGTGGGCGGTCAGCGCCGTGCTGGGTGTCGGACTGGTGGTGTTGGTCGCCTTGCGCTACCGGCGCGAACGATTGTAACGAGCCGCGAGGTTCACGGCGCCTTCACTGGCCCGATGTAGCTCCGAGCGATCACGACGTTGTCGAAGAAAACGACGTTGGTCGCATTCTGGGTCCACCGGTCGGTAATGTAGCTTTCCACCGTCAGGGCATTCGCCTTGAGCGCTTCCGACTTGCGCCAATTGATTCCCGTCCAATGCCCCTGCAGAACGCCGTCAATCCAGAATGCTTGTGCCCCGTCGGGCTTTCCCGGCGTGTTGTGTTTCAACATGAACTCCACCGCGATCCAGCGGTCCCGCGGAATCACCGGGGATTCCGGCACCGCGAATGAGTTGCCCCAGAACTTTCCATCGCGCGAGACCTTCATCTCATGCCAATAGCTGTAGAAATTCCATCGTCCGGGTGGTGGATTCCGGCCCCAGTCCCCCCAGGGCTCCACCGCCGTCGAAAATCGTTCGGTGCCGTCCGGCTTGAGTCCGGCTCCTCCGAAGCCACTCCACCGTTCGCCGCCCTGCAAGCCCTTGTTCGCGCGCAAGGTGACGAAATGATGGACGTAATCACAATCCGCCGCGAATTTGGTGTAGAAGCGGATGAACACGATGTCCGCCGGTGCAAACCACTTGGTCAGTCCGCCACCGGTATCTCGACCCAAGTGAGCCTCCACGCGGAGGCACCGCGGGCCAAGGCCCAGCTTGGATGCGGGATCCGCCCATCGCAGGACGTTGCCTCCCTTGTTTCCCACCTCATCCCACCCTTTCCCTAAGTCGTCCCCATCAAAGCGATCCGCAAAAATCACCGCATCGTTCCTTTCAATACCGGCGTCCTCGGGATACGCGGCCGACAAGCCTGGACCTTCTGGCAGCAGTTTTTGAGCGGCCTGATTCACGTACACCTCCGGCTCGGCTCCGATGGCCGAAAAAACCGAGGCCACACCTAGGGCCCAACAGAGCCAAGCTGGGCCAAAGGCGCGCAAACGAGGTGTCGAGGGACGCATGGGGCGAGAAAACTCCGGGTCCGCGGAAAGGTCAACCCGTCAACTCGGCTCATGTCTCACCGTTATCCCTACTGGCACAGGACGCGCCTTGCCACCGTTTATCCTTTGGGCAGGACCCAACCAGGCACCCCCAACCGCCTGGCCCACACACCCACCGACCAACTGACGATGAAGACCGGGCCCGACAGCCACACCGTGTCCCACCCTCGAGGCTTATATCCCAGCCGCATGCAGCCAAATTGGATGGCCGCGATCACCAGGGGATGAATCAAGTAAATGGTAAAGGCCATTTCCGCGAACGGCCGGACAAGACGTCCCACTTTCCCAGCCAGGTTCCCCAACCCAAGAAACGCCATCGACGCCACCATTCCGAAGACTTGCCATGGATGATGGCGGCTTGCCTGGCCCACCATCGACGCCAGGAGGACCAATCCGGCAATCGATGCAGCCCACGGACGCTGCCGCACTCTCGCCACGGAAACATAGGTGAGACGCATCACCACTCCGAAGCATAGATATGCCACACTCCGATTGGCCATCGGCCCGGGCAATCCGTCGATCCACCGCGGCAGCATGAAAAACATCAACGTCGCCGCCATCCAAACCGCCGGGGTGGCGCGGCTTCCCAACCGGGCGAATGGAAAATGCCGCAAAACGGCGAAGCCCATCACGCCCGCCACCGCGGCAAACGAGGGAAACCAGAGATGCCCCGCGGGAAACAACAAACGGTACCAATCCAGCGTCAGGGGCATTCCCTTGCTCCACGGCCTCAGCACATCGAACAACACCATGAAGACCACCACCCAGAAGTAGGTCGGGATCAGCAGCCGGGACGCCCGGTGTCGTGCATAGCTCCCCAGGGTCCGCCCCGCATCCCGCATCGCGACATCCGCCATCAAAAACCCGGTAATCAGGGAAAACAGCCGCAGGCCGAACATCCGCACGTTGTACACCCAAACAATCTCTTCCCAATCCGCGGGTTCCAATCGCCATCCGGACATCACATGCCCCAGAACCACTGCGAAACATCCCAACACCCGGAGCGCATCCAACCCCTGCATCCGCCCCGGTGCCCCTGATGCCCCCTGCTTCCCACTGCCAGTCTCCGATCGAGTCGCCGAAAGAATCGACACTTCACGATCCTCGGCCCCGTGGGTGGCCACCCGATCAATATTCCCCCCTGACTGCACGGGCACGAATCCTATCCAGCATTCTTCCTGCGATGCAATCCACTGAAAATTCCCGGGTCCCTGCGTTCGCAGTGAACGGTATCGCAGGTGCAAAGCAGGCTCGGCGCGGTGACCATGGGGTTCGCCACCGCGCGGTTCGGGCATCCTCAGGGCAACGAAGGAGGCGGAATGAATGAGCCGACGTGAGGCCGCTTGGCGCGAAAAACCGGAGGTTTGACCTATTGGCGCAACCCATCCGGGAGAACGACCGCAGGCCGGGTCGACGCCACCGGCAACACCTGCAGCCCGCCGACAGCCGATACCCGCACCCGCCCGCCTTCCGGAAGGGCGAAATCCAAATCCGACGTCGTCCCCGAAAAATCCGTGCGACGGACGAGCACTTGATCCTTCCACCGAAGACCCGAAACGACCGAGCCGGGGATGGTCGGGACCTCGAAGGTGATCGGGACGCCGTGGTCGAGGAATTCCCGATGCGCCAGAGACTCCGCATAGACCGGATGCAGGAGGCGCACTTCCGAGCGCAGTTCCTCAGGCAGGCACCACAGAAAGAAAGTGTCGTGCCCGCGCAGGAGCAGGTGCCACAACAATTCCTGATACGCCCTGGCATCAAGTTGCCGGACTGCCGGGTCGGGATTGGGCGGCGGGGCGGTGGTTGTCCAATGGACGAAGGGCAGAATCGGAACCTGCGATGGCGTGTGTCGCCCCGCATTGGAAGCATTGAGGAGCAGGTTATAGATCCAGCGATAATCCCCGGTGGAAAAGTCGTACCAATGAAAGGTCGGGTACCATGTGTAGATCACCGGCATGGCAAGCGTGTAGCCGCAGGGCCCGAACTCCTGCACCCACTCCCGGTAGCGCGCATGGTGGTCCATGCGAACCGGAGCACCGGGTGGCCCCTCCCGCTCGAAGTAATCGTACCAGTACCGGTAACCGTCATTCGGATACACGCCGTAGTTTCCCACCAGGGCCCGAGGGAACTGCGCCAGCACGGGTTCGCTGAACGCGCGTCGTTGAAGGGCGCTGCGAATCTCACGGAGTCGCCGTTGAAACGCTCGAAAGTCAGACAAAGCCACGACGTTGTCCCGGCACCGCCGACAGCGTTTGGAATTGGCCCACGCATCGTTCCACTCGATCGGCCCATCAATCTCCCAGTCCGCAAACACCAGATCCAAGGGCAGGCCGGCGTCGCGGTAAGCCCGGACGAAGCGGTCGATGCGCTCGCGAATCACCGGGACCCGCGGCTCAAGGGTGAAGGGACAGCCCAGTTTCCCGCCAAACGAAGTCTCCGCAAAAACGGCGCCACTATCGTCCACGTGCAACAAGGCGTCGGCCCCATCAAAAAACGAATGCAGGCAGGCGGTCGCATCCGCGATCACGTGCATGCCCAGCTTCCGTTGGCACCTGGCAATGCGAAGGGCCTCTGCGATCGAAGCATCAGGGTCGGCGGGCGACCAACTCACGGAATATCCGATGCCCCGAAGATTCAACTCCTTCAGTGCCTCTTCGGTTTGTACCTGGGGCACTCCCCTCAGGGTATGGCTGATGGGAAGAATCAAGAGCGGCAGGCGCGGACCGCGGGCGTGCTCCAGAGGCCGTGTCTCGGCGAGCACCACCCGAAGTGCGTCCGGCAACGCAGGGTTTCCCGGACCAGCCGACACGGGGAACCCACCCGAAAGACCGCCCAGCAGCAGGGCGATGATTCGGCACCACCTTTGAAACCCATCGGTCGACATGAGAATGGGCGAGGTTACCGCCACCGTGACGTCGGTCGCGAGCGGCAATCCCATCCTTGACCCGGGCTCGGCCAGATCGTGGGCTCTGCGCATGCACCCGCGCTTGGCCGTGAGTCTTGGCCTGCTGTGTCTTGCCATCGCCGTCCCCTGCCGGGGTGCGGCGCGGCCGGTGGATTCCGAACCAGCTGCCAGCCTCGGGCCACCTGGAACCTCTCATCACTTCCGCCTCGAATCACCTGCATCAACCCGGGCTCCGGTCCAGCAGTTCACCCTCGCCCTCGGCGAGGTGGACCAAGGATCGGAAGGGAGCGGCCAATGGGTGCGGCTGGAAGCGACGACGTCGAGCCAGCGGACCTTTCGGATTTGGCTCCTGGTTGAACCTCGAGCTGACGTGAGTCCATGGCGCGTTCCGGCCTCGGCCATTCTTCGATACATTCTGCAGGAGGGGACCTCGGCACCGGTGGAAACCGTCGACGGTTCACGGTCGGGTCCCGTTCTTCCGAGTCTTTTGGAGTGGCCGAGCCTTTGGCCGGCAGCGGTGAATCCTGGGGACGCCGCCCCGGAGCCCCGAGTTCAGTATCTGGGGCATGCCTACCGATCCTCCGCGAAGACCGCCGATCCATTTCGCCGCCCGTCCGCCCAACCTCGTCGGGTGCGCCTCTATCCGGACCGCTGGATCGGGGTTCCGAGCAATCAACGACAAAAGGACCCTCGCCGGCGCTATGATAATTCGGAGTACGAATACCAACGCCTGACCCGGGAGGATTACCAGACGATGATCGAGGCGGGAATGACTTGCCTGCGCGTCGACGCCGAACAAGCGGCTTGGGTGGAAGCGTTCGAGGCGTTCTATTGGGGAGTGAGTCCCGTCGAGCTTGCGTTTCCGGAATGCCTCTATCGCAGCGCTTACCTGGGTCCGGCGCTGTTTCTCGATGAACCGGCCGTTGTCACTCGCGATCACACCCTTCGACCACGCCTGGAGAAGGAGCCCGACTTTCGCCGGACCTTGACCCCGCAAGTCGCCTTGGCCGCCTTCGAGGAGCATTTCCGGCAGGTGCTCCACGACGGTGCGCCGAGCCAAATGCAGCGCGCCATCCGCGCTCAGCCGGACCTCGACCTTGGCACGCTGCCACTTCGGCAAGCCAATCTCTACTCGTGGGAGACCATGATCGCGACCGCCGCCTATCAGTTGGCCCAGGATCCCCTGGTCCCCAGCGCCATCGTGTTCGAACCGCCTGGTCGACTCGGGACCACTCGGACGTTACCCGAGATGAACATGGCTTACGGTTGCCAGATTCCTGTCGATGATCCTAAAAATCTGACCTCCATTCTTTACGGCTTTCTTCGCGGAGCCGCCCGGCAAACCGGCAAATCCTGGGGGACGAGCATCTACGGCGCCGTCGATGGCCGGGATGCCCCGTGGTTTCTCACCCAGGCCTACGACCTCGGAGCCACGCGCTTCTTTTTCTGGGATAACGCCGCCCTGGCCTGCGTGCCATTCGACGAGTGCCTCGCGCTGACTCGAATCCTGCGGCGCCATGCCGACAGCCGACCGGCTCGCCATCTGGAACGTCTGAAGCAAGCCGCGGAGATCGCAATACTCCTGCCTCCCGGATACAACCTCGGCCATGTCCATATGGGACGCGGCAATCTATGGGGCCTGGGAGAACTCAACCTGGAGAGGGTCAACAGCCACGGAATCCCTTACCGCAACGTCATGTCCGCCCTGTTTCTCGAGATCGAGCAATGCCAGCGCGATGGCGTCGCCTTCGACCTGCTATGGGATCTGTCCGCAACACCGCCTAAGGGTTATCGCGAAGTGCGGCGCATCCTGGAAACCGCTGAGGTCGAGGTCCACCGCGACAGCCTTCGCATCCTCCGCGAGGGACCACGCCGACCCGTTCGCCCCGCAGGGGTACCCCCCGAGATCACGGTGAACGTCTCCCAGGTTCGCGGACGGGCACCCTTGGATATCGTCGCACAGGCGTCGGTTCGGGAAACTGCGGCCCCCGTCTACTACACCCACGGTGCGGATCCTTCCGGACTCTATCATAACGCCGCGGTTCTCTGGGAAGTGTTTGGTCCAGCCGATGAGGACTATCGATTCCTGATGCCTCCGCAGCTGCGGCCGTCCACTACCTTTGATGGTAGGAACCACCAAAACCGAATCACCTTCCGCCTCGATCGTCCCGGGATCTATCGACTCCGTGTCGCGACTTGTGATCTTGCGGGCCGCACCTCGGTCCGCTGGAACACGTTGACGGTCGAACCGTAGCGGGCTTCACGGAATGGTCTATGGAGGTGAATCCGTGTGCCGGGAACAGGTGACGTTCGCCGCGATCCGCCACCTCATTCCAAGTGACGCGATATAGCAGTGCCCGGAAGCAATGAGGTTTTCTGCGTGATGGCACCTCCCACTTTTCACTGTAACGCCTCGGTGTCCCCCGGCGTTATGATCTCCGGATCAACAGCATCCTAAACACTCGGGCATGGACGCGGCACCACCGGACATCTGGCCTTGCTTGGAGGGAGTCCTGGCGGGCGACGACGCCGCTGCCTGCGACTTGGTGTGCCTGCTGCATCCGCTGGTGATGAAGATCGTCCGCGCCAATCGCCCCAACCGTATGAGTGAGGAAGACCTGGGACAGGAGGTCTTCGCCAAGGTCTTTGATCGGTTGCCGAGTTACGAAAGGCGCGACGGCGTCCCCTTCGAGCACTGGGTGGCCCGCCTTGCGGTCCGTACATGCCTCGACGCCATCCGCGCCGAAAACCGCCGTCCCGAGGTGCGCCTTGCGGATCTCGCCGATGGCGAGCAGGCGTGGCTCGATTACCTCACCCAACGATCCGAGACCTCGCCGATGGGCGCCGAGAATGACGCCGTCGAGATCATGGAACGTCTGCTCGAAGGGCTCTCGCCCGAGGACCGACTTGTCATTCGTCTCATGGACCTTCAGGAACACTCGGCCGCCGAGGTAAGTCGACTCACTGGCTGGTCAGCGGTCGGCGTCCGGGTGCGCGCCTTTCGTGCGCGCACCCGGTTGCGGCGGCTGGCGCAAGAGGCCCGACAGAAAGGACACCTATGAATCCGTTTGATCGTCGTTGGCGGGAGCTGGCTCGCACCGCCCGCGCGGCGCAGCGCAAGTCCCTTCCCGAAGTCGATGCCCTGCTCGGTCCGCAACTGCTGCGGCGCGGCATGGGATCCTCGCGCAGGGGCGAGGCGGTCGAAGAACTTTGGCGCTGGTATGGGGTTCGCGGCCTGGTGGCCTCGATGACGATTCTAATGGTCTGTCTTGCACTCGCGTGGCGCGCCGGCCGCGAACCCGCCCTGGGTCGGCCGGCCGTCGAGAATGCGGTCGCCGAAACCTTCTCGTGGCTATGAATCTGAAACGACACGGGCTCATCGTGCTGTGCCTTGCGGGGATTGCCACGGCCAGCGGACTGGCCGGAGGCGTCGTCGGCTTCAGGCTGGGTCGACAGGCGATGCGTGAACTGGCCGATCCTGAAGCGTGGCATAGCCGCGCCCTGCGGCGATTCGATGAAGTGGTTCAACCCACGCCGGAGCAGTCGCAGCGGGTTTCCACCCACCTCGAAGCCGCGCTGGCCGATTTGCGCAAAGCCCGACAAACCGCCATCGACGAAACGACTCGCGTGATCCATCGCCTGGTGAACCAGGTCGAGGCCGAACTCACGCCGGCCCAGAGGGAGGCGTTCCAGGAACTGAAACCACGCCGCGAAGACATGACCCTCGACGTGCTCGACGTGAAACAATGACCCCTTCGACCCTGTAACACCCCGCGCGTCTCCGGCGTTATGTGTAGCGTATGAAGAAACTCTCGTTCTCGTCCCTTCACTCCCACCTCCAACGCTTCGCCCTGGGCGCGGCACTCCTCGCACCCGGGTGGGTGGCGCAGTCCCAGGAGTTCCTGCCACGGGAAGAGGCGCTCCGTTACGCCCTGGTCGCCGCCCTCCATGAACCGACCAACACCCAGGCGCCGATTCGCGTCGACGCCGACCTCAAGCGCCCGGTCGTCGGCCACGACGGCGACTACGGCGTCATGATCCTGCCGGAAACGAAACTGAGCGCCGCCACGTTGGAGAAGGTCGGACGCGACGTCGTCCCGATCGGCCAACTGTGGCTGCGCAAGCTCACGCCGATGGCGAATGGCTTCGCCGTCGACTCTTCGGAGCTGCACATGGTTCAGGTGCGACATGAAGGAGAATCGGCTCGCGTTCCGTTCTGCCTGCTCGGCGCCCGGCGCAATGAATCCGGAGCGCTGGAACTCGTCGTCTATGGGCGCGGAGCGAAGCCGATCGCCCAATCGAGCCTGATCAAATCAAACCGAACCCAATCGCTGCCCATCGAGTTGTCTGCCGAGCGCGACTCCGACAGCGGCCGTCTGAGCCTCCATTTGGTCGGGCAATACACCGCCACGATCTCGGTGACCGAATTGCCCGAGTGACGTGACGTTCGCGCCGCGAGTCCAACTTCCAAACCCTTACACGCCGCCAGTGGATCACCACTCGCGGCGTTTTGGTTTTCCAACCGCACTCCCCCCACGTTGATCACTTTCGATCATTCTGAAGATGAATGCTCTTGACCATCGACGGGCGATTCGGCGAGGTAACAACTTGAATCCCCGCGGAGCTGCAGTCGCCGATTTCATCGGCGCCCCGCCGTAACACTGCGTCCGCACGTCACGTCAACCCGCGTCTCGGCGCGTGCTTCGAAGCCGGCGGCGACGCGAAACCTCACCAACTCCATGCGACGACAACGATGGTTCCTGCTGCTCCTGATGGTTACGGAAATGTTACAGAACCAGGCCCAGGCTCAGGGAGCCGGTGCCAACCTCGTGGTGCCCGGCCTCCTGAAAATGGAGATCTACACCAACATCACAGGCACGGCGGTCCAAGGTTTGCTCGACGATCCGAATTATCCTAACCAGCCCGGACAGATGGACTACCCGGCGGGCTTCGACACCCGCACGGTGTTGCCCACGGACGCACTCGAGAATTACGGCGGTCGGATCACGGGATTCGTCCTTCCCCCCGAATCGGGCGACTACGAGTTCTTCCTGCGCAGCGACGATGCCTCGCAACTCTTTCTCAGCACCGACGAGACCGAAGCGAACCTTCAACAGATCGCCGAGGAGGCCGGTTGCTGCAACGCCTTCCAGGATCCGGGCGCTGCCCAAACCTCCAGTCCGGTTGCCCTCGTCGCGGGCCGGCGCTACTTGATCCGAGCGTTGTACAAGGAAGGAACCGGCGGCGACTTCTGTCAGGTGGCCTGGCGGAAAGTGGGAGACACGACCCCTGCCGCGCAATTGCTGCCCATCCCGGCCGCATACGTCGCCGTGTCGCTGCCCTCGAGCGGCACCCTGTCCATTGTTGGACAACCCATCCCTCTCACCGCGGCACAGAATGATTTCGCCACGTTCACCGTGGACGTCACGGGCACCGCTTCGCCCGTGTTGGTCCAATGGCAGCGCAATGGGGTGACCCTGCCCGGGCGCACCGGCCGAAACCTGGTTCTCGGACCGATTCCGGCGTCGGACAACGGCGCCAAATACCGCGCGCTGGTGTCGATGCCGGGGGCCTTTGTCACGAGCGATGAAGCGACCTTGACGGTCACAGCGGATGTGACTCGTCCCTCCATCAGCAACGTCGTCGGGAGCGAGACCTTCGACGCGGTGACGGTGGAATTCAGCGAAGCGCTCACGCCTGCTTCCGCCGGCGTCGCCTCCAACTACTCGCTGGACGGCGGCGTCACGGTTTCCGCGGTTGCGATCCTGAACCCCACCTCCGTTCGGCTGACCACCAGCAAACAAGCCCAGGCCACGACCTACCTTCTCACGGTGCGCAACCTGATCGATACTGCCGGCAATGCATCCGCCGCCGATGCGTCCAAGTCCTTCTCTTCGTTTGCCCCCATTCTCGGGGGTTTGAAGTTCGAAGCCTACTCCAACATCACCGGCTCGGCGGTCCAAGGTCTTCTGGATGATCCGCGCTACCCGGGCAGCCCCGACATCGTCGGCTACGCGACTTCGTTCACCAGTCGTGGGGTGTTCACCGACTCGAGTCACGAAAACTATGGCGCACGGCTCTCCGGCTGGCTCGTCCCGGTCGAGACCGCCCAATACGAATTTTTTCTGCGCAGCGACGACGCTTCCCAACTTCACCTGAGCACCGATGAGACCGAGGCCAACCTACAGATGATCGCCGAGGAAACCGGATGCTGCGGGCCCTTCGAAGAGCCCGGAGCCCCGGAGACTTCCGCCCCGATCGCGCTAACGGCCGGCAAGCGCTATTTCATCCAGGCGATCTGGAAGGAAGGCACGGGCGGCGACTATTGCGACTTGGCCTGGCGAAAGGTCGGCGACACCACGACGCCGCGCTCCCTCGGATATATTCCCGGCACCGTGCTCCAATCGATCGCCGCGCCCGGAACCTTCACCCCCCCCACCATCGCCATCACCCAACCGGCCGACGGCAGCTCCGTCCGCCCCGGCACCGCGGTTGAAGTGACGGTCAATGTCGCGGCCAATCCCGGAAAGCGCGTCACCAAAGTCGAATTCTTCGAAGCCACCAAAAAACTGGGTGAAAGCGCCGCGGCTCCCTGGTCGATCCTCTTGACTGGCCTGACAGAGGACATTCACAAGATCACCGCCCGCGCCACCGACAGTGCCGGCATCACCACGGACTCGGCCACCGTCAATCTCACCGTGGGTGATCCCGCCGTGCAACGGGTGCTGGTGGCCATCAACGACACGACCCAATGGTCCTACGATCGATCAGGGACCGACCTGGGCGTCGATTGGCGGAACCGGAGCTTCAACGACAGTGCGTGGCCCAAGGGAAAGGCTCTGATCGCTGACGAATCCACTACCACCGTCGAACCGATCCGCACCGCCATCAGTCGGTTCAACGACAACAACGAGTACATCAAAACCTTCTATTTCCGCACCAAGTTCAACTACACCGATTTCATCGCACCCGGCGTCAAATTGAAGCTTCGCCATGTGGTTGACGACGGCGCCATCTTCTATCTCAACGGAACGGAGATTAACCGGTTCGGAATCGCCGACGGGCCGGTCGACGCCACCACCGACGCCACCGGTCATGAGAATGCCTACGAAGGACCGTTCGACATTCCCGTCGAGCTTTTGTTGCCCGGTGAGAACGTCCTCGCCGCAGAGGTTCATCAATCGGGCGGAAGCAGCTCCGACATGGTCTTCGGCGCGGAACTTGTGGCCACCATCCCGACGGTGATCACCAATCTGGTGGCAATCAACGACGTCACCCAATGGCGCTACGACCGTTCAGGCACCGACCTGGGAACGGAATGGCGCTCGCGGACCTTCAATGACGCCTCCTGGCCGCAAGGCAAGGCGCTGATCGCCGACGAGTCCACCACCACGGTCGAACCCATCCGAACCGCCATCAGCCGCTTCAACGACAACAACGAGTACGTCAAGACCTTCTATTTCCGGACGCGCTTCAACTTCGGTGCGGTCGGCGACGCCACGGTTATCGCCAAGCTTCGTCACGTGGTCGACGATGGGGTTGTCTTCTATCTCAACGGCACCGAGTTTCACCGGTTCGGTATCGCCGAGGGCCCGATCGACGCCACGACCGACGCCACCGGTCACGAGAATGCCTACGAAGGCCCCTTCGAGATTCCCTCCTCGCTCCTTGTTCCGGGGGAGAATGTGCTCGCCGCGGAAGTTCACCAATCCGGCGGCAGCAGCTCCGACATGGTCTTCGGTGCCGAGGTTGTCGTCACTCTCCGTCCGGTCGGCGGAGGCGCCGCAGAGCCTCCGAAGTTCAATCCGCCCTCGGTGCAAGGCGGCAACCTGGTCATTTCCTGGACCAGCACCGGCACCTTGCAGGCGGCCGACTCTGTCGCCGGACCGTGGTCGGACGTCGCCAACGCTTCAACGCCCTACACGGTGCCGACGACGGCACCGTTACGATTCTATCGCCTGAAGCAGTGACGGATCATCGCGGGCTCCGCGTTCTGCCCGTCTGGGTGGGGCGCGGAGCCCGAGTCGCCTCAACAAAGCCCTGTCTCCGGCGATGACGTCGAGCCATCCTTCCCGGGTGGCCACGAAACCGACACAAAGCTGGCTGGGACTGGCCCTGATCGCCTTTCTCCATCACGCCAGCGGAGCGCCTTCTCCGTCCGCCCCGGAAGCCTCAGATCTCTCCTTCGTCGACACCAGTTTCGAGAACGCCTCGCCCGTATGGTGGGAACGGGACACCAACGGAGGGGTCCGGATTCACCTGCTCTACGATCACGAACGCGATTCACCCAATCGCGCGGCGGGCCATTTCCACTTCCGCCTGCAAGGCCGGCCGGGTGCCCGAATCACCCTTGAGTTCGTCAACCTGGACAACGTCTGGAATGGCCAACCGGGTTCCATCGCGCGCGAACTCAAGGCGGCAGCCATCTCTCCCGATGGCCGAACCTGGCGAATGGTTCCCACTCAAGAGCTCCCGGGCAACCGCATCCAAGTCACGGTTGATCTCCCAGGGCCACAACTCTATGTCGCCAGGATCGAACCTTATCGTCTCTCGGATCTGGATCGATTGCTGACCGACCTCGGTAGCCATTCGCAGGTCCGTTTGACCACGATCGGAAAAACGGTCCAGGGACGTCAGCTCGAGATCCTTCGGGTCGGTTCTGATCGCGCGCCCTATCGCGTGTTCCTGCGGGCGCGAGCCCACCCTTGGGAATCAGGCGGCAATTGGGTGGTCGAAGGCCTGGTGCGCCGTTTGCTCGAAGAGGACGCCGATGCCCGCCGCTATCTGCGCCATTATGCGGTCTATATCCTGCCTATGGCCAACAAGGATGGCGTCGCACTCGGCCGCACCCGGTTCAATGTCCTGGGCAAAGATCTTAACCGACAGTGGGACCGCCCGGCGGACCCGGCGCTCGCCCCCGAAAACGCCGCGCTCGAGCGGTGGCTTGAGACGATGATTCGGAAAGGTCGCCGTCCGCATCTGGCTTTGGATCTTCACAATGATGGCGGCGGCCTGCTGCACATTGGCCGACCCGAGGTGCCGTCGCTCGAACGCCATCTGCGACGCATGCGCACCCTCGAGTCATTGCTGCGCGAACATACCTGGTTCACCGAAGGCGCCACCGAGGCCACCTTCCGCAACCCGGGCTCACTCGGCGAAGGTTGGTTGGAACGATTCGGCATCGACGCGGCGATCCACGAATTCAACTGCCACTGGATCGCCAAATTGAAGGAACATCCCTCGGCCCAGCGCTGGAAAGAGTACGGTGCGGCGCTGGCGGTGGTCTTCGACCGTTATTTCGCGTCCCAGGATCCGTGACAGGCCTGCCTGGATGGGCTTGAACCCCTGTCAGGTGGCCCTCCTGGTGTACAAGGTTCTGAGGTTCATGGAGACGCCGGTTCCTTACGGAACTGCGCACGGGCCATGAACCCGGGCCCGTGGGTAGGGCCCGATCTTCCCCCCTTACCCCAAAACTCCCACGAACGTCTTTGCCAACGCTTTCGTCACCGGATATTGCTGAGCTTCGTGAAGGCTACCCCGCCCCAACCTTCGCGTGCCCTGGCTCCCACCTGGCCTCGCCGCCTCCTCTACCCCGCCCTGGTCACTCTTGGTTTACTCTCCGGCTCGTCGCCTCGCGCCGACGACGTCGTCTGGCAGGATCCGGTGAGCGGCGACTT
>JAEUHG010000023.1 GCA_016795425.1 Verrucomicrobiales bacterium
CCAGGACGGCCAGAAGGATGGGGATCAGAACACGCGGCATTTGAGCCCTCAGGGGCGGGTGCCCTAACCCAACCACACTTCCGTTGGCGTGGCAAAGGAGGCACCCGAAGCTGTCGTGGGACGAGACGTGCCGGTGCGCTCTAGCCTGCCCCCTCGGAAAACAAACTTGCCCCGGGCTCGGGGTCCGTGCGAATTAGGGGCCGCTGTTCGCGACCCGGTCACCGCAAGGATCGGATGCCTGCTCAAGGCAGAAAGGCAATCTGGAGGTGGTCTTCGTCGCGACAGGAAGGGAATCGGTTGCGCCCGTGGCGGAATTGGCAGACGCGCTAGATTCAGGTTCTAGTGAGTAACATCGTGCAGGTTCAAGTCCTGCCGGGCGCACCAACCCTCAGCGTCTTCAGAAGGTTTCAAACCCATCATGGACGGGCTCGCTGGGCTTCGAGGAACGGCCGGTTCCTGTCGCCAGGCGTGAGCTGCCGTGAACGATGGTGGTGGTTCGGGAAGGACTTGACAGGGGTGCCACAGGAGTCTCGTTGACGGTCGTGGGGGACGTCGGATGGAGATGGGCCGGCACCTTCGCAGATACCTGGCACCCTTCGACGATGGCAACGAGGTCGAGAACGGCGTGGTTCACCGAATGCGCCTGGGCGCGAAGTTCCTCGGCGGCACTGGCGCTTTCCTCGGCACTGGCGGCGTTGGCCTGGGTGACCTTGTCCATTTGGGACACGGCGGCGGTGACTTGCTGGATGCCCTGATTCTGGTCCCGGGAAGCACTGGCGACTTCGTTGATCAACCGGTCCAGTTGTCGGACCTTCTCGACGATGGAACCGAGGGCGCCGGCGACTTTGTCGCTGATGGCCACGCCACGGGAGGTACTGGCGATGGCGGCCTCGATTTTCTGGGACGTTTCCTTGGCGGATTGGGCGCTGCGTTGGGCCAGGCTGCGGACCTCATCTGCGACCACTGCGAAGCCCATTCCGGCCTCACCGGCGCGCGCGGCTTCGACCGCGGCATTGAGGGCGAGGATATTGGTTTGGAAGGCGATCTCGTCGATGTCCTGGATGATCTTGGCGATATCGTCGCTGCTGTTTTTGATGTCGGCGATCGCCTGCGTCATGGCACCCATGTCGGTGGCGCCGGCCTCGGCGGCGGCGCGGGTTTCTTTGGCGAGATCGGTGGCGTGGGCGGTGCTGCGCTGATTGCGTTGGGTGTTACTGGACATTTCCTGCAGGGACGCGCTGGTTTCCTCGATCGAGGCGGCTTGTTCGCTGGCGCCTTCCGCGAGGGTGTGGCTGGCCGAACTCACTTGCGCGGCGGCGGCGGCGGCTTGTTTGGCACCTTCCTGCAGGCTCCCTGCCACCTGATGAATGGGAACAATGACGGAGCGAATCACTGCCAGGGCGAGAAGGGAAGCGAGCACGCTTACGGTCAGGCCGGCGATAAGGATGCCGTTGCGGAGAAGTCTGGTTTGCTGCTGGATCTGCTCGAAAGAAGCGCTCATTTCCGCCGTCTGAGATTGGACAAACGGTTCCAGGGCCGCTGAAAGATCATCGCTGGCCTTGTCGAATGCGCCCATCAGCTTGTTGCCTTCGGAAGTGCCGTCCTTGATGTAGGCATCGGCCATGCGAACCCCGGCCGCGTAGAGAGCTTCGAAGGCCTGTTCGACGGCGGCGACCTTGGCGAGGTTATCCTGATCCTGTTCCCGTTCGAACATTTCACGGAACCGGACCAGATTGGCGCGGAACTCCTGGCGTACTTTCGCGGCTTCCTCGGCACCATCATCGAGCCCGTCACGTCCCTGGGTGGCACTGAGATCAGTCAGGGCTTCCTGAACCTCGAGGGTCTGGTACATCAGGTCCTGGCCTATCCTGGTGAAGACCAGGCTCTCCTCGCGGGTGTGGCGGATGGATCGTTCGATGGAGGCCGAATAGACCCAGATGATGGCGATGGCGAGCAGCAGTGAGGTCATGGGAATCCCGGCAATTCCCATGAGGCGCGTCTTGAGTCGGATACGCTGCAGAAGGTTCATCGTGATGTAGGGACTTCCAGATCCGGCAGGGTCGTTTGGCCCTTGGGGAATCCTTGGAGTTTCCCGCTAATACCATCGGCGACTCCACGAATCACTTAACAGCGATGTCCTGTTAATACTACATAGTTCTTTATGGTATTAGCGAGCGGACTTCCCGGAAGGGGCGGGGTCGGGCGATATTCAGTTCAGGCGAGAATGGGGCGCACCACCTGGGTGGGTTCCACGCCCGTAAGGCGTTGGTCCAGGCCTTGAAACTTGAATGTGAAGCGCTCGTGGTCGATGCCAAGGCAGTGCAGGATGGTGGCATTGAGATCATTCACGTGGACCGGGTTCTCCACGATGTTGTAGCTGAAATCGTCCGTGTCGCCGTAGCTGCTGCCGCGTTGGATGCCCCCCCCGGCAAGCCACATGCAGAAGTTCCGGGGATGATGATCGCGCCCATAGTTTTCGGCGGTCAGTCGGCCCTGCGAATAGACCGTGCGTCCGAATTCACCCCCCCATACGACGAGGGTGGAATCGAGTAGGCCACGTTGTTTCAGGTCGCGAACCAGTGCGGCAGTGGCCTGGTCGGTGTCGGCGCACTGGTTCTTGAGTGCGGTGGGCAGGTTGTCGTGCTGATCCCAACCGCGGTGGAGGATTTGGACCACGCGCACGCCGCGTTCGATGAGTCGGCGGGCGAGCAGGGCGGAATGAGCGAAGCTTCCGGACCGTTGCACGTCCGGGCCGTACATGGCCTTGGTGGCTTCGGATTCACCGGCGAGATCGGTAAGTTCCGGGACGCTGGACTGCATGCGAAACGCCATTTCATACTGGGCGATGCGGGTTTGAATTTCCGGATCACCAAAGGAGGCGAAGCTGCGCTCGTTGAGAGCATTGAGCGCATCGAGCATGGTGCGGCGGTCGGAGGGGTCCACGCCGTTGGGGTTTTTGAGATAGAGAACAGGGTCGCCGACGCCCCGGAGGGCGACGCCGGAGAAACGGGTGGGAAGGAAACCGCTGCCCCAAAGCCTGTGATAGAGAGCCTGGCCGTTGCCGGTGGATGGGAAGGAAGGGGTGAAGACGACGAAGGCCGGGAGGTCATTGTTTTCGCTCCCAAGACCGTAGGCGAGCCAGGACCCGATGCTGGCTTTGCCGGGCACTTCGGAACCGGTCATGACAAAGGTGCAGGCCGGGTCATGGTTGATGGCGTTGGTGTGGACGGATTTGACGAGTGTGATGTCGTCGACGATTCGGGCGGTGTGAGGCAGAAGTTCGCTGACCCAGCGACCGCATTGCCCATGCTGGGCGAACTCGAATTTCGACGGGGCGACAGGGAAGCGCGCCTGGCCGCTGGTCATGGTGCTGAGGCGCTGGTTCATTCGCACCGAGTCGGGGAGGTCTTTGTCGAAGTGGTCCTTCAGCTTGGGTTTGCGATCCCAGAGGTCGATCTGGGACGGGGCGCCGTTCATATGAAGATAAATGAGCGCCTTGGCTTTCGGAGCGAAATGCGGGAGGCCGGGAAGGGGCGGGTGCACGGCGCCCTTGGCGGAGGCTACGGTGGCGGCTCGAGCGACCTTGCCGAGGCCTTTGTCGGCCATGAGGTAGCTCAGGGCGACGCCTCCCAGGCGCAAGCCGAGGTCGCCGAAGAAACGGCGGCGGGTCTGATGAATGAGGTAGTCGCGGAGAGGATTCATGGGCTAGTTGCGCGTCAGCGTTTCGTCGAGGTTGAGGAGCAGATTCGCCGCGAGGGTGTAAGCGGCGAGCTCAGGGGCCGGCAGGGTGGGGTCGGGCTTGGATTCACCGGCGGCTAGGACGAGATTGGCGGCGTCGGGATCGGCGGCATAACGAGCGAGGTGTTGGTTCAATGCGCCGAGCGCAATGCCGAGTTCCTCGGTGGAAGGGATGCGGGCGAGAACGGTCCGGAATCCGAAGCGGAGCCGGTCGAGGTCATTCTTTCCGCCTTCGCGAAGCATGCGTTGGGCGAGGTGGCGCGCGGCCTCGAAGTGCTGGACATCGTTCATGAGTTGCAGCGCCTGGAGCGGGGTATTGCTGCGTTCGCGCCGCGTGCAGGGTTGCTCGCGATTCGGAGCGTCAAACGTGGCCATGAAGGGCGCCGGCGCCGTGCGTTTGAAGAAGGTGTAGAGACTGCG
Source organism: Verrucomicrobiales bacterium (assembly GCA_016795425.1). Lineage (GTDB taxonomy): Bacteria > Verrucomicrobiota > Verrucomicrobiia > Limisphaerales > CAIMTB01 > CAIMTB01. The sequence continues at coordinate 4,159 of JAEUHG010000023.1, forward strand.
TCGATAGAGGGCGGCGCCGGAGTCCTGTTTGTAATCGCGAGTGTTGGAGCCGATGAATCCGACCGGTTCCCAGATGTTGGGAGGCTGGTAGGTTTTCACGCCTTTGCCGCCCATGTCTCCGACCATGAGGCCGCTGACGAACAGGGCGTTATCGCGGATCTGTTCGGCATCGAGACGGAAGCGTGGTCCTCGGGCGAGCAGGCGGTTCTCGGGGTCGCGTTGCAGGAGTTCCGGAGTGACGACTGAGGAACGCTGGTACGCCGCACTGGTGACCAGGAGGCGCACCAGGCTCTTGATATTCCAGTCCGTGGAGCGGAAGTGAATGGCGAGCCAATCGAGGAGCTCCGGGTGGGAAGGAGGTTCGCCCTGGGAACCGAAATCACCGGACGTTTTGACGAGGCCGACGCCGAAGAATTGCTGCCAGATCCGGTTGACCGCGACGCGCGTGGTCAGCGGGTGTTCAGGGCTGAGCAGCCAATGGGCGAAGTCGAGGCGTGTCGGGGTGCGCGAACCGGCGGACGCGGGAAGCGGAGGCAGGGCGGCAGGAACACCGGGAGTGACGCGGGCGCCGGGTCGATCGTAGGCGCCGCGCTCCATCACAAAACTCTCCCTGGGTTTCTCCAGGTCCCGCCAGATGAGGGTGCCCGGGATGGCGGCCTCGAATTCGTCCCGTTGTTTGCGAATGGCGGCTACGGCTCCCAGCAACGGGTCGAAGGTGGTTCGCGTATCGGCGCACACGCGGGACAGAAAGTGCTCCTTGAGTCGGCGGTTCTGATCTTCCGACCGTTTGTCGGAGGGTGTCTTCTTGATCAGATCCCGGATGTCATCGGGACCTTCGGGGGTGTCGCGGGATTCCTGCTGGCGAAGCCACACGGCGAACGATCGCGTGGGATCCGTGGCGGGATCGCTGACGCCGGTGACACCCACGCGGTCCCAGAGGACCGTGCCGCCAAACTGTGTGAGGGCGAAGCCGGTGATTCTTTCCCCCGGCTTCAAACCGAGCTTTTCGGCGTCGAACTCGAGCCTGGCCCAGGCTCCGGCGACGGGAAGTTCCCCGAGTCGGACGCGTTCCGTCGTTCCTTTGGCGCCCCAGTCGATGGCCTCGTAGTCTCCCCATACGCCGCGATGTTTCCAATCCGCGGTGCGGTATTGGACCATGATGGTTTTTGGCAGGTCGGCGGGATCGAGAAAGACATGGGCATAGAGCCTGCCGTCCTGGGGAATTTCGAGCGGGGTCGAACCGGCTTCAAAGACATCCTGCGCGAGCCCGGGATCCTTTCGGCGAAGGGCGCGTTTGCCGCTGAAGATGCCGCCGGGTGCGTTGGTCACAAATTGCGTGGTGTGCCCCGGGCTTGCGGAGACTTTCCATCCGGCCGGCAAGTCGTCGTCGGCCCAAACATGGTCGACGACCCTCGGGGTGGGTGGGGGTTGGGCGAGGGACGGGTCGAGGTACGCCACTTTGGCGAGGGCGGTCTTGATGTCGTTCTCTGCGGCGACGAGTTGGGCGTCGAATGCGGCGAGCCGCGATTCGTCATCGGGCGATTTCAACTTCAGGATAGGGGGGGTGAGGGAGATGTTGCCGTCCATGGGCGGGTCGGCGGCGTTGTGGAAGAACGCATACATGGAGTAGAACTCGCGGGTGGAGATGGGGTCGAATTTGTGGTCATGGCACACCGCGCAACCGGCGGTCAGCCCCATCCAAGTTTGGACCGCGGTCGCGGTACGGTCGACGGCGTAGCGGAAGACGAATTCGGCATCGATCGATCCTCCTTCGCTGGTGGTGACGTTATTGCGGTTGAACCCGGTGGCCACCCATTGATCGGTGGTGGGCTGGGGCAGGAGGTCGCCGGCGAGTTGTTCGATGGTGAAGGCGTCGTAAGGCAGGTTCCGGTTGAACGCGGCGACGACCCAATCGCGGTATGGCCACATGGAACGCTCGTTGTCGAGGTGTAGCCCGTGGGTGTCTGCGTAGCGGGCCAAGTCGAGCCAATGTCGCGCCATTTGTTCGCCATAGCGCGGCGATGCCAGGAGGCGATCGACCCATCGATCATACCGGCCCGGGCGGAGATCCTTGAGGAAGGCATCGACTTCGGCCGGCGTGGGGGGCAGCCCGGTGAGGTCGAAGGTGAGCCGGCGAATCAGGATTTCGGGGGAGGCCTGCGGGGCTGGGCGGAGTTGCTCCTTTTGCAGACGAGTTTCGAGGAATCGATCGATGGGATTGGGGTGGTCCGGAGACGGCGCGGGGGGCAAGGAGGGGAGGACGGGGGGTTCAAAGGACCAATGTCTTTGATACGTGGCACCTTGTTGAATCCACGCTTTGAGCAGCGCCTTTTCCTCGTCGCGCAGGGATTTGTGCGCGTTCGGAGGGGGCATGACTTCGTCGGGGTCGGTGGTGATGATGCGTCGCCATAGTTCGCTGGCTTCCGGGTCGCCCGGACGTATGGCGACGTTTCCGCTCTTGGCGGGTGTCTGGGCGCCCTCGGGAATGTCCAGGCGAAGGCCGGCCTTGCGCTTGGTCTGGTCGAAGCCATGACAGGCGAAACAATTGTCGGAGAGAATGCGGCGGATATCCCGGTTGAATTGTATGGGGCCGGAGGCCGGGCTGGTCGCGGACACGGAGGAAAGGGCCGTGGCGAGCCAAAGGCCCAAGGCCAGGGCGGGGAACCGCGGAGACTGGGCGACATGGGACGGCATTGGCGTCATTCTTTTCATGACTTGGTAGGGATGCAACACGCAGGCATCGAAAAGCCGGGGACTTTCGCGATTTCATCGGCGAATGGGGCGATTGGGGAGCCGGGTTGGAGAGCTGGCGTGGTGGGACGGTCTGTCTTGGGCCTTGTCAAGCCGTCATTGGCCCCTCTAGAAAGGTGTGCCTGCCACGCACCGGGGTAAAAGATCCGGAGACTGACCCCGCCCGCGACGGATCGCCTTTGAGGCTTCCAGACCATATGTCCCGGTAGAAGGCTCTGTCTGACTCCAGGAGGAATCTCATTCGGGGTCCCGCCAATCGCGGGATCGTGCGCATCATCGTGGGGTCGAGTTCCTCTTGGGAACCCGTCCGCCAGGGAACCTATGCCAGGGGCTGCCGACGCACGTAGGTTGCTGCGGCGCGCCATCTGGCGTTCCTTTTTGATCCCGCTGCTCGCCAGCAGGCTTGGTGTCGCCCTGGAGGCGCCCCTCCTGGCTGCGCAACCGGACGTCTTCGCGCGAGCGGAATCTCTGCCGACGGTGCGCGCGGTTTCACGGTCGGTGAGGTTCGTGCCGGGTCCGGGGGAACCGGCCGCCCTGGCGCCCGGGCACCCGCCGTTGGACACGATTCCACCCTTGCCCATTCCCGAGTTGCCTCGGGAGCGCACCTCCGCGCCGGCGGCGGAACGTCCAATGCGCGGAACCATGACGCGCTACGATCCCCGGACGGGACGGGTTGAGGAAATCGTTGGGGCGGCGGGCGCGAGTGGGAGGAGTCCGAGTGCGGATCCATCGCCCGGGGGCCTGGGTGGGGGAAATCCTGGCTTGGGTGCCACCGGGCAAACCGAGACGCCGTTGGACGATTTTGCGCAGTTTGCCAAGGTGCCGAACACCAAGGCAGATCCGTGGCGAATGAACGTGAAGCTGGTGATGGAGTATCCGCTGGTGGCGGGTGGATTTGCCTATTTCGTGGCGTCGGGCGCGATGTTGGATGCGGAGGTCGTGGTGACGGCCGCCCACTGTGTCTTCAACCACGATCCGACAATCAATAATTGGGCGAGCCGGATCTGGGTTTACCCGGGGTGGGACGGTGTGAGTGCGCTGATTCCAGCGGGTCCGGAAGTGCAACCGTTTGGTTGGGCCGAGGGCACGTCGTTCTATGCATCGACGGATTTTGTGGCCACGCGGAATTTCGACAGGGACGTCGGGTTGGTGTTCTTGCCACGGGCGGTGGGGATGCTTACTGGGTGGTACGGGTGGGCCTGGGGGTATGACTGCACGACGACCCAGGCACGCCGGTATTTCAATGCCAGTTACCCGTCTCAGTCCTGCGGTGAGGTGGGACTGCACAACGGAAAAGACATGATGTATTGGTCCGGCTCGATCGACCGCTGCGTGGCGAATCAGTTGGAGATCACGACCAGTCCTGGCTGCTACTCCGCCGTGTGGGGAGGGATGAGCGGAAGCGCCTTGTATTTTGCCGACAACGGAGGCCGCTACGTGCATGGCATCAGTTCGACTTCGGACCGCTCCGTGACGGCGCGTTACTGCAGACTCTGGCAGCAATTCGCAGTGGATTTGACCGGCACCCTGATCCCGGCGAGCCGCGGGCCGGCTTTCGACCTGCAGGCCCTCGACTGCAATGTGACATCGACCAACCTCCCGGTGGGACGTCCGACCACGTTGCGGGATCACCTGGTGGTGAATGCCACGGATCATCCGTCCTCGGGCACCTACACCTTTCGCGTCTACCTGTCAGCCAATGACAATATTTCGACGGCTGACACGTTGCTGGCCGAGCAGTCCTATGCGGCGGACTTGCCAGCCATGAGCGCGCTGCGAGTGATGGTGGATCCCGTGATTCTGCCCGCGGGTACGCCGCCCGGCGATTATTGGATTGGTATCGAATATGACAGTGCGACGGACGGTAATCCGAGCAACAACGACACCGACGGCTGGGATGCCGTGAAGATTAAGGTCCTGCCCGGCCTGAAGACGTTGACTGTAAACGCCACCGGGTCCAGCGCCGAAGTGCTGGTGACTACCTCACCTGTCGATTTCGATGGGCAAGGCGGCGGGACCACTCCTTTCGATCGCTCGTACAGTCCGGGTACCGTCGTGATAGTGCAGTGTCCGGCCACGACTCCGACCGGGGATGTGTTTCTGGGCTGGAAGCGCAACGGGGTGGATTGGACGAACACGCCCATGGCCAGCGTGCAGCTCGATGACTCCACCGTCCTAACGGCGGTTTATCAGGGATCGTTTCTCACCGTGGACAATCAGGACGGTCCGATCCGGGTGGAGTTGTCAGGGGGATGGACCGCTTCTTCCAAGTCATCCGGAGCTTGGGGTGCCGACTATCTGCACGATGGTAACACGGGGAAGGGTACCAAAGAGATTCGCTTTATACCCACCCTGCCGGTGCCCGGGAGCTACGAAGTGTTCCTGTGGTACACCGCGTCATCCAATCGTGCGAGCAATGTGCCCGTGGAAATCATTCATGCCACGGGCGTCACCGCCCGCACGTTGAATCAACGCACCCAAGGCAGCCAATGGGTCTCATTGGGAACCTATGCGTTTTCCGCCGGAACTTCCGGTCGGGTCCGCATCTCGAACGCCAGCACGGACGGCTTCGTGATTGCCGACGCGGTGCGTTGGCAGGCGAGGGAGCCGGTCTCCCAGGATTTCCTGACCGTCGACAATCTCGACGGCCCATCGCGGGTTGAGGTGTCCGGGGCGTGGGCGTCTTCGGCCAGTGTGACCGGGTTTCTGGGGACCGATTATTGGCACGACAGCAACGCCGGCAAGGGATCGAAATCCGTGACCTTCATCCCGAGCGTCTCGACTGCGGGCCGCTATGAAGCCTTCATCTGGTACACGGCAGCCGCGACTCGCTCGACCAATGTCCCCGTCGATGTCGTGCACGCGGACGGACTGACCACCCGTCGTGTCAACCAGCAGATCAATGGTGGACAGTGGGTTTCCCTCGGGACCTATGTCTTTGACTCCGGGACTTCCGGTCGAGTCACCGTGCGCAATGGCGGAACCGTGGGTTACGTGGTGGCGGATGGGATTCGATTGGTGCCTTCCGGCGATCCGGCACCGGTTGTCATCGATAATGCGGATGGTCCTGCGCTGGTCCAACTCGAAGGGTCTTGGACGACCTCATCGGCGGCGACCGGGTTTTGGGCGGCGAACTATCTGCACAACGGCAACGTAGGGAAGGGCACCAAGTCGGTCAGTTTTGTTCCCATGATTCCGGCGGCGGGCAACTATGACGTCTCGATCTGGTACGCGGCCGGGACCAATCGGGCGACCAACGTTCCCGTGGACATTGTCCATGCCGGCGGCACGACAACCCGCGTTGTTAACCAGCGGACCACGGGCAGTCAGTGGGTGTCTTTGGGCACTTACGCCTTCGGATCGGGCACAACCGGGCGTGTTCGCATCCGGACGTCCGGGGTTAACGGCTACGTCGTGGCCGATGCCGTCCAATGGGTTCCCAACGTTTCGTCGCTAACTCCGTCACTTGCGCGACGTCCGGAGCCCTTGATCCCGACTCCACGCCTGGTTCGATCGGCGCGTGGGGGTGGTCTGGGAATACGTCCTGAATTCGAGGTCGAATTGGACTCGAGATGGGGCTACGCGTGGGAGGCATCCACCAACGGGTTAGATTGGATACCGATCCAGGAAGGGCGGGGAAGTGAACTCCCGATTCTGCTGACAGATCCAGAATCCGTGCGGTTCCCGTATCGATTCTACCGCTTGCGCTACTGGGAAATGGGGCTTGCGAATAATCCTAAGAGGATTTATTAGCCACCCGTTCCCGAAGAGGTCTTCCCAGTGGCAAGTGATCCGAGACGTGCGCCGGAATGGATCGACAAGGAGCTCTGCGTCGATTCTTCGTGAACAGAGTTCGGCAACCACATCGAAACAGTCCTTCCACCCAGCACTTTATGAAACGCAGAACCCACGCACCCACTTTTGAGGGGCAGCCATGGCGCCGCAGGCTTGGCTTATATGTTCTACTTGGACTCGTCGGTTGGCAGGTCGCCGTGATGCCGCGAGCGACGGCTCAGGCGGCGGAGCCCGCGGCCTCCGGAAACAAGACACCGGACAGCGGACTCTTGCGGGGCGATTTCGGGGCTCCTCGAGCCAATCTTGGCGGCACCCAATCCGAGGTGACCGTGACGGCGGATGTGGGAGACAGCTACCGGCGGAATGCGGGAGAGTCGATCCGACTGTTGCGCGCGACACAGGAAGCGGCGCTGATCGTGGGGCCGGATACGGATTTTTCCAGGACGGTGGCGTCGGTGGTGGCGACGGGTGGATTGAAGAGTCTGTCGGACCGCGAGTATTCGAACTTGAGCGGCGGACGCCGAATCGCGGTTGTGCAGTCGACGGTACCTGGACGGGAGCCCAACGCCACGGTGTTGGCGGGGGTGAACGGGGTGCTGGCGGTTCAACCGGTCTATGTGGATCCGGAATCGCGCGTTCGGATGATCCCGAGCGGCGAAGTGATCGTCGGCCTGAAAGCCGGGGCCACGTTGGCCGAGGTGGAAGCCGACCTTAAGGCGGCGGGACTGGTCTTCGTGGAGCGGGTGGGTTCGCCGCGATTGAACAGTTACCTCTTTCGCCAGTTGGTATTGAGCCAGAGTTCGCTGGCGCTGGCGGACCGTCTATTCGGCCACGCCAAGGTCTTGTTCGCGTCACCGAATTTCATTCGCGAGGCAAAGAAGTACTTCGTGCCAAATGACCCGCTGTTTCCGCAGCAACAGCACTTGCACAACACTGGCCAACAGGGAGGTGTGGCGGATGCGGACGTGGACGCGGTGGAGGCGTGGGACGTTTCGCAGGGCGCCAGCACGATCGTGATTGCGATTGTCGACGATGGTGTCGACACCACACACCCTGATCTCACGATCTACAACAACCCGGGTGAGACCGGCGGCGGCAAGGAAACGAACGGCATCGATGACGACGGCAATGGCCGGATTGACGACTATCGTGGCTGGGATTTCGCGAATGGTGACAACAATCCGAATCCCGTGGGTGGCAATGGACACGGCACGGCCTGCTCCGGGGTGGCGGCAGCGAAAATCAACAACAGCTACCGCAGCACAGGAATCGCCGCCAACTGCAAGATTTTCCCGGTGAAGATTTTCGCCGACAATGGCTTTGCGACGTCGGATGCCAATATCGGCGCGGCGATCAGCTACGCGGCGGATTACGCGGATGTTCTCAGTAACAGCTGGGGCGGTGGTTCTCCGAGCGCCTTCATCGATGCGGCGATCACCGATGCGGTGACCAACGGGCGCGGCGGCAAGGGCTGCCCGGTATTCTTCGCCAACGGCAATTCAGCCTCTATCTGGGGGCGGGCGTTCTTCAACGTCGGGCCTGATCTTGGCGCCGGCACTTTTTCCTTCGGGTTCCGGTACGAGAAGGACATCTCGATCGCGGACGGCGAGGACCTGATCAAGATCGACAACGTCGTGCTTCTGGATTCCGACGAATACACGCACGTGGCGACGCCTTTGGGTCTGAATGGTCGCCAGGACTTCGAAGGGGCCTTTCCGCCTGCGGGTTGGTCGCTGAGCACGAGCGGTGGGGCGAATTGGGCGCTGACCGGGGCGCAGACCTTCGGCGGCACCGGCGGCACCCAGTCGCCGCGGTCGGGAGCCACAGCCAACAACGGTTGGTGCGAACTTCGAACCCCCAACATTGCCCTTGCCGGCGACGAGCTTCTTACGGTCCAGCTCTACATTTCCGCAGAGGGTGGTTTCGATGGACTCATTCTTCGCGTTTACAATTCGGTGGGAACTTTTATTGGGAATTACGGGTTGATCAGCGGGGTCTACACCGCCTTCACGCCGGTATCCTATCCGGCCAACCATCCCAGCGCGATCTCGGTCGGGGCTTCGACGGATTCGGACCGACGCTCCGACTATAGCGAATACGGACCCGAAACGGATTTCGTGGCTCCGAGCAACGGCGGATGGAACGACATCACCACACTGGATCCGACGGGTGCCGTCGGTTACAGCACGTCGGATTTTACGCCGGGTTTTGGCGGCACCTCTTCCGCGACCCCGCTCGCCGCGGGTGTCGGCGCGCTGCTTCTCTCGGTGAATCCCAACCTCACGGCCACCCAGGTGCGTGACGCCATGCGCAACACCGCCGACAAGATCGGACCGGTGCCGTACGTCGCCGGATTCAACAACGAGTATGGGTACGGCCGGATCAATGCCCGCGCCGCCTTGGATTCCATCGGCATTCCGACCGTTACGGTGGTGGCCGTTGATAATGCCGCCGCCGAACCTTCGGACACGGGTCGCTTTGTGTTCACCCGCACCCTGTCGACGGCTGCCAGTTTGACGGTGAACTTCACCGTCGGTGGCACCGCGACGAGCGGAAGTGATTACACGGCGTTGGGAACCAGCATCATCATACCGGCTGGATCCTCCTCGGTGACGAATACCGTGACACCCATCGATGATGCCTCGGTGGAACCAACCGAAACGGTGATTCTCACCCTCTCTGCCAACGCGGCGTACACCATCGGATCGCCCTCCAGTGCCACCGTGAACCTGGCTGACAATGATCTGCCGTCGGTAACGGTGGTGGCGGTCGACAACTCGGCCTCAGAGCCTTCCGACACGGGTCGCTTCATATTCATACGCACGGGCCCGACGACCGGAAGTCTGACGGTGAACTTCACCGTGGGCGGCACGGCGACGAGTGGGAGTGATTACACGTCGCTGGGAACCAGCATCGTCATACCCGCGGGATCCACCGCTGCGACCAATACGGTGTCCCCTATCGATGATGTCCTGGTAGAATCGACGGAGACCGTCATTGTAACCATCGCTGCCAATGCGGCCTACACGGTCGGATCGCCCTCCAACGCGACCGTCAACCTGGCCGACAATGATCCGGCGGTAGTGACCGTCGTGGCCACTGACAATGCCGCCGCGGAACCGTCGGACACGGGGCGTTTTGTGATTACGCGCACCGGCCCGACGACGAGTGGTTTGACCGTGAATTACACCGTCGGCGGAACCGCGACCAGCGGCAGTGACTATACCTCGCTGGGCACGAGTGTGGTGATCCCGGCTGGTTCGGCTTCCGTCACCAACGTCGTGACTCCTATCGATGACGCTTCACCGGAGGCCACGGAGACCGTGATCCTTTCTCTGGCTGGAGGAACCGGTTACGTGGTCGGCAGCCCGTCCAGCGATACGGTCAACATCGCCGATAACGAACCGGCGTCCGAGTTTCTTACAGTCGACAACGCCGACGGGCCCAGCCGGGTGGAAGTAGTCGGAAGTTGGTCAACCTCCTCGGCTGCGCCGGGGTACTGGGCGACCGACTATCTCCATGATGGCAACGTCGGCAAGGGGACCAAGACCGTGACATTGATCCCGACGGTTGGAACGGCCGGGAATTACGAAGTATTCATTTGGTATACTGCCGGAGCCAATCGGGCGAGCAACGTGCCGGTGGACGTGATCCATGCGGCGGGTACGACTACGGTGGTTCTCAACCAGCGACTGGGCGGTAGCGCCTGGTTTTCACTGGGTACCTTTAACTTCAACGTCGGAACGGCGGGGCGGGTGAGAATTCGGACCACCGGCACCGATGGCTTTGTCATCGCCGACGCCATTCGGTTGGTGGCCCCGGCCGTGAGTCCCGTCGTGACGGTCGTGGCTTCGGATGCCGATGCCGGGGAACCAAGCAACAACGGAATGTTCACGTTCACCCGCACCGGATCGACGGCCAGCCCGCTGACGGTCAATTTCACGGTGGGCGGTACCGCAACCAGCGCCGTGGACTACGGAGGCATCGGAACTTCGATTACCTTCGCCGCGGGCTTTTCGATTACCAACCTGGGGGTGATTCCGATCAACGACGCCACGGTGGAGTTGACGGAGTCCGTCGACCTCACCGTCGTCGCTGGTCCAGGGTACACCGTGGGAAGTCCGGCCAATGCCACCGTGAATATTGCCGACGACGACGGAGCTTCGTTCCTGACCGTCGACAACACGGATGGTCCGTCGCGGGTCGAAATCGTGGGTGCGTGGTCGGCATCGACGACCAGCCCGGGATACTGGGGTACCGATTATCTGCATGATGTTAATACGGGGAAGGGGACCAAGACCGTGACCTTCATTCCCACGGTGGGAACCACCGGCACGTACGAGGCGTTCATCTGGTATACGGCTGGCGCCAATCGGGCGAGCAACCTGCCCGTCGACGTTATCCATGCGGGCGGGACGACCACTCGGACCGTGAACGAGCGGATTAACGGCTCCCAATGGGTCTCGCTCGGAATCTATACCTTCAACAGCGGCACGGCGGGACGTATTCGCATTCGCACTACCGCCACCGATGGGTACGTCATCGCCGACGCGGTCCGCCTGGTGGCGGTCAGCCCGCCGGCATTCCTCACCGTCGACAATACTGACGGACCCAGCCGAGTGGAACTGGTGGGTGCCTGGACCGCTTCTGCCACCGCCGCGGGCTTCTGGGGTACCGATTACCTCCACGATGGCAACACGGGCAAGGGCGCGAAGACCGCCACCTTCATTCCCACGGTGGCCACCACCGGCGCCTACGAGGCGTTCATCTGGTACACTGCCGGGGCGAATCGCGCGAGTAACCTCCCCGTCGACATCATCCATGCCGGTGGGACCACGACCCGAGTCGTCAATCAAAGGATCAACGGGTCCCAATGGGTGTCGCTGGGAGTCTACACCTTCAATGTGGGGACCGCGGGTCGCGTTCGAATCCGCACCACTGGCACCGATGGCTATGTCATTGCCGATGCTATCCGCCTCGCGACGCCGGCGCCGGCCCTCGCCGGTTTGGTGAATGGGGATGCCGACGGGCGCTCGGTCGCCTTGGCGGGGGTTTCCGGTGCGGCATTGCCTCGCATCTCTGCGGTGCGGCATGACGGCCGAGCGGCCACCCTGACCATCGAGGCGACCGTTGGGGTCAGGTATGTATTGGAGGCATCGCCGGACTTGACGACCTGGCGTGTGCTGGAGACGCGGACTCCCACGAGCGCGACGCTCGACCTCGTGGATCCGGAAGCCGGACTGCAGGCCCAGAGATACTACCGTATTCGGGTCGTGAACTCGGCGGAGTAATCCGTCTGCGCCTCTGTTGAAAGTGAATCACGGCGCCTGGGTGGGAAACCGCCCAGGCGCCTTTTTCTGTGCCGGGCAAATCGGCATTCTTCGACGGACACTCGGGAGTGAAACCTCCCGCAGCGAGCGGGCATCCTCCTGCGCGGTCGCGCTTGGGACGCCGCCGCCCATCAGCCCTCCGGCAGACTGCGACCATGGAGGGGCAGTCCTATCGGGCGCTTGAATGAGACCGGCTCCCGTCCGCGGATGCAGGCTTGCGGTCCGGGGCGGCTCCGTGCATGAAGGGCCGGAACGTTCCTATGACGACGGTTTTGCCACCCCTGCTCGCAGCGATTCACGCCCCAAGCGTCGACATGCTGATCATTTGCATTTTCGCGTCCAGCCTCCCGACAGCGTTCTTTTTCTGGCTGAAGTGGTGGCTGGGTTCGATCAAGGACGAGAACCCGGATGAGGTCCTGCGCGCCCAAGCCAAGGCGGACCAGGAACATTTGGAACATCAGCATGCCCATGGACATGGCGGGGGGCATCATGGGGCAGATCACCACGCCCACGCGTAGGTGTGGGGCGTGACGGAAGCCGGTCCGAGGAGGTGGCGTTGCCACGGGACGCTTGCGGGCGCCCGCGGGATTCGGCGAGCGTCGGATTGATGAATCCAAAAGCCTGGGTTAGCGCGCTGGCGGCTTGCGGCGTCTCGATGGGGTGCGCGACATCCTCCCGTTTCAGCGACGACTTTCGCGGATCCTTGGGTCGTGGTTGGACCATTCTCCGGGAAGATGCCTCGCAGTGGCGAACCACGAGGGAAGGTCTGCAGATTCGCATCGTGGCGGGAAACATGTGGGGCCCGGCCAACAACGCGCGGAATACGTTCGTTCGGCCCGCCCCCGACCCGTCGCTCCGGCCGGTCGAGGTCTCCGTGCGATTCGAGAATCGGCCGACCGAGCAGTACGAGCAGGTGGATTTGGTTTGGTACTATGCCGACAGTCACCAAGTTAAGATCGGGCAGGAGCTGGTGGATGGAAAACTGTCCATCGTCATGGGGCGGGAGGAAGGGGATCGCACACGGACCATCGCCATCATTCCCCTTGATTCTCCGGTGGTGGACGTCCGTTTTCAGGTGAGCGGCAACCAGATACGCGGGGCGTTTCGGACTCCGGCGATGGCGGATTGGAAGGAGGCTGGGAGTTGTGATCTGCCCGTGCTGGGGTCGCCAAAGATCAGTCTGCAAGCCTACCAGGGACCGACCGCGATCGAGCGATGGGTGACGATTTCGCAGTTTCGGGTTCGGTGAAAACGGACGCTGCTCGGGATCGAATCGCGGGCCGGAGGATGGATTAGCGCGCCGCCATGAGGGCCTCGATGTCTCCAGGATCGATGGCGATATCCGACATCAGATCGACGGGCCCGTTTTCAGTGACCAGGATGTCATTCTCGAGCCGCACGCCGAGACCTTCGGCGTTGAGGTAAAGACCGGGTTCGACCGTCATGACCCAACCGGCGGCGATCGGTTCGGTCGTGAGCCCGACGTCGTGCACGTCCAAACCGATCGGATGACCCAGGCCGTGCATGAAGTAGCGTTTGACGGGGCGTTTCATCGGATCTTCAGGCTTCTCCTGGAGGTCCCTCATGGAGAGCAGGCCCAGATCAACGCATTCCTTCGCCATCGCCTCCTCGGCGGCCTCCTGCCAGTGCTTGATTTTGACTCCGGGTCGGAGCCCGGCGACAGAGGAGCGAAACACGCGAAGCACGGCCTCATAAACGGCGCGCTGGCGCTTGGTGAATCGGCCGTTGACCGGAATGGTGCGGGTCAGGTCCGAATTGTAGTTTGCGTAACTGGCCGCGACATCCAGAAGCAGCAGGTCGCCATCCTGGCAGGATTGGTCATTATCCACATAATGGAGGACACAGGCATTGGCGCCGGAGGCGATGATGGGATGGTAGGCGAAGGTCCCGCGACGACGGAGGAATTCATGGGAGAACTCCGCTTCGACTTCGTACTCCGTGACGCCGGGTTTCACGAACCGGCAAACGCGGTCGAAGCCGGCCTTGGTGATGGCGCAGGCCTGACGGATGAGGGTCGTCTCGACCGGGTCCTTGACCGCCCGGAGGCGGTGCATCAGCCGGGCGAGGCGATGGTAATGATGCAGCGGATACTGTTCGCGGACTTTGCGGACGAAGCGGGCTTCGCGCGTTTCCACGACGATCTCGGCGCGTTTGTGCTCGTTGCTGTTGAGCCAGACGTGCTCGGCCTCGCACATGAGGCGGTGGAAGATCTTGGGGAATTCCGAGACCCATTGGACATTGCGAATGCCGGTGACTTCGCGGGCGGACTCGCGCGTCAGCTTCTTGCCTTCCCAGGTGGCGATGAGGTCGCTGGTTTCCCTGAGAAAAAGGATCTCCCGCTGGCGTTCGTCATCGGCGTCAGGAAACAAGAGGAGGATGGATTCCTCCTGTTCGACGCCGGTCAGGTAGAACAAATCGCTATTGGGAACGATGCGAAGGGTGCCGTCGGCGTTGGCGGGAAGGATGTCGTTGGCGTTGACGACGGCGAGGGAGCCGGGCGGCAGCAAGCGCATCAACCGGCGGCGGTTGCGGACGAACAGTTGGGGATCGATCGGCGCGTGGCGCATGGGAGGATGGTGCTCCGGGATTTTGGCCTCTGGAAAGACCACACTTCGCGCTTGGGGAGCGCCGTCCTGCCTCGTATAACTCCGCGCTTTCGATGACAGACGTTCCCGCAACTTGCTCGACTCGGCGCCCAAGCGTCCGGGGTTGGGGACGATTCGTGCTTTGGCTGTTGGCGGGTTTGGTTTTGGGAAGAACCGTTCGGTCGGAGGAATCGGAGCCCTGGGTATCCCTGGGACCGCTGATCCAGACGTTTCCACTCACCCTGGAACCGGGTGAAGGAGTGGAGGCCGCGGGGCCGTTCTACTATCGCCAGGATCGGGAGAACGAGACGCTATGGGCGGTTCCTCCCTTCATTTCCTCGGCCATTTCCGACGACGGTGAACGGAGCCAGATGTTCATTATTCCACCGCTGTTCAGCTACCGGCGGTATGGAGAGGATCGGCGTTGGCAGGTGGGGCAGTTGCTCAACCGTTCCAACCAGGAACGGATCGAGGACGGTCTGATCCGGCGGTTCAACGTGTTCCCGTTCTTCTTTTATCAGGATTCTCCCAATCCGGCGAATGACTACTGGGGGTTGATGCCGATTTACGGGAAGCTGCAGGGTCGGTTGTTTCGGGACGAGGTCGAGTTCGTCCTGTTCCCGGCCTGGCTGAAGACGCGGAAGGGCACGATGACGACGCGCAACATCGCCTTTCCGTTCATCCATTTCCGAGACGGTCCGGGTTTGAACGGCTGGCAGTTCTGGCCGCTGGTCGGGCACGAGCATCTTGAACCCTCGACCCGCACCAATATCGCGGACGACCTGGAGATCGTTCCCGGCCACGACAAGACCTTTGCGCTCTGGCCCATGTATTTCCGCAATCGTCTCGACCTGGGCACCACCAACGCGGGAAGTGTCGACGCCGTCCTGCCGCTTTTCTATCTCGAGCGCACCCCCAAGCGGGACCACACCTCGGTGATGTGGCCGTTCTTCTCGTGGACCGACAATCACGAGGAGCAGTTCAAGCAATGGAACACCCCTTGGCCACTGGTGGGATTCGCGCGTGGCGAAGGCAAGACCCTGAACCGTGTGATCCCCCTCTTCAGCGTCGGGCACACCAAGACGTTGGAGGCGCAGACCTATCTTTGGCCGATCTACCGCCGGCGCCATCAAATGACCGAGAATTTCGATCGCGACCGATGGCAGCTGGGCATTGTGTTTTACGCCGACCTTAAGGAATTGAACAAGGCGACGGGGAAAACGGCGCGACGGATCGATTCCTGGCCGTTGTTCTCCTGGACCCGGGATCCCGATGGCAACCGCCGATTGCAGGTTCTTTCGGTGGTCGAACCGTTTCGCAGGGGATTGGGTATCGAACGGAACTGGTCGCCCCTTTGGTCGATTTGGCGCGACGAACGCAGCGGTACGTCTGACGCTCGCAGTCAGTCGCTGCTGTGGAATCTATACCGCCGGGACAAAACGCCCGAGTCGACAAAGTCCTCGCTCCTTTTTGGTCTGGTCCAGTATGAGAAGACCTCCGCCGGGCGCCGGTGGAGATGGTTCTTCCTAGGACCCCGCCTCGAGGGCGGACGGGCGAAGACCGAACATCCGGCCCAGGCTGCAAGTCATGTTCCAGAGCATCGGTGAAATCGTGTTGTTGGGATGGACGACGTTGACGTCGCTGCCCCACGCCTGGCGCCAGCGCCGGAAGGTGGCCGATCAGTTGTTTGAGATCGGCAACGCCAGCCTCTTCATGGCGTGCCTGCTCTCGCTCTTCATCGGGGGCGTGCTGGCGCTGCAAAGCGGGCCGCGTCTCGCCGAACGCGGCATTTCCGGGTTGCTGGGCGGATTGGTCGGATTGTCCATGGCCGAGGAACTGGCGCCGGTGATGATGTCCATTCTGATCGCCGGCCGTATCGGCTCCGCCATGGCCGCCGAAATCGGTTCCATGCGCGTCTACCAGGAGATCGACGCCCTGCGGACGATGAGCATCAATCCGGTCCATTACCTGGTTCTGCCCAGGGTGGTGGCGATCACGCTCGGACTGCCAACCCTGGTGGTTTTCTCCATGGTGGTTGGCTGGACAGGGGGAGTGCTGGTGGCGGTCACGAACCAGGACATCGGGATCACCGCGGCGGACTACTTCAACAACCTGCGGATGTCGGTGGAAGGATTCGACGTTGCCAAGGGGCTCATCAAGAGCGTGGCTTTCGCGATCGTGGTGGGCTTGGTGTCCTGCCACCAGGGACTGCAAACGATCGGGGGTCCGCGTGGTATCGGGCGATCGGTGACCAAGGCAGTGGTGAACTCCATTGTGCTGATTCTCATCCTTGACTACGGCCTGACCCGGTTCCTGCTCCTGTTTGACCGATGAATGACCAATGAATGACCGACTACACGGAGTGCGAGTCGACGTTCAGGGGCTGCGCAAGACCCTGAAAGGCGTCGAGGTTCTGCGCGGCATCGATCTTTCGGTGCGTGCGGGCGAAGTCTTCGTGTTGATGGGGCCCAGCGGCAGCGGCAAGACCGTGCTGATGCGGCAAATCATCGGCCTGGACCGTCCCGACCGCGGGGATGTGCTGGTCGACGGCCATTCCGTGCATGATGCAGCGGCTCGGGAACGCGTGCGCATGGCCATGGTGTTCCAGTCGGCGGCCCTGCTGAATTCCCTGACGGTCGCCGAAAACGTGGGGCTATACCTTTCCGAACATCGGAGCCAGCCCCCGGAGACGATCGCTCGGATCGTGGCCGAGAAGCTGAAACTGGTGGGGTTGGACGGGGCGGGGGAGAAATTGCCGGCCGAGTTGTCGGGTGGCATGAAGAAGCGCGCCGCCATCGCCCGGGCCCTGGTGATGGAACCTCAGCTGATTCTTTACGATGAGCCGACGAGCGAATTGGACCCGCTCCGGTCGGTGACCATTGGCCGGGAGATTCTGGCGCTGAACCAGAGGCTGAAGGTCACCTCGATCGTCGTCACCCATGACCGTGATCTGGCCTTCGGCATCGGCCACCGCATCGCCTTCATGGCGGAAGGCCAGGTCCGAAAGGTGGGGTCGCCGGAGGAATTGAGGGCGAGTGACGATCCGATGATCCGCAGTTTTCTGACCGTAGATTTCGACGCCAACAAGTACCTGGAAGAGCTCTCATGAAAAACTCATTGGAAACCCGCCTGGGGATGTTCTTCGCCGTGACGGTGCTCGCGGCGTTGGTGCTTCTCGAACTCGCCGGCGGCCTGGATTTCTTTCGCAAGGGCGTGAATGTCATCGCCCGGTTCGATTCGGTGAACGAACTGCAGGTGGGCGCCCCGGTGAAACTGGCGGGCGTCGCCATCGGCGACGTTCGCCGGGTGGCCATCGAGGGCAACAAGATCGCCGTCACTTTGCGAATCCGGCCGGAGGCGACCGTTCGGACCGACAGCAAGGCGACCATCCGGTTCGCCGGCCTGATGGGGCAGAACTATGTGGCGTTGTCCTTCGGATCGGCGAGCGCTCCCGTGGTGACGGAAGGCACGGAACTGGAGGCGACGACGCTTCCCGATTTGGGCGATATCATGGCCAAGCTGGATTCGGCGGCGAGCAACGTCGGCAATATCACCAACATCTTCGGTGGCGATAATTTCCAGAACCTCCTCGGGCCCTTCACGGACTTCCTCAAGGACAACGGCCCTCGACTCACCGCCATTCTCGGCAATCTCCAAGTGGTCAGCAAACAGATCGCCGACGGCAAAGGGACGGTGGGCAAGCTCATCAGTGACGAGGCGCTCTACACTTCGGCCCTGCAGACCATCACCAACATGAGTGAGACCGCCACCAAGATTCAGGGGATGGTCGAGGACGGCAGTGCCGCGGTCGGTGAGGCGCGGAAAATCGTGGCGAGCATCAGCGCCGGAGAAGGAACCCTGGGCAAGCTGACGCGGGACGAGGCGCTCTACCAGGAAACCAAGGCCGCCATGTCCAATCTCCGGGAGATCCTGCAGAAGATCAACCAAGGGCAGGGACTGGCTGGCAAGGTCGTGAACGACGAGACGTTCTTCAAGAACGTCAAGGGCACGCTACAGAAGGTGGAGAAAGCCACCGACGGCCTGGAGGATACCGGGCCGATCTCGGTCATCGGCACCGTGGTGGGAACCCTGTTCTGAACCCACCGCCGGGGGTGCCTGCCGGCTGAGAGGGTAGTGGGGTCAGGCAAACGCCTTGCGCAGCATGGCCAAACTCTGCGGTACCGCGAGTTCGGGGTCCGCCTTGCCCTCCATTTCAAGGGAAACATAGCCGGTATACCCCGCCTCTTCGAGGATGCGGGCAATGCGCCTGTAATCGAGTTTCAGCGTGTACCATTCGCCGCCCCCCGGATAGGTCTTGGCTTGAACAAAGATGGTCTTGGACGCAATGGCTTCGAGTTTTTCGTAGGGTTCCTCGAGGAAATTGCCGGTGTCCATGAGTGCGCCCAGCCATGGTGATCGGATGGCATCGAGGATGCGAAGCATCCCCTTGGGCGTGTTGGTGAGGCCCCAATGGTTCTCCAGCGCCAGCAGCACGCCGCATTGTTCCGCCTTGGGCAGGCATTGCTCGATGCTCTCGATGCACCAGCGGAATCCGTCGTCCTCGGTGTGTCCGGGCAGAATGGGCTCGATACCCCGGGCTTTCATCAGTTCATCGAAGTCCGGGATGGTGTTCCACCTGCCAGAGTTCAGTCGGATGCAGGGGACGCCGAGTTCGTAGGCGATCTCGATGCACTTCTTGGTGTGTTCGACGTGTTGCGCGAGAACCTCGGGTTTGGGATCGACGAAATCCTGATGAATCGAGAGGCAGATGAGATCGATGCCGTGGCGGAACGCGTGGCGCTTGAGGCGTTGGAGGTAGGCGCGATGGTCGGAGGTCAGGGGTTCCTTCTCCGGAATGTCCATTTGCCGGTGCAGGATATCCACGCCTTCGGCGCCCAGGGCGGCGGCGCGTTCGATGACGGTTTCGACCGGCACTTTCTGGGTGCGGAAGTGCCAGTAGGAGTAGGTGGAGATACCGAACTTGATGCGGGCTTTTTTGGCGGGCGTCGCCGCCGTGGCCGGGGTGTGAGAGGGCGGAAGAGCCAGACTGGTCGCGACCAGCGCGGCAGATCCGAGAAACGAACGCCGGGTAGGGTTCACGGCCGAACGATGAGATGAATTTGGCAATGAGGGAATCGCAAAGCGGGCGACGCTCGGGCGCAACTTGGACCAAGAAACATCTCAATGCCGACACCGATAGCGACCCCGAATCCGAAAGCAACCGATCAACAACCATTCGGAAATGCGTCCGCGCCCAAGCATTCCGCGATTCCAGGCTGGACCTCATGCCCCTCCCGAACTACCAACTAAAATCCGATGAAGCTCCGACCTGCCGTTTTCCAGGCTGCTGGCGCGCCACCTTCCCGGCGCGGTTTCACCCTTATCGAATTGCTGGTGGTCATCGCCATCATCGCAATTCTTGCCAGTGTGCTCCTGCCGGCGCTCGCCAAGGCGAAATACAAGGGAAGCCGGACCGCATGTCTCAACAACATCCGTCAGCAGTACCTCTCCCAGATCCTCTACGCCGACGATTTCGCCGGGAAATTCCAGCAACACGACGATGGAAGTCCGGACTATCATCGGTTGGGGGGACGCAAGGACAGCATCGTCGATAGCATGCGTCGCACCTACGTTCCCAATTCCTGGATTTTCATCTGTCCGGTCACCGCCAAATCCTTCGGTCGCCTCTGGCTCAATTATGCGAGTCCCGCCAATTTCGCCGATAAATCCACGAAGGACTATGGTGGGTGGGATACCACCGCCGCGAATGTCTACACGCCCTACATGTGGCTCGCGAACTTCCCGGGCATGAAATACCAGTCGCGCAGCGGCAGCACCGATCCCAAGGCCCTCGACCTCGAACCCGAGTGGCCGAAGAACACCTCCGAATGCGACGCCACGCGTGCGTTCATCACTCACCGGGTCAGCGACACGCCCGGCACAAAAATCTGGGACGTGGGACACCTCGGAAAATTTGATGCCGGCTCGGTGAGCAAACACTTCCTTGAATTCTCGCTCACCCCGGATCAACCGGTCGGGCAGGCCGATGGCAGCGTCGTCGTCCGACCCAAGGCCCAGATTCGCAAGCGGGCGGTCGGCGGCCCGGGAGGAAATACCTCCTACTACTACTGACGGCGGCGCGAATCTCCGACTTGTTGGCGCACGGAAGACACCGGCGTTCTGGAAGGGCGATCGGTCTCGGGGTCGGTATCGGAGTCGGTATCAGCCTCACGAGCCGCGGCAAAGGATCGATACCGATTCCGATACCGACCCCGAGACCGATCGCGCGTTCTGCACGCTGTTGCCATGGGTGCACCGGAAAATCCGTAACACCGGAAGCCTTTCGTTGCTTGGACTTAATGGGCTCCCGGCATGTCGCCGAAGGCCCATTCGAAGCCAATGAAACAAGGCGTGGTTGTGTGGGGGTGCTTCCGTCTGGTAGCCCTGGTCGCGGCGTGGGGTGGGGGTGGAACGACGAATCCGGGATTGGCCCAATCCTTGCGCGTCGAAATTGGCACCGTAACTCCGGATCAACGGGTCCAGTTGCGGTGGTCGGGCGAGGCCGGCTCGTATCACCGTTTGGCCCAAGGCGAGGATCCGTCCAGAATTCGGACCATCATTGCGGCGACACTGGGTGCGAGCCTCGACGTCGCGGTGGACCCTGCCGCCAGAGCCTCGTTTTTTCGGGTCGAGCGCCTGCCATTGAGTCAGCCCCTTGATGCGGATGGCGACGGAATGGACGACGTCTTCGAGTTGCGCCATTCGGCGGTCCTGGATCCGTTGGACGCTTTGGATGCGGGGCAGGATCCGGACCATGACGGGCTGTCAAACCTGGCGGAGTTCCGCGGAGGGACGGATCCGGCGGTGGCTGATCTCGTGGGATCACCGTTGACCATCGTGGCCGCGACGTCGCCGTTTGCGGGAGAAGAGGGCATCGCGGTGACCCGGGAGACGGTCTTCTATTTCTCGCGAGCCCTGGCCACGAATGCCGTTCTCCAGGGAACCAACTTCTATGCGGAATCGGCGGGACGCCGGCTGCTGACGCGCGGCGAGCTGTCGAGTGACCATCGCAAGGCGACGCTTTTTTACTTGGAAGACCTGCCCGCTGGGGCGGCCGTCGAGGTGACCCTCCAAGGCACCGGGCTACCCGACCTTGAACAGCGGGACCTTGACGGTGACAAAGATGGACAATCCGGCGGGGTGGCGAGGCTGCGATTTCGAACATTGGGCATTGCGCCGGTCGGACGAACCGCGGTGATCGGCCGGGTGCTGGCGAGCGAACGGGGGCGCGATGGCAGCGACCAACCGCTGCAAGGCGTGACGGTCACCGTGGATGGCGCGGAACAGACGCTGCGCACGACCACAGCGGCTGATGGCACCTTCACCCTGCAGCCGAGTCCGGCGGGGAGGTTTTTCGTGCATATCGACGGCCGGACGGCGGTGGGCAGTCAGTGGCCGGGGGGCAGCTATTATCCCGTGGTGGGGAAGGCTTGGGAGGCGATACCCGGATCCGAGACCAACCTGGCCGGCGGCAACGGTGTGATTTATCTGCCGCTGATTCCCGGGGGCGCCTTGACGGCCGTGAGTGCCACGGCGGATACCCCGGTGAAGTTTGCGCCCGCCGCAGTGGCGGCCAATCCGGCGCTCGAGGGCGTGCAGGTGGTGGTTCCTGCCAATTCCCTGTTCGCGGACAGCGGTGTACGGGGCGGCCGAGTGGGACTCGCCCTGGTGCCTCCCGATCGGTTGCCGGAACCGCTTCCACCAGGGCTGCAGATGCCGTTCGTGATCACGGTTCAAACCGACGGGCCACAGAATTTCGACCGACCGGTGCCGGTGCGATTTCCGAATCTGCCCGATGCAAAAACGGGCGAGACACTGGCGCCGGGCGAGAAGACAGCGTTGATGAGTTTCAACCACGACACGGGCCGCTGGGAGATCGCGGGACCGATGACCGTGTCGGCCGACGGCAAATTTCTGGAGACCGATCCGGGCTACGGCATTCGGCAACCCGGGTGGCACGCGCCGGTTCCGATCGCTTCGGGAGACGGGGGTGGAGGTGGGGATAATCCCGAGGAGGTGAACCCCACAGATCCGGATCTCGAGACGGAACCGGAGCCTGAAACCAAACCGCCGGACGAGGATATCCTGGGAGGTCCGAATCCGTCAGCCGAACCGCCCCCGCCGCCTTGCACCAGTCAGGCGGACTGCGGGTGCACGGAGACCGGGGATTTTGTCGGGCCCAAAGTGGTGGTGCGCGGTGTGGTCACCACCGCTGATCCGAAGGTGGGATTATCGGCAGATGGCCGGTTCAAGCTGAAGACCTCGGGGGGCGGGCCGACCGGGCGGGGGATCGATCTGGTGGTGGAGAACGCGATCACCGGCGTGGTCCTGTTGCAGGTCAACATCCCGTCGGCGGTGGCCACCTGGGGATTTGCGCCCGCCGGTGGCGGCTTTGCGTATTCGTTTCTGAGTCCGACCGGCGACCACATGATCGTGCTGCACAATCTCGACAACGTGCTGCCGTCTCAAAATCCGCTGGTGCGAACGACACGTGGCGTGCTTCCGGTGGAGGTTTTCAGTCCGCACGGCATCTGGTTTCTGATGGCCAACAGCACGGCCGCGGGCCGGATTCAGCTGGAAGCCGTCGAAGTGGCCTCGGTGCAGCCCAACACGGCGCCGAAGGTGGCGTGGAGCGACGAGTTTCAGGCCTTCCTTCCGCCCATCGATGGTGCCAGCGCGGGTTCGTGGGGTTTTGGTCCGGATTGCCGAGACCGCACACTCATGTACGCGTTCGGAGTCAATGCGAGGTCCGGCACCTTGAATCTGGTGAACCTGGAGGAATCGCAACTCGTGGTTTCCGACACGTTCTCGGTCGTCTCAGGGCAGTGGGGATTCAGCCCTTGCGGCGACGTTTTCGGTTTCGCCTTCAACGGACAGGTCAATCCGACGGTACAGAATGGCGTGCTGTTGTATCGAACGGATCAAGCGGCGCCGTTTTTGGTCGAGAATGGCACGGCGGCCGCAGCGGTGAAGTTTCATTCAACTTCCGCCAGCCACTTCGTGCAAACCACGGCCGGTGATGAGGTTCTTGCGGCAAACACGGCGCCGCTGCCCTGTCCGCCGCCGGGTCCGGCGCTGGCGACAATCGCGCGGACCGCACCTCAGCCCAAGCCCGGGCTGCGATTTGTTTCCCGCGCGGGCCATTATATTTTCGCCGTCGAGGATCTGGTTTCGGGCGTCGTGGTGCAACGGGGGCGGGCGGGTCACTTCGGACAACTGCCGATGCCGATTCTGGTGAAGCCCAATCACCTCTACCGCATTTACCTGTTCCACGCGGAAACCCAGCAGATCGGTGTCGCCGATTTCATCTCGGGGGCAATCGCGGACAGCTTCGAAGTGCCGAGGGTTTGGCTGGCGGCGGATACTTCGGGCGATGCGGATGGTGACGGATTGAAGGATGTGGGCGAGAGGGTCCTCGGGACGGATTCGGCCCAGCGTGATTCCGATGGCGACGGAACCGATGACGGCACCGAGCTGCGGAATGGGCAGGATCCCTTGAGCGGACGGCCGTCGACGTTCGGGGTCGTTGGAGCCCTGACCCTGACGCGGGGATCAGTCGCAGAAATCGCGACATCCGGTCGGCTCGCGCTGCTGGCAGTGACCGGCTCTGGCGCAGGAGTGGTGGATCTGTCGGAGAGCCTTCAGCCCGTGGTGCTCAGCATTGTGGCGCCCCCGGACATTCGTGGGGTGGCTTTTGCTGACAACCGCACCGGGCTGTTCCTAGGCAATCAGGCACTGCGGGTATTGGATCTTTCGACGCCCTCCGCGGCTCGCGTGGTGCGCGACGTTCCGTTGGGACCGGGTTTGAGCACCGTCGTCGGGGCGGGTGAGAGGGCTTACGTCGGAAGCACTGCTGGGGTCTTGTATGCCATCGATGTTGCCACCGGCAGTGTCTTTGATCGGTTGTCTGGTCTCGGCTCCATCCAGGACCTCGCCGTGTTGGGCGACAATCTTTACATGCTTTCGATTGGCACGTTGCGGGTGATTCCGATCGAGGAACCGCAGCTGCGGGTGGCGACGAGCTTGCCGTCGGTGGGCGCCGTGGGCGCCGGCGGCCGACGTCTGCGCCTGTTTGTCGGCGGGGATCGCGCCTACGCGGTGCACACGGCGGGATTCAATACGTTCGATATCTCCGTGCCCCGAGGCGCGCACCTTCTCGACACGAACCTGACTTCACAGCGCGGTTGGAAACAGATCGTGCCGAACGGCAGCGGGATCGCTCTGGCCGCCGTGGGACCCAACAGCACCGGCAACGCGCTTCATGACGTTTCGGTGTATGATCTGGGGCCGGATGGCCGTGGGACCAATCTGGTGGTCACCTATCCGACGCCTGGCAATGCGACGGCACTCGTCATTCGGCGTGGATTGGCCTACGTGGCGGACGAGGCCGGTGGATTTCAGGTGGTGAACTTCCAGGAAGCGGAGCACGGCACCAACCCGCCGGCGATTCGGCTCACAGCCAGCTTTCCGCTCAACCCCGGCAGCGTCGAGGAGCGCCGCTCGTCCTGGCTGGGTGCCGACACTTCGGATGACGTCGTGGTGCGCGAAGTGGAATTCTACCTGGATGGTGCACGGGTTCAGACCGATGACTCGTTTCCGTTCGAATACCGGTTCATCACGCCCAGCCTCGCCAGTGCCTCGAGTTTCCGCGTTCGCGGACGGGCCATCGACAGTGCCGGGAATGCCACATGGTCCGAAGAGTTTATGGTGGCGCTCACACCCGATCGGACGCCTCCCAGGATCTTCGCTTTGACGCCGGAGGATCTGTCGACGGTAGCGGGCAATTCACTTCCGGTTGGAGTACGCTTTGACCAACCCGTCACGGTGTCGGCGCTGGCCGATAGCCTGCGGGTGGTTCGGGCGGGTCGAGACAATCGGTTCGACTCGGCGGATGACGAGATCATTGCGGGGAACGTGGCGTTGGACGATGACGGGTTGGGATTGACGTTCTTCCCGGCCGTGGGTGGGTGGGTGAACGGGCTTTACCGCGTTGAATTGTCCGCCGGGATCACCGATGCGGCGGGCAATGCGATCACCTCGGCGCGGCGTTGGACCTTTACGGTGAGTGATCGTGTCGCGCCGCAGATCGTCGCGACGGAACCCGCCGACAGCACGCGGCCGACCGGCCGTGTGGACACCGTTCGCATCGCGTTCACGGAAATGGTCGGGCCGACCAATCTGCTCACGGAACTGCGATTGGTTGGGGATGGTCCGGATGAAGCGCCGGGGACGTCCGACGACGTGGTGATGGTGCCCACCGGAGTGACGCCGCTGCCTCGTGAACGAGCGGTGGTTTATGCTCTGCCCGCGCCTTTGGCTTCCATGCACTGGCGCGTCGAGCTCGGCACGAACGTGACGGATTTCGTAGGCAACCGGTTGTCCGGAGATCGCGCATGGTCGTTCACGGTTCCGACCATCATCGACCTGACGGGACGCGTGGTGTTCGCAGACGGGTCTCCGGCAGATGGTGTCACGCTGCGACTTCGAGGTGCCTGGAAGACACTGGGCAAATCGGTCAACGGAGCGTTTCGATTCAATCCCGTCATGCTGGCTTCGCCCAAGCCCTTTCGCGTCGAAGCGCATTTGCGTCAGGGCGAGTCCGAGTACCTGGCTCAGACCGCAGACTTGGTGGGCGTGGCGAATCAGCCGTTGGATCTCGGAACCCTGGTTCTCGAGGAGGTTTGCCCGCAGCAGTGGGATCCAACGATTCTGAACTACAAGGAGGGTTTGGCGTCGGTCCGCGTTCTGGCGTCGCTGAACGACGGAACCGGACCCGCGGTTTACGCCGCGGGTCGGAGTTGGCTGGACAGCAGCCATCGGGAGACGAAGACACAGGTCTTCAAGCGTGTCGGGTTCGAATGGCAGGCCATGGGGCAACCCTTTCTGACGGTGTTCAATCCCAGCAATCAGGTGTCAGGCGAGGTTCGGGCCCTGGCGGTATTCGACGACGGATCCGGGCCCGCGCTCTATGCCGGCGGGTCCTTCAGTCACGTGGGTACCGTGGCGGCGCGGCATTTGGCGAAGTGGGACGGAACCTCGTGGCGCGGGGTGTCGACATTTCACGGCAATGGCGTCGGCATTTATGCCATGGTCGTTTTTGATGATGGTCGCGGCCCGGCTTTGATCGTCGCGGGAAACCAAGCCTTTGCGGGCGGAGCCACGATCAACGACGCCGTGCGGATCAACAACATCGCCCGCTGGGATGGTCGTCAATGGACAGGTTTCGCCGAAGGCATCCTGAACCCATCGGGCGGTTCGTTGGTTCGGGTCTACGCCTTGGCCATTCTGGATGAAGGCACGGGTGCCCGCTTGGTGGCCGGTGGAGAGTTTCAGATGGTGGATTCGGGTGGGCAACAGGTCGACGCAGTGAACATTGCGCGCTGGGACGGCACGCGGTGGACGCGCATGGGTGATGGCCTGCGGATGGCCACTGCCAACCCATCGGGTGTTCGGACCCTTGCGGTCTTTGACGACGGCACCGGTCCGGCGCTGTTTGCGGGTGGCCAGTTCGATCGGGCGGGCGACGCGGCGGTGGTGAATTTTGCGCGGTGGAAGAATGGGGGGTGGACGGCGCCCGCCGGGGGAGAGTTGCGGGGCTCGACTCATCTCTCGACCTTGGTGCCCTGGCAGGACGAGCAGGGACCGGTACTGATGGTGGGCGGCAGTTTTGAGGGATTCGCCGGAGTCAGTCGGCCGTTCAACGGACCCATCAACCTGGCCCGATGGTCGGTTCGCGGTTGGGAGCGGTTGGGAGGCGCGACCAATGATGCGACCGGACTTTCCGGCTCGATCGAAACAATGGTGCCGACGGGCAGCGGCACCAGCCGTGTCCTCTTGCTTGGCGGCGAGTCCCTGCACGCCTTCGATGAGCAGGGAGAATTGCACGACCGCCCGCTGCTCGGGTGGGACGGGACCTGGTGGCAGCCGGGTGATGCGACGGTGGACGGCGAGATTCTCGCGCTGGCCGAGTTCGATGACGGCCACGGACCGGCGATCTATGTGGGTGGAGATTTTGCGACCGGCGATGGCGTGCGGTTAAACGGAATCGCGCGTCTGGAGGGAGGGCGACTCCGTCCGTTGGGGGTGGGGTTGCGTCGGCCCAACACCGGAGTGAAACAACAGGCGTGGAGTCTGCAGGCCTTCAATGACGGCTCAGGACCGGCGCTTTATGTGGTGGGCGATTTTCATGGAGCCGGGGGCGTCGCCACGACCAATCTTGCGCGTTGGTCGGGAACGGAGTGGTCGAGGGTCGGAACCAATGTCTTCGTCGATGTCGCGTTGCGATCGACGGCGCGGATGACCAGTCTCGCGGTGCATCGGGAAGGCGCGCAGCCGGCACTGTACCTGGGAGGGACGTTCGATCAGATGGACGGGAAGCCCAGTGGAAGCGTGGCGCGTTGGGATGGGCGTCAATGGACGGCGATTCCCTATCGGGCGGACGTGAGGGAGTTGGCGTCGTTCCACGATGGCGACACGTCTTACCTCCTGATCGCCGGGTCGTTGAGCGGAGTGGATGCGCACCAGGTCCGCTACGGCGGGCTGGCCCGGTGGGATGGAACGGAGATTTCCGCAGTTGGCAATTGGGCCAAGATCTTCGAGCCCCTGCAGGTCACGCCGAATGTGAGAAGTTTCTCGGTCAGCGACGGCGCGGGGGAACCGGAACTCTTCGTCTATGCCTGGGCTGCGGGACCTGGTGGAACACCGCTTCCCGACGGGGTGGCTCGATGGAAGGACAACGCATGGACGCTCCTGCCGCCGCCGCCGGGATACTTGCAGGCATCGACTTTTGCGCATGACCCCATGGTGGTCTGGGACGATGGCACCGGTCCGGCCTTGTATCTCTCCCGATTCGCGAATGCGACGCTGACGACGAGCCCGTTGCAGATCCGGCATTGGTCCCGTTGGAACGGCACAAGGTGGGAGTCGCTGCCGGAAGGGGGGCCGGATGAACTCTACATGTTTCGCAGTCAGTTCCTTCCAGTACAGACGCCTTCTGGGCCGGGCCTGCTGGTGGGTGGAACCTGGTATGATCAGGCGCGCGAATTGAAACTCATGTTGTGGTCGCGACCGTCCCGGCCGTGC